>NZ_BROB01000012.1 GCF_024345185.1 Levilactobacillus humaensis | reverse complement strand
CTCCATATACCTACTGTAATTCAAAAAAAGCTCTGTAAAACCAAATCGGTTTTACAGAGCTAATCTTAGTATGTTTTCTAGTCGCTTTATGAGTGGCCCACGCTGTGTAACGACGCTTCCGTCGTTAACTGCTTAGGGGTGACGTCGTAACTGACGTGTAAGTTGTGCGCCAAATAATTAATTCGTTTTAACATTTCTCGCCGGGTAATGATCCCTTGGAAAACCTGATGGTCATCGATCAACGGAATAAAGGGATCGTCCACCAGATAGTTCAAGATCGTTTCCAATTTTTTCGGATCATCGACCCAATGGCCAACTGGCGACATCGCATCCGCCACTTTATAATGGCTGAGCTGATCAACCGCCGCCCCGGGAACCTGCAAGAGCTTGTCGGTAATCGCCGCTAGGGAAATCATCCCTTGAAGGTGATCATCGGCGGCCAACACCGGAATCCGGTTGTACCCCACCTTGGACAGCACCATCAGTGCGTGTTCCAACGTATTGCTGGCCGTGACATTGGCAACCACGTCGGCGGGAATGACATAGCTTCTGGTATCTTTTAGAAGCATCTGCTCTACAGCAGTATCAATCATAAGCTAAAATCATCCTTTCTACGCGTTGAGGTGGTCAAAGGTAAATTTGAGATCGGCAATTGGTTGCGCCTGGCGATCGACGTACTGAACCACCGTCTGAGTCGCCGTCACCGTGACTAAGGCGGCCGTGCCACCTAAGTAACGATATTCTCCACGTGGCTGGCTAATACTGCCGGGGTTCACGAACAACCGGCCGTCAACCTGTTCGGCCGCCAGTCGGTGCGTGTGGCCGTAAAAGATAATGGTTGCCTGCGCCGCTTGAGCCCGTAGATCCAACTGTGTGAGGTCGTATTTCACTTCGTCATGATGACCGTGAGTCAGTAAGACCTGACGACCCGCAACTTTGGGCGTCAAAACTAGCGGAAATTTGGCATCAAAATCCATGTTACCTCCGACCGCATAGGCGTCTTTAAACCAAGGGTCACTGGCTGGCATCTCGGAATCCCCACAATGAAAGATTGCATCAGGATTCAATTGATCTCGCAGTGTCGATAGAATGGCCGTATCTCCGTGATTATCACTGACAACTAACCATTGACTCATTGTTAAGCCTCCCACCATTCATCAAATTGCGGTAACATCGCTGCGGTTGCCTTGGCCCGATGGCTATGTTGATTCTTCTTCGCCATCCCCATTTCGGCAAACGTCTGGCCTTCACTAGGCACGTAGAATAAGGGATCATAGCCAAAGCCATCGTGGCCTCGTGGTGCCGTCAAGATCACGCCGCGAACCTCACCCGTGGCAACTAACTTCTTGCCATCAGGCTTAATCAAAACCAATGAAGTATGAAAGGCAGCCGTTCTTTTTTCGGCAGGCACATCCTTCAGATTCGCCAGCAACTTGGCATTATTTTTGGCGTCGTCGTGGTCGCCGGCATACCGGGCAGAATAAATGCCTGGTTCGCCGTTCAGGGCGTCCACCATCAAGCCAGAATCATCGGCTAAAACGGGCAACTGGGTTTCTTGAGCCACCGAGGTCGCCTTTAACTCGGCATTTTCCGTAAAGGTCTTGCCAGTCTCGTTGACTTGCTTCAAATCAGGGAAGTCGGCCAACGTCTTAACGGTCAGTCCCTTAGGTTCGAAGATGGCCCGAAATTCCTGGGCCTTCCCCGGATTATTTGTCGCAACTACAATCGTGTTTGTCATTTGTCGTTAACCTCCAAGGTTGTGGTAAGTTCGCTGAGTGGTAAGTGCATTGCCTGAACCGGTGTCTGGTTCAACCAGTGGTTGGCCAAATTGTTAAAGTCATCGGCGTTGCCAGTGGTGTAGTAAGCGGCCGTCGAGTCCGTAGTAGGATTAGCCAAATTCCAATAATCTAGCAGCGACGTGACCATATTAGCCGTCGCCGTGCCAGGATCTACCAAGGTCACCTGGTCACCCATGACGTGTTGGATGAGTGGCCGCAACAGTGGAAAATGAGTGCATCCCATAACTAAAGTGTCAATATTTTGGTTCAGCAGTGGTGCCAAATCATTGGCCACGACCTGCTTGGCGTGGTCCGAGGTCAGATCATTAGCTTCTACCAAGGTCACCAAATCCTGACAAGCCACTGAAATCACCGTGTTTCGGTTATCCTTAGCCAAAATTGTTTGACGATATTGGTCACTCTTCACAGTCCCGGTGGTTGCGATCACCCCAATCCGGTGGTTACGGGTAATCTGAGTTGCAGCCCGTGCTCCCGGGGCAATCACCCCAACAACGGGAATATCGAGTTCCTTTTGCATCGTATCTAAGGCTGCCGCCGTGGCCGTATTACAGGCGATCACGAGCATCTTGATATGGGCTTCTCGCTGGAGAAAATGCGCGATCTGGCGGGTAAATGTGGTGACCTCCGCGACCGTTCTCGGGCCGTAAGGTAAACGCGCCTGATCCCCCAAAAACACCGTGTCTTCGGTGGGCAACAAGCGCTGTACTTCTTTGAGTACCGTTAAGCCGCCGACTCCTGAATCCATTAACCCAATTGGACTATTCTGCATGAATCAACGCTCCTTTGTCATTGCTTGAATCTATATTATCGCCTTTTTCTGAACCGGTTTCAAGCAACACCCCCACTAAAACCCCGATTCGGGGGATAAAAAAGCCTTAAATTTAGTTACAGTCCAGCGTGGTCCGCTTTTTAAGGTATAATGAAATTAGAATCTAAACGGAAAAAGGAGTCAACCCTCGTGAAAAACCTCTACGAAACTGTCATGGGAGACGCCGCTGGCACGTCCTATCTCCCTCAATTTATTCTCCGTGATGCTTTGTTACCGGAGCTACTTGGCGATGACCAAGGCGCCATTGGCTACTGGGCCGGCAAGTCACTTGCCCGGAAGTTTCCCGTTGGCAATCCCAACGATGCCTCGATATTCTTCGCCCAAGCAGGTTTTGGTACCTTGACCTTGGAGAAGCAGACCGCCCAGATGACGCGCTGGCAACTCGCCGGCGAACCTGTTCGGCTACGACTCAAAATGGGGGCCGAAGCTGATTTCACCCTTGAGGCCGGTTTTCTCGCCGAGATGATGTCGCAACAACTTGGGGTCGTCACCGAAGCTGAATTAACCGAAACACCTCGAAAACTACGCAACCAAGCTGTGGTCTTCGACGTCTACACCGATCCGGAAGCTCTCATCCCCGACTTCGATGCGCCGAAGCCACTGGATTTGGTCACGCCACCCACGACCGAAGACCCGCAAAACTAACTTTAAGCTTAATTAAAAATGACCTCACCGGTAAAAATCGGTGAGGTCATTTTTAATTAGGCCTCGAGATATTGATCCAAAATCTTCTTTAATTGATCTTTAGAGTGGTAACCCACGATTGAGTCAACCACTTTGCCATCCTTCTTAACCAATAAGGTTGGGATACTCATGATCCCAAAGGATTGTGGCGTGTTCGGGTTGGCGTCAACGTCCATCTTGTTAAAGGTGACGTTGTCCATTTCCTCAGCCAATTGTTCAACGACAGGTGATTGCATCCGACAAGGACCACACCAAGTTGCCCAAAAGTCTGTCAGCGTCACGCCGGTTGCCGTATCGTTTTCGAAGGTCTTATCTGTTGTTTCTGTAACCATCGTATTGCCTCCCTTTTTCGTCATGGCGGTCGGAATCGGCCGCTGGTCTTAACTTCACATCTCAGTCTAACAGACTCAGTTAAAATCACAACTAAGTTGCTTACAACTAATTAGTGGGTTACTTGAAACGGACCACAGTTGATCCATCCCCACCCGCATTTGCCGGTGAGAAACCAAAGCTCTTGATCCGATTGTTCCGTTTCAGGTATTCGGTGACCCCTTTACGTAAGGCCCCCGTACCCTTACCGTGAATAATCGTCACGGAAGGATAGCCTGCCAATAGCGCAGAATCAATGTAACGGTCGACCTCGGCCATGGCCTCTTCGTAACGGTGTCCCCGCAAATCCAAGGTTGGTGACATCCCGTTAGACCCGGTCCGTCGAATCGTTGCTCGCGGTTGTTTGGCACTCTTAGCCGGATCCTTGGCCTTCTCCATATCACGCGTAGCGATCTTCATCTTCAGGATACCCAATTGAACTTCCCAATTATTATCATCGAGCTGTTCCACAAGAACCCCAACTTGACCGTAAGACTTCACCAGGACGCTGTCACCCTTGTGGAAGTCCAGCTTGGCCTTCTCACGACGTAACACCCGGTTTTTCTTAAGCTTAGTGTCCTGCTGGAGGGCGTTTAAGGCTCCCTGTGCGGCAATCAACTCGTCTTCCTTCACGACGCTCTGACCAGCCGCCAACTGCTTCTTACGGAGGTCCGCAATGATCTGATTGGCCCGCTTGCGAGATTCATCAACCAACCGGTTGGCCTCTCGTTTCGCATCAGTCATGAGGTGATCCTTCTGTTGTTGATACTGATCGAACTGTTGTTGCAATTGACCGTGTAACTCGTCGGCGTCCTTCAACTCCTGACTGAGTTGGGCCGCATCAGCATCCACCCGGCGTTTCTGTTCGGTCAGGTCACTAATCATGGCGTTTAAGTCCTGACTATCCTGATCGGTTAAGCCCCGAGCCGCGGAAACAATCTGTTCGGGCATGCCTAAACGCGCCGCAATGTCTAAGGCATTACTCCGTCCAGGAATCCCAATCAGCAAGTGATACGTTGGCTGAAGCGTGTTGCCATCAAATTCCATGCTGGCATTGATCGTTTCTGGCCGATTATAACCGTAGGCTTTCAGCTCTGGATAGTGGGTTGAGGCCATCACGTAACTGCCCAGTGTTCCAATCTCATCAAGAATGGCAATCGCCAGGGCTGCCCCTTCTTGCGGATCGGTTCCGGCCCCTAATTCATCGACGACGATCAGACTGCGTTCGTCGGCATGCTTCAGAATGGCCACGATATTCTCCATGTGACCGGAGAAGGTACTCAGGCTCTGCTCGATGGATTGTTCATCCCCGATATCGGCGAAGATGTCATCGAAGACCCCGATAACACTGTTTTCATTGGCCGGAATGAAGAGTCCTGATTGCCCCATCAACTGAACCAAGGCCAGTGTCTTTAAGGTGATCGTCTTCCCACCGGTATTCGGTCCCGTCACGATGATGGCCTTGTAATCCTTGCCAATCGCAATGTCATTAGCCACGACCTTGTGGGGATCGATCAAGGGATGCCGTGCCTGTCGCAGGTCAACTTGATTGTCCAGGGACAGCTTAGGTTCTGTCGCCTTCATATGATGCGCATATTTCGCCTTGGCATTGATAAAGTCGAAGTGCCCGAGAATTTCCGAATTTCGCAGAATTTCATCCTGATAAGGATCCAACAATGCTGTTAATTCGGCGAGAATTCGTTGTTCTTCATGCCGTTCGTCAATCTGATTCTGCCGTAACCGGTTGTTCAGACCCACGACAGCTTGTGGTTCGATAAACAGCGTCTGGCCACTGGCACTCTGGTCGTGCACGATGCCCCCGAAACGTTGCTTGTATTCGGCCCGCACCGGAATCACGTACCGGTCATCACGAATCGTGACGATGGTTTCGCTGAGGTACTTGGCATCCTTGCCCCGTGTATATTGATCCATGGTGCTCCGGATGGCCGCCTCGGTCTGGGTGATGTGTTGGCGAATCTGCCGGAGAGCTGGTGAAGCCTCATCCGTGATGTGACCGTCCCCTTCTAGAGAGGTTCGGAGCCGCCGTGTCACTTCGGGCAACGTGACGAGTTCCTTAACCACCCGATCCAACCGTTGTAGGTCGACTTCCTTTTCGGCTAGGTCATGGAAAAACTTCACGACCGATCCAGTCGTCCACAGGACACGACTAATCTGGGCTAGTTCCAGACCATTTAACGCCGCATCCATGGCTAAACGATGCAGGTGCGGTCGAATATCATCGAGCTTAGGTAACGGAATTCCGTTCTCCAAACGATAAATATCTGCCCCATCCTTAGATTCAGCGAGCCAGATCTGCAAGGTCTTGGCATCCGCCGTTGGTTGGAGCTGGCTTAATTCATGTTGACCGGCAGCAGAGACTAAATAACCCTGTAGGCCCTGCTTAATCCGGTCATATTCCATAATTTTTAAGGTTTTTTGATTCATAAGACGTTCCTTTCTCACGAACAGTCAGACATCACGCCGCGAGCCACCAGTGCACAAGGCGTTCTGATAACAGTGGTGTCTCTTTGACGATCCACTGAGCCACGGGTGAGGCCTGATAACTATTCTGAAATGTCGTCATTGGTAATAGAATGAGTAAATTTAGAACTAAAAAGATCACCACATAACGTACCACAAGGTTAATGAGGCCACCACCCAAGCCATTCACTTGGTGAATAACTGGCAATTTTGTGGCCTTGTTAACCGTCTCGATGATGCGATGAACAATGAAAAATCCTACCGTCAAAATGGCCGAAAAAGCCAGTCCGTTAAGGAAAAAGGAACTACTCTGACTCGCGGTTGCCACACTTGCCGAACTATCCAGCGAGAGGTTTCCGACGAATTGACCGATCCCTGCCGCTAGTGGCCGTGACAAAAGCCGTGCCGCAATCCAGACCACGAAATAACCAATAGTATTTAGAATCTGTCGCAACAACCCGCGACGGTAGCCCCGGCGAAAACCCAGGGCCAGTAGGATAATAATAATCAGACTCAGTACCACCCTAATTCCCCGTTTCCGTAGAATCCGTAGGTTTGGCGGTCTGTTCATCTGCCATCTTCAATTGATCCGAGACCGCGTTAAAGGCCATTAAAATCGCGGCATCTTCCTTGCTCATCTTGGGTGAAAGAGTTTTTAATTGTTCGAACTGTTGGTTCAAAACCGTCGTGACGGCACGCATGTGCTCGTCAGTCGCTTGGCCCACAATCGTATAGGTTTTTCCGGCAATCGTGGCCTTGAACCGGTGTGTCTGTTCCGTCATATCGATATTCCCCCTGTTTTGCATAACGCTTTATTTTACCATTGATCCGGGGAACGTTGCACGCCTTTCACCCGCCAATAGGTCACCATATCGCACCAAATAAAAAAGAGCGGAAGTCCTCCGCCCTTTTTGGATCTTAATGACTAGTTTTTCTTACCGGCATCGGGATTGATTTCCCCGTCGGAAAGGAAAGTGTTCAATACGGATTCAATCATATCCCATTCTTCATCGGATTCGATTAATTGTAAATCTCCACCGGTTGGGTTGGCTGGATCGTCTTCGGCTGGTAAGGCATAAGCTTGGATGTCGACTTCTTCATCCTCGCTCTTACCAGACGGGTAAATCAAAATGTATGACTTACCGAAGTCATCGGATTCAAAGGTAAACAGAACATCGTATAACTCTTCATTACCATTTTCGTCAACTAACGTGATTTGTTCTTGGTCTTCGTTCATGCGAAACCTCACTTTTCTCGGGTTAATTTACCATGCCGATCTAAATAGTTCTGCAGGATTAACCCGGCTGCTAATTTATCAATTACTTTTTTTCGTTTGCGGCGAGACGTATCCGCTTGTTCCACTAACATACGCTCCGCTTCAACAGTTGTCAATCGTTCATCCTCGAAGTCAACTGGCAGGTGGAAACGCTCAGTCAGCATGTCGCCATAACGCTTGGATGCCTCGGCCCGAGGCCCTAAGGAATTGTTCATGTTCTTGGGCAGGCCGACCACAAATCCGCCGACGTCATGCTCCTGAACCAATTCGGCAACGCGGTCGATTCCAAAGATTTCCTCGTCCTCGTTAATCCGAATGATTTCAATTCCCTGGGCCGTCCAGCCTAAGGCATCGCTAATGGCAATTCCAACTGTTCGTGAACCCACATCTAAACCCATTAACTTCATGATGGCTTCACCGGTCCATTCTGATTCAAATAGAACCGGACTAATTCTTCGATGATTTCATCGCGTTCATGCTTGCGAATGAGATTCCGCGCATCATTGATACGTGGAATGTACGCAGGATCGCCCGATAGTAGGTACCCGACAATCTGATTAATAGGATTGTATCCCTTTTCCTCAAGTGCCTGGTAAACCGTCACCAGGGTATCGTGCACGTCCTTCGGCTGGTTGGCGCCAAAATCAAAATACATCGTTTTGTCTAATGAACTCACTATGAAACACCCCCGTACTTCCTCACTTAGCCTCAATTTTACTCGATCAGCTGGCAAACTACAACGACCGCCACCTAATGTAATCTATTCGTAATACTGCTGTTACCAAGGGAGCCGCCCTAAATTCCGGACCGCTCCCCCGAGTCACATTTTAACTTAAATTGAGAAACTAATCTTGATCAGCTAACCAGGTTTCGGCAGCGGTCATGGCATCTGGCAACCCAGCTGGGTTCTTACCACCGGCCTGAGCCAGGTTTGGTCGACCGCCCCCACCACCATTGATCTTAGGTGAGATGGCCTTGATCAAGTCGCCAGCCTTAACCTGCTTCTGTTTGTCGGCACTAACGGCCACAATCAGGTTAGCCTTGCCGTTAACTTCAGCTCCCAATACTAACACATCGGAAAGGGCTTGGTCACGCCAAGTGTCAGCGAGGGCCCGTAATTGGTCCATCTTAGACACCTGAACGGTCCCACTGATCAGCTTGTAGTTTCCGGCTTCAACCACGTGGTCAAAGACGGCACTGGCCTCTTGACTGGCCAGCTTGCCTTCTAAGGCTGCTTGTTTCTGTTCTAAGCCCTTAACTTGAGTTTGAAGGCTCTGGACCTTTTGTTCCACTTCAGTGTCCTGAGTGACCTTTAAATCGCCTGCTACGGCGTCTAAGATTTCACTTCGACCTTGCAGGTAACGATAGGCGGCGGCTGACGTGACGGCTTCGATCCGTCGTACCCCGGCACCAACACCAGATTCGGAAGTAATCTTGAACAGACCAATCTCGTTGGTGTTCTTCACGTGGTTCCCACCACAGAATTCAGTGACGAAATCGCCGGCACTGACGACACGAACCACCTTACCGTACTTCTCACTGAAGAGGGCAATAGCGCCCATCTTTTTAGCGGATTCAATGTCAGTTTCGACCGTCGTTACGGGAAGTTCAGCGAAGATCTTCTCATTGACGATGGCTTCGGCCTTAGCCAAGTCGGCAGGATCAACCTGACCAAAGTGAGTAAAGTCAAACCGCAAGTAATCCCCTTCAACCAGTGAACCGGCTTGTTGGGTATGTTCCCCAAAGACTTCACGTAAGGCCTTATCCAACAGGTGGGTTGCGGTATGGTTCTTTTCAACCTTGCTGTGGAAGACCGTATCAACCTTGAGCTGGTAAGTGGCCCCCTTCTTCAAAGGTGCAACCACCGTTAACGTATGCAAGTTCTGACCATTAGGCGCATGTTGCACGTCGGCAACGTGGGCAACCACGTGTCCGGCTTCATCCAGGATGTCACCCTTATCAGCAACTTGACCACCCATTTCGGCGTAGAATGGTGTCTTGTCGAACATGGCTTCGACTGTTCCCGTCGTGGCTTCATCGGCCAGTTGGTCATCAACAACTAATTCCGTCAACGTGCTGGTCGTTGCCAATTGCGTGTAACCCACGTATTCGCTAGGCGTCGTCACGTTGATTAACAGGTCGTGTTGCAGGCCCATGGCCTTTTGCTTACCCCGTGCGTTACGGGCACGATCCTTTTGCTTCTGCATTTCGGCCTTGAAGCCGTCAACATCCACCGTGATTCCTTGATCGTCGGCATATTCTTCGGTTAATTCAACCGGAAAACCGTACGTATCGTAGAGCTTGAAGGCATCGGGACCAGCAATCTGGCTGTCACCCTGCTTCTTCAGATCGGCAATCAAACTGTTCAACAGTGTTAATCCGCCGTCCAACGTTTCGCCAAAACGATCTTCTTCAGAACGCACAACCTTAGCGATATAGTCGCTTTGTTTGAGCACGTCTGGATAGTAGGATTGCATAATTTTACCAACCACTGGCACTAATTGGTCCAGGAAGGCCCCTTCAATACCCAGCTTTTGGCCGTTAACAATGGCCCGCCGAATCAGACGACGGATCACGTAACCGCGGCCTTCGTTTCCAGGTAAGGCCCCATCACCAATGGCAAAGGTAATCGCCCGGGCATGGTCGGCAATCACCTTAAAGGACACGTCGTCCTCATGATTGGCACCATACTTCTTGCCATCACTGAGTTCTGCAGTCTTTTCGATAATTGGCAAGAACAAGTCGGTTTCAAAGTTGGTCTTGGCATTTTGGAAAATGGAAACGACCCGTTCGAGACCCATCCCCGTATCAATGTTCTTCCGGGGCAGTGGCTTGTAAGTGCCATCTGGCTCATGGTTGAATTGGGAGAACACAATGTTCCACACCTCAAGGTAACGTTCGTTTTCCCCACCAGGATAGTTTTCAGGATCGTCGTCGGCCAAATTGTTAAAGGATTCGCCACGATCATAGAAAATTTCGGAGTCAGGACCCGAAGGACCCTCACCAATATCCCAGAAGTTATCTTCCGCGGCAATGATGTGGTCAGGGGCCACACCGGCAGCCTCCCAGTCAGCCTTGGCGTCGGTATCCTTAGGATAAACGGTCATGTACAGTTTATCTGGATCCCAGCCAAACCAATCGGGTGACGTCAGGAGTTCCCACGCCCAAGTGATCGCTTCTTTCTTGAAGTAATCTCCCACGGAGAAGTTCCCGAGCATTTCAAATAACGTGTGGTGACGGGCAGTCTTCCCCACGTTTTCAATATCATTAGTCCGGATACTCTTCTGTGAAGAGGTTAACCGTGGATTCTCTGGCACAACCTGGCCGGAGAAGTATTTCTTCATGGTCGCAACCCCAGAGTTGATCCATAACAACGATGGGTCATCCTTAGGAACTAGGGATGCACTGGGTTCGATCGTGTGGCCCTTGGACTGGAAAAAGTCCAGGTACATCTGGCGAATTTGACTGCTACTTAGGTCTTTCATCTCTTAATACCTCCAAAAAAGTATAAAAAACACCGTTGCCCGTAAAGACGCCGAAGCGCGGTACCACTTTACTTGCAACGATGTTTTAATCGTTTACCTCTTAAACTCATAACGCTGAGTCGCGATGTTACTGAGGGAGCACCGACATCAGACCGAATCGTTTTTCACAACAGCCAAAACGTTTCTGAAAGACGGTCAGACGCGGCATATCCTCAAAGTTTTATTTAATTGTTGTCCATTTGAAATTATAGGTGGCCACCGCCGCCTTGTCAATATTCGACAGTGAATATGTTGATTCAAAGAGACTGGCGTTGTCCAGCGCCTTCGGGCTGGTGAACATGGGCTGGAACGCTGAGGGCGGACGCCCAGAGCCAAAGTGCGGTCTCTGGACTTGCCCTTAAGCCTCCAAGAACGAGTCTCAAGGGCACCAATTCTCTAAGCGGTAAACCGCTAAGAGAATTCCCACAGCTGAGCCCATGTTCACCAACCCTACGGCTGACATAGAGCCTATTCAATCACATTTTTTCAACAATTATGTCATCCAGTCTGAATGAGGCAACTAACGTCTTTGCCTATCAGTAACTGTCATACATAAACAAAGTTTCCTCAAAAATTAACCTAGCCGAAGGCAAGCAGGAATAGAGCCCGCCGTGATAACGGCGTTAGGCCGGGCGATTGTTTCTTCCCGGTCTTACACCGTGGACGTGTTTGGAACCTCACCTGAATTTGGTGAGGTTTCAAACCGAGCTGGAAGCCCGCTCTTTGGCTACAAGCGGTCCCCACAGCGGCGGAATTTCTGCTTGCCGCAGGCAATTACCGTTAATTTTATTGGTAACGATCTGACTCGCGCTTGCGACGTTTCCGTTCGTTTCGGGCACTCTGACGGGCAGCAACCCGCTTTTCCTGGTCCTTACGACGATGAATTTCTTGCTTGATTTGGTGCTTGTAACCAGGCTTGATCTTCTTCTTCTTTTTCATCACGTAACCAATCAGTGATGGGTCCAGTTTTTGGGTACTCTTGCGCCGTTGGGTCCGTCGATTCCGGTCATAGGAATCGACAATTTCGCCGTTACTGATCCGCTTAGGCTGGAACTTAATGCCCATCTTTTCAATTTCGGCAATCTTGGCTTCCTCATCAGGTGTATACAGGGTGATTGCCGTTCCTGGCATCCCCTGACGACCTGTCCGGCCAACTCGGTGAATGAAGAAATCAAGATCTTCAGGCACATCATCATTGATGACGTGGGAGACCCCATCGATATCAATGCCCCGGGCAGCCAAGTCGGTTGCGACAACGAATTGGTACTGGAGGTTCTTCACTTCACGCATGACCCGCTTCCGTTCACGTGGCTTGATGCCCCCATGAATCATGGCAACCTTCAGGCCTTGTGCCTTCAGGAAGTCATGGATCTGTTCGACACGATCCTTGGTATTGGCAAAGATCAGCACCAGGTAGGGTTCACCCATCGTGATCAATTGGTAAATCAATTGATTTCGGTTTTGACCCTTGGTTGAAATTAACCAGTTATCGATCGTGGATGAGATCACCGTGGCCGTTGGAATTTCTTCGATAACGGGGTGATTCATATACTTCTTCAAGAATGGATCGAGTCGTTGGGGGATCGTTGCGGAGAACACCATCATTTGCAGGTGGCTTGGCATCCGACTAGCAATCTTATCGACTTGGTCTAAGAAACCAAGGTCCAACGTCATATCGGCTTCATCGACGATAAATTGACGCGTGGTATGGACATCTAAGGCCTTTGATTGGATTAAATCCTGTACCCGACCGGGAGTCCCAATCACAAGTTGTGGTTGATAATGGTGTAATTTGTTCACTTGACGCTGCTTATCAGTTCCCCCGACGTAGTTCCCAATCCGAATTTCAAATGGGGCTTCGGCGGCCAGTTGTTCGGCAGCGGCGTGAATTTGGTAAGCCAGTTCCCGGCTAGGCGTCGTAATGACGGCTTGAACCTGGTTTTCTGACGTTAATTGATTAAAAATTGGCAGTAAAAAAGTATGAGTCTTACCACTCCCAGTTTGGGATTGGCCAACCACATCTTTCCCCGAGGCAATCACGGGGATTAATTTAGCTTGCACCGGTGTTGGTTCGGTGAAGCCAATCTTTTGCAAGGCCGTCATTAAGTACGGCTGCAGGTTGAATTGCTTAAAATTTGCGGTCATTCATTTTCTCCTTTATCGTTAGCCACTAACTCATCGAGCTCGTGGATAACCTGGTCGATCTCGGCTTGGTCCTTGGCCGAAGCCCCACTGGCCAGCGCGTGTCCGCCACCGCCATGAGCCTTCGCCAATCCATTGATGGATGGGCCCTTAGACCGTAACCGAATCCGGTACGTATGGTCTTTCGATTCTACAAAGATGGCCCAAGCAACCACCGTCGTAATCTTACCAGGTAGTGGCACCACCGCAGACGTTGAGTCCCCGGTACCCAGGCCGAAGGGTTCCACCACTTCGTCACTGAGCTTCAGGTAAGCCGCCCCACTTGGCAAGATAGTCAGGTTCTGATAAACGTAAGCCGATAGCTTGGCCACGGCCGGTGACACTTCATCTTCGGCCTGGTTGACCGTCGTTGCGGAGAAGTCATAGGTCATGAGTTTGCCCGCAACAGCCATCGTGTTCGCCGAAGTGGCGGGATACATGAAACGTCCCGTGTCCCCGACAATGCCGGCATAAAGTAGTCGAGCAGCATCGTCTGGCATCACCAGATCAGTCTGGTTAACGGCGAACCAGTCATAAATAATTTCGGACGTGCTGGACGCCTGGTCCAAGACCCATTGGAGATCCCCAAAAGCATCTTCATTAGGATGATGATCAATCTTGATCACCTCAGCCCCAGTCTGCCAGCGTTCGTCGTCAACTCGTGGTTGATTGGCAGTATCCACGACAATAACCAACGCATCCTGATAGACATCATCACTCACGTCCTGGTCAGCTTGCCCCATCCAGTCGAATCCTGGATAGTGTTTGCCCACCGCATAGATGGCCTTCTCCGGAAAACTAGCACGGAGAATGTCCCGTAAAGCCAGCTGAGCCCCGATACAATCGGGATCTGGTCGCTGATGACGGTGAATAATAATTGTTTTGAATTTTTTAATTTGTTCTAAGATGGCAGCTTCAATAGCCATAAATGTTCACCCATTCTCTATCCGATTTGTCGACCTAATCGCGTCGATACCGCGTTTCAGTATACAAGTTTTACGGGGTAATATCAAAGGAAGTCGATCATTTTACTGGGTGATCGCCAAATAAAGGCAGTGTGATGTTTTCAAATGCCAGTGGTGCCAGTCCCGTCAACGTGATGCCTAGGAGGCGAACCTCCTCATCGGATCGCGCCACTTCATGGTAAATTTCTAAGGCCAAATCGTAGTAAAGGTCGGCATCGTTCGCAATAAAGTCTGCCTGAGTCACCCGCCGCGTCACCGTATTGAATTCGCTGTCCCGTAGTTTCAACACAAGCGTCTTGCCATGGCGTTGTTTCTGACGCATGGCCTCGGCCACCAGATTGGCCAAGTACCGCAACTGAGCCTCGACCTCCCCCATTGTCGTCAGTGGCGGGCCATAGGTGCGTTCCTTCCCAATGGACTTGCGCTCTCGTTGATACTCGACGGGTCGGTCATCAATCCCTCGTACCCGTTGGTAGAGGATATAACCGAATTTGCCAAAATCGTGAATCAAACTAAGTTGACTGCGTTGGTAAAGGTCGGCCCCATTACGAATGCCGAGATCATACATCTTGGGCACAGTTTTCTTTCCTACCCCACGAAACCGTTCGATCGGCAGGGCCATCAGAAAATCATGGGCTTCTTCGGGCATGATGACACTGACCCCCACCGGCTTGCGAAAGTCCGAGGCCTCTTTAGCCAGAAATTTACTGTAAGAAATCCCGGTTGAACAAGTTAGGTGGGTCTGATCGAAGATTTCCGTTTGAATGGCATGGGCCACCTGAACCGCCGAGTGCAGGTGATGCTTGTTCTCGGTCACATCGAGGTAGGCTTCATCGAAGGCCACCGTTTCAATTTTATCGGTGTATTCATGGAAAATGGCGTGAATCTGGTCCGACACCTGCCGATATAACGGAAAGTTTGGCGTCTGAAAGATTGCCTTAGGACTCAGCTTAAGGGCCTCACTGGCACTCATCGCGGAGTGAACCCCCGCCTGACGCGCCACATAGTTTGCGGTCGCCACCACGCCCCGGCCCCCAGTCTTGCGGGGATCCTGGGCAATGATCAACGGATGCCCTTTGAATTCGGGATGGTCCCGTTCTTCAATCGAGGCGTAGAAGGCATCCATGTCGACGTGGATAATCTTGCGTTGCTTCTGTTGATCGGTCAGTTCCATTCGAATTCCCTCCTCCCACAGACTGGTACGCCCTGTCGTTAATACTTAAATTATATCCAAACGTACGTTTGCCGGCAACGAAAATGTTTGCGACCAAATGGAATTTTAGGCGAAAAAAAACGACCTCCACCTATAGGGGTCGTTCGATAAGCTTATTCAGCGTCGCTGTCGGAGTCAGACGTTTCAACATCATCCGTCTTAGCTTCAGCATCAGTTGATTCTGCTGGCGTTTCTTCGGCTTCTTTTTCTGCGGGTGCTGCAACGGCTTGTGGGCCTTGAGCAGACACGGCGGAAATGGCACGAAGATCAAACGTCAAGAAGATCCCGTCACAATCAAGCGTAGCGGTCTTGTCGGCGTCGTTGATTTCATCAATAACCCCATGCAAACGGCCGATGGTAACCACGTGGTCACCCTTCTTTAATTGGCTCATCATTTCACGGTGCTTCTTTTGTTGCTTTTGTTGTGGACGCACCATGATAAAGTACATCAAAACTAAGAATACAACTAAAATTGCAATGGTTGGTAACGAACTGCCCTTAGCAGCAGCAACTGTCAAATTTCCAAACACACTCATTCACTCCTTCATTTTATCTCTATTGAACAACTCTACCAGAATCAAAGGGTTCCGTCCAATTATTTCTAAAAGAACCGCCAAACACCTAATACCGCCATTTTATTAGTCGTGATGCGGCATTTCAATTCCGAGATGTTCATAGCCGGCGGCGGTGACGACTCGTCCGCGAGCCGTTCGTTTCAGATAACCGCGTTGTAAGAGGTACGGCTCATACATGGCCGCCACGGTCTCCGTCTCCTCACCCACATTGGCTGCCAACGTTCCAAGACCCACTGGGCCCCCATCATAGTAGTCAATCATGGTGCGCAGTAACTTGATATCCGTGCGGTCTAACCCCGCCGAATCCACGCGAAGTAGGGTCAAGGCGTGATCAACAATCGCCACATCAATCGTCGAGTGGTCGGGCGACACCTCGGCAAAATCACGAATCCGTTTCAACAAACGGTTCGCAATCCGCGGCGTTCCACGTGACCGCAAGGCAATCTCGTGCGCCCCCTCAGTCGCAATCGTGGTATTGAAGATGGCCGCTGAACGCTGAACAATTTCCTGGAGATCTTCCGTGCGGTAGTAAGCCATGTGTTCCACGATTCCGAAGCGATCTCGGAGCGGTGCCGACAAGAGACCAGCCCGCGTCGTTGCCCCAATTAAGGTAAACGGTGGCAGTGGAAAGTGCACCGGATGGGCAGTTGGTCCCTGACCAACCACGATATCGATATAGAAGTCTTCCATTGCGGAGTACAACATTTCCTCGACAATCTTGGGCAACCGGTGAATTTCATCAATAAAGAGAATGTCCCCGGGTTGGAGTTCGTTTAACAGAGCCACCAGGTCGCCGGGCTTCTCGATGGCTGGGCCACTGGTCGTGCGAATCTGCACGCCCATTTCGTTGGCAATCACCATTGCCATGGTGGTCTTCCCTAGTCCAGGAGGCCCGTACAACAGGACGTGGTCCAATGACTCTTCCCGTTGTTTAGCGGCCTGAATATAAACCCGGAGCTCGTGCTTAATCGGATCCTGACCAATGTATTGCTGCAAGGTCTGGGGGCGAAGGGATTTTTCAATCGAATCTTCCCCCTCGTCGGCGGGTTCCGGTGAGACTAGTCGTTCGTCATCATCAGCCATGTTTGTGGCCTCCTTTCAAGTTTACTTGGTCAGCAGGCGTAAGCCCTCACTGAGATAATCGTTGGTATTGCTTCCGGCAAATTGCTTGAGCTTGGGCGTAATTTTCTTGACTGCTGCTGGCCGATAACCCAGAGCATCCAGGGCCGCTAAGGCGTCGCTGAGTTCTGGACTGACACTGCCATCCCCCGCCACTTCTGGCGTAAAGAGGTCCTGACTCGCTGGTGACGCCAGGTCGTCGAGCTTGCCCTGAAGGTCCAAGACAATCTGTCCCGCCGTCTTCTTCCCTACGCCAGGAAACTTCGTGAGAAAGCTGACATCGTTGGTCCGAATCGCTTGCATCAGGCCTTGGTGATCGGGATTAGCCAAGATAGCTAAGGCACTCTTCGGTCCGATACCATTAACATTAATTAATTTCAAAAATAGTTGTTTTTCATCATAATCGGCGAACCCGTACAGCGTTTGAGCCGAATCGCTCACCGCCTGGTAAACGTAAACCGTCACGGGGGTGATCCCCACCTGATAACGGTATGGGTTGGCGGTATTGACCAGGTAGCCAACGCCATTCACGTCAATAACCACGTGAGTCGGGGTTACCGCCGTAATGGTGCCATGAAGGTATTCATACATGAGGCGTCTCTTCTCCTTTAGGAAACATATGTTTGCTCCTCAAATTGTACCACATTGCCGGCAACTTCGGCAGAGTTATTCACCCCAGTCGTCACCACTGTGATGCGGATCTTGGATTCGCTTGAAGAGGCGTTGTAAGTCTTGGTCCGTAAAATGAACCAAAACCGGCCGCCCATGAGGACAATTGAAGGGATTCTCAGCGGTTGCCAGCTTGACTAGTAAGGCTCGGGCCTGCTGATCGTCAAGATGATGGTTGGCCTTGATGGCTCGTTTACAACTCATCATGATGGCCGTCTTCTCGCGGAAAGCCGCCACCGAAATCTTCCCATCCTTTAAGACCCAGTCGACCATTTCCTTAATTGTATCTTCCTCTTGCCCGGCCTTGAACCAAGTTGGATGTTCGTGAACGATAAAACTATTTGGTCCAAACGATTCCAGCCGGATGCCAACACTGGCTAACGTTTCCAAGTGGGCGTTAAGATCCAAGATGTCGGTCGTCGGATAATCCAACACAATCGGGACAAGTAACCGTTGTTCATCGTCACTAACCTCACCGATCGCCTGACGGTAGTACTCGTAGTTGACCCGTTCCTGGGCAGCATGTTGGTCGATCAGGTACAGTCCCTCATCAGCCTCCGCTAATAGATAGGTCCCATGAACCTGCCCCAGGTACCGCAACTTAGGGAAGCGCGGCACATTAGGATCGGGCTCCGGCGCCGTTAAAGGTTGACTCGCCACGGGCTGTTCCGCCGAACGACTATTGCCCAGTGGTGCCGCCGGTTGTTCCTGCCGATATTTCTCATCAAAAGCCTTCAGCGCTGGTGTCGCAAAGTCAGACCGCTGGTGAACCACCACCGGCTCGACGGGCACCTCTTCCGGTGTCTGCAGGGGTTGTGGCCCTTTATCCGCTGGTGTTGACACCCTGGGTTGTGACGTCTGAATTGGTGGCGTTGGTTCGGCCCGTTCCACTCGCGTTGCAGCGGACTCTAACGGATACTTCGTTGAGGCATCATTTAAGGCCATATTCAATTGGTCTGTGTGATCGTCCTCGCGTTTTTTCTGGGGCAATTCCCCATAGGCATCCGGAATCAGATTCTCCCGTGAGAGTCGATCGAAGACGGTCTTTTGAATCAGTTGCATTAACTCTGGTTCTTGGCTGATACGGACCTCCTGTTTCGTGGGATGAACGTTCACGTCCACTAACAGTGGATCCATCGTAATCGTCAAAACGGCAATCGGATAACGCCCCACCATCAGCTTAGACCCATACCCGGCAATGAGGGCCTTGCTCAACTGGAAGTTATGAATGAACCGCCCGTTGAGCAGGATCGAAATGTATTGCCGGCTAGCCCGGGTCAATTCCGGTAGGCTGACGTAACCTGCCACCTTGAAGTCCGAATTGTCGCCCTTGATAGCCACCATTTTACGGGCACTCTGCACGCCGTAGATCCCGGCAATCACCTGCTGGAGATCGCCACGACCCGCCGTTCTCGTGAGCTCTCGGCCGTTATGCACCAGCGAAAACGCAATCTCGGGATAGCTCAGCGCCAACCGATTCACGATATCCGTAATCCGGGCCAACTCGGTGGCCGGTGACTTGAGGTATTTTAGCCGTGCCGGGACATTACCAAAGAGATCTTTGACGGTCACCGTGGTTCCCTTACGAGCCTCAGCGGCGCTGTGTTCCTGAATAATACCGCCCACATTGTGAATCATGGTCCCGACCCCACCGGTTGAGGTGGTTAGGGTCACGTCGGCGACAGACGCAATACTAGGCAAGGCTTCGCCTCGGAACCCCAGAGACTTGATACGAAAGAGGTCTCGTCGATCAGTAATCTTACTGGTGGCGTGACGTTTGAAGGCCATCTCTGTATCTTCATCCGCAATGCCATCCCCGTCATCGACGACGCTAATGCGCTGTAACCCAGCCTCTTCCACCGTGATATCAATCTGCGTACTGTGCGCATCCACGGCATTTTCTACCAATTCCTTAACCACGGATGCCGGTCGTTCAACCACTTCACCCGCCGCAATCTGATCGGCCAATACCGAAGCTAGTTCATGAATCTTAGCCATTAGCGTTCCTTCCTTTCATCTCTATTTTGAGAGTTTTTGTTGCCATTTATAGACCTGACTCATGACGTCCATTGGCGTCATCCCCATCAGGTTCAAGTGACTGAGTTGATCAATCACCTTGGCCTGCGCTGGGGTGACCTCGGGTTCATCCGTAAAGAGTGAGAGTTGCTGATCATCCCCATCGATTGGCTCTGGCTCAGCGGTCTCCTCACTAGTAGCCGGCGCATGAACTGGCGTCGACTCCTGTGACGTTTCTTCCGGCGTGCTGTCTGCCGCTGGCGTGGCCACAACCGGCTTTTCCGCCGCGGATTCTTCCAGATCAGTTAAAATGACATCCGCACGTTTCAAAAGCTGTTCAGGCATCCCCGCCAACTTAGCCACGTGAATCCCATACGACTTGTCGGCCGGACCTGGTTGCATCTGATGTAAGAAGACCAGATCACCATCTTGTTCAACGGCCCCGACGTGAACGTTGCGCAGCTGTTTCAAGGAATCTTCCAGAGCTGTTAGTTCATGATAGTGGGTTGAGAACAGCGTCTTGGCATGGACACGGTTATGAACGTATTCGATAATCGCCTGAGCCAAGGCCATTCCATCATAGGTCGCCGTCCCCCGCCCAATCTCATCAAAGAGAATGAGGCTGTTGGCAGTGGCGTGACTTAAGGCTCGGTTGGCTTCCTGCATTTCCACCATGAAGGTACTTTGACCGGAAATTAAGTCATCGGCAGCCCCAATTCGTGTGAAAATCTGGTCAAAGATTGGCATCTGAGCGGCCTCGGCCGGAACGAAACACCCCATCTGGGCCATGATAACCGTGAGGGCTAACTGACGCATGTAGGTACTCTTCCCTGACATATTGGGTCCGGTGATTAGGAGAATATTGGTGTCGTCGTTCATGCGAACGTCGTTAGGCACGTAGGATTGGCGACCCAAGACCTTTTCAACCACGGGATGCCGACCTTGCTTAATCTCGAGATCGTGGCCGGTAACCAGTTCTGGTTTCACAAAATGATAATCTTCACTGACCACGGCAAAACTCTGAAGAACGTCCAAACTAGCAATGATGGCCGCTAACTTTTGGAGGCGCTTGATGGCCTGCTTAACGGTCTCACGTAAGGTGGTGAAGAGTTGGTATTCTAAGGCAACTGACTTTTCTTCAGCCTCTAAGATGAAGCTTTCTTTTTCCTTTAATTCTGGTGTTGAGAACCGTTCGGCATTCGTTAACGTTTGCTTTCGTTCATAACGATCCGTGGGAAGCTTGCTGAGGTTAACCTTCGTGACCTCGATGTAGTACCCGAAGACGTGATTGTACCCAATTTTGAGGTTGTTAATCCCGGTAACTTCGCGTTCGTGAGCCTCCAACTCGGCCAACCAATTCTTACCATGACGCATGGCATCGCGGTACTGGTCCAGCTGGTCGTTGTAGCCGTCACGAATCACGCCACCGTCTGTGACGGAAAGCGGCGGTTCAGGCACAATTGCCGCGCGAATGGCGGCGGCCACGTCCTCTACAGGATCCAAGTGTTTCAAGGTTTCATCGAAGACACTCTCGCCCAGATCCGCAATCGTGTGTTCAATCTGTGGTACCTGCTCTAGAGACGTCTGCAGTTGAATCAGATCGCGTCCGTTGACGCTCCCAAAGGCAACGCGTCCGGCCAATCGCTCCAGGTCATAGACCTTGACCAATTCGGCTTGGAGATTGCTTCGTTCAAAGTAATGATCTAGGAGCACACCAACCTTGGCCTGACGAGTCTCGATGGCTTTCCGGTCAATCAGTGGGCGATCCAGCCATTGTTTGAGGAGTCGTCCCCCCATAGCCGTCTTGGTTTCATCCAGTAACCAGAGTAAGGTTCCGGACTTCTTCTTCGTCCGCAAGTTCTGGGTAATCTCGAGGTTGGTCTGTGAGGAATGATCCATCTTCAAAAATGACGCCGGTTGATAGGCCACCGCGCGTTGTAAATGGGCCAGACTTCGCTTCTGGGTCACCGTGACGTAGGTTACTAACACAGCCACAACCCGCTGAAGTGGGGCCGTCTTTAGGTCCTGCTGGACATAACTTAGTTCAGCACTTTCTTGGACCTCAAGCTGCTTAGAAATCATCATCCCTAGCTGTTTCAACCGGGCACGTAACGCCTCTGGCACCGTGTCATCGACCACAACTTCTTTGGTCTGCAAACCCATGAGCTCATTGACTACGGCATCATCGCCCTGAATCTCGGCGGCCTTGAGTTCCCCGGTCGACAGGTCGGTATACGCCAGGCCAAAGTTTGTCGGACTAGTGAGGGTCAGGGCTGTCAGATAGTTGTTTCGTTTGGCCCCAGCCGCACCGGTGTCGGTCTGTGTCCCGGGTGTCACCAGCTGAATGACCTCACGCTTTACCATGCCCTTGGCTAACTTGGGATCTTCCATCTGCTCACAAATGGCGACCTTGTAGCCTTGGTCCACGAGAATGTCGATGTAGCTCTGAACCGCCTTATGTGGTACCCCACACATGGGGATTGGGTTCTTGGCACTGTGACTTCTAGTCGTCAGGGTCAGCTCCAAGATCTGAGATCCCTTTACCGCATCCTCATTGAACATTTCATAAAAGTCCCCGAGCCGATAAAACAAAAAGGCATCTGGGTACTGATCTTTAATTTTCTGATATTGGGCCATCATGGGCGTCGTTTTCGTCATGAAAATTGGTTCATCCTTTCAGTAACTCTAGCTTTGGTACGGGTGTTGCGGGCTGATTAAGATCGGCCGAATCCGTGAGGCATGGCCAGTCTTATCGTTTAAGTCAATGACACAACCGGATAAGAGTCCCGCCCCTTTTTCTTGAACGGTATAGCGCGTTGGTCGTTGATTTTCAAAGCGTTCGATCACACTGTCGGCCTGCATCCCAAGGACACTGTCGGCCGGACCAGTCATTCCAACTTCCGTCAAGAAAGCCGTCCCGTGTTTCAACACTTGGGCATCACTGGTTTGAACGTGGGTATGGGTCCCAACGACTGCGGAAAGCTGACCGTCATAACGCATGGCGAAGGCCCGCTTCTCACTCGTTGTCTCGGCATGGAAGTCGACAAAGACAAAGTCGGTATCCAATTCCGGCAGGAGATCCTTCATCGTCGCAAAGGGATCGTCCATGGGGTTCATGAAGACTCGGCCCTGCATGTTGACCACCGCTAAGACTTGTTGGTTAACCTTAACCTTCGTCCAACCTTGTCCCGGTGTGTTCTCACCAGGAAAGTTAGCGGGTCGAACCAGGCGATTGGCGCCCCCAATAAAGTCATAGAGTTCGGCGTTATCCCACGTATGGTTCCCCATAGTGACCACGTCGGCCCCATCCTTAAGCAGTTGCTTGTAAATACTTTGACTAATACCACGCCCAACTGGGGTTGAATTTTCCCCATTGACGATGGTGACTTGGGGCTTTAAGTCCCGTTTTAATTGCGGTAGGTACTCGTGAATCATGTCCACACCGATATTTCCAACAACGTCACCAACAAAAAGAATACGCATCTTCGTTCCCCTATCTGTGACCCCTAATGGGCCCTCGTTGATCGGTCTTACCCAATCATTTTTTCAGTCTATTCAATCGGTTCGAATCGCTTAGCTGGCATAGCCAAGCACGACTCAAGCCGCTTCATTCAATTCTGTCAATTGCATACGGTCTATTTTACCATGGATTAACCCCTAATGACGTAAAAAAGCTAGGACCACAATTGGCCTAGCTTCTCTGACTTATTTCGCATATTCAACTGACCGGACTTCCCGGATGACGGAAACTTTGACGTGACCTGGATAATCCAGGTCGCCTTCAATTTGCTTCTTGATGTCTCGTGCCAAGACAACGGCATCCGTATCGGAAATCTTCTCTGGCCGCACGATGACGCGAACTTCACGTCCCGCTTGAATGGCAAAGCTATGATCCACACCGTCAAATGCATTGGCGATGGTTTCCAGCTTGTCTAAGCGGTGAATGTAGCTCTCTAATGTATCTGAGCGTGCGCCTGGACGGGTAGCCGAGATAATGTCGGCAGTCCCTACCAGTTCCGCAATCACAGATTGCGAAGCCGTTCCATCTGCTTGAGCGGCAATGGCATTCACAACGACGGAACTCTCACGATATTTCTTCGCCAGTTCCATCCCTGTCGTGATGTACGAATTGTCATCCTCGTGTTCCGCAGCACGGCCAATATCATGTAATAATCCTGCACGTTTTGCTAACGTGACATCCTCACCTAATTCAGCAGCCAATACCCCAGTGATCTTGGCAACCTCGACTGAATGGGCCAAAGCATTCTGCCCATGAGAAATTCGGAAATTCAAGCGGCCAACAGCCTTGACCAATTCGGGATGCATCGAGTGAATCCCAAGATCAAAGGTCGTTTGCTCACCAATCTCCCGGACACGTTCGTCCAGTTCTTTCTTGGCTTTTGCCACCATTTCCTCAATCCGAGCTGGATGAATCCGCCCGTCTTGAATCAATTTCTCCAATGCAATCTTGGCAACTTCTCGCCGTAAGGGGTCAAAGCCACTCAAGACGACTGCTTCCGGCGTATCATCGATAATTAAATCAATCCCGGTCAATGTTTCCAGAGTCCGAATGTTCCGTCCTTCACGACCGATAATTCGGCCCTTCATGTCGTCATTAGGCAACGTCACAACGGTAATCGTCGTTTCTGTTACCATATCAGCGGCACTCCGTTGAATGGCAGAGACAATCAGGTCCTTTGCATTAGCCTGGGCCGTCTTACGAGCCGTCTCTTCGCTTTCTTGAATCATTTTTGCCCGTTCCCCGGCCAGAGAGGTCTTTGCCTCTGAGATGATCAGGTCACGTGCATCTTCCTGGGATAACGCCGCAACGGTTTCAACCGCTGCCTGTCGTTTTTCAATCAGTGAGTCTGCCTGTTGCTGTTTCTTAGCTAAATTTTGTTCTTCAGCACTGAGCTTTTTGTCTCGGCGATTCAAGGAGTTCTCACGCTTTTCCAGAGAGTTATCTTTCCGGTCCAGTGACTCTTCTCGTTGAATCAAACGGTCCTCTTGCTTCTGAACTTCGGCACGACGTTCTTTCAGCTCTGTTTCGACTTCCGCCCGATACTTGTGGCTGTCTTCTTTGGCCTCTAACAAGGCCTCTTTAGTAGCCGTCTCAGCTTGCTTCTGCGCTTCCGCTAACACACCTTTTGCGGTGTACTTAGCGGCATCTAGCTTGCGTTCATGGACAGATTTACGATAATAATACCCGCCCACAACACCAACAACGATAGCGATGATTGCGAGGATTATAGTTGGAACAGTCATGATTCCACTCATGATTCCACCTCCGCATCATCAAAAATGACTAATTTAAAATCAGACTTTTCAAGATGTTGTTATGATTACTGACACAACCTCAATTTTAATGGTTGCCGTGAACGCTGTCAACTAAACTCCTTGATTGGGAACACAAAAAATCACGCTGGCGTCTCTGCACCAGCGTGAACGGTTAAATCCCTACTTGCCTTGTGGCTTGCCGGGCGTTAATTCAATTTGTTGTGACCCTTTCTTGGACGCCGTCTTGCTGTCCTTAGAGGCCTTTTGATCTTTGTCTTTAGCCGGTGTCTCTGGTTCGTCACCATCAACGCTAACACCGTAGGCCTTACGTACCCGGGTGTTAATTTCGGCCATCATGTCGGCATGGTCAGCCAGGTATTGTTTGGCATTTTCACGTCCTTGACCAATCCGGTCTTCGCCATAAGAGTACCAAGACCCGCTCTTATCCACGATATCCTTCTCAACCGCCATATCCAAGAGCTCACCAGTTTGTGAGATCCCTTGGCCATACATGATGTCGACTTCAGCCCGTTTGAATGGTGAAGCCACCTTGTTCTTCACAACCTTGATCCGCGTCCGGTTACCAATAACATCGGTCCCGTCCTTGATCTGTTCAGCACGCCGAACTTCCAAACGCACCGTGGCATAGAACTTCAGGGCCCGTCCACCAGGCGTAGTTTCAGGGTTACCAAACATAACCCCAACTTTTTCACGAATTTGGTTAATGAAGAGCGCAATCGTCTTCGTCTTGTTAATGGAACCAGACAACTTACGCAGGGCTTGAGACATCATCCGGGCTTGCAGACCCACGTGAGCGTCTCCCATTTCCCCTTCGATTTCGGCTCGTGGCACCAAGGCTGCGACAGAGTCAACAACCACGATATCCACGGCACCACTGGAAATCAGGGCATCGGCAATTTCCAACCCTTGTTCACCAGTATCTGGTTGTGAGAGTAGCAAGCTGTCGATATCAACACCTAGGGCCGTTGCATAGGCAGGGTCCAAGGCATTTTCAGCATCGATATAAGCCGCAGTACCCCCGCGTTTTTGGACCTCGGCAACGGCGTGTAATGCCACCGTCGTTTTACCGGAAGATTCAGGTCCATAAATTTCAACGATTCGGCCACGAGGATAGCCTCCGACACCTAATGCTACGTCCAGGGCTAACGATCCAGAAGGCACGGTTTCCACCTGCATGTTCGTATTGTCCCCTAGCCGCATGATGGACCCTTTACCAAAGTCTTTTTCAATTTTCTTCAGCGCTTTATCCAGCGCCGCTTGTCGTTCGTCAGCCATTTGAATCCTCCTTGAGTGCTTCATATTCTAGTAACACTATACCGGCTTCAATCTAAAATTGCAAGCAAAAACAGAACAAAAGTTCCCCTAATCTAAAATCCAAGTGTTCGGCGAATCCAATCTAGTCCTAAGAGAACCGTTCTGGCCCGAATCTTATCGCGATTACCCGTTAGATGAACCAACTTAGCTTGGGGATCTTGTCCCCGTTGGGCCAATCCCAACCAAACGGTTCCGGCCGGTTGTCCTTCCAGGGTATCCGGTCCGGCGACACCGGTGAAGCTCAACGCCAGATCGGTATCGAGTCGTTGCCGCGCCCCTTCAGCCATGCGTTTCGCCGTAGCCGCACTGACCACACCCTCAGTATCAATAATCGCATTCGGGATACCTAAAAGCGCATGCTTGGCTTCATTCGCATAGGTCACGAAGCCTCCCGGAAATACCGCCGAGACGCCGGCGATATCGCCCAACGCGCTCTGAAATTCACCCGCAGTCAGGCTCTCGGCCGCCGTAATGGTCAGCTTGCGGTCGATCAACCCGTGAACCACCACATTGGCCAAGCTGTTATCATCGCCATAACCATAGAGATAGTCTCCGACACGCTGCCGAATCAAGGTCACTAGACCATCGATCAGGTCGCCCGCCGCGGCTTCACTGCTAGCCGTCGCCGTCAATCGCAGCGTCACCTCATTTACCTTGGCATACGGCGCAATTGTCGGATTGGTTTGCTGGGCAATCAGGTCACCCAAGGTCGTGACCAATTGAGACTCCCCGATGCCAAAGAAGCGAAGAACCTTTGAGACCAAATATTCTTCTCGTTGATAGGCGTGCTTCAAGACCGGCAAGGCTTCCTCACGAAACATTGGTTCCAATTCACTCGGTGGCCCAGGGAGTAACATCACATCTGCCCCCGTAGGTGCTTGATAGAAGGCACCCACAGCCATTCCAGTTCGGTTCTTCAGTGGGAGGCTACCATCCGGGTAAAGTGCCTGTAGGCGATTATTAGGGGTCAATTTCTGCCCCGTCGTGAGGAAGTACTGGTGGATTTTCGCCATCGCCGTCTCGTCCTCAACTAATTTAACCCCTAGAAGATGCGCCACGGTCTGCTTGGTCAGATCGTCTTTAGTCGGGCCTAACCCACCACTGATCACAACCAAGTCACTGCGCGACCGGGCCTGCGTGACCACGGCGGTCAACCGATCGGCATTATCACCCACTAGTGAATGATAATAAACCTCGATGCCGGCGGAAGCCAGTCCCCGCGCGATAAACGCCGAGTTAGTGTCGACAACCTGTCCCAATAAAATTTCTGTACCCACTGCAATAATTTCTGCCTGCATACTATCCCTCCGATGCTGACTTAGTTAACTCCGTAAAATGGCCGTGTTTATTCGTGCCAAATCATCTTTTTAGACACAAGAACCCCCGTTAATGACTCACGGGGGCTCGCCGGGCCTATTCGGCGGAAGATTCCGCGAAGACCTGCTTGTTTTGTACAAAATAATCGATACCAGAGTAAATGGTGAAGAAGAGGCAAATGTAGAAGAAGATCAGGGCCATTGGCACGTTGATTGCCCCAAAGCCAATGTTGTTAAGCAAGAGGAGAATAATCCCAACCATTTGGGTGGTCGTCTTAATCTTACCCGGCCAAGCGGCAGCCAAGACCCGGCCACCGGTTTCCACGACAATCAGACGCAGGCCGGTCACGGCTAACTCCCGGCAGACAATGATTGCGACACCCCAGGCTGGAACCTTCCCCATCGACACTAAGAGAATGAAGGCCGTCATAACAATCATCTTGTCAGCCAAAGGATCGGCAAACTTACCGAAATTAGTGACCAGGTGCTGACGCCGGGCGATTTGACCGTCCAAGAAATCCGTAATGGAAGCCACGGCAAATACCAAGGCGCCCAAGATTTGGGTGACCGGAATCGCCGTTCCTAACCAGGTTACCGTCCCCCAGTCCAGTGGGAGTACCAGTAACAGCAAGAAAACGGGGATTAAGATAATCCGAATAATGGTCAAACGATTTGGAACGTTCACAGAAATTTCCTCCTTCAAATACCAAAACTTGTCATCAAAAAAGCGTGTCGGCCGCCACGGACCGACCCGCTTCTACTTTATTTAAATTCTAGGGTAACTGCTTGAACCTGCGACGAAGTCGTCGTGCTGGAACTCGTTGTGTCCGTTGATGTTGAATCGGACGTACTTGAAGCAGCACTGGTACTGGTTGCAGAGTTGAAGTGGAACGTTTCGCCATCAACTTTAACCTTGGTTGCCGGCGCATTCCCAAAGTTGAAGGTCACACTGGTTGCGGAACTTGGAATTCGCATGCTGTGTGACGTTGAGGCAGACAAGGTTCCCTGCCAAACCGTCGACCCAGCAACACTGACGGACATCCAAGCACTCGATGAAGCGGACAACTTCAACTTAGGCTTAGAGGAAACGTTCTTAACCTGCCAAGTAGAGCCAGAAGTCGTCGTGCTCAATTGCTTAAACACAGGCGTCTTCGTCACCTTCTTGGAGGAAGCTTTCTTGGAAGACGACTTGCTCTTAGCCGAGCTACTGGTCTTCTTCTCGGAGCTACCTGAAACGCTGACGGAACTGCTGTCGACGTTATCTTTCTTAGTTGAGCTACCACTGTGGGCCGCCGCCATCCAGATCCCGAGGAGCACCGCTAACACCACGATCACGATACCAATCACTGGTACCGTCCGCCGTAGTTTGACGTAACGGTCGTCCACCTTACGCTGTTGTGAGCGGGTTTCCGGATTGTTTTCGTTAACCTTATCGACATATTCTTGGGTCTGGGTGCTTGGCAAGGTACTGTCGAATTGCTTCAACAGTTCGCCACCGTCCAGATCCACCATGTCCGCGTACTGCTTGATGAACGCCCGAACGTAAAAGTCCCCTGGTAATTCATCAAAGTTTTGGTCTTCAATTGCGATGAGGTAGCGTTTTTGAATCTTCGTCGTTTGCTGCAAATCGTCTAAGGTAAAGCCCTTAGCAATCCGAGCGTCACGCAACGTTTTCCCCAAAGTTATTTTATTTTCACTCATTATAAACTCTCCACCTGTTCAAAATTTCTCTATTAGCAGTATAGCATAGGCACTGGCGCATTTTTAGCCAGAGGGCCGATAAATCTGGATTTAAACGATTCTTAACCTCCCCTTAAGGCAGGATGGTATGAATCGTCTGTTGGCTGGCTGACAAGAAAGCCTCAGAGGCTTCTTGCAGATCAGCGAACGTCAAGTTTTCCAGAATGGCCAACTCGTCGAAAATGGTGGCTCCGGAGAAGAGAGGCCCATCGTATTGATTAGCAATAGCTTCCACCGAGTTCATGGCCCCCACAATTCGTCCGATTGCCTCTTGTTTGACTAATACAAATTGCGGTTCAGCAGCCTTTAATTGGGCCGGTGCATCCTGTAAAATAGCCGTCAATTCCTGGGCAAATTGTTCAGGTTGGTCGGTATCACCGGTCAGCTGGGCAAAATGTGCGCCCCGCTGAACCTGGAAGTCATAGCCAAAGCTATCGTCAATAATGTTTGCATCATACAAACGTAGATAGTTATCCCCACTGTCGTTGAATAACAGGTCAAACATCAGCGAAATGGCCGCACTGTACTTTAAGCCTGCCCGGCCGGCTGGTACCGTGTCAAAGCCACGTAACCCGAGGTTAACCCGGGGCCGAGTCACGGCCAGGTGACGCGTCTGCGTCGCCGGGATATCTGCTGGCGTCGATTGTTCGCTAGCCACTCGCCGAATAGGACTAGCTGGCCCAAACGTTTTGTGATCCTGATTGTCAGAAATCCAACTCAGGGTTTCTTCGGGGTCCAACTGTCCTACCACCACGAGACTCATGTTACTAGGATGGTAGAACGTGTTGTAGGCCGTGTAGAGATCGTCCGCCGTAATCTTAGCGATTGAGTCCACCGTGCCGGCGATGTCAATGTGCAGTGGTTCCTTGGGATACAGATTGCCAATCATGCCAAAGTAGCTTTGCCAACCGGGGTCATCATCGTACATTTTAATTTCTTGGCCGATGATCCCCTTTTCCTTATTGACCGTCGCCGCCGTAAAGTACGGCTGTTGAACGAAATCCATGAGAATATCAAGATTTTCTTTCAAATGGCTCGTCGTCGCAAAGAGGTAGCTGGTCTGGGTAAAGCTGGTAAAGGCATTGGCTGAGGCCCCATACTGACCAAATAGGTCAAAGGCATCGTGGTCTTCTTTTTCAAATAATTTATGTTCCAGGAAGTGCGCAATCCCATCTGGCAAGCGTACGGGTTCGGTCTGATCTCTCGGAACAAAAGCATTGTCCACGGCACCGTAGTCGGTCGTCATGATGGCAAAGGTCTTGTGAAAACCGGCCTTGGGCATCAAAATCACCCGGAGGCCATTGGCCAGCGTCGTCTGATAGATACTCTCACCCAGTCGGTCGTAACTTTCCTTATTCAGCACTTTGGTCACCTCCATGTAAGCAGTACGTGGCCTGAAGCGTCACGCGTTTAGCGACCCGAGCCACATCGTCAGCCGTGATCGCCATGAGCTTTTCTTGCCAGGTTGCCAGGGGTTCACTCAGGTGCGTCAATTGCACGTTGAGCAGCCCAGTCAGCCGGCGTTGGGGACTGTCGAGTGCCGATAAACGGGCATTCAACAGACTAGCCTTAACTTCATCTAACAGAGTCGCAGGGAGCTCTCCCCGTTGCATAGCAGCTAACTGTTCCCCAATAATCGTTTCCACACGTTTTTGATTCTCCGCTTGGATCCCGGCCTGCACCGTCAACGTCCCATTAAAGGGATTGTAGCCGCTGCTAGCATAGTAGGCCAGACTGGCCTTCTCACGCACATTGGTAAAGAGAAGCGACAAGGGGCTACCCCCAAAGGCCGCATTAAAGACCACCGCGGCCATAAAGTCTGGATCGTTACGATAAACGGGTAACTGATACCCGAGATTTAATTTTGCTTGAACGACCGGTGCCAGGTCATCACCGACCTGAACCTGTTTCCGAGCATCCCAATGATAGTAGGGATCACTAGTCGGTTCCGTCCGGTCATCGAGTGGCCACTGCGCCAGGGCAGACTGAACGCGTTCAGCCGTCACATCCCCAATCACAGCCACGTGAACCGCGTCATTGGCCAACATGTCATGGTAAGTTCCTAAAATATCTGTGGCTGACAGCCCACTCAAAACGTGCAGATCACCCAACGCATTCATCGCTTGGGTTGGCTGACCCGTGAAGAGTAGCTCCTGCAAACGACGATTGGCCAGGTACTGCTTGTCGTCATCCAGTGACTTGATGGCCGTATAAAGGTTCTGACGTTGTTGCGTAAAGGTTGCCGGATCAAAGTTGCCACCTGGCAATAGTGGTGCGAATAACACCTGCTTTAACAGGTCCATCCCCCGCTCGAATAAAGGCGCATCATCTGCATAATTTGCCAGATACTGCTCATCAACCACCGAGCAGGTCAAGCGAATCACATGCTTGGTCCCAAGCTTTAGGACACTGATCCCAAACGTTGCCCCGTAAAGACGAGACAACTCACGAGCCAAGGCCGTTTGTGTTGGGTACTGTTCCGTGCTCGTCTCGAGCACCTGGGCTAAGAGGGCTCTGCCTGTAATGGCCATCGCTTGAAGCGGCGCCACAAAGTCCACTTTGATGCCGACAGTTTTGAATTGTTTAGTGGGTAACAAATCGAGAGTTACCCCATTTTTTATGCGAAAATGCACGCGCAGAATCCTCCTCTGACAAAAGTCTAATCGGTGTTTAATGATAAGGGAACTAACCGGTAAATACAAGCAACCACTTTCATTTTCACCGAGTTTTGATCGGTCATAGCCGGCTGATAAGTCCGAAAACACGGTAAAGGGCCCCAGACGACTGTCCCGGACCCTCAGAATACCAATTTATTTTTTCAGTAATGGTGTATCCACGTTTCCACCAAACCACTTTTGATTAATCTTGGCTAGCTGACCATCCTTAGCAGTTCGGGCTAACCCCCGGTTAATTTTGTTCCGAAGGGTCACGTCCCCTTTACGCATCCCCACCGCAAATTGTTCCTTAGGGAAGCTCCCCACGGTAACCTTGAAGTCTTCAGGATGCTGTTGGTGCTTAATGTAGTAGTTGGCATAGGTGCTGTCGATGAGCAGGCCTTGAATCCGACCGGCGTTCAGGTCGATGAAGGCGTTGGTAAAGGAATCATACTGGACAGCGGCGTGATTCTTAATCCGGTTCTTAAAGACCTTGGGATAATCCTCAATATCATTGTAGCCGGAGGAACCACTTTGCGCGCCTAGAACCTTGCCCTGCATCCCGGCAAAGCTACTAATGCCGCTCTTCTTTAACGTAACCAATACTTGGTCATTGTTCAAGTACGTCCGCGAGAAGGCCACTTTCTTCGCCCGTTCCGGTGTGATTGAATACCCGTTCCAAATCAAATCAATCGTGCCGTTGCGCAACTCCGTGGCATTCATGGACCAGTCAATGGTTTGAAAATCAACCTTGATCCCGTATTGTTTGAATACGGCCCGGGCGAGGTCAATGTCATAGCCGACCAGCTTCCCACTCTTTTGGCGAAAGCCCATCGGTACGAAGCTATCGTCAAGGCCAATGACCACCTTTTTTCGCCGTTGAATCCGTGACCAGGTATCGCGCGTATCGGCCTGTTTAGCAGACTGACCGCAGCCGGCCAACGTCGTGCCCAGAGTCAGCAGTACCGTGAGCAACACTGCCCAGCGTCCGAATTTTCTTCTCATGGTAACTCACTCCTAACTCTTCGCTTCTACCCGTAACATCTGATCGGCAATCGATTCCGCAAATGGGATATCGTGGGTGACCACAATCTGAGTCATGCCCTCGGCCTTCAGTTTTAAAATAATCTCTTCTACTTCTTTACGTAGGTCTGGATCCAACGCCGACGTGGGTTCGTCGTAGCACAGGAGCTTAGGCCGCATGGCCAATGCCCGCACAATGGCCACCCGTTGTTTCTGGCCCCCGGATAATTCGTAAGGATACAGATCTGCCTTACCATCCAGGTTCAGTTGTTTCAACAACCGTTGCGCAGTGGCTTCGGCCTCGGCCTTGCTCTGCTTAAGCACCATGGTTGGGGCCAGTGTCACGTTTTGAAGCACCGTCAAATTAGGAAACAGTTGAAAGTCTTGGAAGACCACGCCAATCACCGTGTCGTTATTGCGGTTGGTGACGGGATTGAAGGGCTGGCCGTCTAAGAAGAAGTCCCCACTATCGGTTTCTTCCAGACCACTGATACATCGTAACAGAGTCGTCTTACCGGCACCGGAAGGCCCGACGATGGTGAGGATCTGACCATCGTTAACGGTTAAGTTCACGCCATCCAAGATTAATTTACCGGCAAATCTTTTCGTAATGTTTTTAAGTTCTAGCATTGATTGTCACCCTTTCTCTAACGCCAAGCGCTGTAGTGCTTCTCTAATCGCTTCAGGACCACTGTGCAAACCGCTGTGAGTAACAAGTAAATAACGGCAACCAACACCATTGGAACGAGTGTGACGTCGCGGGCCATGGCCACATTTCCGGCTCGCAGGAGGTCACCCAGACCAATGACGTAGACCAGTGAAGAATCCTTAATCAAATTGATAACCTCATTACCAATTGAAGGGAGCACGATTTTGACCACTTGGGGAATGACGATCTTACGTAAGGTCTGCCAATTTGTCAGCCGTAAGACGCGCGCGCTTTCGTACTGTCCTACGGGAATAGCTTGTAAGCCACCCCGGAAGATTTCAGCGAAGTAGGCCGTGTAATTTAAGATAAAGGCGAACAGCGCCGCATCGTAACGTTGGAACACGATGCCAATAATGGGAAGGCCGTAGAAGACGAAGATGAGTTGCAACAACAGTGGGGTTCCTCGCATTAACCACACGTAGACATCAATCAACCAGGTTAAGGGTTTGAAATTGGTAATCATCCCCAACCCCACTAAGATCCCTAATGGGACAGAAATAATTAACGTCCAGAAGAAAATCGACAGCGTCGTGCCGGTTCCCGAAATTAACGATGGTAAAATTTGACTCACATAATTCATGGCAATCATCCTCTCTTCAACTAAAAAACGCCCTCTTGAGATCAACTCTCAAGAGGGCGTTCGACCGCGGTTCCACCTCATGTGCTCGATGGGCTCACGCCACACCGACTCAGGGAGTTGCCCGCTGCCACAAAAATAAAAAAGTCCCCTTAGGTCCGTAGACCTAAGAGGACGATCACATCGTGGTTCCACCTCTGTTTGTTAAACCATCACTGGTCTAACCTCAGCGAGTTGCTAGCAACTCCAGCGATAACGGGCTACCCCGGGTCGTCCTACTAGATTCAGACGACCAACTCACAGATGTGTTTCGGTTAACCAAGGACACCCGTTTCCATCGACCGGGCTTTCTGTTGAGACTTTGGTGACCTACTCTTCTGTTCAACGTTATTGATTCATTGACAACATACTACGATCTTTTTCAATCGCCGTCAAGCTTTATTGAAAATTTAGCCGTCGGTTACAACGCTACCCGCGATGGAACCAGCCACTGACCTTGTGCCAGAACCCAGTTGGGGCTTCGGCTTCAATCTTCATCAATGGCACCGTTTCACCCTCAAGGCGCCGCGCAACATTCCGGTACCCTTGAGAAGCGGGATTATCGGTTTGCATGACGATGGGTTCCCCTTGGTTAGACGTCGTGATCACGGCGTCATCATCAAAGATGATCCCGAGTAGTTCGATACCCAGATGATGGGTAATCTCATCGATATCCATCATGGACCCGTCCTGCATCATGTTCCGGCGAATCCGGTTGATTAACAGCCGTGGGGCTTCGGTCAGTGGATGTTGTTCCAACAGACCAACGACCCGATCGGCATCCCGAACGGCGGAAATTTCTGGCGTCGTCACCACAATAGCGGCATCGGCACCAGCAACGGCGTTCATGAAGCCTTGTTCAATTCCGGCTGGACAGTCGATCAGAACATAGTCGTATTCTGGTTTCAATTCATCGACGATTTCCTTAACTTGTTCCGGTTGTAAGGCACTCTTGTCGGTGTTTTGAGCGGCTGGTAATAGGTAGAGCTTGTCGTCAAACCGCTTGTCCTTGACCAACGCTTGGGGGAGCTTAGCCCGACCTTCAGCGACGTCAACGATATCATAAATAATGCGGTTATCGAGACCTAAGACCACGTCCAAGTTTCGCAGACCGATATCCAGATCCATCAGACACACCCGTTTGCCCATTAAGGCTAACGCCGTTCCGATATTGGCACTGGTGGTCGTCTTACCAACCCCACCTTTACCAGAGGTGATGACAATTGCTTTTCCCATAACTAAATTCCTCCAATCTGGTTATATAACTTCGGATTAATCTTCTTTAGTTGTGCCAGCTTACCGTATGACAACACATGAAGATCGTTCACATACGCGATCGTTTGACGAGAATCGGCCAGTTGTTCCGATTCGATAATGTCAAACTGTTCGGCAATACGAACCTGTTGGGCACTATGAAGATTTCCCATAATCAGCTTGGATTCATCATCGGGATAGCCGGCTTGCAAGATGCCGCTCACGTCGCCCATCGAAAAGATATTGCCCGTCGTCCGGAGCTTGCCACCCTCGTGGATCGTTCCCAGGAAGAGAACATCCCCTTGCATGACGACCTCTTGTCCGTTACGAATAACCTTACTCAACAGATGAACGTTCTCACGTTCGCGGAGTTGAATGGCATCGTCAACGGTGATCACGTTAGCCGCAATCTTGTGGATTTCAAAGCGTGGGTAATTCCCCACCATTTCTTCAATTTGAGCTTTTTCATCGGCCGTCAAGAGACGATCCTCAGTCAGCACATCCAACGACACTTTGGTCGTCTCCAATGCCTTGGGATCGGTCTTGAGTTTCTCCAGCAATGCCTTCAGATCAACCAGAATCTGTTCAAAACTGGCTGACTGCTTCAGCACCAGATCATAGCCGTTTTGCGTTCCCCGTAATACGGCAGCTTGCATAGCGTTCGTTCCCTTCACCTAATTTAACCAATTATACACCCAACGAATCGGGAAATATAAGATGACATACAACGCGAGATTCAGAGCCAGTGTGGGACCTAAGGTATTCACCAGAAATGAACTCCCAGAGATAACGGTCATATGCACCACACGACTAGCCAAAAATCCTAGCCCCTCAACTAAAGTAATATCAATAAAGTAAATTAATAGTCCACTCAGAAAGTTGGGACTAATGTAGGTCACCATAATCCGCGTCACATACACGATTAAGGGAAAGATAAAAATGTAAATCCCAAAAATCCCCGTGTAGTACAGATCAAAGATGGCCCCGGCCACAATGGCCCAGCGACCCAATGGCATCGTCACATTCTCCTCGTAGAGGACGGCCGTGACTAACCATAACACGACCAGGTGGCTCACCATGACCGTGGGGTAATTAAACATTTGGCTACTGAAAATATGACTCAAACTGCCGTCTAGCAGCAGCATAATCAATAAGCCAATGGGAAAACCAAAACGTAACTTTGATAATCGATACACGTCTTAGCCCCCCTACTGCTTCGTAACAGCGACTGTGACGATGTTTAAGTCGGTCAGATCGGTCGCTGGCGTGATGTATAGCTTCGTTGACAACCCGTAGTCGTCGCCGCCAGTTTCGGCAACTTTTCCGACATACAGGCCCTTAGGCGTCACGCCACCAAGCCCACTCGTAACGACCTTGTCGCCCTTGTGAATCTTGGCTTTGGTGGTGATGTTATTCATCGTAATCTGTCCGGTTGCGGACTTGTAACCACTCAGAACCCCGTTAACCGTGGTCCCAGACTTCGTGGTAATCTGAACGGCAAATCGGTTAGCGGAATCATTATTATCCGTAATCAATTCAACCTTAGAATTCGTCTTGTTCACCTCGGCAACCCGGCCAATCAGACCAGATCCGGACATGACTGGCATGTTCTTCTGCACGCCAGCTGACGAGCCCTTGTTAATGACCACTTGGTTTTGCCAAGATGATGGCGTCCGCGTAATAACGGCGGCCGAAATGGCGGTGTAGTCCGTCAACGAATCATTTAGCTTAACCTGTTGTTTCAATTGTTTGTTTTCTTTAGCTAAGGTTTGATCCCGCACCTTGGTCTGGGCGAGTTCACTCACCTGCTTCTTCAACTGTTGGTTTTCTTGATACGTGTTCAACAGCTCCGAAACGGAGCTAACTGAACCACTTAAGCCATTGGCAGGGAGGGCCACTACCCGGTCCGCTAAACCAACAATATCGTTACCGAACTGTTGAATTAAAGGTGGCGTAGACCGCTTGTTACGAATCACCACGGACACCGTCATCAAAGCAAAGCTAACAATCAGGCAGACGATGATGATCACCAGTCGCCGATTGAAAGAAAATTTCTGCATGTTTGACCTCCATCTTGTTCGCCAGCTGTGTCGAAACACTCTAGCGTCACAATAAAGAAGCGGGAAGCTGCCTTCCCGCTAGTCCCTATTTCTTCTTCATGACATCGATACTCTTTAATGATTCACCGGTTCCGGCAGCCACACAATCCAAAGGATCGTTGGCAATCGAAACGGGTACCTTGGTGGCATCCGCAATAACTTCTGATAAGTTTTGCAGTAAAGCCCCACCACCGGTTAAGACGATCCCATGGTCAATCACGTCGGCAGCAATTTCAGGAGACGTTTCTTCCAACGTTTCCTTGATTGCGGTGATGACGTCTTGAACGGGTTCTTGAATGGCCTTGGCCACGTCAACAGCTGAAACTTCAACAGCCTTAGGCAACCCGGTAACCAGGTCACGTCCACGAATTGTGGATCCATCCATCTTTTCAGCAGCTTCGACTGAAGCTGATCCAATATCCATCTTCAATTTTTCGGCAGTCCGTTCCCCAATCAAGAGATTGAAGTTCGACCGAACGTAAGTCGCAATGGCTTCGTCCAGCTTGTCACCGGCAACTCGAATGGAGCGGCTTGAGACAATCCCACCTAATGAAATAGTGGCAACGTCTGTGGTCCCACCACCCATGTCGACAACCATGCTACCAGTTGGGTCCATGACGGGTAACCCGGCACCGATCGCTGCAGCAAATGGTTCTTCGATAACGTAAGCGTCACGCGCACCGGCAACCCGAGTGGCGTCGATGACTGCTCGCTTTTCAACTTCTGTGACACCACTTGGCACACAAACCATAACATAAGGTTTGCCGTTTGAACGGCCCAAAGTCTTTTCGATGAAGTACTTCATCATGGCAACGGTCGTATCGTAATCTGCGATAACCCCGTCTTTCATTGGCCGAATGGCAACAATACTTGCCGGCGTACGGCCGATCATTGCACGAGCATCTTCACCAACGGACACAATTTCCCCAGACTTTGTGTTCTTGGCGACAACAGAAGGTTCGCGTAGAACGATTCCTTTACCGTCAACGTAAACAATCGTATTGGCGGTACCAAGATCGATTCCAATATTTTTCGTTCCTAATCCGAACACAGTGTTTCATCCCTTCATTGTCAACAAAATTTTTTAGTTATTTGTCTTATTCATTGATAGACGTATTATAACATACCTATCTACGTGAGAACACGTCGTCACTGACAAGAATACCGAACTTTTAACGAGAAAGAAATAGGTAAAACTGATTTTAATCAGATTTTAAACGTTCTGTCTTATTCGACGCAGGTGACAGTGGCAAGATCCCGGCCTCACGGAGGCTGAAGTAGGCTTGCAGGCCGACGACAAAGCCGTCTAGAACCGGGATTCCCATCAGTTCACCACACGCCGCTAAGCGATGCATAAAGGCCAGATCGTTCGGCGATGGCTCAGCCGAGCCACTTGGATGGTTGTGGGCGATGATCACACCGGCCGCCCCACTCATTACCGCGAGTTGAAAGATCTCCCGGGGATGAACGGGACAACTGGTCAGGGTTCCCTGAAAGACCGTCTGCCGCTCTAGAATGCGATGCTTGGCATCGAGCACGAACACCTCGACTCGCTCCTGCGGCAGGTAACGCAGGTCAGCCATTAAGCGTTGCCCCATCTGACCACTCGCCAGAACCTCTCCCAGGAGCGGTCGTGGTGCGCGTTGCACCCACCGCCCCAGATCAATCGCCGTCAAAAGGGCCCGGCGACGCGGTAAACCCGCCACGTACTGTTGACACTGTTGGCGACTCGCATATCGTAGATTGGCGAGGCTATGAAAGTAACGGAAGAACCGCTCAACCTCGCTGGTCTCCACTAATCCTAAATGACGCATCACGCGTCCCAATAGTTGCCGTTCATTTTGACTCGTTACCTGTTCTTGCCGCATATCGCCTCAGCTCCTTACGGGTAACTCCGTAAAGCGAGCCAGCTTATTCGTCGGTATCCTTAAAATAGTGCCGAACCTCCGAAATAAAGTAGAGCGATCCCGTCAAAAGTACCAAATCATCGGCGGAAACGCTCGATAAGACCTTCTTCAGGGCACTCGGCCAATCTGGCGCCATCGTAATCCGTTTGTGCGAGGCCACGGCATCTTCTAATGCTTGTGGCGTGGCCGCAGAACGTTTCCCAGGCCCCTGGAACTGCGTCACGACGATGTGCACGTTTGGCACTGTGAGTAACGTCTGGACCATCTTCTCATACTGCTTATCCGCCAATACCGCCAAGATAATGTAAATATCATGTTGCTTGAAGTGTTGTCGCAACAAGTGCGCCAGTTCAAGCATCGCTGGCTCGTTATGCGCCCCGTCGATCGCAATCAGAGGTTCTGCATTCAGTCGTTCGAAACGCCCCGGCCAAGCGGTGTGCCGCAAACCTTCCCGGATATCCACCAACCGCATCGGCAGGTGCCGCAACTGATGATAGGTGGTAAAGGCCGTCAAAGCTGTGGCCGCATTGTCGATCTGATACTCTCCCAATAGGTCAATCTCCAAGTGGCGCCAGCGCCGATCACCCCAGTGGTAATCAAAGCGTTCACCCCACCCGTCCTCTGGTCGATTCTTAACCGTAAAGTCGCGACCGAGGGCCCGCACATCGGTGTGTTGGCGGGTTGCCGTCTCGTCCATCACCGCCAAGGCATCCGGCGTTAAACGACCGCAGACCACTGGCACACCGGGCTTAATGATTCCGGCCTTTTGCGTGGCAATCTTGGGGATGGTATCGCCCAAAATCTTCATGTGATCCATGCCAATCGTGGTAATGACCGACACGGCTGGTGTGATGATGTTTGTCGAATCATACAGACCACCCAGCCCGACTTCGACAATGACGATATCCACGGGATGACTGGCAAAATAACAGAACATGAGGGCCGTGTCGATTTCGAATTCGGTGGGTCCCTCGGCCCCTAACTCCTGGTCTAATTGGGCCACGACTGGTTGAATCTGATTGACCATTGCCAACAGATCATCGTCAGGAATTGGCTGGCCATCGGTACTAATCCGTTCGTTAAAGCGGGTGATGAATGGTGAGGTAAAGGTCCCCACCGTCTGGCCCTCGGCCATGAATAAATCTCGTAAGTAAGCCACCGTAGACCCCTTACCATTGGTCCCGGCAACGTGAATCATATCCAACTTTTCTTGTGGATCACCCAAGATGTGCATGAACTGCCGCATCCGATCGAGCGTCGGCTTCTTCTTGAAGCGATCTCGACCGTGGATGAACGCCAAGGCTTCGTCGTACGTTTTTACCAAAATGAAAACCTCCCGCTAAATCACTATTTCTTAGTGTAGCAGATTTTTTAAGAAGTGGGCCGCAATTGCCCCATCACGGATTAGAAATCGGCCCAGTCAGCCGAACTTCTTAAGAAAGCTTAAGGTTCTCGCCAAACGTGCGACAAATCACTGTCATTTTTCGTTAGTAATAGTATGGGCTGAAAACAAAAAATCACCATCCCCCAACGGAGACAGTGATTCCTTAAGACCAAGTTTCAGTCTCAACTAATTTAGGTTTAAAGTTGGGCCTTGATGTCGGCTAAACGTTGTTGCGTAGCGGCTAACTTCTTTTCGTTGTCAGCTTGCTTGTCACGTTCGGCATTAACCACGTCCTCTGGCGCGTTAGCCACGAAGCGTTCGTTGCCTAACTTCTTGGTTGCCCGTTGAACTTCGGCAGTAAACTTCGCCACTTCCTTGTCCAAACGTGCGGCCTCGTCATTCAAGTCAACCAATTCAGCTAATGGTACGGAAACCTCGGCATCCGTAATCACAGCCGTCATGGATAACTTAGGTGCGGTCAGGTCAGCGCCAATTTCAAAGTCCTTCGGGTGAACAAACCGGTCGATGAAGTCGCGGTTGCCTTCGAAGACACTCTGTAAGTTGGCATTGCTGGTCTTAACCTGCAAGTCGATTGGCGTGGACATTGGGGCATTTGCTTCGGCACGAATGTTCCGAACGGCCTTGATCAAGTCGATCAGGCTGGTCATGTCGCTTTCGGCCTTGGCATTGCTAAATTCTGGGTGATCCACTGGGTAGGCGGCGGTCACTAAGGACTTGCCGTCATGTGGCATCGCTTGCCAGATAGCTTCGGTCACGAATGGCATGATTGGTTGGAGCAGACGCAAGGTTTGGTCTAAGACGTAGGCCAATAGGTCTTGCTTGGTAGCCTTAGCGGCTTCATCGTCGCCGTTCAAGACTTCCTTACTCATTTCAATATACCAATCACAGAAGTCGTTCCAGATAAAGTTGTACAGGGAACGGCCAGCTTCACCAAAGTCGAACTTGTCGAACATTTCCGTGACGTGCTTAACCGTGTCGTTCAAGCGGCTCAGAATCCACTTGTCGGTCAGGTCCCACTTGTCGGCTGCCGGAACCACTGGCTGGGTGTTTTCACCCAAGTTCATGATGACGAATCGACTGGCGTTCCAGATCTTGTTGATGAAGTTCCAAGCGGAGTCCATCTTGTCATAACTGAACCGAACGTCTTGCCCCGCCGTTGAACCGGTGGACAGGAACCAACGCAAGGCATCGGCACCATACTTGTCGATGACGTCCATTGGATCAATCCCGTTACCAAGGGACTTACTCATCTTGCGACCGTCTTCGGCCCGAATCAACCCGTGGATTAAGGCGTGCTTGAATGGCTTCTTACCCGTAAATTCAAGACTTTGGAAAATCATCCGAGAAACCCAGAAGAAGATGATGTCGTAACCGGTAACCAGCGTGTCGGTTGGGAAGTAGCGTTTGAAATCAGCGCTGTCTTCATTTGGCCAACCCATCGTCGTGAATGGCCACAGAGCACTGGAGAACCAGGTATCTAAGACGTCAGGGTCTTGTTCCCAGTTTTCAATGTCCTTAGGGGCTTCTTCGTTAACGTAGACTTCACCAGTCTTCTTGTTGTACCAGGCTGGAATCCGGTGTCCCCACCAAAGTTGACGGGAGATAACCCAGTCATGAACGTTTTCCATCCACTGGGTGAAGGTACTTTCGAAACGTTCTGGAACGAAATCAACAGCATTGTCGCCCTCTTGGTTCTTAAGGGCTTCCTCAGCGAGTGGCTTCATCTTGACGAACCATTGGGTCGAGAGCCGGGCTTCGACTTGAACCCCGGTCCGTTCTGAATGTCCAACGGAATGGACGATTGGGTCAATCTTAATCATTAACCCTTGGTCGTCCAGATCAGCAACCATGGCCTTACGGGCATCGAATCGGTCCATGCCAGCGTACTTGCCGGCGCGATCGTTCATCGAAGCGTCTTCGTTCATGGTATTGATCCGTTCGAGGTTGTGACGATTCCCAACTAAGAAGTCGTTAGGGTCGTGGGCTGGCGTAATCTTCACCATCCCCGTCCCAAAGTTAATGTCGACGTATTGGTCGGCAATAATTGGAATCTCACGGTTAGCTAGTGGCAAGATAACCTTCTTGCCCACTAAGTCCTTGTAACGGTCGTCATCTGGGTTAACGGCCACGGCCGTGTCCCCCATCATGGTTTCAGGACGTGTCGTGGCAATTTCGATGTAGTGCTTGCCGTTAAACGTATCATCTGGATTAGCAAATGGGTATTTAACATGGTAAAAGGCACCTTTGTCATCCTTGTGGATAACTTCAATATCTGAAAGCGCAGTCCGAGCTTGGGGGTCCCAGTTGATGATGTATTCGCCCCGGTAGATCAGGCCCTTCTTGTACAGGCTAACGAAGACCTTCTTAACGGCGTCAGATAAACCATCATCCAAGGTAAACCGTTCACGGGAGTAGTCCAAGGACAGTCCCATCTTAGCCCATTGCTTGTGGATGGTTGCGGCGTATTCGTCCTTCCATTCCCAAACCTTGTCGACAAACTTTTCCCGACCGAGGTCATAACGGGTAATGCCCTGTTCACGTAAGCGGGCTTCCACCTTGGCTTGCGTGGCGATTCCGGCATGGTCCATCCCTGGAAGCCAGAGTGTATCAAAGCCTTGCATCCGCTTCTGCCGGATGATCATATCTTGTAACGTCGTGTCCCAGGCATGGCCTAAATGCAGCTTCCCGGTAACATTTGGTGGTGGTAAAACGATCGAGTAAGGCTTGGCTTTCTTATCCCCACTAGGTTTAAAAACATCTTCATCAAGCCAAGCTTGGTAACGGCCGGCTTCGACGGCGGTTGGGTCATACTTGGTTGGCATATCAACTTGTTTGTCTGCCATAATAATCATTTCCTTTCTTGTGCTTAAGCTACGCGTTGGTGACGCAAAAAAGCTCTCCATCCTAAAAATTAGGACGAAGAGTTCTTCGCGGTACCACCTAAATTGGGCGTTTATGCCCCACTTAACTTCTTTGTTAACGGAGAGTGCTCCGGAATGACCCTACTTTTGGTTCAGGTCATCAGCTCGCAAGCTACGTTCACGTCTCACGACTGACCGGCTTCCAGCACCCCGGCTCTCTGTACAATCCCTCAAACGCTACTGACTTGTTCCTAGCTATTTTTAATTAGTCTACTCACTTTTGACCTAAAGATCAACTCTTGGGACTAATTTTTCCAAAGCCTCGATGGCTTCCAGGTAGTTAGGTTCGTCGGATTGTTCAGTGACGATCTGACGGTAAACAATCTTACCAGTCTCGTCGATGATCCAAATTGACCGAGCCAAGTTCCCTAGGTTAGGCACGTATAGACCCATTTCGTATCCGAAAGAAAGCTCTTCATCGGACAACAGGTCGACGTTTTCAACGCCTTGTGCGGCACACCAGCCGGTCTGTTGGGCGATCGAGTTATTCGAAATCGTCGCAAACCGGGCAGCTGGATAGTGGTCCGCTTGCTGTGTGAACTTCCGCGTTTGCAACGTGCAAACCGGTGTCTCAAGGTCCGGAACAACACTGATCAATGTCACTTTACCAATCAAATTTGCCGTTTTAACCTTGACATCTTTCTGATCAAAAACTTTAAACTTTGGTAACTGATCCCCTACTTCTGGCAGCGTGCCAGAGAGAGAAAATGTATTGCCGAGCCGTGTAACTTCCACGCAGATCAACCCCTTCAAGATGTTTATCGGTAGAACCGATATCTGCTTTAATTATCCCGCAACTAGGGGGGCAAAGACAAGCGTTTTGCCATAAAATCACGAAAAACTCAAGTTTAGCCACCTAACTGGTCCGTTGACGAACATCCGGGCACCAAAAAACGCCCTAGGCTAAAACCCAGAGCGTCACTTATCAGCGTGATTACCAAATTAAAGCAATTCGGCAAAGACATCTTCGTTTTGGTTCAGGTAATTATCCCCAGGACGAATCTCGGAGATGACGATCCCATCAAGGGCTTCCTTCATCAAGCCTTCAACGTCGATGTACCCCTCATACTTCCGGGTCTTCTCCAGATCCGGACGCGTCTTAGGAGACGGCGGCGTGAAGATGGTACAACAGTCCTCGTATGGCAAGATCGACAGATCATAGGTGTCGATGTCCTCGGCCACCTTGATGATTTCCGTCTTATCCAGCGACAACAATGGCCGTAAGATCGGCATCGTCGTCACATCGTTAATGGCTTGCATACTGTCGAGTGTCTGAGAAGCGACTTGCCCCAGAGATTCCCCATTGAAGATCCCCTTAGCATGACGCATTTCGGCAATCGCCACGGTCAAACGGAGCATTAACCGCCGTTGAACCGTCATCAGATAACCCTCGGGCACCTTTTCCTTGATCGTTTCTTGGATCTTGGTGAAGGGGACCTGAATGAACTGAATGCCACCGGAATAACCGGCCAACTTAGCCGTCAATTCCTTGGCCTTAGCCAGAGCTTGTTCGGACGTGTATGGTGGACTGAAGAAGTGCACCATATCAATCTTAACCCCCCGACGCATGGCATAGTAGGACGCAACCGGCGAGTCAATTCCACCGGACAGCATCATCACGGCCTTACCACCGGTTCCGACGGGTAATCCACCGGCACCTTGGATGGTCTTACCGGACAGGTAAACCCCATTCATCCGAACTTCAACCCGAAGTTCGATGTCGGGATGCTTCATTTGCACAGTAATTCCGGGAACGTTGTCCAAGATCGTGTCACCCATGATGTTATTCATTTGGTAGGTATCGTATTCGAATTCCTTATCTTGACGACGCGTGTTGATCTTAAACGTCATCCCGGGTTCGAAGACTTCCTTGACCATGGCCACTGCAACCTCTTTGATAGCATCAAGATCCTTATCCACCTTCACGGAAGGTGAAAAGTTTTCGATCCCAAAAACACCCTTGAGGCGTTCCATGACGGCGCTTGAGTCTGCCCCGTTCAGTGTGACATGTAACCGGTCGTGTTGTGCTTTAACTTCTAATCCGTCAAATTCGCTAAGTGCTTTGCGAACATTTTGGCCTAGCTGCTTGATGAAGTCTTTCTTGTTTTTCCCCTTCGTCGACAGCTCGCCGTAACGGACCATAATTTCACTGTATTCCATTGCGCGACCCCTTTCGTAGTTAGGCTAACTTTTCAAATTGCGTATAGAGTTCGTCAAATACGCGGTTAAATTCTTCGGCTTCTGCCATGGTGTTGTGTTCGTCCAGTGAAATCCGAATGGCACTGGTGGCAATGCCATCATCGACCTTCATGGCCTGTAACGTGCTAGATTCCACATGCTTCTTGGAGGAGCAAGCACTGGTCGTTGAAATATAGATATCGTGTTCCTCAAAGGCATGCACGACCGTTTCTCCCCGGACACCGGCGATTGCAAAACACAGAATGTGTGGAGCAAACACAGGTAAGTCCTTGGAGAAAATCGTGACGTTAGGAAAGGCGGCGACGTGGTTCAGAATCGCTAAGCGAATCTCACGTTGACGCTTAACCTTGGCATCCTCACCGTCGAGTAATAACCGTAAGGCCTTGGCCATTGCGGCAATGGCTGGTAAGTTTTCGGTACCAGAACGCAGATTCCGTTCCTGACCCCCACCGGCCATCAGTGGCGCGATTTGACGTCCTTGGCGTTTGTACATAAACCCAATACCGCGAGGCGCATGGAACTTGTGCCCGGAGAAGGTCACAAAGTCGACACGATCGTTAAAGATCTTGTCGGCTAAGCCTTTCCCAATTCCCTGAACGGCATCAATGTGCCAGTGGATGCTAGGAAAGTCGCGCATGACATCGGCAATTTCATCGAGCGGTTGCACCGCACCGATTTCATTGTTAACGGCCATGGTTGAGACCAGGATCGTGGTGGGCTTGATTGCTGCGCGCAAGTCAGCGGCAGAGACCCGTCCATTTTCATCGACGGGTAGGTACGTGACCTCGAAGCCTTGTTGTTTCAGTTGTTCCATGGAATTATGAACGGCCGGATGTTCAACCTCGGTGGTAATCAGGTGATTGCCAAACTCACGCTTAGCCATCGCCGTTCCCTTAATTGCCCAGTTATCGCCTTCGGTACCGCCACTCGTGAAGAGAATTTCACTGAGCTTGGCTCCGACAAGATCGGCAATCTGTTGGCGAGACTGTTCCAACAGGTTAAAAGCCTGTTCCCCAAACTTATGCAAACTAGAAGGATTACCCCAGTAGTTGGCGCTAACTTTGGCATACGTATCAACCACTTCCGGTGCGGCTTTGGTCGTGGCACTGTTATCAAAATAAATCATACTGAACCCTCTTATTCTATTTTCTATTGGTTCGACTCCGATAGAAATTCTTTCTAATTATAAACACAAAATTCGTCGATCACAAGCCCCATGCCTCGTGATTACGGTTTCACTGCGATTGCCCTCTGAAAAATTTTGGATAAAAAAAGAGTTTAGGTTATCCCAAACTCTTCATGATTGACTTAGTTGGTTGTATCGTCACGATGTGGGGCTGTCTTGCCCTTGCTCTGATAGTAAGCATCTTCGAGACGCTTGTACGAGCCGGGTTCAACCTCATCCAAGACCGTCGCAATGGTTTCCAAGGCCTTGGCATATTGATGTTCCGTCTCGAACAAGTCGGAAGCTTTCTTGCTGGCCGCAGCCACATCGGGATGACTCGTCTGATAACGGTTGGCGTATTGTAACAATTGTTCTGCCAACTCCGCACTGTCGATCAGATCGTCGGTCTTTTCTTGTAAGGTGTCCAAATCTGTTTGAATAATCAACAACTGCTTGGTAATCCGCTCCATATCAATCTGGGGCTGATCCATGTCATTGGCCAGCTGAGCCACCTCGTCACGAACGACGAAGAAGTAATCCAGATAGTCTTGAGGAATTCCAGGCAAGTTAATATTTTCGACCTGACGCCGTAAACTATGTAAGTTGAAATCAAACTGTTGTAACGTGTCCCGTGCCTGCCGTTCTTCATCGGCTAACCCCGCGACACTCTGCATAATTTGACCCTGTTGCTCTTCAATCTGTTGCACATCTTTCTGTTGTTGTTGCTGGTGTGCCAGCACTTGTGAGAACGTGGCGGTCTTGGCCGTCAGATCTTGAACGTCCTTCTGATAGATGCCGTCGATTGACCGCAATTGTTCATTCAACTCACGCGCCGTTTCTAGTTCTTGATGATCCAGCGTGTAGTTCTGACCCAAACGGTCCAACTCACTTAACAGCGTGTGGCTTTGATTTTGGGCATGCCCGATAAACTTCGCGACCCCATCCAAGTTGGCTTCAACGGGATCTTTGGCATCAATTTCAGTCTGCATGACATCGTAGACTTGATCAATCTGCTTGGCGATTCGCTCGTTAACGACTTTGGCGTCATCCGGACGCAACTGACCCAACGTCTCGAGGTTTTCTTTGGTCCGGTCCTCAATCGCCTTGATTAGGGCTGGCACATCGGTTTCACCGAACTTAAAGTCCTGAGCAGTCAACTGGTCGTAACCAGCCTGCAATTCCTTAACCTGGTCTGGAAAGACGACGGTCAGGTCCTTGTAAACGGGTGGAATCGCCTTGATTAAGGCCTTTAAGTTCTCAGTATCTTCTTGTAATTGTGTCAACACATCGGCAGCTCGTTCGTGGTCCCCTTCATCCGTCAGACGAGAGAACGTATCAAAGTTATCCTCGATGTGACTCAGTTGTTCCTCAAGACCATCGATGCTGGGCCCAAAGGCAAAGTTCTTGGCCAGTAGGGTCTTCCGTAAACCTTGATACTCTTGTTCGAGTTCCTTCACGGCTTGGCGATGTTGCTTGTCGACCTCTTGTAAGTGGGTCAACTGGCCTTGCACCGTTTGAATGAGCTCCTGGGTCTGGTTAACCAAGGTCGTAACCTTGGTCAAACGCTGGTTAAGCTGCAGGAGGTTCATCCCCCGCGAGTCGGCATCTAATTGGGTCAACTGTTCGTCCATACGCACAAATCGATTCTCGTTAATGTCCACAAAATCGGCCTTCAGCTGATCATATTGATCGGCCGATTGCCCAGTCAGGCTGAGTTGCCCCACTAACCGGAGCTCTTCTTCCAGTGGGATTTCCACCATTGCTTCTTTTTTTGCGGTTAACGCCGTGACTTGTCGGCGAATTCGTTGCTGGTAAACCAGCACACCGGCATACACGATAATCGCCAGTATGACAATTCCAATTAGCACAGCTACCATATTGACCCCATCCTTCATCCACATTTCAACGTTTAACGAGTTGCAAAATCACTCGGTTCATCTTACAATTTAATCTAATCTCGATTATAGCATAAGTCACGCCTAGGCTTCACAACGTTTTCACGATTCTCTTAACCTTTTTGCCTATACGCGACTATTTACGCTTATCACATTGGAGGCCTTTTCATGAGTGACCAAATTAATCCCTTACTTACCGAGCAACTCGATGCACTTCTATATGAAGAAACGAATCTCGTGGCAAACCTTGCCAACGCCTCCGCTCTCTTGAAACAAACGCTAACCGACATCAACTGGGCTGGTTTCTATCTTTACCAACCAGCCAGCGACGACCTCATCCTCGGCCCCTTCCAAGGCAACGTGGCCTGTGTCCACATTGAAAATGGCCACGGGGTCTGTGGCACCGCACTGGCGACGCAGGACACCCAATTGGTTCCTGATGTCCACGCCTTTGCCGGTCACATTGCCTGTGACTCCGCTAGTAACTCAGAGATTGTCGTCCCATTGACCTTAGCGGACGGCACCAAGTTAGGTGTTCTCGATATTGACTCCCCTATCAAGGGGCGTTTCACGACCGATGATCAGGCGGTTCTCGAGGAATTCGCCCGTGTTTTGCTGAAACACATTGACAAAGTCTAGCTAACCTGGGTATAATGGCGTTTGTGTAAAATAATGCAGCGATAAGTGGTAAGCTCGTCAACAGATTGTTGCCGTTACATTGGTTCAGGAAGTAACCTGCGGCTGCATACGGTGAAACCTGCAAAGCAATCTGCACGAATACTAAACTTATATACAGCTTATTTTACTCCAAATAATATTTTATTGGAGGAACTATCTATGTCTCGTTACACTGGCCCAAGCTGGCGTATTTCCCGTCGTTTAGGGGTATCCCTTTCCGGCACTGGTAAAGAATTAAACCGTCGTCCTTACGCACCTGGTGATCATGGTCAAGGTCGTCGTCAAAAGTTATCTGAATACGGTACGCAATTGCGTGAAAAGCAAAAGCTCCGGTTCACTTACGGCATGACTGAACGTCAATTCTACAACTTGTTCAAGCGTGCCGGCAAGATCGCTGAAGGTACCCATGGTACTAACTTCATGATCTTACTCGAACGTCGTCTCGACAACATGGTTTACCGTTTAGGTTTGGCTACTACTCGTCGCCAAGCTCGTCAATTGGTTAACCATGGTCACATCACTGTTGACGGCAAGCGTCTGGACATCCCTTCATACGAAGTTGAAGTTGGTCAAGTGATCAGCGTTCGTGAAAAGTCCAAGGACTTAGCTGTTATCAAGGGTGCTGTGGAAGCCGTTGTTGGCCGTCCACAATACGTTCAATTCGACGCTGACAAGCTGGAAGGTTCCCTTACCCGTTTGCCACAACGTGAAGAATTAGATGCAGAACTCGACGATGCTCTTATCGTTGAATACTACAACCGGTAAGACGCAGTTCTTATTTCGGTTCACAGAAGACTTGTCCTTGTGGCAAGTCTTTTTTGTTATGTTCGAAAGTATTCGAGATCAAAAATGTAGAGCCACCCTACCCATTTTGGATAGAGTGGCTCTATTTTTACTTGGTCAAATGTAAATAATGCCCATATTGATGCATTTTAAGATTGTGCTTTGTAAAGTGGATCTTAGGCGTAGATTCATATTTTCTTGCCTCGGGCTCATAACCGCGGAATTTATAGGTCCGCTTCCCAACCTTTTTGTACCGCAAGTGGGTAAGTAAGGGGTCGTTATCACTCATTACAAATCTGGTCTTACTAATGTGGATATAGTCATACATTGCACCCTTAGGGTATTTGGCCTTATCCGTCCACATTCCCCGAGCGATTTTCGGTGAACCTTTATGCCATGATGCCGCTTGTGCCGTAGTACTCGTTCCAACAACGGGTAACAGGACAAGGGTCGAAGCCATTGCCAACAACGTTTTCTTCATAATGTAAAGTCCCCTAAACTATTATTTGAACAGTTTAATTATAACGCTAATGGTCGGCTAAATCACTATATGATGTGTGTTTTAAAGTATTACTATATACCATATTAGAGACCTGTGAACAAAGATAATTGGTCTCCGTTAGTTTTAGAAGACACTTCCATTCCGTGAAAATAGCGGACCAAACTAACGTCAGCTTGAGTTATACTGATGTCATAGGAAGTTCCAGGGGAAAATATTATTTAGGAGGAATTGGGATTGTTTAAAATAAAAAGAAGAAGTACCCTACTGCTCGTACTACTGGGTGCTATTGTAGGAAGTTTAGGCGTTACTAGCGCATCCGCCGAAAAGGCAACACTCGTAAATACGGGGAAAAATGTCGATGTTTTAATCCATAAGGTTGATATTCGAAAGCTGTCAAATCTCGACGTAACACTTGATTATCCAACTCCACACCAGTTTCGTCAGGGTAACTATCACACTTTCAAATTGAAAAAGCCCGTAAAAATAACCGATCTAAACAAACATAAAACAACAACTTTGCCTAAGGGTTCTATCGTTGCTGGAGCTAGCGACGGTAAGGGTAATCTTACTTCTATTAGCAATCCCTCCCTGAGTATTAAAAATCAAAAGTTAGTTTTTAAATCACTTAGAAATTGGGATAGAAGTCTCCCAGTGTCAAAAAACAATGGTGGCGCTCAACAACCCTACACTAAGACTAATGCTTTTTCTGACAACTCGTTGGCTCTATGTCCGTTCCTATCCGTTAAGTCCAACAATCCTATCTCTAATGCCGAAGGTCTTACTTTACCTTTCGTCTCAATCTCAGCAGACAGTCAGCTTGTTTATCACACCAAGGGGTCACAATATAAGCCGACGCGTTATGCTAAGATTAAGAAATTTAAGCTCACGCACTCTAGCATAACCTACTACCTAGCAAAACCAGTGAAGGGCGTTGTCACGAAAAAGGTTAAATCTGGTAAAACTCATCTCTATCGTGTAACTTTTAAAATGGGCCGCGTTTTCCAAGCATTGTTCGAGGATGCTGACAGTGATGGTTACAATCTCACCATCACCAATGGCAAACAAGAATTCTTCGTTTATCTTAACGATCTGGGATGGAAGTATGTCGGCTCCATCAGGGGCACGACCGGTGCAGATGCCGTTTCTCCTGAAGATGCCCAAGCAGCTACTGATTACATTCAGGGACTGTATTAAGCACCATGCTGAATATCAAGCAAATCAAAAAGCAGTCGCACCCCCACTCCAAGTGGCTTGCGACTGCTTTTGCTATATCTACAATTATCGTGTTTCCCAACTACTTTTTCGACACAGCGGGTTTCGCCACATACCGATTAAGGATATGGAATCCCGAAACCTTATCAACCGTCAACACGTGGACATCCGAACTGTCATTGGAGAAACGCGCACTGACTTGGTAGTATTGCGACTTGCCGCTCCCGGCATAATCTTTAACCGCCGACTTCGGCATCTTCCAAGGCCCCGACAGCAATGCCGCCACGGGATGGCCCTGCTGAAGAATGCTCAGACGCACCGCATTACTTGGGACAAATGGCGTGAAGGTGCCAACTAAGGCCAAGACAATGAGACCACCCCACAGCCATTTCGACTGTTTGGTAAACCAGCCCTGTTTCTTTTCTTTCATCACGCCGCTTCCTTTCAAGAATAGTTCCTATTTTATGAATCCACGTCCGCGTCTTCTGACGTCACGCGGTGAGGCTTCAACTGAACGTCGAACACATCCAGGAAGAACGCCATCAATGGCATCCCAACCAAAAGGCCCCACATGCCAAAGATTTGCTCACTGACAATTAAGGTGATGAAGGTCACGAAGATGGGTAAGTTAGTGGCGTTGGCCATCAGTCGTGGATGCAGGAAGTAGGATTCAAACATATGAATCACCACGATCAGCACCAGCACCGCAATCACGCGGATAATACCACCCGTCACGAAGGCCACAATCGTTAACGGAATCAGTGAGATCAACACCCCGGCCACGGGAATTAACCCTAGGAAGAAGACCATAATCCCCAGGATTAAGAGACTCGGCATGCCGATTGCCCACAGACCCAAAACCATCAGGATCGTATTAATCGTACAGATCAGTAACTGTGTTTCGATAACCGTTCCGAAGATCTGGACAAACTTCATAATCAGTTGGCCCATTGGAACGAACAGACTGGCAAACCGGCTCCGAGTGAAGGCGTGGGCAAACGTTTGGAGTTGAACCTTGGTCAGGTTGAAAACAAAACTAAAGAAGAAAGCTAATAGAATCGTTTCCACACCAGAACTCAGTCGGGAAAGTTGGCCAATTCCACTGGTCAACAGATTCTTCCCATTGCTGATAACCGATGCATTCTGCGAGAGGTTCTTGACCATCTTGGTCACCTGACTCTGCAGTTGCGGGTAAGTATCGATTAATTTATCAATCGTATTCGGTAGGTTCGACGCCTCCGACACCAGTGGTGGAATAATCTGTGAGAACGCCGCCACGAGAATCCCCAGGAACAGGATGTAAACCAACAACGTCGCCCACAAGTGATGCAGATGCAATCGCCTTTCGATACTGACAATCGCTGCGTTCCCCAAATAAATAAAAATCACCGTAAACAACGCGAGCGACAGAAATGAACGGGCCTGCCAGGCAATAAAAATCAGTAAAACTAAGGCAATATAAGTCATCGTCAACGGATTTTGCCAGGTCCGTTTGAGAAATGCAATCACAAGAACTCCCCCTCTAATTTTGGTGGTTACAAGCTACTTTATCGCGTTAAATTCGAATCAATTGATCATATACCGGCAACAACGCCGTCACAATCTCTCTAATTGTGGCCGCTTGAGCCTCCGGTGTCAACGTAAAGAAGGCATCCCCGCGATGAAACTGCCGACCAACCTGCCATTCGGCATGCCGATCGGTCTGGGTTGCCATCAAGGCTTGATAAGCCTCGCGCGTCAGTGGCACCCCGGAATCCTTGTCCGTATGATCACCACCGCACTCGAAATCATTAGGTAGCGTCATGACGAGATCTTCCTTTAGGCTACTCAACAAGGCCTGACGATTCTTGGCCTCCTGTAACACAGCCAGCCAGATGAAGAAACGGTCGTCCCAGAAGCCAATCTCCAGATGCGGTAACATCTTATAGCCCCGCCTGGACGTACTGAAAGCCACCCAGGTATCAGTTGGCGGGTTCTTGGTTCGCCGCAAATGTTTGGAAACGTGATCATAGATTGGTACCGCCAGTGTGGCAAAGACCGGTTGGAGATCCGCCACCGTCACCATGAATTTGGGATCAATCTGTTCCCTAATCTTGCCTAAGCGTCCAGGTAACGTTTGGTCCTCAAATACTCGGAAATCTTGGTCCTCGTACATCGCTAATCCCCCTTCTAAACGTTCAATTGATTCCATGTTATACTAATAGAACTAACTTGAAAAGAGGGATCCTCATGGCTGAGAAGAGTCAAATGGAACAGCATCTACAGAATTCGGTCTATGGCACGCCGATGGTTCACCCCGATGAACAACGCCATTACCTGGGGACATTTCGCGAACGCGTCTCCCTCGCCATGACGATTGCCGAGGTCACCAATGCTCAAAATGTCCGGGCCTTCACGCGTGAAATCAGCGCCCATCCGGACCTGCAGGTGATCTTCAACGGTCACATCGACCAGAGTGACCTGGCTCCTTATCTCAAGGCCACCGGTCAACACAACTTAAAATTTACGATTCGCCAAGATGACTTCTACGGTCATCAGGCCACGGATCTGGGGCTCGTCGTCGCTAGTGACCACGCGATCGACCAGAATCCCATCAGCCTAACTGCTAAATACCCCGCAACTCCAGCCAAGACTCAGGTCACACACCCGGCTAAACAACCTGGTTGGTTAGCCCGTCTCTTCGGTCACCACTAAAGAAAGGAACTTCACTTTGGCACAACATCCATTAGCCTATCGTATGCGGCCCCAACGTCTCGAAGACATTGTGGGCCAACAAGACTTGGTGGGCCCTGGCAAGATCATCGCCCGCATGGTGGCAGCTAAACTCCTGTCGTCCATGATTCTCTATGGTCCACCGGGAACCGGAAAGACCAGCATTGCCAGTGCGATCGCCGGGTCGACGAAATACGCCTTTCGTAAATTAAATGCCGCGACGGACTCCAAGAAGGACCTTCAGGTTGTCGCGGCCGAGGCCAAAATGAGCGGTACCGTCATCCTGTTACTCGATGAAATTCACCGATTGGACAAGACCAAGCAGGACTTCCTGCTACCTCACTTGGAGAGTGGTCGCATCATTCTCATCGGCGCCACCACTGAGAATCCTTACATCAACATCAACCCTGCCATTCGGAGTCGAACCCAGATCTTCGAGGTCCATCCCCTCTCCTTAGAGGACATCAAGGTGGCCTTGAACCGGGCCATCACCGACAAGGAACGTGGACTCGGTGAGTTACCCCTGCACGTTGACGCCGAGGCCCTCGACTTCATTGCTGGGGCCACCAATGGGGACCTCCGCAGTGCCTTAAATGGCCTGGAGCTGGCCGCACAATCCACGTCACCGGCCGAGGACGGTCAGATTCACGTGACCCGTGAGGTTGCGGAAACCTGTCTGCAACGTAAGGCCCTGGTGGGTGATAAGAACGGGGATGCCCATTACGACGTCATCTCCGCCTTTCAGAAGTCCATTCGCGGGAGTGACACCGACGCCGCCTTACATTATTTGGCACAATTGGTTGCGGCCGGTGACCTCCCATCGATCTGTCGACGGCTGATGGTCATTGCCTACGAGGATATTGGTCTCGCCAACCTCCCCGCCGCAGGACGCACCGTACAGGCCGTACAAGCCGCGCAACAGTTAGGCCTGCCTGAGGGACGAATTCCCCTCGCGGACGCCGTCATCGAGCTGTGCTTGTCTCCTAAGTCCAACTCGGGGATTGCCGCCATCGACGACGCCCTGGAAGACGTCATGGGTGGTCACAACGGTGCCGTCCCCGAACACCTCAAGGATGCCCATTACAGTGGCGCCAAGAAGCTGGGTCACGGGAATGGCTACCAATTTCCTCACGACTTCCCCAACGACTGGGTCAAGCAACAATACCTGCCGGATAGCCTCAGGTCGGCCCAGTACTACCATCCCAAAACCAATGGCCGTTTCGAAAGTCAGTTGGCCGAACAATACCAGCGCCTTCGTCAGGCAAATCGAAAGTGATAAATTGAACTTTACCCTATAATATGCTAATATCAAGATGGTTCTAAGGTGTACGCGTTGTCTCACTACAAGTTGCCGAACAAGTAATTTATATATGGGAATGTTCTATGGTGGAGAAGATGGCAGGCCTTTTCACTTGGAAGTCAGACACTCCAACAGACATTCCCCCCTGCATTGTCATCGCGGGTCAACATGACTGGACAATTAACGGCACCACTTAGATCAACCAAAGCTCAGCTTTGAGGACCATTCCATTGAATGGTCCTTTTCTTTTCAAATTAAAGGAGGAACACCTCGTGCTCATAACTATTCTAATGATCTGCTACACCGTGCTGGCCCTCGGCCTCGGTTGGGGGGCTTATAGCCACCGTAACCGACCATTTCTAGTCTTTCATCCTGAAGAAAATGCGGCCCTCAGTAATATTTTAAAGGTCGGCGGGATTCTGCTTTTGCTCGTCGGTATTTTGTCAGCAATTGCCACCGCTCTGAACAACACGGTCCTCATCCTCATTGCCCTCTTAGCGGGCATTATCCTAATTTTGGTTCTCCAAATTTTAATGGTTCGGTGGTTGCCCAAGGCGTAACCGGTTTCATTTTCTCTGAAAATTTCTGCCATTTTGCTTTTTATTTGCCCATAAATAACGTATGATAAGAGTATAAAGTAATGAGAGGTGAACAATATGTTACAACAATATAAGCACATTTTAGTACCAGTCGACGGTTCCTACGAAGCAGAATTAGCTTTCAAGAAAGCGGTCGCTGTGGCTAAGCGTAACGATGCTGATTTACATCTCGTTCACGTTGTTGATACGCGGGCTTTCCAAAACATTTCCAGCTTCGATACCAGCATGGTTGAACAAGTCACGGAAACGGCGAAGAAGACACTTGATAAGTACGTTGCCGATGCTAAGGCTGCTGGCCTAGACAACATCGATTACGCGATTGAGTATGGTGCGCCGAAGACGATCATTGCCCGTGATGTTCCCCGGGATAACGATACAGATTTAATCATGATTGGGGCAACGGGGTTAAATGCCGTTGAACGTCTCTTGATTGGTTCTGTTACCGAATATGTTACTCGGACGGCCGTCTGCGACGTTATCGTTGTCCGGACTGATTTAGACAACCAGCCCGCCAAGAAGACTCATCCAGAAAACTAAGCCTCATTAATCAGTAAAAGTCGTTGCCCCGTATGGGACAACGACTTTTTTTGATACAGTCATTTAATCGGCAATAATTGTGCTGCCAACCTGAGGTGTCAGCCGTTCCTGCAAGGCAACGTTGTGGGTTACCAAGGCGAGCGTCCGGGCAATCGTCAGGCTTCGTTTGGAAGCTGTCGTCGCCAGTAAGGCCTTCTCAGCCTCCCCCTTCATCTCATACAAGACATCAATCAGGTACAGTGACCCCTGGTGCTTAACAGCCCGCAAAGCGGCTTCCACGTTATCAATCACCAGTTGTGGCTGTTCCAACTTCAGGTACATCTGGGCAATCTGGTAACGGGCCCAGATGAGTCGCTTGAAATTATCCTCATCATGCCATTCGAAATCATCAAGGTACCCGACCGCCGCATTCAAATAGAAACGCGCCTTATCGAGTTCCTGCCGATTGAGGTAAGCTGTGGCCATGCCGACGTTACCGACAATCGCATACAAATCCCACGGCATCCGGTAGGCCCGGTGAAGCAACAAGTTAAAGTGAAAGATTGCTTCATCCGGACGATTACGAGCGCCAAGCTCCACAAAACCGCGGTAGTAATGGTAACGTTCGCGGTCAAAGGCATTCTGAACATTCGTCATATTAACTTTACCCAGCAGATCATCCGCGAGCGCATAGTCTTCACGACGGATCGCCCCGGCAATATCGTCGAATTGTTCATCCATCCCACTCCCGAGACCGGATAAAACATCATTTAACGAAATATTGAGCCGCCGGCAAATCTGTAAAATAATCTTGATGCTCGGTACTTTGTTCTTTTTTTCCATCAAACTGACCGTCGCTTGGGTACAGATTCCTTCGGCCAATTCCTGTTGTGACAAGTTCTTCTGCTTCCGATATTGTTTAACTTTACTCCCTAATAAACGCATCTCATCTCTCCCTCACGAGTCGTAACGTTAGGTACCGTCAACATGATAAAACCGAACATTACTCAAAACGTGATTAACGACCATTCCCCGACACTTAAGTTATTGCAGCCGTTAATATTCAGCCCCTGGTAATGACTGGCCAGACTCAGCCTGTTTATCGTTAGTTACAATAATAGGCGATTTATAGAGAATTACAAGCAATATGCGATATCATTAAGAAAATCTAATCTGTCTAGTCCATTCACTCATTTTTATATAAAAACTATAATAATAAGATTTTAAAAAGGCGGACATCTTGTCCGCCTTAGTTTCTATCGTACGTAAATAATCGATTAATCTGCTAATCCGGCAACCTATGCATAGCTTAAAACAAAGTTTTGCAAGACTGCCCACCGCGTCGCTGAAGCCGATTGCCGAGTCACCCAACGTAATCGTGATAACTCATTGGTAATCTGACCGTCGGCACCTAGCGCCCACATTCGCGTCATGGTTGCCGATGTATCGGGTGTCCATAGGTACGCCGGTGCCCCCTGCTGATGAGCCGCCGCGATGAACTGTTGACTGGCGGACAGCCGTTGAAAGGAATAGAAGTCCGCGGGAAGTGATCGGGGATTAACCCAATTGAACGGAAGGATTGCCCCTACCTTTAAACGTGGCTGTAGCCGACGTAACTGCCGGACTACCCGATAATCTAGCGAATGAACCACACTCCCATCACGCCGTAACCGGTCACCATAGGTCGTGGCAAATCGCCGAATGGCATCCGGTGAGTCGTGTGACGTCGTTTTGATCTCCACCATCAGACGTTGATGTTGGGCTTCAGCCATCCGCAGATAGGCTGGCCAACTACTGAGTCGGGCCTGCTGCCCATTTTCATGGAGCGTCAGGCGTTGCAACTGCCGGAGGGTCAGGTCGTGAGGGGTCACATTACGACCAGCTAACACGTTAAGGTTCTCGTCATGCAACACGACCCACTGATGATCGCGGGTCTCGTGCAAATCCATTTCCACGTAGTCCGGATGGTGAGTCGTCACGTGGCGCAAGGCCCCGACCGTGTTCTGAACGCCATGACCGTGGTCAACCCCACGATGACTGATCAGGGTGGTTGGTCCCCACGCCGGTTGGGCGAAGACCGTTTGTGACGTCACCATCCCCATCATCACCAGGCTGACTAGTGATAAAACCAATGCCTCAGGCAGACCATGCGTCTCCTGACTGACCAATACTTGCTGTGGCTGCCCACACCAGGCCCAAATAGCTGTTGTTAATCCTAGAATGGTTACCAAGCAGAATCCCAACAAGACGATGAATACGGCAACTAGCAACAGCAACCGGTCAGTCACCACGTGAAGTCCCGCAACTAAGCCCTCACTGCCGGCAAGCCACACCACGGCGAGACCAGCCCAAATAACTAGGGCACCACCAATTTGTCGTATTGCCCCACCAGTTGCGGGTTCACAGCGAAACCACCAACGTGGCCCCCATAACCAGAAGATTCCAGCCAGGAGCAAATAGAGTCCCCCTACAACCATCAGTACCGGCCGCCGATTCAGCGTCACAAAATTAATCAGTGCCGCCGGTAACACCAGACGGGCCCAGAAACGGCTTCCCAGACCCCACAGACCAAATGGCAAGGCCAGGACAACCGATACCAAAAGGACCAGGCCCCACGCCCATTTACGCTGCCAGACACGGTGCCAGGTTTCTGACCCAGTCGTCATTTTCCCAGAAACCGCTGCCGCCAACTGAGTGAATTGTCCCGCTGTAACCACACAGAGACCCATGATACTCAGGACCAATGATAGTGACCAGCCAGGCCGCTGACTCAACCAGCGCACGGCCAGTAACAGGCTAATTAAGCCGCCCCACCCCGTCAGAAGCCGGGGTTGCGTGAGACTCAGTCGCCAAACACGATTCAGTTGGTGTCGATACTGTTGCACAGAAAATCCTCCCTATAAAAAAATCGGTGAGTCACGTTACCGTGGCCCACCGACGTTTAAACTTACTTTGATTTAGGCTTGTAGGTCGATGCCGCTGAAGCGTTGTCCAACGGAATAAAGTCGTAAGCCAATTCGTCTTGATAATCGAATTCATCAAGCGCCAACTGAATCAGTCGGTCGATCAGGTCAGCATAGCTGATCCCGGAAGCCTGCCACAGTTGTGGATAAAGACTGATATTGGTAAATCCTGGTAAGGTATTGACTTCACCAACGTAGGGCACGCCATCCTTAGAAACCAGGTAGTCGATCCGTGCCATACCCTTTAAACCAAGAGCCGCGTACGTCCGCAGACCCATCGTCGTGATTTCAGTCGTCAAGTCGGCTGGCAAGTCGACTGGAACTTCAAAGGTCACGCCACTAGCATCCACGAACTTGTTGTTGTAATCATAAAAGACATCGGATTCTGGGACCCGAATGGCACCCAGACGGGAAGCTTGTGGCTTCTCGTTACCCAAAATGGAAATCTCAACTTCTTCTGGACCGGCGATGGTTTCTTCAACCAACACCTTAAAGTCGTAACGGAAAGCGTCGGCAATGCCTTCGTCATATTCCGTTGCGTTCGTTGCCTTATGAATCCCCACGGATGATCCTTGGTTAGCGGGCTTGATGAAGACATTGGCGCCCAATTTGGCCTTGATCGTTTCGTAGTCGTTCTCGTTACGGTTTTCCGGTGTAATCACCACGTACTTGGTGTTCCGGATACCGTGTGTGGTCAACACTTGCTTCGTTAAGTCCTTATCAAAGGACGTCGCTGATGCTAAGACGCCACTCCCCACGAAAGGCTTTTTCAAGAGACGGAAAAGCCCTTGGATCGTACCGTCTTCACCCAAATTACCATGAATAATTGGGAAGAAAACATCAATGTCCTTTGCCTGAGATAAATTCCAAATGGGTGCCAAGGGGTTGGAAGAATCTACTTTGGTGAGTTCTTCTGCGGCGACCGTTGCCTCGTCCTCGCCGTCAAATACGCGCCGTGAAGCAGCGTCGCTCAGAACAAAACCGCTACGCGTCAGCAGGAATAGGCTAACGTCGTAATGAGATTTGTCCATCGCATCGTAAATGTTGTGGGCCGAACGCTTGGAAACGTCATGCTCCGAAGAATTTCCACCGAATAGTAGACCTACATGTAACTTTGTTTTCTTCTCCATCTTGTTTGTCACTCATCCTATCATATAGATTTCGGTTAGCCTTCAGTATACCATTTCTCAAAAAAAATGCGTATATTTTTTAGCCTAAAAAATCGATAGTTGAATTTAAATATTTTTTAATGGCCGGCGAGAGTCCCGCCTTCAAACGTAAGGCGTCTAACAGACGTTTGCGGTTAAAGAATTGATTCCACCCCGCCAGGTTGTCAGGTCGCCGACGCTTGGCCACTTCCTGCCGCCAATGCTTCAGCGAGTCCAGAAAGGCCGTCTCGTACAGACTGTGGCGATTCGTCAGTTCCACCAGGTACGCGGCCATCCGGTCGTTCTCCCCATAGATGAGCGGCGTCGTGACGCGCTTGAGACGCTCCATATAGGTCACCAACAGAAAGAGCTTGTCCGCACGGGTCAGCTGGTCACTGGCCGCTAACACGGCTAGCAGGTCCACCATGGCCGCATAGGCGTGGGCCCAGCCCTGTTGGTTCACAACGCCACGGGTGTCCGTCTCGACGCTAATATAGGTTGCCACCTGAATCACCAGGCGATGCCAGTCTAAGTCTAGCGGTGTCGACTGCTCGTTCACAAAGTGCAGGACAACGGCTAGTAGCGAGGCCGCACTAGCCCGGCCAAAGACGGCCACATTCGCGGGTTCCAGGACGTGATTAAAGAGAACTTGGTCGCTACTGAGCGTTGAGATCAACCGCCGCATCCCCTGTTCGCCGATGGCATCCTGTTGCAGGGCGTCATACAGGGTGAAATTCACGCCATTATACCGAATCTTAGGATCGAGTGAGGCCAAATGGCGTAAGAGAAATTGTAAGTTGGCTGGCGTCAGGGCTAATTTTTCCTGATGAGCAAGTTGCTCATTGAGTTGGTCCAGAAGTTCCTGAATGCCATCCGAATCGTCTGGTAACGCGACAGTCGTCCGCCGTCGCCGGTGAATGCCGTCCATAACCTCCCCAATTCGATGTCCCAGGGACTGATACACCTGTCCCGCCTTCAATTCCGCATTGAGGTCCGCCAACTGCTGTTGAAGCGTCCCAATCTGTTCATCCATCAAATAAGCCTCCTGAGCATCCGACTAAGACTCAATCTTCCCGGTATTGAGCACCGGTTGTGAGCCCCGTTCGTTAATAATTGAAACCATCATGTTATTAATTAATTGAATCTTTTGATTGTCTGTTAGTTTCAGATCCGTCTCATCGGCGAGCTTGCTAATCGCACCTTCCGTAATTGACACAGCCCCTTCAACAATAATCTTCCGCGCCGATAGAATGGCCTGAGATTGTTGTCGTTGTAACATTGCCGAGGCAATTTCTGTGGCGTAGGCCAGGTGCGTCAACCGCGTTTCAATAATTTCGACCCCGGCGACGTCGAGCCGCTCCTGGAGTTCCTGTGTCAAACGATTCGAGACCTCGGTAGGATTGCTCCGCAAGGTCAATGCCTCACCGTCACCAAAATTATCGTAAGCGTACTCTGAGGCCACGTGACGGACGGCCGACTCCGTTTGAATTTCCACGAATTGTTCGTAGTCCTCGACGGAGAACAGGGCCTTACTGGTATCCACAACCTTGAAGACAATAACCGCGGCAATTTCCACGGGATTTCCTTGCAGGTCATTGACCTTGAGGATCGCACTGTTAAAGTTACGGACTCGCAAGGATACCGTGGCCTTATTGGTCAACGGAATCGTCAGGAACAACCCCGACTCGCGGATCGTTCCGATGTACTGTCCGAAAAACGTCAGCACCTTGGATTGGTTAGGACTGATGATGGTCAGGCTGCTAGCGGCTAGAATCGCCACAATCAGGAGGACCGTCCCCGTCACAATCATCCCCGCCATCACAATCAACCAGCCAGCAAATACAATCAACGCCAAAACTAATAGTAGTCCGAGATACCCGTTCATGTGAACGACATTCTTTTCTTTCATTTGGACTCACTCCATTCCCCATTTGGTCGGTCTAGCGTGACGGCTCGCACCGCCCCCCTAAACGTCAACTATCCTTATTATACCCGACTGGCTGGGAAACCACTAAAAAACCGGCCCTTTGCCAGCAAAGAGTCGGTCACTTTAATAATTAGTTTAAGCTTCTTGCACATCGACAAACCAGGCTGCAGCCGTATCGGTGCCGTTCAGAGCGTCGAAGTCCGCCTCCAAAGCCGGATTGACCGCCGTCACGGTACCAGTAACAGGACTCGGAATGTCGGAAACGGCTTTATCCGCCTCAACACTCAATAGGTTTTCGCCATCAGCAACGTGGTCCCCAACTGCGGGTAACTTAGCAAAACTGATCGTGCCTAATTCGGATTGGCCCTCACTGGTCAAACCGATTCGCGTGCCATCAGCCACCTTTTTCGTCCAAAAATACTTTACCATTTCAGCCATACTAACCGCTCCCTTTTATTCGAAAGACTCGTTTCGACTAAACATGTAACTCTTATAATGATACCGCATTGACATGATTAAACCAATCCCAATGAGGTTCCCGATCAACGCGGACCCCCCTTGGCTCACGAATGGCAACGGAATCCCAGTCAGTGGCAACAGACCAATACTCATCCCAATGTTTTCAAACACGTGGAAGAGAATCATCATGATAACCCCAGTTGAGATATAGGCATAGAACACGTTCTTGGTATCGAAGGTGACCCGAATCATTTGGTAGATCAATAGGAAGTACAGGAAGATCAGGACACAGCCCCCGATGAATCCGAAGTTTTCCCCAACAACGGAGAAAATCATATCGGATTCTCGAACAGGTACGTAGACGTGTGAGACGTTAAACCCCGTCCCAAAGATCCCACCGGACCCGATCGCCTTCATACTCTGCCAGAGTTGATAACCCTGATTTGAGGTATCTGCAGACGGATGAAGCCAGGTGTCGACCCGGGAGAATTGGTAGGCCTGGAAACCCACTTTCTCGAGAATCTTACGCCCACCATCCGTCGTGACCAGAGCCAAGACGCTACCCCCAACCACCGCAATGATGGAGAAGGCTGGGGCAATAATCTTCCAGGTAATCCCGGAAACCAGCAACACCCCACCAACAATCGCGAAGAACACCAGCATCGTCCCAAAGTCATTTTGTAATTTCAAGAGCGCTGCTACTGGTAAGGTCCATAGGATCAGCTTACCAATCAGTTGCCAGTCGGTACGCATCGTGTGGACCGGATTGGCATTGTTATTCTCCGTCACCACCCGTGCTAGCATTAAAATAAAGGCTGGCTTCATAACTTCGGAAGGTTGGAAGGTCAACGGTCCAATCGCAAACCAACTCTTGGCACCGGTATTGTCAAAGTAGGTCCGACTGTAAAGGACCAGTACCGCCAGCAGGAGGAAGATCCCTAACCCATAGAGCACAGGGGCTACCTTCCAAAGCTGTTCCGAATCAAACTGCATGATGATAATAATTGCCACGGTCCCAATGACATACCACACCAATTGGGAAACCACCGCAGAAGTAATGCTAGTCGACCCGCTATCGTGGGTCGCCGCTACATAGATGGAGGCGAGTCCAATCAACGCCAACATGAGGATACAGAAGATAATCCCCCAGTCGATACGCGACTCGGTCTCGGTCCGTTGTTCTGTCGCATTCTTTGCCACTATGATTGCTCCTTAATTCAAACTAAGATTTGTCTTTATTATAAAGGCCAGAGTGGACGAACACGTCGCACTCCGGCCAACTTTACGAAAATTTATTAACCCCGGTGTAAATGGTAATCGCGTAATAATAGCTCGACACCCTCGTCGACTGTCTTTACACGGTAAACATCGCCGTCATTCAACTGGGCCGAGAATCGGTCGTCGTCAGGTGTGACGGTTCCGATCGTCTCTGAACCAATCTTCAGAACGGACATTGTTTGGCCGTCTGGTAATTTTTGTTCATCAATGGTCACTTGCACTGCTTTTTCTCGTTTACTCATGCCAACTCTCCTTTATTTAGTGGGCGGCAGCTGATCCAGATGCATCGCCGCTCGGTATTCTGCTTCCGCTTTCGTGTTGCGACGGAGGCTAAAGTGGTCCGGCACGGGATCAATCCCGCCCCGCACGAATGGATGGCACCGCAAGATTCGGGCCACCCCCATGAGACCGCCCTTAAGCGCCCCATGCTTTGCTAACGCCTGCAACATGTAATTCGAACAAGTCGGATAATACCGACAGGTCGGTGGGAATAGTGGCGAAATGAATCGCTGGTACCCACGTACTAAAGTCGTCAATAGCCAACGCATCACGCCACCTCCTGAATGCTAGTCGTTGTTTTGTTTTGCCGTCTTGGTATCCATGTGTTCCAGAAGGACACCGGCACCCTTAGCCACGTTGTCCAAGGGGTCTTCGGAAATGATAACAGGAACCGTTAAACGTTCTGAGAAGAGCTTGTCGATACCATCTAACAAGGCTCCCCCACCGGTCAACATGATCCCACGGTCAATGATGTCCGCAGCCAACTCAGGTGGCGTCGTTTCCAGAACTGACATGGCCGCAGCCACAATTTGGTCCACGGAATCGTGAATCGCAACTTCAACCTCAGCGGCGGTAATCGTCGTTTCGGTTGGCATTCCACTGACGGAATCACGGCCCCGAACGGCCATTGTCTTCTGTTCATTGTCAGGTTCTGGATAGGCAGTCCCAATCTTAATCTTGATGGTTTCCGCTGTCCGTTCCCCGATAATCAGGTTATGTTCATGCTTCATGTAGTTCACAATTTCAGCATTCATCCGGTCACCAGCGACCCGAATAGACCGACTCGCCACGATGTCCCCTAAGGACAGGATAGCAATGTCACTAGTTCCCCCACCCATGTCGATAACCATGTTACCACTAGGCTTGAAGATATCCATTCCAGCACCTAATGCGGCTACCTTAGGTTCGGCTTCCAAGTAAACCTTGGCGCCACCGGACTTTTCGGCAGCCTGAATGATGGCCTTCCGTTCGATCTCAGTGATGTTGGTTGGTGCACAAATCATAATGTTTGGTTTGGACAAGAACCCCTTAACGCTAAGCTTATTGATGAAGTAGGAGAGCATGGCTTCAGTGATGTCAAAATCGGAAATGACCCCGTCCTTCAAGGGACGAATTGCCCGAATATTCCCTGGAGTCCGACCCACCATGCGGTAAGCCTCTGAACCCACTGCCAGGACCTTATCCGTCTTCGTATCAATTGCGACGACGGATGGTTCATTTAATACGATACCCTTGCCGACCACGTAAATTAAAACGTTCGCAGTCCCCAGATCAATTCCAATATCTTTCGCCATACTTATGTGCCCTCCTGATTTTAAATGCCAATTTTCAACATATCATTATAACATACTCTCATTAAACTCTAAATGATTTCTCGAGCAAACAAAAAGGTGGCCCTACGCCACCCCTTGTTGTCTAGTTATTTACGTGTGAGTTTTTTAACACCACAGTATCATTATCAGCAACCGTGACGCGTTCAACTTGTGCGCCCAATGCCGTTAACTTCTTGTGGAAGTCATAGTAACCGCGGTCTAAGTATTTCAGATTGGTCACCTGAGTGTACCCGTCCGCAACTAATCCGGCTAAGACCAATGCCGCAGCAGCCCGCAGGTCGGTAGCGGCCACTTCAGCCCCATTAAAGTCGGTTGGGCCATGCATCACAACGGTCCGGCCGTTCACTTGATACTGGGCATTCATGCGCCGGAGTTCTTCCAGATGCATGAAGCGGTTCTCAAAGACAGTTTCCGTCATGGTGCTGGTTCCGGCAGCGGCCAACTGTAAGATGGTCATTTGTGGCTGCATGTCAGTTGGAAAACCAGGATAAGGCAAGGTCTTCACGTCCGTTGGTTGCAACTTTTCTGGACCGACAACCCGAATGCCTTCTGGTTCTTCCGTAACCGTGGCACCCATCTCCTGTAACTTGGAGATCAGTGGCTTGTTGTGTTCAACGATCCCGTCTTTAATCAAGACATTCCCGTGAGTCAAGGCAGCGCCGACCATAAAGGTTCCGGCTTCGATCCGGTCCTGAACCACGTTGTGTTCAGTCCCATGCATCTTTTCTACCCCGTCGATCCGAAGTGTTTCCGTACCGGCACCACGGACGTGAGCCCCCATCTTGTTTAAGACGTTGGCCAAATCCACGATTTCTGGTTCGCGAGCGACGTTGTCAATCACGGTCGTTCCTTGAGCTAAACAAGCGGCCATCATGATGTTCTGAGTGGCCCCAACGCTAGGGAAATCTAAGTAAATGTGGCTCCCGACTAACCGATCAGCGAAGGCTTCAATATAGCCATCGTGTTGTTCAATCCGGGCACCGAGGGCTTCTAAGCCCTTCAAGTGTAAGTCAATTGGCCGCGTCCCGATGGCACAACCACCAGGTAAGGCAACCCGAGCATGACCCAACCGCGCTAAGAGCGGACCCATCACAACGATTGAGGCACGCATCTTGGAAACGTATTCAAAAGGCGCTTCACTAGAAACTTGGCGTGTCGCATCAATCGTGACTTCCCGTTTTTCTTCGTTGAAATCAACGCGGAGATTCAGGAAGCGTAAGACTTTATTCATCGTATAAACATCAGATAAAACCGGAACATTTGCTAAGTGGGTGAGGCCATCTTGGCCAAGAATTGACGCCGCCAAAATTGGAAGAACGGCATTCTTAGCTCCTTCAATTTGAACCACACCAGTTAAGCGGTTCCCACCATGAACGATAATTTTTTCCATGGGATACCTCCAAAGAATTTTATGAGCCGTTTGCTGCTTTAAAGTAAATAGCCCAGGTTACGAACGTTGTTAATGAAGTCTAGGAAGAATGAGCTGCAGCCAAAGCCGATGGCCACCGCCAGCATCACGATAAGCACTCGTGACTGACGCGGGTAAAACGTCATTAACCGTTCAATGTGTAACGCAGATATTGCCCAAAATGCGAGGGCAATAAAGATTAAATGGCTAATAATCGTTAATATTCCCTGTAACCCAATGAGTTTCATTCGCCCAATCCTTTCTAAACATTCTCACCCACTATATCATAATTTTTCATGATTGTCCCCGAAATTCCTGTAAAATCGGTGTTTGTAATATTACATTTCATCCGTTTATGACCGGTGACCGACCAAACGGCCACCTAAAAGGTTTTACGTGGTGAACTTATTTCAAAATCGATGATCACGCTCTCGCAATCGGACGACTTATTTTCAAGTCCAAAGCTCGTGCATCGTTCGGAAATAAATTTATTTTTTATGGCTTTCAGGCCTGTATTTCGCCCCACTTTAGCCGATATGTAACACAAACTTAGACGGCGTAAAACGCCAAAACATGAGATCTACTACGACAAAAAAGCAACTCTCCCCTAGAGGAAAGTTGCTTCTGGGTCCTATTCAGGACTATTGTCTTGCATCGTGCTTAGTGATTGGCAACGTTAATCCGGTTAATAGCCCGGCGTAATGCCACTTCAGCCCGTGCTAAGGTATCGGGATCCTTCTCGGCCTTTGCCTTTTCAATCGCCTTTTTAGCCCGTTCCTGAGCGCTCTGCGCCCGGTTGACATCAATGTCACCCTGACGTTCGGCACTGTCGGCAACAATCGTTGCCACGTTATTGGAGAATTCAATGAATCCGCCGTTAACGGCAATCCGGTCTTGTTCACCGTCATGCTTGAAACGAACCTCATCAACTTTCAACGTCGCAAGGACGGGAACGTGATTTGGCAAGATCCCCATCGGCGCATAGGACGTAGTCACAATCAGAAAGTCACCCTTCTGTTCATAGACCCGACCATCGGGAGTCACAATGCTAACGGATAAAACTGGTTTATCAGCCAATTAGAATTCCTCCCTAGTTGTTGGCGACGGCGTCATTCATTTCCTTGGCCTTAGCCACGACGTCTTCGACACCACCACAGTTACGGAAGGCATCTTCTGGCAACTTGTCGTACTTACCTTCCAGAATCTGCTTGAATCCATCAATGGTATCTTCCAACTTCACGTACTTCCCTGGTAAACCAGAGAATTGGGAAGCCACAGTAAATGGTTGTGACAGGAAGAATTGAATCCGCCGTGCACGGTTAACAATCGTTTGTTCTTCTTCAGAAAGTTCATCCATCCCTAAGATCGAGATGATATCTTGCAATTCATGGTAACGTTGCAAAACATGTTGAACTTCGGTTGCAACGTCATAGTGTTCTTGACCGATGATTTCAGGGGCCAAGGCAGTTGACGTTGAAGCCAGTGGGTCCACGGCTGGGTAAATCCCTTGTTGCGTCAAAGAACGTTCCAAGTTAGTCGTGGCATCCAAATGGGCGAAAGTCGTGGCAGGAGCAGGGTCGGTGTAATCATCGGCAGGCACGTAAACGGCTTGGATCGAGGTGATCGACCCATTCTTCGTTGACGTGATCCGTTCTTGCAACTGACCCATTTCAGTAGCCAACGTTGGTTGGTAACCAACGGCTGAAGGAATCCGGCCTAACAGGGCGGAAACTTCAGAACCGGCTTGCGTGAACCGGAAAATGTTATCGATAAACAACAGAACGTCTTGGCCTTTAACATCACGGAAGTATTCCGCGATCGTTAAACCAGTCAAGGCAACCCGCATCCGGGCACCAGGAGGTTCGTTCATTTGACCATAAACCATGGCCGTTTGCTTCAGAACGCCGGAGCCTTTCATTTCCCAATACATATCGTTACCTTCACGGGTCCGTTCACCAACACCGGTGAAGACGGAAATCCCGTTATGGCCTTGCGCAATATTATGGATTAATTCTTGAATTAAAACGGTTTTACCAACACCGGCACCACCGAACAACCCAATCTTCCCACCACGAACGTAAGGTTCGAGTAAGTCAATAACCTTGATCCCAGTTTCTAGGATTTCGGTCGTAGGGTTCAATTCGCTATACTTTGGTGCGTCACGGTGAATTGGCATCCGTTGGGCATCAGGCCCAAATTCGGCACCACCGTCGATTGGATCACCCAAAACGTTAAATACTCGACCTAAGGTGTCATCACCAACGGGAACAGAAATGGAAGACTCAGTGTTTTCAACTTCCATGCCCCGGCGAAGACCATCAGTACCGTCCATGGCAATCGTCCGCATAACCCCGTCACCCAGTTCAAGGGCAACTTCGGTTACAAGGACAGTGCCATCATCACGCTTGATGTTTAAGGCGGTGTTGATGTCGGGTAATTTATCAGTTAATGGGAATTCAACGTCGACAACTGGTCCGATAACTTGAACAACTTTACCAGTACTCATTATTCGTTAATTCCTCCCGTCATTAATTCTTTAAGGCTTCTTGACCACCAGTAATTTCGGTGATTTCAGTCGTAATCGCTGCTTGCCGAGCCCGGTTGTAATGTAATTGCAGATCCGAGATCAGGTCATCAGCGTTGTCAGTGGCTGACTGCATCGCATTAGAACTTGATGCATGTTCAGCAGTTTTGGCATCCAAAATAGCACCATAAACCAGACTCTCAGCGTATTGTGGCAGGATAGAATCCAAGACCTCCTGCGCTGAAGGTTCTGTTTCATAATCGTTTGCAAGATTGGACGTTGGCGTCTCACTAACAGCTTTACCCGCAAGTGTTTCACGGTCCACTGGCAATGTCTTTTCACCCCGGAATGACGACGTAATGCGGTTAACGAAATGGTTATAACAAACGTAAAGTTCGTCAAAAATTTCGTTATCAAACATGGTCGTCACCGTCTTCACAATCTCCCGGACTTCGTTAAACTCAGGAACATCGCTAACACCGCGATATTCATAAGCCACGTTAATGCCCCGGTTCTTGTAGAAGTCTGCTCCGGTACCCCCAACAGCCAGAATCATATAGTCATCTGGGTTAGGTGTCTGCTTGTCAATGAATTCATTGGCTTCGCGCAAGACACTACTGTTATAACTCCCCACCATACCGCGGTCAGAAGTTATGACTAAATAAGCCGTTTTCTTAACTGGACGGTCTGCCTGTAACTTGTTTGAGGAATTATCAAACAGTTGAGACTGAGATAAGCGCATGACCACTGACTTAATCTTTGAGACGTACTCTTGATAGCCAGCCGTATGCTTCTGAATCTTGTTCAACTTCGCAGTCGACACCATGTGCATCGCGGCAGTAATCTGTCGGGTTGCCTTGGTTGACGAAATCCGATGTTGGACGTCATGGATAGATTCAGCCATTTTTTCTCACCATCCTTCCTTCAAGCAATTCTAGTTTTCTGCTGAATCATCGTCGTCCGCTTCAGCATTATGCTTGGTCGGTTGGAAAGTCTTATCAAACTCAGCAAGTGCGTCATCCAATGCATCGCCTTCTGGTAAGTTACCAGTCTTGGTGATTTCATCTTCAAGTGCCTTGTAAGACGTGTCCATAAACGCAAACAATTCGTTTTGGTAACGTAAAACGTCACTCACTTCGAGCTTATCAAGGTGCCGGTGGGTCAAGGCGTAGAGAATGATAACTTCCTTGGCAACGGGTACGGATTCATGCAAGCCTTGCTTTAAGACTTCCACGGTCCGAGCACCACGGTCCAAACGGGCCTTGGTAGCGGCATCCAAGTCGGAACCGAATTGTGCGAATGATTCCAGTTCCCGGTATGCGGATAAGTCCAACCGCAAGGTCCCGGCAACCTTCTTCATGGCTTTGATTTGAGCATCCCCACCAACCCGAGAAACTGAAGTCCCGGCATCAATGGCTGGCCGAATCCCGGAATAGAAGGAATCACTATTCAAGAAGATTTGCCCGTCGGTGATGGAAATAACGTTGGTTGGAATATAAGCAGAAACGTCCCCAGCCTTGGTTTCGATAACTGGTAACGCGGTCATAGACCCGCCACCTAATTCATCATTCAACTTGGCTGCCCGTTCGAGTAAACGAGAGTGGGTATAGAAAATATCCCCTGGGTAGGCTTCACGGCCTGGTGGCCGCCGTAAGATTAAGGAAAGTTCACGATAAGCATCGGCTTGCTTGGTTAAATCATCATAGACGATTAACACGTGCTTGCCGTTCATCATGAATTCTTCACCCATGGCTGCACCGGCATATGGTGCGATGTACAGTAATGGTGCTGGTTCAGATGGTCCGGCACTGACGACAATGGTGTAATCCATGGCGCCAAACTTTTCCAAAGTGGAAACTTGTGACCGCACAGTTGAGTCCTTTTGACCAATTGCCACATAAATACAGATCATATTCTGACCCTTTTGATTAATGATGGTATCGATCGCAATGGAACTCTTACCAGTCTTACGGTCACCGATAATCAACTCACGTTGACCTCGGCCAATTGGAACCAAGGCATCAATGGCTTTGATCCCGGTTTGTAGGGGTTCACTAACCCCTTGCCGTTCCATAACACCTGGTGCTTTATGTTCGATTGGTCGCGTTTTATCGGTCTTGATGTCCCCTTTACCGTCGATTGCTTGACCCAATGAGTTAACAACTCGGCCAATCAATTGATCACCAACGGGAACTTCCATGATTCGGCCAGTCCGTTTAACGGTGTCGCCTTCAGTGATTCCAGTGAAATCACCCAAGATAACGATACCAACGTCACTGGCTTCGAGGTTTTGGACCATCCCATAAACCCCGTTATCAAACAGTAACAATTCACCCTGAAGGGCGTTGTCTAAACCGTGGGCACGGGCAATCCCGTCACCAACGTAAGTTACTGTACCAGTCTCTTCAACTGAGAGTTCATCTGTATAGTTTTCTAATTGTTGTTTAATTAGAGCACTGATTTCCTCAGCTTTAATGCTCATGAAAGTTTCACCTCTTTCTCCATAGAATCTAAGCTAAAAGTCGTTGCCGCAACTGGTTCATGCGGGTCTGGAGACTGCCATCATAGACAATCCCAGCAGACTTAACAATGGCTCCGCCCAGAATAGAAGCGTCGACTTGGCACCGCAAAATTGCTTTCTTGGCCCCAACGCGCTTGGCAAATGTCTGGCTGAGGACGTCGGCTTGGTTTCCAACCAACGCAACGGCAGTCGTGACATCCGCATAGACAATCTGTTGCTTTTCATCATATAAAACTTGAAATTGCTCGATAATGGCGACCATGATATCCATACGATCATAGTCAAAGACCATTTGAATTAAATTTTGGATATAAGGTGAAGCATCGCGCTTTAAATCAGCAACCATGGCTTCTCGTTTGTCCAATTCTAAACTAGCATTCGAAAGTACCGTACTCAAACTAGGATTGTCTTCGAAGATTCGCCGAAGCTGTTGAAGATCACTGTAACCGGAGTCTAACTGGTCCTTTTCGGCCAGGAGTTCAAACAATGCTTTGGCGTAACGCTTCGCTGCAGTTGTTCGATTAAGACTCATGTGGCTTCCCCAACCCTTCGATATAAGAATCGATCAATTCTTTTTGATCACTAGCATTCAATTCACGCTGAATTAGCTTGGAAGCAATCTCAATAGATAAATCCGCCACATCGTTCCGTGCACCAACCAAAGCGGCTTCCCGTTCTTGGGCAATGTCGTCCTGGGCTTTGGCCTTCAAGGCCTGTGCATCGGCTTCGGCTTTATTAATGATCTGACCCCGTTGTTCCTGTCCGTCACTCTTCGCCGTGCTGACGATTTGTTGGGCTTCAACGCGGGAACCTTGTAAGGCTTCCTGACGTTGGTCTGCTAAATCAGCAGCTTCAGCCCGTGACTTTTCGGCGTGGTCAATATCATCAGAAATTTTATCCGACCGTTGTTGCATCATCTTCGTAATGGGACCCCAAGCGAAAATCTTGACGAGCCACATTAACAGAAGGAAGGTTACAACGTAAAAGATCGAATCACCGTTGTAGAGAGTTGCATCAATCACTAAATGTGAGAGCATCTATTGACACCTCCTTCATTGTCAACTTTTGCTGAATCCAAAGTAACCTGAAACATTACTTGTTCATCAACAACAGTGAGACAACGAAGCCCAGGATTGGCATAGCTTCAACTAACCCAACACCAATGAACATCGTGGTACGGAATTGACCGGCCATTTCAGGTTGACGAACCATACTTTCAAGGGTTTTAACGATAACGATCGCGTCACCGAATGCCCCTGCTAATGCTGCTGCCATCATAGTAAAACTTGCTGCTAATGCACCCATAATTAATATTTCCTCCTTGAATTTGGAACAGGCTTACTGCCTATTCACCTTCTAATTGTCGACCAATGTATACTGAAGATAGTGTTAAGAAAACATATGCTTGAATGGAGCCCAAGAAGACTGAGAGTCCTTGCCAAGCCATTTCAATTGGTACAGCCGCGATCAACGTAGGAATACCTTTTAGTTCAGCCAGAGACCAAACCATTTCCAGTAAGACTTCACCAGAGAAGATAATCCCGAAAATACGAAGACCGAGAGTCAGAAAACTTGAGACTTGTTCGAACAAGTTCGATGCTAAGAACATTGGCGATGGCTTAATAAAGCTTGCCAAGTAGCCCTTGGTTCCCCATTTTTTGAGACCAGCATAGTTAGCCAAAACAACTGTCATCATTGACATCGTCAACGTTACAATTGGATCAGATGTTGGACTTCGAACAATTGCAGAACCATTGATTGCAACGTTGAAGAATAAACCAAGTTGGTTTGAAAGAAAGAGAAACAGGAATAACGTGAATCCCCAAAGTCCAAATCCACTAACTTCCTTGGCTGGAATTGACCCTTTTAAGATACCATTGGTGAAGTCAATTAACCATTCGAGAAAGTTCTGGCCTTTTGAAGGCCGCATCGAAACATGTCGAGACGTAAAGAAGATAACTGCGAATGCCAGGATGAACACCACCAAACCTGACACCACATTAGCAGTACTAAATGTTAGCTTCCAAATTTGAAAGGTTGAAACTGTACCACTTCCCACCTAATATCACCTCTTTTCGAAGACATTTTCGCCTGGTCCTTTCAACCTGTAATCATTTAAGACCATTGTCGCGAATTTTTAGGCGTAAGAAAGCGCGCCCAAACACATTAAAAATGATACCACCAAAATCGGGAAAAGACAAAGCCTATTTCCTATTTTTCACTAAGAAAATCATTTTCTTTCATAGCTTTGCAAAAAGCGCTGTGAAAACAATGAGAACGCTTCCAGAGAGAGCCCGTTAAACCGCTGATTTGGTCGCTTACTCATCATTTTTTCATAAAAAGAACAAGCCTGACCGGGGACTCGGTCAGACTTGAAAATTATGTTTACTTTGTTCCAAACAAACGGTCACCCGCATCGCCTAATCCCGGAACAATGTAGCCATCTTCATTTAAATGATCATCCAAAGCAGCCGTGTAAATGTCAACGTCTGGATGGGCTTCTTGTAAGGCTTTGACGCCTTCTGGTGCTGAAACTAAGCACACAAACTTCATGTTGCTAGCGCCCCGCTTCTTCAAGGCATCGATTGCCATGATAGCAGAACCACCAGTTGCCAACATTGGGTCGACAACAAAAATCTGTCGTTGGTCAATGTCAGACGGCAACTTAACAAAGTATTCGTGGGGTTGTAAGGTCTTTTCGTCACGGTACATCCCGATGTGACCAACCTTGGCGGCTGGAATCAATTCTAGGATGCCATCGACCATTCCGATACCGGCACGCAGGATTGGTACAATGGCAACTTTCTTACCAGATAACTCTTTTGCCGTCATCTGGCCCATTGGTGTCTCGATCTGCTTGTCTTGTAATGGCATGTCGCGTGAAACGTCGTATGCCATCAGCGTCGAAATTTCGTTAACAACCTCGCGAAAACTACGAGTTCCGCAGTTTTTGTTCCGAATAATTGTTAACTTGTGTTGAATCAACGGGTGGTCAAGTACTTGAAACTTCCCCATGAATAAACGCTCCTTTGTGATTTCTTACAATTGTACCATTATCTAAGCCATTGCAACGGACTAATTTAAAATGAAAACGTTTTTTTGTTAATTAATTTAACGCACTCAGTGGATGAGCCGCTGTCAACGTTCTAACCTGGTCACGGACCTCAGCTAACACCGTCTCGTCATTAGCGTTTAAGATGGTCTTCACGATGAGCTGAGCTACCTCGCGACACTCGTCTGGATTGAATCCACGCGTTGTGATAGCTGGTGTTCCTAACCGAATACCTGAGGTCTTGAACGGACTCAACGTTTCATTAGGAATCGCTTCTTTATTCGTCGTAATCATGACGCTATCCAGCAGTTCCTGCGCCTGTTTCCCATTTAAATCGGTGGCAGAAAGGTCCAAGGTCATCAAGTGGTTGTCAGTCCCACCGGAAACGACGCGAACCGTTGGCAACTTGTTAAATTCATCGGCCATAGCTTGGGCATTGTCGATAATTGCCTGTGCGTAGTCGGTAAACTCTGGCTGGAGGTCTTCAAAGAACGCCGCAGCCTTACCGGCAATCACGTGTTCCAAAGGACCGCCTTGCGTGCCGGGGAAGACGGCTGAGTTCAGTCGCTTGGCATTCTCCGCTTGCGAGAGGATGAGGCCCCCTCGTGGCCCACGAAGGGTCTTGTGCGTCGTCGTGGTGACCACGTCAGCAATGCCAACTGGTGAAGGGTGGCGCCCAGCCGCAACCAGACCGGCAATATGGGCCATATCTACCATCAGATAGGCCCCTACTTCGTCGGCGATGTCTCTGAAGGCTTGGAAGTCAATTGTCCGTGAGTAGGCCGAGGCCCCTGCCACAATCAACTGTGGTTTCACCTTTAAGGCGAGGTCACGAATCATGTCATAGTCTAAAAGTTCGGTCTCCGGATTCAACCCATAGCTGTAGGCTTGATAAAGCTTACCGGAGAAGTTCACCTTGGCCCCATGGGTCAAATGACCGCCGGCATCCAGACCCATCCCCAGGATGGTGTCCCCAGGCTTCAAAAAGGCCGCATAGACCGCCTGATTGGCCTGTGAACCGGAATGGGGTTGCACATTGGCGTATTCGGCGTTGAAGAGCTTCTTAGCACGGTCAATCGCCAGTTGTTCGACGACATCAATGTACTGGGTTCCCCCGTAATACCGTTTGCCAGGATAACCCTCGGCATACTTGTTGGTGAGAACGGAGCCCTGTGCCGTGCGGACGGCGTGACTGACGATATTTTCAGAGGCAATCAACTCAATGGTATCCTCTTGCCGCTGTTCCTCATGCGCAATGGCGCCCCATAAAGCTGGATCCTGTTCTTTAAAATTCAATGGCGGTCCCTCCTGAACTGTAGTTGGTTTCATTCTACCAAACTTTCAGCTCTGGCGGGACCGCCTTGCTCATCAAACTTATAATAATTGGTCTTTTGTAAAGTGAACCTGACCCGCAGACTTATTGAGGCGGTTCATGTAAGCCGCACCTAAGCCTTCATCGGAGAATCCCTGAGCTAAAATGCCCTTGACGGGTGATTCCAGGTCGAAGTGGCGTAAGCCGGCGAACAGTCGGTGGCTGGCACTTGGCAAGTCGCGACCCAGTGAGAAGAATTCGGCATTCTGGGGTAACGTCAAGCCACTCAACGTGTGGTCGAGTGCCATGACCCCAATCGCGTCGTCCTGTTGACCGGCCCACTTGAGCGCTGCCGCCCAATCCGTCACGTGATCAACAATGTAGACTTGCGCATTGGGCGCGTAGTGTTTGTACTTCATCCCCGGCGCCTTAGGTACTTCGGTCGCCCCAACCTTATGATGGGTTGATCGAACGGTGCCAATCACGGCCTCGAGTTCTTCCTCGGTCACGGCGCCTGGGCGCAAGATCGTTGGCACGTCGGTCGACATGTCCAAGACCGTTGATTCGACCCCCACTTCGGTAGGGCCGTCATCCAAGATTCCCGCAATTTTACCATTTAAGTCATGGTAAACGTGCTTGGCTAAGGTTGGACTGGGTTTACCAGAAGTATTGGCAGATGGTCCTACCAACGGAACTCCGGCCTCTTTGATGAGGTCCAGAGTTACCTGATTGTCTGGATTCCGGAAAGCAGCCGTATGCAATCCCCCAGTCACAGCAGGTGAAAAGGCTCCTGGCTGTAACTTGAAGATCAGTGTCAGCGATCCAGGCCAAAAGGCCTTGATGAGCGCTTTGGCCTTATCTGACAGGGGTTCGGCATACCGTTCTACGGTGGCTTGGCCCGTCACGTGGACAATCAGTGGATTATCACTCGGACGTCCCTTGGCCAAATACACCTGTTTCACGGCGGCCTCGTTGGTGGCATCCGCGCCTAGACCATACACGGTCTCGGTGGGAAAGGCCACGAGTTGTCCGGCCTTGATGGCAGCGGCCGCTTCGCTAATCTGATTGGGTTTAAAAATTTTTGTTTCCATTCCGTCTCTTCTCTCCCATTCCCTAAACTTAGAGCTGAACTCGAACCATCCGGTCTTGCCCGTTGATGTCCTGGCGAATCGTTACGGTTGCCGTGGGCAGTGCCGTTTCAAAGATCGCTCGTACCACTGCGCCTTGCTGATAGCCAATTTCCGCAAAGAATTGCCCCGTTGGCGTCAGTCGTTGGGCTAATTCTGCGGCAAAACGGCGATAAAACGCCAGACCGTGATCCGCGGCAAATAAAGCCTGGTCGGGCTCAAAGCGTTTCACGCTATCATCCATCACAGCCGTCTCCGACCGATCGATGTAGGGCGGATTAGACACGATGACGTCAAACCGTTGACCAGCTACCGGGGTAAATAGATCCCCGACCGCAAAGGTCACCTCGGCGTGTTGTGCCATGGCATTCTCACGAGCGACCGCCACCGCCTCAGCCGAGATATCCGTGGCCGTCACTAACCACTCAGGCCGTTGCGTCTTGAGGGTCACGGCAATGGCGCCGCTCCCGGTGCCCACGTCTAACACGTGCTGGCCGACAGCGACGACATCGTCTAAGATCCAGGCGACTAACTCCTCCGTTTCTTGACGGGGAATCAATGTGGCTGGTGTGACTCGAAAGTCATGACCGTAGAACGGCGCTCGACCCAAGATATATTGGGCGGGTTCACCGGCGACGATCCGAGCTATTTGCTGCTGATAGGTCACCCACTCGGCATTCGGCATCGGATCACGATAGTGCTGAACCAACTGGGTAAATGACCACCGATGACTCTCCAGTAAGAGGTACTGTGCGGCGGCCGGATCGGCCGTCGTCTCCTGTAACTGGTCCTCACCCCACCGCAATGCCGTCAGGTAAGTGTGGGCGTTAGTCATTGTTCTTTAAATTTTCCAATTTAGCGGCTTGATCGGAAAGAATCAAGGCATCGATGATGTCATCGAGTTCCCCGTTCATAATCCGGTCAAGTTTATTCAACGTCAAGCCGATGCGGTGATCGGTCACCCGGTTTTGTGGATAATTGTAGGTTCTGATCCGTTCAGACCGGTCCCCCGTCCCCACTGCGGACTTCCGTTCGGCATCGTAGGCGCTACGTTCCTGTTGCTTGTAGTAATCATAGACCCGGGCCCGCAGAATCTGCATGGCCTTAGCCCGGTTTTGTTGTTGTGACCGTTCATCTTGCATGGCAACGACGATCCCCGTTGGTAAGTGGGTCATCCGCACGGCAGAGGAGGTCTTGTTAATATGTTGACCACCGGCACCAGAAGACCGGTAAACGTCAGTCCGAATATCCTTAGGATCGATGTCAATGTCGACTTCTTCTTCCTCAGGCATGACCCCAACCGTCGCAGTACTGGTATGCACCCGACCGGCTGATTCGGTTGCTGGCACTCGTTGCACTCGGTGAGCCCCATTTTCAAACTTAAGCTTCGAGTAAACCTTGTCTCCGGTAATCATGATAACAATTTCCTTGAACCCACCAACTTCGGTGGCATTCTCATCAACGACTTCAATCTTCCAGCCTTGGCGTTCGGCATACTTGGAGTACATGCTAAAGAGATCGGCCGCAAATAAGCTGGCTTCATCCCCACCGGCTGCCCCATGGATTTCCATGATGATATTCTTGTCATCATTAGGATCCTTAGGCAACAACAACAGCTTGATGTCTTCTTCTAGCTGTTCCTTTTGGGCTTCCAGGTCTTTCAATTCATCCTTGACCATAGAGGCCATGTCGTCGTCTAACTTTTCATACAACATGTCCTCGTCATCCTTGATTTGCTTGGTGACATCTTCGAATTGGTGATACTTGTCCACCGTTTCCCGCAATTCGCCTTCTTCTTTCGAAAGCTTCATGAAACGTTGGGTATCCGCAATAATTGCGGGGTCACTAATTAATTCATTCAGCTCGTCATAGCGGTCCGCTACGGCTTGCAGTTTTTCAAACATCTCGTCCATTCTCTACTTAACCTCGTTTCGTTATTTACCGATCTGATCTAATGGTGGATTGAAATAATGCCGCCGACAAACGGGGTAGTAAGCCTCATTCCCCCCGATTTGGACTTGTTCGCCCTCGTAAACCGGTTGGTTGTCGTGGAACCGCAGATTCATAATGGCCTTCTTGGCACAGAACCAGCAAATGGTCTTCATTTCTTCAATCTTATCTGCATACAGTAACAGATACTTGGAGCCCTCAAACAGTTCATTTCTAAAGTCATTCTTCAAGCCAAACGTCATGACGGGGACCTTTAACTCATCCACCACACGGGCCAATTGCAACACGTGATCCTTGGTAAGGAACTGAGCCTCATCAATTAACACACAGTTGGCGTGCTCGTCGATGCGTTTAACCTCGTCATACAAGTTGGTCTCTTCAAAAATTGGATGGGCTTCTCGCTTCAGCCCAATTCGACTGGCAATGTAACCGACCTGATCTCTGGTGTCCAGGCCACTGGTCATGATGATGACCCGCTTGTGTTGTTCCTCGTAGTTATGCGCGACCTTTAAAATCTCGATCGTTTTCCCACTATTCATTGCACCGTACCGAAAAAACAGCTGTGCCACGTTACTCCCACCTTTTTGACAGTTTCTATCTATTATAGCTGATTACACCTGAAAATTCGACCTCAGACCGCGCAAACTTTCCTTGCGATTTAACAAAGTTCAGGCCCGCCGCTCCCCTATTTCCAGAAAAAATGCTAAAATGAATGTTTGAATATTAATGAAACGGCAATTTTAAAAAAATTAGTGCAATTAAGGAGCGACAATTCATGTCATTGAGAAGCGGCTTTGCCACCTTTGCGGGGAGATCCTCTTACTGGTTTCTCCACACCTTCCTTCACGGGGGCAGTTCCCTCCCTGGAAAGATTACCTTAAAGCTCGACCCCAACATTCTGAAGGCTTTGGGGGCCAACTACGACGTCATCGTCATCACTGGGACCAACGGGAAAACGTTGACCACGGCCCTCACCGTCTCCGTGTTGGGTCAGAAGTACCCATCTATTCTGACGAACCCGACCGGTTCCAACATGGAACAAGGGATTGTCACAACCTTTCTGAATGCCAAACGGCCTAAGACTGGTCGGCCCATTGCCGTCCTTGAAGTCGATGAGGCTAACGTGATCAAGGTCACCAAGTACATTCAGCCTAAGGCCTTTGTCTTCACGAACATCTTCCGCGATCAAATGGACCGTTACGGGGAAATTTACACGACCTACCAAAAGATCTTGGATGGGGTGGCTTTAGCCCCCGAAGCCACCATTATTGCCAACGGTGATTCCCCGCTCTTTAACTCTAAGGAGCTACCCAACCCCATTCAATACTATGGGTTTGACGATCAACCAGACGGTGACTTCAAGGCAAAGCCCAATACCGATGGGGTCCTGTGTCCCGTTTGTGAACACATCCTGCATTATCATTCCTTAACCTATAGCAACCAAGGCAAGTACTTCTGTCCCAACTGTGGCTTCCACCGGCCAGAACTGACCTATCGTTTGACCAAGTTGGGTGAACAAACTCCAACGTCATCTACTTTTGACTTGGACGGCCATTCCTACACGATCGGTGTCGGGGGAACGTATAACATCTACAATGCCCTGGCTGCCTATGCCGTGGGCCGGTTCCTCGAGGTTTCACCTGACCAAATTTCGCAGGCCTTTACCGCGAACGAACGAGTCTTTGGCCGCCAAGAAGTCATCGACGTTGATGGCAAACAGGTCACAATCATTCTGGTTAAGAACCCTGTGGGCTTGGACCAGGTCCTACACATGATTGGCACGGACACCCACCAATTTTCACTGGTCGGCCTGCTCAACGCCAACTATGCTGATGGGATCGATACGAGTTGGATCTGGGATGGTGACTTCGAGCAACTGGTTAACTTGGACATTCCGACCGTTATCACTGGTGGTGAACGCTACAAAGATATCACCTTCCGCCTCAAGGTGGCCGGGATTCCAGATAGCCACCACATCGTGGAACCCGATCTGGAAAAGGTCGTCGAACAGATCAAGCTGGTGCCAACCGAACGCGTTTACGTTCTGGCCACCTACACGGCCATGCTACAGATGCGTAAGATTCTAGCCGCTAAGGGCTACATTAAGGAGGGATTGGGCGTATGACCTACGAATTAAACGTGGCTCACCTATACGGAGACTTAATGAACACCTACGGAGACGTCGGTAACATTCTGGCGTTAAACTACTATGCCAAACAAATGGACGTCCACTTAAACGTTAAAGTCGTCAGCTTGGAGGAAGATTTTCATGCCGCTGACTATGACCTCGCCTTCTTTGGTGGGGGCCAAGACTTCGAACAAACCATTGTTTCCCAAGACATCCAAACCAAAAAGGCTGAATTGACTAAATTCATCGAATCCGACGGTCCGTTGCTCGCCATCTGTGGGGGCTTTCAACTCTTAGGCCACTACTACATTGGGGCTAACGGCGAAAAACTTCCTGGCATTGGTGCCCTTGACCACTATACATTGGCCCAGGATAACAACCGGTTCATTGGCAACATCGTCATCAAGAACCAGGAGACCGGTGAGACCTACCACGGTTTCGAAAACCATCAAGGCCGGACTTTTCTGGGAACCGACGAACGCCCCCTGGGTAACGTGGTCTCTGGTAAGGGTAATAACGGCGAGGACGGAACTGAAGGCGCCATCTACAAGAATGTTTACTGCTCCTACTTCCACGGTCCGATCTTGACCCGGAACGGTGATATCGCCAAGCACCTCTTGATTGCTGCTCTCAAGCGGAAATTCCCCACGGCTGACTTCAGCCAACAGGAAGCCTTGTCCATTCCCGCAACCTTCTAAATTTAAATGCAAATGCCGCCTCGAGAATATTTCTCGAAGCGGCATTTTTTATGATCGTTTTTATGAACGCGTCTTCTCAGCTAAGTAAGTTCCAATCACCGCATTTCGCTGATCGAGGTACGGTTCATTCGGGGCGACGGGATAAACCCGGTTGGAAAGAAAGACCATCGCCTGATCGGCTACGGGATCCAAAACCAGATAGGTCCCCGTGAACCCGGAGTGCCACAGCACCCGATGCGGCTGGGGCCAAGCGGACGTGGTCAGCGCCCAACCAAGGGATCGGCCAGCCTGACCAGTTGGTGTCCAGTCCCGGAGCAAGTCGTGGATCAATACCGGAGGTAACACACCGGCCACCGCCTCGGGATGCAGGTAGGCTTGGCAAAAGAGCACCAGGTCATCAACAGTGCTGAACAGACCGGCCGACCCACAGTGGCGGGTCAAGACCCAACCCTTGGGATCGTGAACAATTCCTCTGACCAATCCCCGACCGGGTTCAACCGCCGTGGGAATACACTGCAGCGGGTCACTGGGCGTAAACGTACTGTGCCGCATTCCCAAGGGTTCCAGTACCCGCTGGGTAATGGCCGCTTGAATGGACATCCCTAGAATTTTCTCGATAATCCATCCCATGAAAACATAATTCACATCAGCGTAAACCATCTGACGATTAAAGGTTGGCCCTACGTGGAGCCCCAACAATCCCGTCTTTAACGCATCAGCCGGTAGTTTGTTCCGGTTGGGGATATACCCCGTAATCCCGGAGGTATGTGTCAACAGGTGACGCACCGTGACCCGCGCATCTCCCCATTCCGGTAGCCACCGGGTAATCGGATCCTCTAGGCTAAGTCGCCCCTGTGCCAGGAGCTGCAAGGTCACCGACAGGGTTCCCACGACCTTCGTTAGGGAGGCCACGTCGTATTGCATCTCCGGCCGCAACACTTCACGTTGAGGCACCAGTGCGGCCACGCCCATCTGACCGGTCTCGACCCGATCGCCGTCGATCAAAGCATAACTGACCCCTGGCACCACGTGTTCCGTGACGAGCCGTTGGAGGGCCGCCTTCGTTTGTGGATAACCCATCTTGCCACCTCCTGTTTCTTTCTCCCATTCTACCCATCGACCGCCACCGAATGCAATGGCGTCCCCGACCGAAAGACAGAACTTTACCAAATGCTTAATCGAGTGGGAGGTAGCCGATTGTTTCGACTACCGACCTCTCACACCACCGTACGTACGGTTCCGTATACGGCGGTTCAGTAATT
>NZ_BROB01000011.1 GCF_024345185.1 Levilactobacillus humaensis | reverse complement strand
GCCTCCGGCTCGTGGTTCCGACTACTACGGCCCACAGCGGACTTTCACCGCCTAGTTAACGCCCATGCCGGGCGCACACAAAAAACCGGAAGGCCTTAACTGGTCTGCCGGTTTTCTTCTACAGTCGACTCTTTTAAATGTTGGAGGATTCCCGCCAGCTGATCGGGCAACTCGCGTTGAATCACGGCTAACTGACTCTCCCCCGCAGGCGTCAATGCCAAGTAACGCCGACGCCGGTCACGTGAAATGACGCGCTGACTGAGATAGCCGCGCTTACAGAGATCCACCACTAAGTTAGAGGTTCGCGTCGCAGAGAAACCCAGCTTTTCCGCGGCCTGAGCCACGGTCAGCTGATCGACGGCAACATAATTCAACAACTCACACTGGGGCAAGTTCAAGTCAAGGCTGGCCAGAGGCTGGTTGTAACACTTGGTCACCACCCCATAGATTTGTGTTAACTGGCGTAACTGCGCTTCCTCCACCATCGTTTTTCCACTCCAATTTTTATCTATGTATCCGCTTTCATTGTACTACGAATAGGGTTTGTGCTCTATGCCCTTTCCACAGTGTCTTGGAAGCGCCGACCACTTAAAAAGGACTCGAGCAGGCGCCCGAATCCTTGTCGCCACTTCCTAATCTGGTTGGTGGCTTCGATTGTTAAAGTCTAAGGCAAATAACGACAGATCGTGATGCCGTAACACGCCAATCAACCGATCCAGGTTCTCCCCGTAGGCAATCTCTTTAACCCAGTGGAAAGACTCCAGCTGATGTTGCTCAGCAAAACCGGCCGCTAGCGGATCAACGCCGTAAATGACCAAGTAATTATCACGCCGATCGGGATCAATCACGGTCTGATCGGTCAACAGGCTCAGGTGGACAATGCCACTCAGCAACCGGTTAAAAATATCCGTGGTAACCCCAATCATATCGTAGGTAACCAGAATCTCTACCTTGGACGCCGTCAACGTCAGGCCGTTGGTGTATTTGCTCAGGTAACGTTGAACCAGCCGTAAATCGGCCGGAATCACCTGTTGCGGATACAGTCGCTGCATGGATTTGGCAATCGCTAGCGCCGCAGCCTTTGATTCATCGGTTGGCTGGTAAAGCGCCGTAATTTCCGGTCGGAGCAACGGGTCCACCCGAAACAGCAACATGAACTGACACAGCGCAAACAACCAGTTGGCAAACCAGTTCCGTCCGGTGGCATAGTCACTGAGGGCCGGCACGCCAGGGGCCAACTCATAGCTACCAACGTGCTGTTTCAACGCCAGATACAGACGCACCATCGCATGCGGCTGCAAAGCGCGGACGAAATATGGTGAGCTGGTCAGCAGATAGTCCAACGGGGCCAACTGTCGTAATGCCACTTGGGGGGTAACCCCCAGCGATGCCTGCAACATCCCTGCTAACTGCCGTAGATCCACCAGGTGGCCAATGGCAAACCGCAATGATTTGTACCGGTGACCCTGTGACCAGCGCAAAACAGCTACCGTAATCAGAAGTTCCCGGCGTTGCGCCAAACTAGTGGATTCTTGATACAACTCATCATTCGTATAGGTCTCAATCAACGCGCGACGCAGTGGTTGCAGGGCCGCCGGAATTGCTGGCAATTCCCCGACCGCCGTGATCGTAGTACTAAACAGCATGAAATACAGCAATTCAATCAACGCTTCATTCCCGGTCAACCGCAATGGATTCGCCGCAAACTGTAGGTCGTACTGGGCCAACTGCTGTTTCATCGGCCGAATCCGTCGGTTAAAGGTGGATGAACTGATCTGGTGATCCTCGCAAAAAGCGGCAATTGTCGGATACTTCTGCGTCAAGGTCGCCATCATCATTTGATAGGGCAGACTGGTCGTGTACAGCCAATGCCGATAGCCATCCATCGTAACCGCCGTCTGGAGGTCATCCTTTGTCAACGTCGTTTGAGCATCTAGAACCTTTAAGTCGGCGCGTAGACTCAGCAACACATGGTAAGCCCGTGAGTAGCTCACGGACGTCGATTCCGCAAAGTCGGTCAAATTAAAGTGGCGCCCGTGGTCATTCATAAAGGTTAACAGCCGGATCTTCAAGATCTCACGCGCTGTTAACATCGCAAAGTCAATCTTCACTTTACTTCACTTCACTTTTCAATCGGCTTGATGATATAGACAAGGCCCCCTTGCCCGATGGGCTGAAGGGGGTCTGCTATGTTTATTTAACAGCCGGACTAATCGATGCTGGTAATGGTAATGTTCCGTTCATCAAAGTCCGTCAACGTTTCCTTTAAGATAATCCGTGGGTCATCGTAACGCACACCTGGTAAGGCACTGCTCAGGTAGTTCCCCGTCATCCGGCCCTCAACAACTTCTGGCTGAATTAAGACATCCTGACCAACGTCCGTGGATAGCGTTACGCTTTCGCCCGCGACCAACCGGTCCACTAATGGTAAAATTGGCATCTTCTGCATCATTCCGATCACCCTCCAATTCTTATCTTTCCACTCCTCATTCTACCACGGTGACCCGTAATAATTCCCGTCGACCGCTCGGCCAAGAACAATTAAAAATAAATATAATTATTAAAGCTTACGTTTTTACCACAATTCAATTCCCCCCATTTCACCGCCCCGCCTAGCATGCTATGCTCTAGGTCAAGCTAGTTAATATCGTTTATGTTCAATATTGGGGGAGAATTTTAAAGTTATGTGGTTTAACAATCTAAGTACGGCCTTTGTGGTCGGCTATCCCATCTTCGTCTCGATCATTTGGATTACCGGCTGCCTATTTTCAAGCCTCTATCGACGGCAACAATCACGCACCTTGGTCAAGCCCACTGAGGCCCCGTTCGTCTCGATTCTAGTTCCGGCCCACAATGAGGTCGACACCCTAGAAGAGGCTATCCAATCCTTAGCCGCGTTGGATTACAGCCATTATGAAGTGGTCTTAATTGATGATTGTAGCAGCGATGCCACACGAGACCTCATGGCTTCACTCAAAGAACAATGGCGTGGTCAGCTCGACATGACTATTGTGGCGTTGCCGGTGAACCGTGGTAAGGCTAATGCCCTAAATCAAGGCCTACGAGTCGCTCGGGGAGACTATCTCGTGGCCATTGATGCCGATTCACTGCTGTCGCCAGATGCCGTGACCCAATTAATCACCACGCTGTTAGCCCAACCGGACTACGGTGCTGTGACGGGAAAACCCGTCGTCCGTAACCGCTCTAATCTGTTAGGTCGCCTCCAACTGTTGGAGTACATTGGGGTGATCGATCTCATCAAGAAGGCTCAGGCCTACCTAACCGGTAGCATTACCACCGTTTCTGGGGTCATCGTGGCCTTTCGTCGCGAGGCTTTAATTGCGGTTGGCGGCTGGAATCCCGATGTCATGACGGAGGATATCGATGTCACCTGGCGCCTTTATCGGCACCACTGGCGCGTCGCCTACGAACCACGCGCCATCTGCTGGATCTTGGTTCCTGAACGCTTACGCGGCTTGATTAAGCAACGTCAGCGCTGGTCACGAGGCGGTCTTGAGGTTCTGGTCACCAATTGGCGCGGCTTCTATCGTAACCCTTGGGGCCAACGTTTCCTGCTATTGGAGACGGTTGTTAGTAATTTATGGGCGGTCCTCACGGCGTTAAGCGTCGTCAGCTACGCTATTCAATTGCTCTTCTTGCACGGACTAGCACTGGATGGAAACCTCCTGGTGGTCCTGCTGCTATTAAGCGGGATCCAATTTACCGTGGGCTTTCTGTCCTCGCAAGTGACCGCCAAGCTCGCGGTACCAGAACTGTTACTCGTTCCCGTCTACGTTCTGTACTACTGGATGGTCAACTTGATCAGCTGTCTTTCAGCTATTGGCTCCTACTTCATTAGTCCACAACGGACTGGCACTTGGCGCAGTCCAGATCGGGGGATTTAACATGCAAAAGCAACCAATGGATCCCATCATTCGCCACCAAACCAGTCGCTTCAGCCGCTATGTTCGGGGACTCGTGCTAACTGCCCTGTGGGGATTTGTCGCGATGATCGTCTTGGCCAATATTAGTTTTAAAGCCGGCTGGTACAGCGACACGCTGGTCAGTCTTTACCTCCTCTTTAATTTAAAAGCCCACGCCGATGATCACTTGTTGGCCTTGATGGGCCTCTTGCTGATCCTGGTTCCCATTTACGCCGGTTGGCGGTGGGTCTGCCTGCGAAAGGAGGAACACTAATGTCGCGTTTATTTCGTAAGGGCCTCTTAGTGACCCTACTGGCGACCCTCCTCTTTACCCTAGGCTGGACCGCTCATCGACAGGCCGACCATCAGCAACACATGCAAGCGGGCTACGCGCTACCTGCCCAGTACCAAAAGGTGCAGAACGGCATTATGGTCTTCTGTTACCACCGCGTGCTCCAGGATAGCCTACCCACCCGGCTGGTCCAAGGCCTGTCAAATAACTCCCAGCTTCACGAATTCAACGTGCCACTGGACCAATTCAAGTCGCAAATGAAGTTTCTGAAGGAGCATCACGTGCAGGTCATCTCCGCCGATACCATGACCCAGATGGTACGGTCAGGAAAACCAGTCCACGGCAAATATGCCGTCCTGAGTTTTGACGATATCGACCGCACCGTGGTCGACAACGCCATCCCCGTGATGAAACACTACAACTTCCCCTTCACAACCTTCATTATCACCGGCAATACTGGCGAGTATCGCGAGGGAACCCAGCTGGCAACCTGGCGTCAGATTCAAGCGGCTCAAAAGGCTGCCGGTTCTCTCATGACGCTGGGACTACACACCCACAACCTGCATCATTTGAACGCCCACTTTCAGCCGGTGTTCATGCAACCGCACTTTGTCGGGCGCTTCCAGCGCGACTTCGATCAATCTAAACGAGAATTAAAACAGCACACTGGCGTTTCCGCCACATCATTTGCCTTTCCTTATGGTTCGGGCACCACTCAAATTAATCAGTTTCTAGCGAATCAACGTCTCGGTTGGGTCGCCACCCTGAACTCCGGGATTGTCACCGACCAAACCGATCTCAACGCGACACCACGAATCGTGGTTAACCAAGAGAGCTGGCCATCCATGAAGCAGTGGCTGTCGTAAACTGCAGCATGCAAAGCCAGGCACCCACCCTGACCGTTTTGGGCGTGGGTGCCTTTTCTTATTTCTGCACATGTCTTTCTTTAGCTCGAATAGTCAACTAGAATAGAGCTAATTAACCAAACTATTAAACCTGCCACTCAGATCGGAGGAAGCAATATGTCTAAACTCTACCTAAATCAAAAGGTCTTTTCTTTACGCGATAAGTTCGATATTCTCGACGAACGAGATAACCCCGTCTATCACGCAGTCGGCAGTGTCTTCCGTATTCCGAAGCACTTCGATATTCTCGATCTCAACGACCGGGTTGTCGCCAGTGTGACCAAGAAGCCCTTCACTCTGATGCCCCAATTCACTCTGGAGATCGGTGGTCGTTCGGTGGCAACCATTCAAAAACGCTTTACCTTTTTGAAGCCTCGCTATGATCTGAACGCGGCTGGTCTCACGGTTTCCGGTGATTTCTGGGACATGAACTTCGACGTCTCACGTCAGGGAACAGTTGTTGGTCAGATTCGTAAACGCTGGTTCAGTGTCGGCGACAAATATGAAATCTCCATTTTGGATGACCAGGAGGAACTCCTACTGGTTGGCCTGGTCATCGCCATTGACTACGTGAAGAAGCAGGCAGAGGCCGCAGCGGCTAGTGGTGCAGCGGCCGGTCATTAGGGTCATATAGCGGGCACTAACAGCTAGTCCACAGGAATACGTTTCGACAAAACAAAACTGGTAACCAAGGTTTGGACGCATCCAAACCATGGTTACCAGTTTTTAATTTCGTTTTATCCAATTTAGAACATTTATGAATTCAAATGGCAGCAAGTCGTACCAGACCTCTTGTGTCGCGGTTAAACTCTACTCTTAGCCGGAGGGAGCCGGCCGTGGTGAGAATGTTAGACCGAGCGGTTTATCTCGGCCTTACATTCTGGGCGACTTTGAAGACCAGTGCTTCTGGCGGGGCTTCAAATCGAGCGAGAAGCCCAAGGGGCTGAAGCGTCCCCACAGCAGGCGTAATCCCTGGCAGTCGCAGGCGGCCAATTCAAACTAGTCTACTTGTTCTTCACCGTCGACGCTAGAAGTAGAAGTTGTCACCAACATGCCAATCCAGTAAATCAAGGCCGTCAAAGCCATGGCAATGAATGTCGCTCCCACGGTATCCGCAATGACACTGACCTGCTTGAGGCCCCAGTAGGCAGCGACTCCAAGCGTCCAGCTAGCGACGGCTACCCAGTTCACCCCATGTGCGTACCAGTAGGTCCCATGGACCGCCGTGAATTCCTTCAGTTGGTATCGGCGGCGTTTCAGCACGAAGTAATCCAGTAGGAAGATGGCAATCTCGGGTCCCAGGAACATCCCGATCCCATCGAGGAAGGTTTCGAAGACATCCAGAAAGCTGGCTAGGTAAACCGGGATGAAGCTCACTGCGGTTGCCAGAATCGTCACGACCCACAGACTCACATTTAAGGAAAGGCGATGCGTGATGTTCGTTAAGGCTGACCCGGCGGACATCAGGTTCACGGCATTAGCCGTCGTACTCGTCAAAACAATTACCAGCAGGGCAATCACCCCAAGCCCTAATTTAGCGGCGACGGTACTGGGGTCCGAGTTGTTCGGGTCAAAGTGATTCAAGGATACAGCCGTCCCGATCGTGGCAAAGAGTCCAATCAAGGCAAACCAGAAGAGGCCGATGTTGGCCCCCAGAAATGACGCCGTTGTGGCAGCTGAACGTTTGTTGGTAAAGCGACTGAAGTCGGAGGCCGCCGTCACCCAGGCCAGGTTAAAGGCTGCTAGGGTATCTGCAGCCACGCCAGAAGACATCTTCAAGGCATGCGGTGGCTGCCAGCTCACGATATCATGGAATGACACCGTCTGAAAGACCACGACCGACTCCCAGAGAACGAAAACAACGACCAGGATAATCCCAACCCGTTCGATCAACCGCACCGACCGTTCTCCCATTGAGATACTCAGGAGGTGCAACACACTCATGATGATAATCCCCACGATGAGACCGAAGTTACCACCCGGCTTGCCATAGAGGGGCCAACCGAAGAGCTCCCCAAATATGTAACTGATCGATGTCGCGGCAATAAAGGTGTTCACCGCGGCCCAACCAATGAACTGAACAACATTGATAATCGACGGCACAACGCTTCCTCGTAGACCAAACGAAGCCCGAGTTAGCGCCATCGCCGGCAAGCCGGTGCGATAGCCCATGTAGCTAGCCGCCGCCAGCAAGACATAGGCCAGAACACCCACAACCATCAGCGTCGTCGAGGCGGTCAAGAAACCACACGCCGCAATGACCCCACCGATATACCAGGTCCCGTTGTTGGCATTAGCGCCAATCCAGGTGGCAAATAAATCCCAATTTCCCATGCGTCGACTCTCACGCGGTACCGCATCGACGCGGCCATACGTCTTGGCTGGTGCCTTGACCAGCGTTTTAACTTCCTGTGCCATGTGTTAGTCCCTCCTTGATTGTCGTGAATTACAGCACTTTCCCGGTAAATTCATTACTCGGTAATTGCTGGAAATCATAGGTCGCGAGGGCCTTCACATCTTGGGTGTACCAGTGCAAGCTTTCCGAAATCATCAAGTTGACCTGTTCCGTCTTCTCTTGGAGGACGATGATTGGCTTGTGACTCATCGTAGCCACTCCCAACTCATAGGCTGTACCGGAATCCACGTTTTCAGCTTCGAAGTCAATGACCGTTACCACAATTTGAGCCGCCGCAATCTGGTCCATGTCACGGTGATAGATCTCAGTTGCCCAAGGCTTCGTAAACTGTTCATGCTCGGCGTCTTGGTGCAGGCGTGGCGAATAGAAATCCACTACCGTGGGATTGGCCTCTAAGGCTTGTTCAACCCGTTGAACGCGGTCGATTTGTTCGGGACTGAAGAACGGACTTGCAACATAGATTTGTGCCATGATAAATTTCTCCAAGTAGGTGTATTCAGTCCCCGGACCCACAAAAAAAAGCGGCCGAATCCCGCGAGGATTCCAGCCGCTAGCACCCACTGGTCTCCCAGTAGTTTCTACCGTACCTTTGTTAGCCTCACGGGACTAACTTCAAAGGACTGTTTGCTTATTGGAGAGTATTATACGGACTCCTAGTCCCGTCGTCAAACCCTAAACCGATGTCCTCGCAACTAGGTTAATCGTTTCACCTGCCGCGGTGACTGGTCTAGATCACCGTAAAAATATTTTTTCTCCCGTGGATGGGTTGCCGCCTCCCACGGTCCTTGCTACACTGTTTCTAACAGGAGAGGAAGTTAATCCATGTCACAAACACAACACCCGCTACCCAACCGAATCAAGCTGATTTGGGGAATCAGCGCCATCGGTAGCCTACTGGTTCTACTCGTCGTGACCGGCCTATTCTGGCTGGCCCAGACCTACTGGGATTGGGCAGCCTGGCTGACCGTCACCATGCTCGTCATCGCCATCGGTGAACCCATCATTGAAACAGCTCTTATTCCCTATCGTTATCGTTTTACCCGCTACATGATTTCCGACACCGCCGTTGAGATGCAGGCCGGCTTTATCTTCAAGAAGCGCGTCGCCATCCCCATTGCCCGCGTCCAAAATGTGACGCTCAACGCCGGACCATTGCTCCAATGGCGCAAGCTGTCTAAGGTCACTGTGGCCACGGCCTCCACGACCCACACCATCGAAGGACTGGAGCTGGCGACCGCCGAACAGCTGCGCGATCAGATCATGCGGCTCGCCCGGGAGGCCCGCCATGACCAAAACTAAACGCACGCACCCCTTAGGCCTCCTCGACCATCTTGCCAAATCGGTTAAAAATTGGTGGCCCCTTTTAATTATCATTCTCGCACAGTCGCAGTCCTGGTGGGGCAAGCTTCTCATCCCCGCAGCTATCCTGATCTTCGTCGTTTGGCCCCTGATCAGCTGGTGGTCCATCAGCTATCGGATCACCCCCACGGCCTTGGAATTTCACTCCGGTATTCTGGTTCGCCATCATGAACACATCCCCTATGCCCGCATTCAAACGGTACAACGGAAGCAATGGTTCTATCTGGCGCCCTTTCATTTAGAAGAGGTCTCGGTTGAGACGGCCAGCCACGAAGATGGCAAACCAGAAGTCCGGCTGGCCGCGGTAACGCCTGACGTCGCCGCCCTCATCGAGCATTATCGTCAGGCGGCCAACGCTACCTCGAGCGATAACTCTGTGGATTCCGCAGAACCAGCGACCACTCCTGCCGTACAGGCCAGTTATGCCCTGACGACTCGCCCTAGATGGCAATTTGTTCTCACATCGACGGGATTCATCCCCATTCTCTTAGTGGCCTTGGGGATCTACGGCAAGCTTCCCCACAATCTCATCGAACGCCTAGGATCGGACTTGGCCCACTTGAGCGGTCTGTTCCTGATCATTGGTGGCTTGGCAATTGCTGTTGCCGCCTGGCTCTTTACGGTGGTCATGCTACTCATTCGCTACTTTCATTTCCGGGCAACCCGGACTGGTGACCAGATTCAGGTCGCCAAGGGCCTCTTTCAACGCAACACGATCACCGTCCCCTTGCAACGCATTCAGGCGGTTCGTTTCAAACAGAACGTCTTCCGCCAATGGATTGCGATTCAAACGACCCAACTCCTCCTGGCCTCCCACGCGGCAGCCGAGGATAATAATGACGACCTGGTGCTCCTCCCAGCCGTCACTCTGCAACAAAGCTATGCCGACTTACAGCCTTTCGTCGACTGGACACCAGCCACTCCACCCGATTTATCGGACCTGAGCGTCACCAACGGGCGTCGTTGGCTCCTGGTCCGCAACGCTCTCCTCATCGCCTTGGTTCCCGTCGCCATCGCCACTTGGTTCTGGCCGACCTGGAACGCCCTCTTTGACATTGCCTTAGTCATTGCCTTTGGTCAGGGACTGTTCGCGGCCAACAATACCGGAGGCAGCTTAGTCGGACACAAGCTCTTGGTCTTGCGTACCGGCCACTGGTGGACCCGTGAAACCTACCTGGTGCCCCTAGCCAAAATTCAGTCGGTTCGTTTACATCAGTCAATCTGGATGAAGCGGACTCACCTGATGCACCTCACCGTTAACGTCCGTCATGGCAACCGTAACCAGGCCATTACCTTGCGTTACCTGACGGCAGAACAGGCCGAATCCATCTACGACTGGTACCGCACGAACGCCATTTGAAAGGCGTTTTCGCATGGCAAGACCCTCGATCAAATTTACCGTTAGATCAGAAAACAGGCACCGCCGACAAAATTGTCAGTGGTGCCTGTTTTTGTCGTCCAACCATTCCCCAACAGTCAAACGCTCCCCCTGGACGGCTGACTTCCCCAAGCCATAACCATCCGATGTTTCTATTTTTCAATTCCTACTCTTCAGCCTGTTTACTTTCTCGCCATTGATGCCACTTTTCACCCAAGCGTGGCCGCCAGAGCCAACCGTAACCGAAGAGGGCCGCTAAGATAAATGCACCCGCCATGGTTACGCCATCGGAATCGAAGCTGTACAGCCACGTGACGTACACCACAAAGACAATGTATACCGGAACCCGCAAGCGCGGGAACAGGAGATATTCCCCATTATGTTCGAGTGATAAGTGTGGATACAAGACAGCTCCCCAGATAAAGAGGATGACGGCGGTAACGAGCCAAACGCCCGCGCCAACCCATGGCAAAGCTGCTTGAGAGACCTTGAACCAGGGCCCACTTAAGATACTACCACCAATTCCACTCAAACCAACTAAAGAAAGAGTAAAGCCTGAGATGGTCACGATTAGCGACCCCGTCTGGCCGACAATGAGTGCGGCAAACCAGCTCAGGGAGAACATTCCAATGGAGAAGGCCAGGCCCATGGCCCAAGACGTGATCAGTCCTGGCCAGGCCAGCGTGAATGTCGTCCCATTCGGCTTGCTGAGCCAGTAAAGGAGATATTGAATCGCCAGGATCACCACCGACATTCCTAATAGGGCACTCAGGGCAATCCGGAGCTTGGCCCAGTAGACCTTCAACCGACTGAAGCCGCTACTAAAGAGAAACTCATTGAAATGGTCACGTAGGTCGAGGTGCATGATTTCTAACCCACCCAGCCAAAAGGCAAAGATGAGCCACCAGGAATAAGCGCTAAAGTAGTTTCCCTTATACACTTGCCATTTACGAATCGACGCCGTGACAATGTGAATATTGGGTTCCGGATCCTGCTTCAGCGTGTGAAGTAGGATCAACGTCATCATGACGGTCCCCAACAGGGCAATACCACCGATCACGGCCATCATTTTACGATGACGCCGCCAAATTAAACGATCTAATTTATTGTTAAACATGTCTGCCCCTCCTACTTCATCATCTGGTAACCGGTCTCGTGAGCTAAGTTAGCCCGGAACAGGTCTTCCAGTGTCAATGGTAATTCTTCAAACAACACGGGTTTCAAGTCCTTCAGGGCCCGATCGATTTCCGGCGTGTAATTGGTAATGACCACCACCAAGACCCGGCCAGAAACGCGAATCAACTGGCTGTGTTCCTTTAAAACAGCCGGAATCACCCGGTCGTTTAGGACCAGCTGAATCTTCTTGGCCTTAGCCCGGATGTCTTCCAGGTTGTAATCGTGAACCAGCTTGCTGTCCTTTAACAACAGCACCCGATCACTCAACCCATCGAGTTCATTCAGGTCATGTGATGAAATCAGGAAGCCCTTCTGTTGGTCGGCCACCTCGTCAATGACCATTGAGGCAATATTTTCACGGATAATCACGTCTAGCCCATCGAAAGGTTCATCGAGAATGATATACGTGGCATTAGAGGTCAAGGCCAATACTAAGTTGACCAAGGCTCGCATCCCTTTAGAGAGACGACGATATTGGCTATTCCGGTCCAGCTTGAACTCGGCTAATAGCGCCGTAAACCGTTGCTCGTCAAAGCGAGGATAAACCGCCATGAAGAAGTCTGGCAGTTCCCACAATCGATAATTATTTAAAAAGTTATATTGCGTGTCAATAAAGAATAATTGCTGTTGCCGACTGGGAACCTGCTGGATGTTCTGACCATCCACCGTGACATTTCCGGCCTCTGGGATGTAGTGATTCATCATGCTTCGGAATAGCGTGGTCTTTCCGACCCCATTCCGACCGACTAACCCAAGAATTTCTCCCGGTGCCCATTCAAACGTAATGTCCTGGATGATCTGCCGACCACCAATCTCTTTACTCAGTCCTGCTACATTTAAAGTCACTGTGCTTCCCCCTCATAGGCCACTTTGATCCAACTCACGACGTCCTCCAAAGGCACGCCAAGATATTGAATTTCCGTCAGTAGCGTTAATAATTGTTTCTTGGTCGCGACGACTTGCGCGGAATCTCCCGCTGGTGCCGTGGCCTCCCGCACGTAAGTCCCTTTACCATGGACCGTTGAGATGACGTGCTGGGATTCTAACTGTTTATAAGCCTTGCTCACCGTATTCGGATTCAACTGTTCCTGGCGCGCCATTTCACGCACCGACGGTAACCGGTCTCCCGGTCGCAAGATTCCCTGAACGATTTGCTGTTTTACCCGCAATACCAGTTGCTCGTAGTACGGCAGACTGGATTGATCGTTAACTTGCATGCTCTTCACCCCTTGGTTTGGCTACCTGTTCTGTGTGTACTATTATACCTAGTACAGTTAAAAAGGCAACCCCCCGAGACGAAAAATCCTCATCGATCCCGTTTTCAAAAGAAAGAGGGCCCGCTAAACCGCGCCGCCCTCACGTTTTGTTTATTTTAAATTAAGCTTCTGGTCCTTGATCCCCAGTAAAGGTGTCCGCTGCTGGCGTATCTTCATCGCGAATCACAAGCTGGTTATAAAACTTGGCCCGAGTCTGGTCGTAGTATGGTTGGACGAACAGTGCGGCGAAACCAAAGGTAATCCCCTGCAACATCATCCACCCAATAAAGCTCAGGTCCATGATGAAGAGAAAGGCCTTGTTGCCATCCATCAGCCGACGGGATTCCGTGATCGCCTCTAACGGTGTAATCGGATCGTTCCGGTCGATGGCATCCCGATAAATATAAAATGATTGCGAATACGCATAGGCTTTAATCATCCCTGGGACAAAGAATAACAGGCTCCACAGGAAGGTGAAGATTCCCACTAGGATGGCAATAAAGAGCCAACCTAAGAAATACTGACCCTTGTCAAATAAGGCAAAACTCCGTTGGAGCGGGTTATCCATGGTAATCTTGCCCCGATCCAAGTCAATCATGGTCAATTGGGACCCCACCCGCATGATCGAAGAGGCAATCGTCAGAACTCCGGCCAACGACAGGCCCCCACCTAAGACGAATCCGGAATTATTATTAACAGCCATAATCCAATTCATACTGCGTTGATAGGTCAGGCCCCCAATGAAACCCAAGGCCAACCAAAGAATGGTCAGTAAAAAGTAGAATTTAAAATGATCCAACACCTGAGCTTTGGCCCCGAGTTTGAAATCAATGCGATCCTGTGAATCCATAGCGAATCTCCTCCTCTGATGATTGCCTCATTGTAACATAATTGTAACAATAAGTTTAGGGGGGTTCCTGAATTTAACTAAATTCGCTATCGCTAAGTTAATACCGGACAACTGGAGCCGCAATCTACAAAAAATCGGCGGCTCAAGTTTCGAACCACCGATCCTAAGTTTCATTTATTGACTACTCGATCCACTCTGACTTGGCATGCCACTTGGCTTGCTAGGACGCTTGCCACTCATGCCCTTAGGCGCGTTCTTCATCTGCTGGGTTTGGGCAGATTTGGCCTGTTGTTGACCCAGAAGGTAACCCGTTCCCCCACCGCCAACAAACAGGAGGAATCCTGCCAGAACAAAGATTAACCAACGTTTGGGGCCTTGATGACTTGATCTCATGACGCACTCATCCTTTCGGAAGCTCGTGGCTTCGTTCATGAAAACCAGTCTAGCATTGGGAGCTTAATGGGAACTAAACGGCATTAGTTGCGGCTATTAAAAAAGGATGACGGCTGTCATCCCCTTTTGGTTTTTTGAATTTAGATGGTCGAAACGTGCGCTAGAAGGCAGCCAACTCCGCTTAAACCTGGTAACTAAATAATCCAAGACCGGGATTATTCAGTTACCAGCCTTAATGCTCGCTGGCTAACCGCCTTCTATCACACTCTCTATTCAGCATACAACGCCGCAACCTGATCCTGAACCTGTTGGTGGCCCAAGAACTCGTCGTAAGTCGTATCTGCTCGGTCGACAATTCCCTTTGGTGAGACTTCAATGATGCGGTTGGCAATCGTTTGAATGAACTCGTGGTCATGGGAAGTGAAGAGAATACTACTCTTGAAGGACACCAGAGCGTCATTTAACGCCGTGATGGATTCCAAGTCCAAGTGGTTGGTGGGATCGTCTAACAAGAGAACGTTCGCCTTACTCAACATCATCTTGGATAACATTGCCCGGACCTTTTCGCCCCCGGACATCACGTCAACTTCACGGTTAACGTCGTCGCCAGAGAACAGCATCTTCCCCAGGAACCCACGGAGGAAGGTGTTGTCACTTTCTTCCTTGGATGCGAACTGCCGTAACCAGTCGATCACGGACATCTCGTTGTCAGCGAAGTAGTCGTTGACGTTCTTAGGCAGGTAGGTCGTGCTGGTCGTTTGTCCCCAGGTAATAGTCCCACTATCGGGTTCCAACTCACCGGAAATGAGTTGCATCAGAATCGTGGTCGTCAAGTCATTACGACTGATGAAGGCCACCTTCTCACCGGGACGCAACGTGAAGCTCACGTCGTCAAGAATCGTAACGCCGTCAATGGTCTTGCTCAAGTGTTCTACACGAACCAAATCATTCCCCAATTCACGTTCTGGATTGAACGAAATGAAGGGGTACTTACGGGAGGATGGCTTGATATCATCTAACGTGATCTTTTCAAGTTGCTTCTTCCGTGAAGTGGCTTGCTTAGACTTCGAGGCGTTGGCACTAAACCGGGCCACGAATTCTTGCAATTGCTTGATCTGGTCGGCCTTCTTAGCGTTGGCGTTAGCCTTCAGCTTGGCAGCCAATTCGCTAGATTCCATCCAGAAATCGTAGTTCCCAACAAACAACGTGATCTTCCCAAAGTCCACGTCACACATGTGGGTGCAGACCTGGTTCAGGAAGTGACGGTCATGGGAAACGACGATGACGGTGTTTTCGTAACCCGCCAAGAAGTTTTCCAACCAGCTGATCGATTGAACATCTAACCCATTGGTTGGTTCGTCCAAGAGCAAGACGTCGGGATGGCCGAATAAGGCTTGGCCCAGTAAGACCTTCACCTTTTGAGGTTCCGTCAATTCACTCATTGGAACCTGGTGAAGGGATTCATCGATGCCTAAGGATTGTAACATTTGGCTTGCTTCGGCCTCGGCTTCCCAACCACCCATTTCGCCAAATTCGGCTTCGAGTTCGGCGGCACGAATCCCATCTGCGTCGCTGAAGTCGGCCTTCATGTAGATGGCGTTCTTCTCAGTCATGATGTCATAGAGCTTCTTGTACCCTTGCATCACGGTGTTCAAAACCGTTTCATTTTCGAAAGCAAAGTGATCTTGGTTCAAGCTGGACATCCGTTCATTCGGACCCATGGACACAGTCCCAGTCGTTGGCTTGAGCTTGTTCTCAATGATTTTCAGGAACGTGGACTTACCGGCGCCGTTAGCGCCAATGACTCCATAACAATTCCCCGGGGTAAACTTAAGATTGACTTCGTCGTAGAGCTTCCGGTCGGAGAACTGCATACTGACATTATTGACGGTTAACATGAACGATACCTCCTGTGATTTTCGCGTAAAAAACCAACGTGTCAATTAACGGCAACGTTGGCTCTGCACTCGTATTCGTTGTGTTATGTTGGCTCAGTCTACCATAAATACCCCATACAAGCAATGGTTATGCTACGACCAGGCCCGTTGTGCGGCATAGCGTTCGCGGTAAGTCATCGGGGTCATCTGGAAGTGTTGCTTGAACGTCACGAAGAAGTTTTTCTCCGTCCGAAAGCCCGTCTTGGTCGCAATCGTTTGAACCGAATCCTGGGAGGTCATCAGGAGCTCCGTCGCCCGTTCCAAGCGGATCTGACCCAGATAAGCCTTGGGGGCCACCCCCATGTATTCCTTGAAAAACCGGGAGAAATAGACACTGGAATAGTTCAGTCGTTCGGCTAAATCGGCAATGGAAAAGGCCGTGCCATATTTATCCTGAATCTCGGTCACTGCCTGGCGAAGTGGTTCCGGTAAGGGCAATTGGTCATTGCTGACCTGCCCGTTAACCTGTAAGTGTTTTAACAATTGACCCACCAATTGATATTCCGCACCCAAACTCGCGAGATAGTCGGCTCGCTGGTCTGGTTCCGTCACGGCATTGGTGGCTAGCGTGTCCACAGCGCGGCCTAAGTCGCGATATGGATCTGTTCTCAGATCCAGGTCTAGTGGCCCCCAGATCGGCAGCTGTTCGTCCTCAACCACATTGCGTAGCCAAGCTGCGGGTAAGAGAAGGGTCACAATTTGATTATCCTCATCCAAATACGTTTCGTAACTATGCACTACTTCAGAGTTAACCACGTAGAGGTGGTGATCCTGCATTTCAAACGTCGAGCTCCCAATGTGAACGGTTCCTGGATGGCCCCGATAAGCATAGGCCAATTCAACCGAATTGTGCCAGTGTGGCAAAACCATTTTAGGTCCACAAGTGCCGTGATCAATGACCCTCAGCGGCAGTGCCATAGTATAATTCAGTCGTTCGTGATACGGCTGTGGCATGGTGATTCCTCCCTTTCAAATTTTGAACAAATCCAGCCATTTCTGGCGTCACCATTTAACTAGACCAATCTTCTCAATTACGCTTAGTATTAGCATACCACGTGCAGGACCAACTAGGTTAAAATTAGTAACCCACTCCTTAAATTACGGGATTCACCAAACCCATAATCCCCCATATAATGTACTTGTAACATCCGGATGGATACAAATCATTTGATGCCTGATGGGTCTTTCCAACGAGACCAATCCGGGCCTGACGTGATTTGTTTGCCGCTTTAACCTGTTTACACGCTACTGGGGGGTAACCTGTAAACACCGCGACCGTTCAGTTTGTTCGAGCCGTAACTCAACAGCTGGCGCCATCCTGGTTCATGACCACACGTTGTGCCTTTGGGGAGGGACAACGTGGCTGACACCGACCAACTATTACTGAATCACTGGCTTTCTTGGGGAAGAGGCCGGTGATACAGTTGTTCCAACAGAATAGGCCATGGCCATCGGAGGCTTTGGGGGAGGCAGCTAGCTTAGCTAGCTGCTTTTTTATTTTGAAAAACGTCGGACTTGTGACAACTAGCTAGGGTTAAGTAAAACTGGTTGTCGCGAGTCCTACACTTTGGTTCTGTATCTAGTGGGTGCTAAAAGGGCCTGGAAACTTAGTCCCAGGCCCTTCTGTCGTTGGTGTTTATATGGTGGAAACGTGCACCAACAGGCAGTCAGCTCCGCTTAACCCCAATAACCGCCTGTTGGTACACTCTATTTCTTTTCTATTCTACCGATTGCATCGCTTCAGGACGTTTTAACAAAAACGCCATCAGGTAAGAAACGATGAGGAAGCCCGCCACAACCAGGTATGGGTAGTGGGGGTTCATGTCTAGTAACATCCCCGACATGATTGGACCGACAATGTTTCCGATACTGGTCAGCGACATGTTCAGTCCGTTAATCAAGCCTTGGTTGGATTCGCTGGCTTTGGTTAACAGCGTGGTAATCGCTGGGCGAAGCAGGTCAAATGAGGAGAAGATAATCAGCGTCGCAATCATCACGGCAATCTTCCCGTGCGCCTGGGTAATCCAGACCACACAGATGGCAGCCAGGAAGAAACAGACTCGAATGACCCGCCGTTCACCCCACCGACTCACTAGGGTATCAAACATCGCGACTTGTAGGAATAACGAGATTAACCCATTAAGGGTCAACACTAAGGCGATGTTACTCAAGCTAAAGTGGAACACTTCATTGACGTAAATACTGTAGATACTTTCAAACCCTTGCAGACCAAATGAGGAAACCAGAATCATGGTAAAGAGAATGATGATGGGAACCGTCCAGAAAGCCCGGCTCATAGGATGGGCCGAAGGTTCGGCGATCGGATCATCAACCTCGGCCATGGTCTTCTTGGTTTCGGCATCGCTGGGCAACAGGCTGATCAGGACAATCGCACTGATTAACCCCAGCGCACCGGCGGCCCAGAATGGCGTCTTGTAACTGATACCGGCCAAAATCCCCCCGATACCAGGACCCAGAATGAGTCCCCCACTAAAAGCGGCCGACAACCAGCCAATAACTCTGGCCCGCTGATGCTTCGTGGTAATATCGGCGGCTAGCGCCATGGCGGTTGGCACAACCATGGCGGCGGATAACCCACCGATTAACCGTGAAATGTTGAAGACCATTAACCGATTGGTCAAGGCAAACAGCACTTCCGACACCATGAATAACAAGAGCCCTGCGGTCAGCACTGGCTTACGCCCGATGCGATCGGAGAGCCGCCCAATGATTGGCGAAGCCACGAATTGGGCAAAGGCAAAGAGGGAATTCATAATCCCCATATCAGTTGCGGTCAGATGCAATTCATTCTTGATAAAAGGCATGACCGGAATCACTAAACTAATTCCCAGACAGACTAGGAATTCACTAAAAATTAAAATAAAAATGGCCCGTTTCGTTTTTTTCGTCACGGCGGCTCACCCCTTCTCTGATTTTTGACGACAATAGTATTACTATATCAATATTTGACGGTGTTTGTCTAATCATCTGCTCAGCAGAGTGCGAGAACAGGCGTTTAGCCGGCGAGCATTAACGGGGACTGCTGGATAATCCCGCCCCTGGATTATCTAGCGGTCCCTGTTAAGCGGAGCCGGCTGCCTGTTCTCGCACGTTTCAACTATATAAAATTTAAGAATCACTACGTCTCCTGTTGTCCCCTTAGCCAATCCCCCCAGCTCTGATAATTACCAGCCAGATAACTGTCGTGAAGATAGACCAGATCCAAGTCATGTTTGAGTTGCCCGGCCTCTAATGGTAAGACCTGCAAGTCTCCTCGGGCAATGGCCATCGCTACTACTGAGCGATAGACAAAACTAATGCCGCTCCCCTGCGCCACTAGTTCCCTGATAGCCGTGGGATTATTAACGGTCACGATTTGTGGAAATTCGGCAAACGACACGTTAGCCGCCGCTGCGAGATGCCGGAGAATCTCGCGACTACCAGAACCTGTCTCTCGAACGATTAAGGGATAGTCGAGGAGATCAGCCCAACTAACTGTGGGTAAGGCCGCCAAGGGATGGTCAGCCGCTACCACGCCGACAAAGGGTTCCTGCCGGACGACCCGGTAGTCATACTGGCTTTTGTCGAAGTTCCCTTCAATCAAGGCGAAGTCACTCGCCCCCGTGGTCAACGCCGCCAAGGCAGCCTGCGTATTCGTCACGCGACAGGTAATCTCCCGGTAGGTTCCGGTTCGCTGGAGGTGCCCAATCAGTTGCGGTGCCAGAAATTCACTGAGTGACAGCGTGGTACTGAAGGTCAACCGCTTCGGCGTTCGCGGATGTTTGAGATGGTCTAACACTTTATCTGTTTGAACTTGGACCCGCTGTACCAGGTCTGCGAGTTCCCGTCCGGCCGGGGTAATTGTCAGGTGAGGCCGCTGGTAAGTGACGAGTGACACTCCCAATTCCGCCTCTAAACTCTTGATTTGCTGGGAAACGGCCGGTTGCGTAATGTAGAGTTGCTGCGCTGTCTGCGTGTAAGACTTGGTGGTTGCGAGTACCAGAAACGTTTGATAGCGATTATCGAGCATGACGATTCCTTCTTTTCTGTATAAGCTGTCCTTATAGTGTTATTATTCATTCCAATTTTAACTTATGATGAGTTTCCGGTAAACTAAGACTTATCATTTTCGAGGAGGAGAACATCTTGGATATTCGAACAACCCTTAGCACCCGAAGCTTCTGGTTCGCGGCCGGCGCCACACTCATCTGTGCCGTTTTAGGAAGTGAACTCGCCCAACTTCCTTACTTAAACCTAGTGGGTGCCCTGGTTCTGGCTCTCTTACTGGGGATGCTCTGTCAGCTGAGTCCCCGCACTATCGCCGTTAGCCGGGATGGCATTGGTTTTATCAGTAATAAATTTTTACGTTTAGGTATTATTCTCTTAGGGTTTAAATTAAATCTGATTCAATTGGCTCAAGCCGGCGTCAAGACCATTGCCCTGGCCGCTGTCGTCGTCACTGGTATGGTCCTGCTGACCTACAACCTCAGCCGTAAACTTGGCGTTGACCGCGAACTCGCAATTCTCACGGCCACCGGGACCAGTATCTGTGGGGCCGCCGCCGTCATGGGTGTCTCACCACAGATCAAGGTCAGCCCAGACAAGGCCGAACGGCAACGAGAAAATGAAGTCCTGGCCGTCGCCATCGTGGCAATCCTAGGAACCGTGTTCACATTGATTGAAATTGGCTTGAAGCCCCTGCTTCATTTGACTGCCGTTCAATTTGGCGTCATGACCGGGGGATCACTCCACGAGATCGCCCATGCCGTGGCTGCCGGAAGTGCTGGCGGTCCAGTCAGTCTCGACACCGCCATCATCACCAAGCTTTCCCGAGTTCTGTTGCTCGCACCAGCCGCCCTCATCATCGGCTGGTGGTATCAGAAACAAACAACCACAACCACGACCGCTGAACACACGAAACTGCCCATTCCTTGGTTCATGGCTGGCTTCCTGCTGACCAGTATTCTTGGCACCTGGTTACCACTGAGTACCGCCACCCTGGCCGGTTTAGTTAAGTTAGCCTACGTCTTTCTGGGGATGGCCATGGCCGCTCTGGGGATGAGCGTTAACTTCCGTGTGATTTTCCAACGCGGGGGCAATGCCTTTCTCGCCGCCACCCTTTCCTCGGTCGTTCTCATGACTGGGGTCACCATTGCCAGTAAATTATTCTTTTAAATTTAAAAATGCGATCGGGAGATTATCCTGATCGCATTTTTATTTACACTAGTAAGTGAATCAGATGGGTCACTGTTCCGCTATCCCATAAGATATACAGGCCGATTAGGATGTAAACCGCCACGGTGATGTAGCGTCCCTCTTTTTCGAGAATATCCGCCACGCGAGGTAAGCATGCCAATCGATAACCAATTTCCCAGAAAATCACGACCATGACGGCAAATGTCAGGAGGATCAGGGGAATCGCGCTTGGGGCTACCGTCGTAAACAACGGTACATAAATCCCCACGTTATCCGCCCCACAGGTGGCCATGGTGATCAGAGCCACACTACCGATTAGCCGTTTCGGATCCGCCACCTTAGCCGCAATGGCATCGGTATCGTCATCATCCCCAGCGACCCACAGCTTGATTCCCAGAAAAATTGGAATTAATCCCAACAAGCCCAGTAACCACGGTGCTGGCACAAATCCTAGAAAAAATGCAATGGCCAGTGAGCTTCCAACCAAGACGATCGTTCCCAAAAAATCCCCGATTAGGACCAACCAGCGGTCTTCGTGCTTTACGCGGCCGAAGATTACCATTAGAATAATTAAGTAGTCGAGTCCAGTTGAAATGTACGCTGTGACTCCCGTTAAAATTGTTTTTATCATGACGCATCTCCCCACATATGTTGTTCGTAACATATGTTATCATGATCATGTGAAAGGAGCAAGCCTTTTTATGTCGGCCACCACTCAAAACGTCCATTTAATCCAGGAACCCGCACTCGATGCCTCTCAGGATATCTTCAAACTTCTGAGCAACACCACGCGGCTACAGATCCTTTACCTTTTGGAACAAAAGGAACTCAATGTCAGTGAACTCAGCGGCCTGCTAGCCGTAGAACAATCCGTTGTCTCCCACCAACTGGCACTCCTGAAAAAGGAACAGCTCGTGACTTCTCGCCGGGTGGGCAAACAAAACTTCTATCAACTCGACGATCCCCATATTTTGGATATCGTGAATGAAACCCTGGCACACGTGGACCACGTGCTGCGGGGGAAGAAACATGGACAGTAAAAGCGTTTGGAATTTTAAAATTCCAAACGCTTTTTTAGGTTCTCTTTTGCCACTGTTTACATAGGTTGATTCAAGCTATGTTTACGTTCGCCCTTGTAGTAATGGTTGCCGTACTTTTTCGCTAACTTCTTCGTGTGGTAACCATGACGGGTCGTCCAATATCCGGTGGCAGGACCACCAGCTATCTGTAAGACTGGCACCTTATGGCCGCCAAGCTTATGAGTTGTCACACGATAGGCAGCACAGTCGCCGCCCCATTGTTCCCAGCCCCAAACGGTAACCCAAGTTTGTTTCTTGGCCTTCGCATTCTTCGCAATAAACCAAGATGGATGTTTCGAGTTCTCCGTATGTTTGACAACGTATGACATTTTCCGTGAATGCAGCCGCTCTACGAAGCCATTGTCGACAAGCTTAGTCGCTGTAATCTTATACTTATACATCGTGTTATCTTGATAAGAATACCAAGTTCCTCGCATACTCTTTGGAAACGTCTTTAACGTCGTCTTTGCTTTCGCATGGACAACTTGTGCCGGACTCGTAGCCGCAACACCCACGCCAATGAATAACGATAATCCTGTTACTAGCAAGACACCGAACCGTCCTAATTTCATGAAATATCCTCCTGTGGAAAATTATTCAGTATGTACATTGTAATTATGTCACAAACATCCACAGTCAACAATACTTTCTACTAGCCAAACACCAACTAATTATTTCGGTACTTATACATTGGTTTACCCGCCACTTCTGCCGCCAAAAAAGCATTCGCTCAATCGTTATTGTTGGACCGACTTACTTGTAACAGGTGACTGGCTCTCGCCGCTAGATCCGGAAACTTGCGGCTTCTGAAACGTGCAAAAAAGGGCAGGTCCCTGCGCTTAGAAAAATAAGGTGCTCCTGCTCGGCATAGCCGAACAGAAACACCTTATTCCTCTAATGCTCAGGACCTAAGCGCCCTTTTTTGCACTCTTACATCTTCATTCCCATCTTCTCATAGGAACTCATCCCCGCCAAATGGAGATCCTTAACGTCAATCCCACGTTCTTCAGCGATCGCGTTCATTAACGTGTCCATATCCATTAACTTATAAGTCTGTGGATTGTCGGGATCGTAGGCTTCGATTTGGGCCATCATCCCGCCATCTTCGTGTTCGATGATGTGGCAGTGATACATGTAGACCCCGGTGTGTTCGAACCAGACCTTGATGCGCACCGTTTCGCCTGGGTTGACACCGATCGTGTCCTTTAACCCATGTTCATTGGCGTAAGGTTCGTGACCATTTCTGGATAGCACTCTGAACTGGGTGCCGTGCATGTGGAATGGGTGAACCATCCCGCCATCCATATCATTCGTATTCGTAATATCCCACAACTCAACGTTGCCGACCTTTTGCCGGGCATCGATGCGTTGCATTTCAAATTTCTTACCGTCCATCATGACTGCTTCATCCATCCCGGACATGACAACCTTCCGGACTGGGGTATCGGGCGTAACTTCTGGGTCAGGGATGTCTACCAAGTGTTCTGGCAACGTCACATCATCGGTGGCGAAGTCGTGAACCCGGAAACGAACCAGTGGCACATCATCCGAATAGAGCGTCACGGTCTTCCCAGGTTCAATCTTCCCAAAGTCGACAATGATTTCGGCCCGTTCGGCACAAGTTAACATCAAATGGGTAAATTCGACGGGACTTGGCATCACGCCGCCATCGGAAGCAACTTGTGTGAATGGGAGATCATCACTAAAGTGAAGGCGCCATTCACGTCGGTTGGCCCCATCAAGAATACGCAGACGAAGGCGTTGCGTGGTGACATCAAAGTAAGGATTGATCGTCCCGTTGATCATCGCCGTTGGCCCTTGAACCCCATCGGGATCGTAGTCAGCGTCGTAATCCCATTGATTATCTTCGTGAAAACGCCGGTCTTGCAAGACTAATGGAATGTCATCGACCCCGTAGTTACGTGGAAATGGCAATTTAGCCTCGACATCGTCGGTCACCAAGGCCAACCCTGCCAGTCCATGCCAGACCTGTTCAGCCGTTGATGGACATGGATGAGCATGGAGCCACAGCGTTGCAGCCGGTTGGTCGACCTTGAAATCAATGTGACGGGTCTTCCCGGGATAAACGGGGGCATGACAGCCACCGTCAGTGTATGGTCCGGGAACATTCAGACCATGCCAGTGGAACGTGGTCAATTCAGGTAAACTATTTTTTAAATCGATATGCACGGTCTTGCCCTTGGCAAAGACCACCGTTTGACCTAGCAGACTGCCATTGTAACCCCAGGTTTTGGTCTTCTTGCCTGGCAGGAGTTGTGTCTCTCCCGCCTGGGCTTCAACCGTATAGTAAGTATCCGTTGCGGTTTCCTTATCCGGTTTCAATAAGGGTGGAATCCGCAAGGGTTGTTCAGGCGTGGTGGGTTCCTCCAACGGAACATAGCCACCATCGTGGGTGTTATAAGCCGGTTCATCAAAGAAATAATCGGTGTGGATTGATTTTGTCATCTTTCAGGCTCCTCTTCGATTTAATTGAAACCACTTACAGTTTTATCATACCGCAACCAGTTCAAATTGGGAAAGTAACATCCTTTCCAACTGGCGATTAGCGGTCCACCCGAGCCCGGAGTGCGTAAAGAATTGTAACAGTGTCGACCACTTCTTGGAAGACGGCCCCAATAATGGCGGGAATCACTCCAAAGCTGGCAATCAACATCAACCCGGTACAGATAAAGATTCCGATCAGAACGGCTTGTTTGGCCACCCGCATCGTATCCTGGGCAATCTTTCTGGCCACACTGACCCGAGTTAAATCATCCTTAAGCACGACGGCATCGGCAGACTCACTGGCCGCGGTGGCCCCGTGAGCCCCCATTGCAATCCCGACATCCGCAGTTGCCAGTGATGGCGCATCATTAATGCCATCCCCAACCATGGCAACTGGTAGCTGATCGGCTGGCAGATCTGCCAAGACCTTAATCTTGTCGGCCGGCAAACATTCCGCGTGTACCTGGTCGATGCCAACTTCTTTGGCAATGATTTCTGCCACCGGACGCCGGTCGCCAGAAATCATAAGCAGGTGTTCCACGCCAGCTTGGCGTAAGTTGCCCATCGTTGCCTGTGCTTCTGGGCGGACCCGGTCGGTAAAGCTAACGTAACCTTGATAGATGCCGGCAATGGCCACATAGACCGCTGTTTGGTCCGGCTGTTCAACCTGATCATCTGTGACAAATCTCAGTTTACCGACACGGACCTCTTGCCCATCGATCGTCGCATCGACCCCTTGGGCCGTGGTTTCGTTCACGCCACTGGCCGTTAGAAGTGGGGCTTGATTGGCCGCCACTAGCGACTGCGCCAACACGTGACCCGAGTGCTGTTCCGCACTGGCGGCAAGCTGGAGGAGGCGGGCATTACTGAGTGCCGTAACTGGCACCACTTGGTCCACTACGAGTCGCCCTTGCGTAATGGTTCCCGTCTTATCGAAGGCGACCGTTTTAACCTTGGCTAATTTTTCTAGGGTCGTCCCGTTCTTCACGATAATTCCGTTTCGACTGGCCCGGCTCATCCCCGAAATCAGGGCAATCGGTGCCGCCAAAATCAACGGACAAGGTGAGGCCACAACTAAAACTTCCGCAAACCGCACGGGATCCTTGGATACCGCCCAGGCAATCCCCGCAATAACATAGGCCAGCAGCGTAAAGGGCACCGCATACCGGTCGGCTAGCCGAACGAACTTGGCTGGCCGTTCCTCGGCTTGTTTGACCAGGCGGACAATGTTTTGATACTGACTATTGTCGGCGGTCTGATCGGCTTGGAGTTCTACCGCAGCTTCCCCGTTAAGACTCCCAGACATCACGGTCATCCCGATTTGCTTGTCGACTGGGCGGGCTTCCCCTGTCAGTGAGGACTCGTTGACCGAGGTTGGCCCAGTCAATAGGGTCCCATCGACCGGCATCACTTCGCCGGGCTTAACCAGCAAGCGGTCCCCTACGGTAATTTCACCCACGGCAACATCCTCCCAGGACTCGCCCACGGAGCGGTGGGCAATCTGGGGCGAATTATTCAGCAAATCTTGGAGCTCACTGTTGGCCTTACGTGCCGCAAAGTCTTCCAGTGCATCCCCACCGGTCAGCATCAGGAGCACGATCAGCGCCGCCCAATATTCACCAACGGCTAGGGTCGCCAAGACGGCGGTAATCGCCAACAGGTCGATGCCGAATTTTCCAGAACGCAGGGTCTGAACCATTTCCACAAACATTAGTAGCGCGAGCAGTAGGCCCAACGCCGTGATTAAGATTTGCGCCAGATTGGCCCGTTGCATCCCAAACTGTAACCACAAGGCAATGACACCCAGCGTAATCACCGCCCAGAATTCCTTGTATTGTCGTAATCGTTTCATCCCACTCATCCTCCTCGGCCGTTTTCATTACCCTGAGTATAACAGAGCTTGTGATTTTTTCCACTTAATAATCATTCTAAATTAAAAAGCCCAAGCAAATTTGCTCAGGCTTTCGGTAACTTGTTAAATTTAGTGACTAGAAGCGACGCCGCAGAACAGCACTTAATGAAATCAAAGTTAAGAACCCAGCAACTGTCACGATCCAACCATTCTGGTCGTTCGTTTGTGGCAACTTAGAATTCTTACTGTTCGTGGTTGTCTTGCCAGGCGTCTGTGTTGCAGTGGCCTTAGCGGCAGCCTTTTTAGCTGATTTATTGGTCGTCTTGGCAGGTGTCTTCTTTTTCTTAGTGTTATCCGTCGTAGCTTTGTCTTCGACGAAACCTTCATCGACGTCGTCCGTCCCGGTTCCAGTATCTTCATCGGGTTCTTCTTCGTCGGTTTCATGGTTGCCATCGGGATCGACAATGTCCCCACCACCGGAACCATTGTTCCCAGTGGAAGACGAGACATTTCCGTTAGCTTCTTCAGAGTTTGGCTTGTCACCATTGCCACCACCCCAGCTCATCACGGCATTGTTCTTAAACTTGTAGCCGGAATCAATGAGTGATGGATCCGTAACCTTAGTGTAGTAATCAATGATGATCAGGTGATCGACCGTATCGTTAAAGGACATGTCAAATCCCTTATCTTTGTAAGTCACGTCATAGTCAGTGCCTTCGACCAGGGCTGGCTTCTTACGCTTGTAACTCGTGGTCGTTGACCATTCAGCATTGCTGACGGTCACACCGGGAATCAACTCTTGGTTGCTCCCAATGGTGTCACTTATCTTCAAATTTTCCAAATCAATCTCGCGGCGATCAACTAAAATACTCCACTTGATCGTGCCATCGTCTTGAATGACACCCTTTTTGGACATGTTGGCTTCGTTGTCAACAATGTTAATCTGCGAGGTGCTGTTCCCATTGTTTTCAAGTGGGAAGTTAACATCCTTTTCCCCGGAATCTTCGTAACGATACTTCGTCGCAAGATTCAGCGTCAACTTGTCATTCGTTTTGCCTTCGAGCTTGTCATTCATGGTAATGACCACTCCGGTATCGGAAACGACAGCTTCCCCGATCTCAAGACCGGTTTCATCGTAGACCTTGAAGGTGTCTCCCGGCGTCTTCCCTTTCAAGTTCTCTGGGAAGTCCAGTGTGATCGTATCCCCATTCTTAATAGGGGTGTTGCCAAAGTCCAAATTATATTGAATATCGATGGTATCTTTGTGTTTGAAATCTGGACCATTCGTCACACTAGCCGACGTGGTAAAGTCGGCCCCATTATGGTTGGTTGCCGCCTTGGCTGGCGTAGCAACTTGGCTGACAATTAGGAGCATTGCTAAACTAACGAGCCCCACAACTAGTCGCCAAAATTTATTGTTCTTCGTCAAAAAAATCCCCTCCCACAACATTTACATAGTTAAAGTATACGCGCAGGGCCGCCAAATTGGCAATAGTGTCGGGACAAGTCAGCCGATCTGAGGGGAGTGTTTCTGTCCAAAGTAAAAAGGCCCGGACGACTGTCCAGACCTCATCAAATTTCTTAGCAAATTCGGGTACCCAGCGTCTGCATCTCACGCTTCAAGTCCAAGTCGGACTTCTCTTGCGCCGTATAGGTTATCAGACCCACAGCGCTGTCCAAGACACCGGTATCATCCCGCAAGGATAACTGGTTAAAGACCCGATCCAAGATTAACCCGTTACCCAGATACAGCGCCGTATCGGCATTGGTTCGAATCGTCAAACCGGCATTATTGTCAACGATTAACGGGTAGTTTGAATCATCCTCGGTCAGGGCAACAAACTGGAACTTGTCACCGATAGCACAAGTGCCCCCGACCGTCGAATATCGATTGGACCCGTCATCCGTCGTCAATAACAGCGTCATGCCGGGCTGAACGTGTGCCGTCAGGTAAGTCTTAGCGGCATCTTTAATTATCATGTTCATGAGTCGTTCCCTCTTTCTTGGATGGTCACACTAATAAATTGTACGCAATCTACTATACGAGGACGAACGTGGATTGTAAACTAAAACGACTTTGGTGTTTGTGAGACATGAAAAGGACACTGTGTCGGAAAACGCAGTGCCCTCGGCCTTTGAGTTTAGATTGTCGAAACGTGCGTCTGAAGGCAGCCGGTTCCGCTTAACCCCGTTCAGCCACACTCTTAATCTTCATACCCACGCTTAATCAGCTCAATCAACTCGTCTTCCGACAGATTGAGTTTGCGGGCCTCGCTCGTGAATCGGCTGACGTAACGGTCGTAGAACTCCGCGCGACGCTTCTCGCGAATCGTCTTTTCGGCATCTGGGGTAACAAACATCCCCACGCCACGACGTTTCTCGATAACGCCCGCCGCTACCAGTCGATTGATACCCTTTAAAACCGTTGCTGGGTTAATATGAAATTCTTTGGACATCTCAGTCGTGGACGGGACTTGCTCTCCCGCCCGATAGATTCCGGTAAAGATGGCTTCCTCCACCTGTTCTGCGACTTGCAGGTAGATAGGTTCCGGACTATCGAAATTAAATTTCATTTTTCATTCCCACATTCTTTATGAACTCACTTGTGATCCACCGTGGCCGGAGCCTGTGGCAACACAATTTGCCAGTACAGAGCGAGCGTGATGAGATAGTAAATCGCATACAACCCGATAAAGATGGCAAACGTGCTCCCAATTCCCAAATAGGGACTCATTGGCTTGGGCATCAACGGCTTAAACATTTGGAGACCGAACAAGACATCGATTACTCCCATGATACCAGGAATCATGAAGAAAATCCCAATTTCTTTTGCGATCCCGTTACGCATCAGACTGTGGCGAACCCCGACCTTGTAGAGCATCCGATAACGACGCTTGTCGCCGGGAGCTCCGGAAAGGATCTTGAACATCAGGCAGGAAGCCAACATCGCTAGGAAGGCAATCCCCAGGAAGTATCCCATGAACTCAAGTCCACCAAAGAAGGCCAGCATGAGTTCGTAAGATTGGTAGTTTCCAACGGTCAATTCACTGGCATGTGGGAAGCGCGCCATTTCTAACTGGTTGAGTTTCTTCAAGGTTGCGCGATCCTTATCGATATTTTTGACCCGAATCGTTGTCACCGAAACGGTCTTCCCAGCTTGACGGGAAAACTTGGCGGCGTTCAGCATCTTCGGCGCATAGAGGTTATTCTGGCCCAAAACAGCCAAGTTAAGGAAGTCCAGGCTGTTAAGGTCGGTCGACTTCATTTGTGCGGCCGTCTTCTTAACGTATTTCGGCGTCATGGTGCCTTCATTGAATTCATAGGGGTGTTGCTTGAATTCTGCGGCATTGTAGAACACCGTCTTCCCCTGACGTTTCTGGGTGTAGGTCGCCTGATTAACCACATTCAGCTTGCCAATCAACTGTTGTTCCTTCGCCGTCTTATCATGAATAGCGATCGTGTAAGAACCCAAGCTATCAGCCATCATCGGTAATTGACGGTGGTACCCGGACCCCACCGTGATAGCGCCTAAGGCCATGGCAAAGAGCAGAGACACAATCGTTAACATCCGTGTGTAATTGTAGACCCGGAAGTTCAGTTGTCCCATTAAGAAGCCATTGAGGTGTTTCTTGGCCCACTTGGTCTGGCGTAACCACCGAATGATGGTCAACAGGGTCGCTCTGAACAATAGGTAAGTTCCCAAGGTAATCGTCACGATGGCAAACGGAATCGCCGCCATCTGAAGCATTTTAATATTCGCTAAGGCCCAGTAACCCGCGGCCAATAACAGAATTCCCACGATACCGGCAATCATCTGCCGAACGGGTTTCACTTGGGGCTGATTTGCCTGCTCATCGGTATGCAGCAACTTGAGGACCGTGGTCCGCGTCAGCTTAACTAAGTTGAACAGTGAAGCCAAGATAAACAGACCCACATACAACACGGCCGTCGCGATGATCGCCGGCAGATAGAAGGATTCCAGGTGCGCTAAATGTAATCCCAAGGCATTTAGCAGGAAGCCCACTAGGAAGCGACTCATGAGCAGTCCCAGGACGATCCCAATGGCCGTGGCCACCGTTCCTAAGATCAACGTTTCCAGAAAGACCAACTGACCAATCCGTCGTTTCTTGGCGCCTAGCATCATGAAGAGACCATAGTCATGCTGCCGCATGCTGAGGAGAAAACTATTGGCATACATAATGTAGACAATGGTAATTAAAATCAACAGAACGGCCCCGAAACCGAAGATAAGCATGGACTGTCCAACCACCCCATTGGCCTTAACGAAGGCCTTGTTGGTGGTGAGGTTCGCAAACATATAGAAGATCGCCGCGGGCATAGTTAATCCGGCCAGAAGTACCAGATAGTCGCGACGCCGGTTCTTAATTCCGGCTAGCGCTAATTTCCCTAACATTTGTTTTCCCCCTACTCGTTAAACGTGCCCAGCTCATTTAAGATCTGCTGGTAAAAGGCACTCCGGTCCTGATCGCCACGCCGAATCTCTGACCCGATCAACCCATCCTTAATGAAGAGGATGCGTTGACAGAAGCTGGCGGAGAACGGATCGTGGGTGACGAGTAAGACCGACATGTGTTGTTCTTGGTTGATGGTCGTCAAGAGATCTAACAACTCTCTGGCACTCGTGGAATCCAAGGCCCCCGTAGGTTCGTCACCCATGAGAATTGAGGGGTGATGCACGATGGCTCTAGCCGCGGCCACCCGTTGTTTTTGGCCTCCAGATAACTCGGAGGGATATTTTTGTAACAAGTCAGCGATAGACAGCGTGTCCGCCACCTCATGAATGGCCTGATCCATAATCTTGGAAGAGGTCCCCTTCAACGCCAGTGGCAACCCAATATTTTCCTCGGCCGTTAGGCTTTCTAACAGGTTAAAGTCTTGGAAAATGAAACCCACTTCCTGTGCCCGAAAATCTGCGAGTTGGTTCCCCCGCATCTTCGTCACATCATGACCATTAACGATCACGTCGCCCTTAGTCGGCACGTCTAACGTCGACAGCATGTTCAGCAGCGTGGTCTTCCCAGAACCAGAAGCCCCCATGATCCCGACAAATTCACCGGCAGCCACCTGAAAGTTCAGCCCCTTCAAGGCCTGATACTGCCGTTCGTTGGCTTTACCATACGTTTTTTCCAGGCCGTGTACGTCGACCACTGCGTTACTGCTTGTCATGATTAAAATCCCCTTACTCTTTAAATTAAGTTTGATTACGTGTGTTGGTTAGCTACTTGTGTAATTAACTATAACGGTTCCCAAGATAAAGTCAACCACTTTTAACAAATAAAGGGCTTTCACGCGAAATCTTAGCCGATTTGCGTTAAGATTATTAGTGGATTTATAAATTGGTTTGATAAAGGAGTTTTATTGATGAAACAATTACGTTTAGGTGGGACAAACTGGCAGTCTTCCGCAGTAGCCTTAGGGATCATGCGGATGGGTGTCCTCGATCAAACAGCCGCAGTGAACGCCCTTGAGGCCGCTCATGACGCTGGGATTACCTACATCGACTCCGCAGATATCTATGTCAATGGGAAGTCCGAAGAAGTCTTCGGCAATGCCTTGAAGGCCTCTGGTTTAAACCGGGACGACTTCTACATCCAATCCAAGGGTGGGATCATCGTCGACCCCGAACGGAGCCATGATGACCTGGTCTTCGGGAAACGTTATGACTTCTCGAAGCAACACCTGATCGATTCCGTTGACGGTATCTTGTCACGGATGGGGATTGACTACCTCGATGCCTTCCTGCTTCACCGGCCAGATCCATTGATGGAACCCGAAGAAATCGCCGATGCCTTCAACACCTTACAGGCGTCCGGCAAGGTTCGTCACTTTGGGGTTTCCAACTTTAACGTTCAACAATTTGAAATGTTACAAGAAGCTGTCGACCAGAAGTTAATGTTTAACCAACTTCAATTCAGTGCCGCTCACGCTGGCATGGTTGCCGCCGGCCTTCACGTCAACATGGATGACAAGCCAACCTCCAATGACTTAGGGATGTTGGAATACGCTCGTCGCAAGCACGTGACGGTTCAGGCTTGGTCCCCATTCCAATACGGTCTCTTCGCTGGGATGTTTATCAACGATCCGAAGTACCCTGAATTAAATGCCGAATTACAGAAGTTGGCTGACAAGTATGGTGTTTCCAAGAACGGGATTGCCGTGGCCTGGATCCTACGCCACCCGGCTAACTTACAAGTCTTACTTGGAACCATGAACCCTGATCACATCAAGGATAGCGCGGCTGGTGCCGATGTTACCTTGACAAAGCAAGAATGGTACGACGTCTACTTCGCTGCTGGCAACGATTTGCCTTAATCTATCATTTACTGAACCACGCTATCACTTGCTGATGGCGTGGTTTTTTTAGGAAGTGGTAGAAGACCGCCTGCGGCTGTCAGGGATTACGCCTGCTGTGGGGACGCTTCAGCCCCTTGGGCTTCTCGCTCGATTTGAAGCCCCGCCAAGAACGCGGGTCCTCAAAGTCGCCCGTGGCGTAAGGCCGAGAAAGTCACTCGGTCTAACGCCACCACCACGGCCGGCTCCATCCCTGACCTCCTCCGGCTCTGACTGGTCTTTGCCAACGACGCTGACTTCATAATTGGTAAAAATGGTTATTTTGTTCTGACTATCGTGTCAGGTATCTGATCGTAAATTATTACGAACCCAATAGATAACGGGAATCATGTCACCCCGGTCGGATGAAATCTTGACTCAGTCATGACAACTGTTTCATTGCTAAGCAAACTGTCAATGACGTCGAAAAAGTCCTCAATTACCGCCAAAATTGGTAATTGAAGACTTCATTATCTGACCATAACTTTTTAAGTGTCGAACCGTTCCAGACAATAGCCAGATTAAAAACTTTCACCGTGCGCCCTAGTCAATTCAAAACACAATCCTAGCCGGAGGCGGCGAGGGGTGGAGCCAGCCGTGATGAGTCTGTTTGACCGAGTATTTTGCTCGGTCTTACAGACTGGGACGACTTGGGAGACTCGTGGTTCTTCAGCGAGGCTTTCAGGCTGCAGGTGGTCCCCACAGCAGGCGTAACCCCTGGCAACCGTAGGCGACCAATTTACCCCAATCATCAGGGCGCATCCGCTAGTTGCCAGCGGAGTTCGCCTTCATACTGGCCAGCAGTCGCTCCCCCATTAACCCGAATCAGCATTCCCGTGTTCTTATGCCAGTCTCGGATCACGTCAGTTTCCTCGCCTAGGCCATGGGTTTGTTGTTCATAGATGACCACTGGATCGGTGCCAATCACCTTCTGCTCGTGCTCAGCCTGATAGATCATATCACCTTGTAGCGGACGACCCTGTTCATCGCGCAGTGGTGCAGCCAAGCTGGCCTGTAGTTTCCAGCGATTCTCGCCAGCCCGCTCATCACGCACGCGAAGTTGCCACTCGTCATCGCGGGTAATCAGCTGTTGCTTTCCCGTCAAATGACCAGAAAAGCCGGTTTCTGGTGAAACGGCACTAAACACCAGGTCTCCAGAAAGCTGGATAATGGGAATCGTGAGGTCTGGCGCGACGTCATCGCGGTTCGTTGCCGAAATGGTCAACGCGTTCTTTCCTTGTTTCAATGCCGCGGCTGGCACCCGAAGCTTGAAGTGACCATCCGTTCCGGTCCACGCCCCGGCGAGTTGCGTAAACGTGTACGCTTTGCCGTTAACCGAAAAGGTCAATTTGGAATCCTTCATGGCGTCCGGTTGAATCGTCCGACCGTTGTTACTCAAACGACCCTCGATCTCGGCATCCACCTGTGGCGCCACCGCCGCGGTTGGCGTACCTAACTTTTCTAGTTGTAAATTCAGCTTGCGTTTCAAATAGTAACCTACAGACTTGACCGCCACATAGTGATTTTCACCGTAATAAATCGCCGTTTGCGGTGCAACATAAGTATCTTCCTCTGGTGATTGTCCCTTAGCGTGGAGCTCCGTTTCAAGGGACGGCTGGTCCTTAGTAAAAACGTCTTGCCCAATGGCATGCGACATTGGCGGCGCAGCCAGTTCCGCGGCATTAAAGTCGTAGAGTGACGTCACCTGCCCAGACTGTCGGACACTGCCAGCCAGCAGCTTAAGCACCGGCGACGTGCCTAAAACCACCGCTGTCGTGTTGCTGGCACGAAAACCATCAGGTTGGCCCGCGGCCTGGAAATGATAGCGGACATCGGCATCCCCCGGAATCTTATCACCCTCATGAATCGTTTGGTATTGCCCATCTTTGGTCACAACTTGTGTCTCCTGTTCGACATCAAAACGCATCTGCCCCGGTTCTTGGTCGACGACGGCTAAGTTGTTTTCACCTCTAGCACTCGTGGCCCCGGTCAGGCCCCAGACAGCACTGGTAGCTGGCCGAGACGTCGTGCCTAGCTTCGTTAAATCGATCGGAACAGTGTCCTGAACTTCCGGCGTAATCGCTTGCCCTGTATGGGGATCACGATCGTTGAACGCGTAGGTCATCTGACTCTTATCTTTGTGCCAATCCATAGTCACATGATGCCAACGGCCATTCGAGGGATTAGTCATCCGCTTCGGTTGCAGGTGCTTTAACCCAAAGTAGTAATGCCCCCAACTACCGAAAATCTGATAGGTACTCTTCTCCGCTGGATAATTACTAGCAATGTGGGGACCTTGACTCGGAACCGACTCATAATCAAAGTAATTGGCCTGACTCACACTGTTGACCACATTGTTGACATGGGTATCGAACTCGAGTGTCCAACTCTTCTGCAACGCAATTTGTGACATGTAGGTGGTATCGCCGCTCGCGTTGGTATCCCCACCCCAAACACCCAGCGATTGGCCCGACCCACTCATCGCGATGGCATCCGTACCATCGGCGGCGTTCTGGAGAGTAAAGGTCATCCCGTCAGCCGCCTGGTCCCCTTTATTACCAAAGTACAGCCAAAATGACCAGCGCTGATCGTGCGTCAACGGAATTCGCCGCGGCACATTCTGTGTTCCCGGGGTCTTCGACCACAATACCCCTACCTGCCGATACATCTGATTGAAATTATCATTGGTCAGTTGGGCAATCTGTTTGGGGATAGCCGGACCATCCAGTAGCCTATCTGCCGCCCCAAACGAGCGACCCGGACTAAATCCCCGATCCAATGAAAAACCTGGCGGTGCACTCGCAATCGCCGCGAGCATATCATCATCTCTGGTCATCGCGGCATGTGCCGAGTCACGAGCCATCACACCCAGACTACAGGCCAAAAGTAACAGCACTAGTCGATACACCTGCTTACATCCCAAAGTTAGAACCCCCCAGTTCTGATCTAGATGCTGAAAGTATACTGGAAAAAGCCGGGCTATCAGGCTCGCAACTGCATTTTGACCCGAATCCGCTATAAAACCTCTAATATTAAGCGTATCCAAACCCATTGACTAGCCCCTGGTACTGTCAGCCTCTTCACGTGCATCTTTGGCAGTAATTCCTTTTAAAAGTGACGTTTACCGAATCATCACCCACCAAAAAGAGGGCCCCGACAACTAGTCGAGACCCTCTTCGATAAATTATTTTAGTGATTAAACTTCTTAACTAGCCGTTTGGCTGGCCGAGCCAAACGAATCAATCCCGCCGTAAGGCCAATACTAATAGCCACCATGACGGCACCAAAGAATGGCGTCCAACCTAACCCAATTTGGCTCGTGACCTGACCACCGATACCGGAGCCCAGGGCGATCCCAACGTTAAAGGCTGAGATGTTTAAGGCTGAAGCCATCGTGATGTCGGCTGGCGTGTACTTTTCGGCCAATTGGACGATGTACAATTGCAAACCAGGAACGTTCATGAAGGCGAAGAATCCCATAGCCAGAACGGTCAGGAGGCCCAACCAGTGGCTACTTGCCGTAAAGGTTAAGACCAACAATGTCACGAAGAGACCCGTGAACATCTTCAATAAGGCTGCCAGAGGCTTCTTGTTGGCCCAACGACCACCCAGTGTGTTTCCCAGAGCCACCATCAGACCATAAACAACCAAAATCACCACAACAGCACTGCTTGACCAGCCCATCTTCTGTTCCAGTAATGGTGACAGGTACGTGTAGGCAACGAAGGTTCCACCGTAGCCCAAGGCCGTGACCAAGAGCGCCAATAAGAGTTGTGGATTACCCAAGACTCGTAACAGACCCTTAGCGGTCGCCTTACTTGGTAATGGCAACTCGCGAGGAACTAAAATATAGTCGGCAACTAAACCGATCAACCCAATCACACTGATAAAAATAAAGGACCAGCGCCAGCCACCCAATTGGCCAATCATGGTGCCCATTGGAACACCCGTAACCGTGGCCACCGTTAAGCCGGTAAACATGACGGCAATCGCCGAAGCCCGTTTCGAAGGGGCCACGACGTCAGCGGCAATCACCGAGGCCACCGTCATGAAGATCCCATGGGCCAGAGCGGCAATCACCCGGCCGGCCAGTAACACGACAAAAGTAGGGGCAAAGGCCGCCACCAAGTTCCCCGTGATAAAGAGGAGCATGATGATGACCATCAAGGTGTGGCGGTTAATCTGACCGGTCAAGAGGGTCATGACGGGCGCGCCAATCATGATCCCCATCGCGTAAACGGAAACCGTCAACCCGGCCTGCGCCATGCTAACGTGGAAGCTTTGAATCAACATGGGAATCAACCCAACACTGATGAATTCGGTTGACCCGATGGCAAAGGCACTCACAGCGAGTGCTAGTAACGTAAATGTTGCTGAAATTTGTTTTTGTTTTGTCATAATACCCTCCTCAGATTGCGTACGTGATAAATATTGATTATACTGGCTAATAACTAGGGAACAAGAACCCACTTTAAAGTGCCCTACTTACCAAAAAGTAACCATCAACGAGGAGAACCGTTTTATGCCCACCAAGACCTATCACATTGGCGTCGAGGCTACCATGGAAATCATCGGTGGCAAATGGAAATCAATCATTCTGTGTCACTTGCGTCACCACACTATGCGGACCGGCGAGTTATCTCGGGCTATCCCCCAGATTTCGCAGAAGATGTTGACCCAACAGCTCCGTGAACTAGAAGCTGCCAACATCGTTTCTCGCCACGTCTTTCATCAGGTTCCACCCAAGGTTGAATATGCCTTGACGGACTACGGTGAAAGCCTCTCAGGGATTCTCCACGAACTGTGTGTTTGGGGGGAAGACAACATCGATCGTCGTCAAGCTGACGGCGAAGCGATCACCCTGCTGAGTCGCGACGATATCTAAACGCTTCAATATAAGGGTTAAGAATTTAACCTTTTTACAAATTTTGGTGGTAACCCTCCCAGATCTCGGTATAATAGGAGTCGTTGCCAAATTACTGTTCACTAAATCTTACATACTTTACGGAGAAGGAAAAATTATGCACGTTTTCGTTAACATCGTGCCGCAAGCACAGTTGGACTGGGCCAAGCTCAGTTCCCTCATTGAGGAACTCGCCAACCAAAACTTTGCCGCCACGACGCTGAATTTACAACTACCAACTGAACAATCGCTAACGGCCGAACAACAGGCCCAAGCCGCCAGCTGGCATCTCGCAGTCAACGACTTGAATTTGCCATCGACCCCCCACAACTATCTCCTTAATCTACGCGAGACGGACCATGTTTTACCGGGGGCCATGCAACAATGGGATCAACTGGCAACCCAACATCCCGGTAGTCCGATCAGTCTGTCAGCCTTTGAAACGACGCTGGATCTCAACGAGCAGGTCTCAACCTACCTCGCTGAACATGATTCATCCGCGACGCAACTGACTTTCCAAAACCTGACCTCGGCCACACCGACGACCCCCACTGAACGTCAAATGACGTTGTGGGCCCGTCAAAGTTACAGCATTCAAACCGATTTACAAACAGTGGGTCGCTTGACCCAACGTATCCGCCCAACCGGATTACTGTTACCTGTCACGTTATTGGATCACGACCTGCCCCTAGTTTCCATCGCGCAGGCTTTTCATGTGCTCCAGCTCAGTCAGGACGTCTTAAGACTCCACGTGCCAACGATTCAGCGGCAGGTCTGGGCAGAAGCCACGCCAGTTGAATGGCTCGATGAGTTACAACGCATCGACGTCCAATCACTGGGCGTCATGTGGCAACCCGCCTTTACCGAGTACTTCCAGCGTCAGCTGAATACCCTGTTAGATACTGCTGGCAAAAAAAATCTCAGTGTGGCCAATCATGTTCAGCTCCTGAGTCGGATTAAAGAACTCATTACCCCACCAACCAAGGTTTGGTCACGGTTAGGGCTCTTGCGGATGGTGTCACCACAGATGGCACATCGGCTGTTTTATTAGGAGGTTGTCATGAAATTTAGTTTAATTACACCCTGTCAAACGGGTGAACTACATCAACTATTAGCCCTACGGCAAAACTTAGTCCACCAAACGACTCACGACTTCGAGTGGATTATTGCGCTCAACGCGCCCCTCGACTTCACTGAGTCAGAGTGGCAGGTGCCGTTCAAGGTCCGTCAAGTGTCATTCGATGGCAACACTATGGGTTCAGCCCGCAATGCGGCCGTGGCTGCGGCAACCGGTGACTGGTTAGTCTTCGTGGATAGCGATGACTTCCTGGTACCAAGCGCCTTGGCGGAAATGGCAGCGATCAATCCCGCTACCGATACCCTGGGAGACTTGAACCAATACCCCACTTACGAACCACAATCGTCATTCCTTAATAGTTTGGAACAGACGGAAGCCTTGGACACACTACCAAAATGGGGTGGTGCCAAGCGTCGTGCACCTAAGAACTTTGCCTTAAACTTCGATCCAGCCGTTACCCAACAATTGCCAGATGCCCCAGCAGTCGACGCCAATGCGTTGAACTGGTTGGAACACAAGTACGTTCAGTTGCGTGGTGACACGCGTTGGGATCAATTTAACCGCCAAATTAAACTGACCGGTAAGGTAATCGACCGTAAATTGGTTCAGGAACATGACATTCAATTCATGCCCGATAACCAACTCTACCCCGACTTTCCCTTCTTAGTTCAGGTCATGGCCTTAACCAGCTCTTATCTGCGGTTAGCCACGCCCCACTACATCCGGGTCAAGCACAATGACCCCATCAACCAACCTTCAATTCACCAACTCGAAGTTGGCACGCGTTGGCAACAGCGGGTCGCTGCTTGGCAAGCCAGTCTAGACCTCATCAAGGATGACGATCTCCACTTTGCCTTCAGCCGCTACACCTTACTGCGGATGCACCGTTTCCTCTATCAGGCCTTGGCCACCAGTTCACCCGTGACGGTGGATGACGTGCCCGCCTTGATGAAGGACCTGCACCACTACCTGAAGGACACGGATGCCGCCGCATATGGCGACGTTTCCCTCCTCAGTCGGCAAATCTTGCATCACATTCGGCGTCAACCAACCTGCCCCCAATCCCGAATCAACGGGTTAGTGCGGTTACGGCAGTTGAACCGGGTGCTCCACCATCGCGGTCGAGGTCTCACCCGTCTGTCTTACATCTGGTGGTTTACCAAGATGCCAATCAAGCCACGAGTTATCATTTACGAATCCTTCTTAGGACGTAACTTCTCAGATAGCCCTAAGGCCATTTACAACTACATTCAAGAGAACTATCCTGGCAAGTTTAAACACGTTTGGATCATGAACCCCGACGTCGAAGACACCCCTGCCGATCGACCAGATACCATCGTGGTCAAGCGGTTTGGCTGGCGCTACATGTACTACCTGGCAACCTCTAAGTACCAGGTCATCAACATGCGTCAACCCCAGTGGTTCGTCAAGCGTCCCGGAACCAAATTCCTGTCAACTTGGCACGGAACACCATTGAAGCATTTGGTCTTCGACATGGATAACGTGGCCAGTGCCAATCCAATGTATAAGGCGATCTTCTTCTCTCAATCCCGTCAATGGGATTACCTGGTCACCGCCAACCAATTCTCCGTCGACGTCTTCGAACACGCCTTCATGTATCCAGAAGGTCAGATGTTGAAGTCAGGTTACCCACGTAACGATATCCTAAGTGCCCCGGACAAAGATGACCAGGCACGGAAGATTAAGGAACAATTGGGAATCCCGCTCGACAAGAAGATCATCCTCTACGCCCCAACGTGGCGTGACGATGACTACTACGGTGTCGGGGATTACAAGTTCACGTTGAAACTCGATATCGAACGTCTAAAGCGCGAACTCGGTGACGAATACGTGCTGGTCTTACGGACCCACTACTTCATCACGGAACACTTGGACACGACCGGTTTCGGCGACTTCGTTTACAACGAATCCAGCTACGACGATATTGCTGAACTGTACCTGATTGCCGATGTACTCATCACCGACTACTCCAGTGTGTTCTTCGATTACGCCATCCTGCGACGCCCTATTCTGTACTTCGTTTACGATTACGAAAAGTACGGGAGTGTCTTGCGAGGCTTCTACCTCGACATGGAAAAGGATCTCCCAGGACCACTGTTGAAGACCAATGACGACGTGTTGTCGGCCCTGCACAATCTGCCTAAGGTTGAACAGGAATATGCCGGTGCTTACCAACGTTTCAGCGATCGCTTTAACAATTGGGAAGACGGCCATGCCAGCCAACGTGTTGTCGACGCGTTCTTCGACAAAGAAGATTTGAAGTAAGCTCTTTTTAAAGTTAAACCGCCAAACAGTGTAGAAATCACTGCTTGGCGGTTTTTATATTTCAGACTATTTTGAGAAAAAGACATCCAATTCGTTTTGAATTGGATGCCTACATTTCAGTATAGACCTGTAAAATACAGGAGTTTCTGGCCAGTTACTTTAATCCAAGGAGGGCTTTCAAAGAGCTGGCACTATGTATTTTAGAGTTTACTTACTGATAATTTTTCTTCTAAACTGACTGGTCACTCGTCATCTGTAAAATCGTAAATTATATCGCCATCTTCAGCAGTGTAAAGGTGCAGATTGGTATTCTGCGGATTCAAAAGTTCCACCCGAACATCTTTTAAATTAGTTGGCATCAGTGGCGCCATGGCCGTAGAAATCTTCTTTAGCTTGGTAAGATAAGGAGCCATATCATCAGCTTCATCATAGCCATTCGTCATATCATAAGCGATATCATAAAGATCCGTATCCTCATCTGCTTCCACCGTTAACACATTGTCACTCTTACTATAGCGGACCGTTGCGGAATTACCCAAATATTTTGAGGTCACACCATCACCAATGTTGGCAATCTCTTGTTCCGTTAAATTGTCCCGCTTATAAGTATTATAGCCGTTATACCCAGCCACACCAATCAAGATGAGGACAATTGCCCCTACCACGATCCAGATGGTTCGCCGATCTCCAGCCGCTTTTGCCACTGTCTGTGCTGGCGTATTGGCTGGTTGCGTGGCGACCTGTCCATTTTGAGTATAAGTCTCACCACCGTTAGGCGTCGTTGTTCCTGCGGTCGAGGTTCCCGGCTGTTGCGGTGCCTGCGTTGGGGAGCCTGACACACCTGCGCTTCCTGGAGTCTGACCAACTGGATTATTCACATTAGGTGTGGGTGCTTCCGGTGCGTCGCTAGTGGCCGCATCTGTTGGCGTTACGGGTTCATCAACATTCGGTGTCACCGGGGATTCAGTTGGCGCCACATCTGGTATAGCCGGTGCTGACGCTTGTGAAACTGGTGGCTCGACATCAGACGTAGGCATTGGTATCTCCGGCTCGACCGGCGGTTCCACTGGGGTGGCTTGTTCCTGTGTTGGAACCACTGGCGCTGCTTGAGGGGCCACAGACGCTGCCGAAGATGCTGGTGTTGCGGGTTGCGTGAACTCTGGTTGTTTCGCACCACAATTGGTACAGAACTTTTGTCCGGCTTTCAATTGCTGACCACAGTTAATACAAAACTTCATTTTCAACACTCCCATTTAAGTTAATTTTCCTTCTCGTAGCTCGCGAATTTCACGTAAACCGGCGTTAATTAACACTAAAACTATCACCCAGGCCACCGCGATCAGTACGCCTGACTTCAATGGACTAGGCAATGGTAAGGGCATATCCCATAAAGCATGTAAACTTACGGCTAACGCATAGAATCGGACGAACCGACCATCTTGAAATGTATTCGCGGCTAATGGATGAGCCCCCTTCACCATGACTAAGGCGGCCCCACTAATAGCTCCCCACATGGTATGGGTCCCCAGCGAATCTATGGCCCGTAACAGCAACACCCACAGGCCATAGTCTTGCGCATAACCGGCCGTTTCAAACGCCGCAAAACCAGCCCCGATTGCCGCCCCAATCAGCAGGCCATTTAAAATGAAATGCGCTTGGGCTCGTTTCACATAGTAGGCGATGATGACCAGCTTCCCAGTCTCCTCAATGATGGCAACCAGAATTGCTGCTACAATTGTCATGTTTTGAATGTTAACGAACTGATAGAGAACCATAGTGGTGAGAACCGAGGCAACTCCACCGACCATAAAAATCTTGGTCACCTTAAAAATACTGATATTACGGAACGTATTAATTTCAAAAAACATAATTAGCAGGGAAAAAGGAACGGCCAAGGCACTCATGAAGATTAACCCGTTATACATTTTCTCCCCATTAAAAATAAATAGGCTTCCCGCTAGAATAGCGATCGTCAAGCCAAATACAGCTAGCACTCGGGTAAACAACCAGGGCTGAACCGGAGAATCACTGACGGTGGCCAGCGATGGCGTCGTCTTTTCCGTTCCCCCGATGAAGAGGGTTTCGGCTTCGGCCTCTGTATGCGCTTTAAATACCTGGCTAAACATACTGCCTAGCTGAATGGGCACCTTGCGCCGTTGTCCGGTCCAGCTATTGAGTTGTGCGGTCGCCGAATCTAAAAGGTTAGGACTTGAACTCACCTTAGCTTTTGTCTGCGCCTGTGGTGCGGCCGAAGACGCCGGCTGAAAGGCGCGTAAATCACGCCCACAGTATGGGCAAAAGTTCAGTCCCAGCCTCACAGGTTGCCCACAACCCGGACAAAAGAAATTAGAATTCATGGCTAACTCCTAACCAAAACGATTGGCTTGTTGGTCAGCTGGCTTGCAAAGTAAAACAAGAAGATAAATAGCCCCAGCAACCGGGAGCAATATCCAAAAGATATTACCACCAGAGAGGTTACTATCATGTAATCGACGAGACATACTTGAATACGATGGCACAAGGAACAGCAAAACAACGACATTCGTAAGAAGAAAACTACCCATGGCATACGAAAGAATCAATGCAATCACGCTAATAATAGAAATCGCTAGGTAAGCCCACCAGTAATTGGCACGGCTCATTCGTCCATCAAATTTGACGTATTCCTTCATATACTCTGAAAACGCGCCAAATAACCCCAAATTACTTTGGTAGTCGATGGCACCATTACCCGCAGCTTGCGGCATAGGTGCTGCCATAGTCGCTTGTTGTTGAAATTGTACTTGGGGTTGCGGTTGTGGTTGTGCCTGTGGCTGTACTTGTGGTTGTGGCGCTGACTGCACAGGTGCACTCGCAGCCGGCGTTGATGTTGCTCCCTTTACCTGTAAATCAAACCCACAGTTCGGGCAAAAGCGAGTTCCCGCCTTAACTGACGTGCCACACTTTGGACAAAAATTCATAATATTACCTCCATAATTTTGTATTATTTTTGTGAACAACGGTAACTGAAGAGATCGTTGTCTTGACTATTCACGTGCCCACCATCCTCTGAAACCGCTATATCAAGGTTATTAAAGGGATGACAGAACCGCTAATTAACTAGACTTCTGCCAGTTTGAATTCATAAAAGCTAACTTAATTATAAGTATAAGTCTCATGTTTCACTTTTGCAATCACAATTTATGCCTCAAAAGCCCATTATCTAGGGATCCGTCGCCATTCGTTGCTATACTAGTTAGATACAAACGGGGTGAGAACGATGCAGGATTCAACATTTGGCAATGAATTAAGAAAGATCCGTATTAGCAAAGGTGACTCAGTACGTAAAGTCGCCTTATATGCGGGGATCTCGGCATCGTATTATTCCCAGATCGAAAACAATAAACGACAGATCCCCAAGCCCAATACCCTACGCAAGATTGCCAAGGGATTACGCATTTCGGAAACTCAGATTTTCGAGTTGGCCGATCTGATTCCTGATGAACTTGAAAAAGCCAATTTATCCGACAAAAGGCCATCTGGTAGGAACAAGTCCTACAGACTTAACATAACGGGAAAATCCGACGACCTGCCAACCACCACTTCCCTACACATTCCGATCAGCGATATGCAAACTGAATTACGTATTCCTGACAACATGAAAGTCTCCAGCAAGCTACCGGTTCGAAACGCGAAGAAACCAGGATTGGCTTGGCTCAAGGTCACCGATACTAACCTAATGATGCTAGGGATCTTACAAAATGATTTGGTCGTCGTCGACGCGGCAGAGGAAGCTTGTCAATTAGCTTCGGAAAATGCCAAGTTGGTTGCCATTAATCTTAAACCGGGCAAAACCACTATCCGACGCGCCCTGCCAGTTGCGAATGATCAGGTATTACTCACCACTGGTTTCCCATCAGAGCAGTCGGTCTTCCTCCCCCGTGACAAATTCGAAGCCCAATTGGCTGGCGCGATTATTAATCTCTATCGTGACATTCACTAGAATTCATACGTAAAATATACCGCCAATTTAAAACAGCGTGATCACCTATTCCGGTGATCACGCTGTTTTGTTTTTACCAATTAAACTTAACGACGGTAATTTTCTTTTAAGAAGTCCGGTAATGACTGTGCCGGATGGCCCATGATGGTGGCATAGTCATCAGTCGTGATGTCTAACAGACCCATGGCCCCACCAGCATACATGGAGGACAACATGTGTCCCTCATTGCCTTCGTTGTAAATCTTCCCAAACTCAGCGTTATCGACTGGCGCGTAGCCAATCTTTTCACCGGAGACGGTCGAGAGCACCTCGGCCAATTCGGGCATGCTGTAGGCCCGCTCTTGGGTCAACGTGTACATGGAACGCGTCCACAGGGCTGGTGTGACGGTGATCTTGGCAAAGGCCGCAGCACTATCAGCCAAGCTGATGAAACTCAAGGCTTGATCGTCCATTGGGTAAATGACGTTTTGCCGTTCGATTAATTCTGGTAAATAAGGGACCAGCGGATCGGCATATAACGCATTACGAACGATGGTATAGCTCAGATCACTTGAGGCTAACCGGCGTGGTACATAGCCGTAGAAGGCCGATAAATCAAACGGATTGTTGGCCTGGTCGGCAATAAAGCCCATGACCACCAAGTGACCAACTTTGGCTTGGGTCGCGGCCGTAACGACGTGTTCAAATTCGGTCACCCGGCTGAAGCTATCATGACTCTTGCTAGGCACGTAGACCGCAACGTCTGCTCCATCCAAGGCTGCCGCTACGGTTGCTGGTTCAGTATAATCCAAAGGCTTAATCGACATGCCTTGGTTAGCGTAGTCCTGGGCCTTGCTAGGGGTATGAACGCCCAACGTTAAGCTAGTTGGGGCAACTAATTCAGTTAAATGATCCACAATCTGGCGACCCAAATGGCCGGTGGCTCCCGTAACGACAATTTTCAAGTTCAACACGCCTTTCCTTCTCTGTTACTTTTAAAGTAACACCTTTAACCTGATAAGTCAACTTTCTTAGTGAAATCTCATTTTTCTCTCCCTTCAACCTAATGATTGCTTTATAATGGGAGCAGGATGGTTAATCCTAAAACTAGTTTCTTTAAGGAGTGAGTCACGTGGTTGAACAATTAGCGAATAAAGTGGCTATCGTTACCGGGGCGGGGTCTGGTAAAGGCCAAGCCATCGCGGAACTCTTCGCCCACGAGGGGGCCAAGATCGTCGCCGCAGATAGCAACGCCGAACGACTGGATCAAGTCGTTTCAAAGATTAAGGACGCTGGCGGTGAAGCCGTGGCTGCCGTCGCCGACGTGACAAAGGAAGCCGACGTCGAGGATATGGTCCAGACCGCCGTTAAGCAATACGGCCATCTCGATATCCTGGTAAACAATGCCGGGATGCTCGACAAGCTCGCTCCCGTGGGTACCCTCACCAACGAGCTTTGGGATCAGGTCATGACGGTCAACACGACCAGCGTGATGATTGCCACTCGTGAAGCCCTGAAACTCTTCACCGAACAAAAACACGGGGTCATCTTAAATATCGCCGCCGTTGAAGGCACCAGTGATAACCGGGCCAGCGCCGCGGTTGCCGCTTCAAAACACGCCGTGGTTGGTCTCACTAAAAACACGGCCTACATGTACCAGAACGTGGGCATTCGGACCAATGCCATCGCCCCAGGTGGTGCCGACGCTGACGAGGAAAGTTTGAACATTCCCGTGGCACCTAATGGGAATGAGATTGCTCAGACCGCGCTCTTCCTGTGTTCCGACATCTCCAGTTATGTTAATGGTGTGGTCGTGCCGGTTTAAAGATTGTCTATAAAATGGGAGTCGCTAGTTCTAATTGCGACTCCTTTTATTTTGACCAGACTGAACCGCCTGTGGCTAAGTTCGAGCTCGACCACCATAGAGAATTTCAAGCCTTCATAGAAGACGGTTTCCATTAGTTATCGGTAAGTCCTAACGCAGTCCCGCCAACAGAAAGCGAATTGATCTTCTCCCCTTAAAAACATAGACTGAAACTAGTACATCTGTGAAGGGAGTCTGGTCTCATGGTTTGGGTCAGTTTACTTATCACGGGGTTCCTCGTGGGCCTCTTTGTTCTTTCGACCGGTGGCGGTGGTGCGGCAGTCTACCTTGGTCTATTAACCACCGTCTTTCATCTCAGCCCAGCGGTGGCCGCAGCAACATCGCTATTTACGGCCTTTCCCTCGCTCCTAGTTGGGGCTTATGGTCACTATCGGACTGGTCAAATTCACTTTCGCGTCGGCAATCAAATGCTTCTGGCGGCGATTCCCGCTACCATTGTGGGGGCTCTACTTTCGCCAATCATCCCCCAAAAACTCTACACCTGGCTCGTGGCCGCCATTCTTTTTCTACTAGGTGTGCAAATTCTCGTTAAGATCCTCATTAAAGGTGCCCAACGCCCTGCCAAACATAAGTCGCTTCAGGCCGTTCTTTACGGAATTGTCAGTGGCCTGATGGTTGGCGTTGCCGGCCTATCTGGCGGGGGACCGATCATCGCTGGGCTCTTGGCCCTGGGCCTCGACATGGTCCCGGCCGCTGCAACCTCGGCCTACGTCTTGGTCGGCACCTCTTTCGTCGGCCTACTCTTCCATCTCTCAGCCAACAACATCGACTGGAGCATCGGGATCTGCCTGATGATCGGGGCTGTTCTAGGCGCCATCTGTGCTCCTAGACTATTGGCCAAGGGCAATCCTCAGCGACTAAACACGATTATGAAGCCACTCATGGCCCTTCTATTAATCGTCATGGGCGTCAAAATGGTCCTTTAAAGCCCGTCAACTTAAGCGCTTATCACCAAGCCACCGAACAAATTGGTTCGGTGGCTTTTCGTGTTGTCACCACTGGAAGCTATCAACGTCGGCCGCATTCACACACCTCGCAAAAAGCGCTCCAGACCAACAGTCTAGAGCGCTCATTTCAACTTATTTTAGTCATCCATTTCAACCGCACGGGACTGCCGTGGCACGACTTTCACGTAAACCACGAGCATCACCACGCTGAGTCCCAGCACATACCAGGGAAGTGTCGTGATGGCCCCATTATGCAGGCAACTCATGCCAAAGGTCATCCCACTTACCAGCAGATAATACCCCAGACTGAACCAGCCACTGGCACTTCCCATCACGTCTTCATAACCCACCAGTGCCCGATTCAGAGCATTGGGTAACGCGATATTAAGCCCCAGGAACGTCAGAAAGACACTGACCAGTATCAGTCCAGGATGTTCCCCATACGCCGTTAGAACGAACGTCAAGGCTGACACAACACTGAACCAGAGCCCCCAGAGAGTCAACTGTTCTGGTAACCACCAAGTTAGTAGCCGATTCACCAGAATCGCGCCCAAGAGGCTGGCCGCAGCGAGCACCAGACCCAGCCAACCGTACTGGACGGCGCTAAAGCCAAAGTGGCTCACAAAAATAAAGGGGGCCTCGGCATAGTAACTAAATAGAATCCCGTTGATGCCCCCAATGAGCAGACCATAAGCCCACACCACCGGGTTGCCAAGTAGCCGCTTAATCACCTTAATCTGTGAAACCGTTGCTTCCCGATCACTGGCCGGTTGCGTTTCTGGCAACCGCCACCAGGCGTAGCCCCCAACAACGACGGCGAGCGTCACCAATCCAGAAAACACGCTCCGAAAGCCCCAATAGGTTTGGAGAACACCTCCGATTAGTGGTCCCAGAGCGGGCGCTAGCGCCATGGCCGCACTGGTTCGGGCGAAAACCTTGGCCCCGGTCACGCCACTGAAGCTTTCACGCATGATCGTCTGGGTTACCACGGACCCGGCACTGGCCCCAAAGGCCTGAATCAATCGACTCACCAGTAGGAGTCGGAAATCACCACTCAGTAGCAGGCCAACGTTACCCAATAGGTACACGCCGATTCCAGTCAGCATGGCGGGACGACGACCAAAGCGATCCGCAAGTTGTCCCCAGATGAGAACCCCCACGGCGAAGGCAATAAAGTAGCTACTCATGGTTAACTGCGCCCGGTTGGCACTCACTGCAAAGGCCGTTTGCAGGAACGGTAAAACCGGGGTAAAAATGGACTCGCTGATTTGTGGAAACCCAACGAGGGTAATGATCAGTCCCAAGGACGGAACCGATCGACGGACGTTTTTCATTAATATTTCTCCTTAAAATTTACTTTGCGGAAAAACGTCCTTGACCGTCTGCGGGGACACACGCCATTAACACGTTTAAACTCATGGGTTGTCACCCCTTTCTGTTAGATGTCGTTCTACCATACGGGATCAGAGACTATCTTGTCAAGCTGTGGAGACGACAAAACAGGAACTACGAGTGTTATCGTAATCCCTGTTAGTGCTTCAATTTTCTATTGTCGAAACGTGTGCCTGGCGGGCAATCGGTTCCGCTTAAGTCTGATGACCAACTAAACGCCCTCTGTCACACGCTATTTAATTGTGACGCCGTTGCCGTTTGAAGATCAAGGCACCCAAGACACCCGTCAACAAGGCTAACCCTACAACCTGCATGGCCCGTGGACTAGCTTCATTGGTTTGTGGCAATTCGCCAAGGTCTGCGAGGACCCGGTTACGCATCCCCTCGAGTTCGTTCAACAACGCGGTATCACCGTGAGCCTGAGCCCAAGCAATCGCCGAGTCAATTTCATTCAAGACGGCTTCTTCAGCGGTGCGGGAATCTTCTTCCTCGGCATCGATCATATCATCCCAGATATCCTCAATGTCTTCGTCGCCATAATCTGGCCGTTCGTGTTCGAACTCTTCTTCCTCTTCGTTCTCGTCCGTATCTGGTTCCTCAACATTTGGTTCTTCAACGTTTGGTTCCTCGACACTTGGATTATCAATGTTTGGTTTGTCGGTAGCTGGTAATTCAACCCCAATACCTGGAATTGTCACTGGCTTATCGTATTCGTCTGGATCGGGATTTTCATCCTCATCGTTATGATCTTGGAGGTCCCACCGGTGGGTTTCGGCGTTAACCACGACCCGCTTCCCAATGATGTTTCCATCCAAGTTCTGGTTGACCGTGATGTCTGCGGAAGGTGCTAACACACTTCCTTGGAATGGGGCATCAAAGAAGAGGTTCCCGTTGAACTGCTGGTCAGCGGCTGAACGGTCAATGAAGTTCCACAATAAGTGGTTGTCCCCAAAGTATTCCGTTTCGTGGCTGTCCCGGTCACTCCCGTCACTGTATTGGATCTTGATCGGCGAGTTGACGTGGTAATCTGATTGACCACCAGTATCTACGTTGATAATCACCGTGGTCCCCGTCTCTTCTGGAGAAAGACCCACGATCTTGAGTGGCGTATTGCCAGCCAAGACGTCCGGCGAAAGATTGATAATAATTTGGTTATTGGCGTTAGGCTTCATGTCACTCACGTCAATGACCCGGTTATTCAGATCGTCGAAATCACTATTCGTGTAGCTGGCTTCGCTAGACTTGCCACCCAGCGATTCATTCAGGGCCTTAAGCTTCTTAAATTCGGCATCAAAGTCAATGTAAGTTTGTCCATTCTTATCCTGATAGGTTTCGGAAGCCAACAGGTGATCGATGTAAACGCCATTGACCATCGGCCGGTTAGGATTGCTGACATCAACCGTGATGCCTTCCCCGAAGACCACCTTGTTCTCACGGGTATCCCCTTGAGAAACGAAGGAACTACCGGCAATGTTGGTAAAGTTCTGTATGTAAGAGATGTCCTTGTCGAGTAATTCTTCAATCACGTTCGTCCCGAAGTTCACATTACCTTTCAGGTTCTGAACCGCAATGTTCCCATTGGTGTGGGCATTCAGTTCAGCTTCCAACGCAAAGATATGGAACATGGAGGAAACGCCGAGGATGTTGTCCAAGTTGCCATAGTCATCGTAGACGCTCCCACCATCTTGAACAGCATCGTTGTCATAAGCCGAGATGGCTGAGGCGTCGGTGTCCTTGGAACGAGCTAACTTAGCTGCGGCATTGGCAGCAGCAATAGCGGCCTTCAGATTGGCCTTCTGTGTGTCAGAAAGGATTCCTGACAGGGCCTTGATGCCACTAACCGGAGACTGCGCAGGTGTTTGCACCTTATCTGTCGTCCCTGAATCGTCAGCTACCTTGTCGCCATTCTGGTTCTGATCTTGCGACTTGGTCACGTCGGCCTGACTATCAGCGGTGCTTTCTTTTGTGGTGTCATCTTTCGTGAGACTCTCTTTCGAGCCACTGTCTTGACTGACACTATCCTTAGACCCGTCAAGTTCACTCTCGCTGTCAGACTGACCATCTTGCTGAGACTGGCCATCCTTGTCAGAATCTTTGGTGGCATCCTGGCTACTCTCAGATTTGTCACTCGACACGTCAGCTAATTTACTCGTCTGTTCGCTATCGTTTCCCGTGGTTGCGGCTTCTGCCGTGACGACGGAGCCCCCACCAATAACCAACATGAGCGCACAGGCGAAGACCCACTTACGGCCTGCCTTGTACATCTTAAAATGCGTCCGTTTCGTTTCCATATCGATTAAATCCCTACCTTTCCAAGCTGTATCCACTTCCCATTCTCACCCTGGCGCGACCAGAATTCAACATTATTTTGAAATTATTTTTATCCAAAACTAATTAATAGTGTGTAGATTAAGCATAGAAATTGTCTTCCTATAATGCAAAAAAAAGAGGACCCCCGACAATCGTCGAGATCCTCTAACATTTTAGTTGCGCTTGCGTCTGAAGAATAGGCCCGTGACACTAGTACCAAGTAACAGGAGCAGACCCAGCAATGGTGAAATGGCCCTTTCACTGGTTTGCGGTAACGTGTTCTCTGCCTTGATTACCTGAACTGGGGCAACTAAATCAGTTGTTGCCGGTGTCTTACTAGATACCTTGACTGCATTCACAACCTTATCAGCCGTTCCACCTGAAGTTGTCGGTTTCTTGCCAGATTGGTCTGGTTTTCCGGGTTTTCCGGGTTTTCCGGGTTTTCCGGGTTTTCCGGGTTTTCCGGGTTTTCCGGGTTTTCCGGGTTTCACCGGCTTTTCTGGTTCGGGGTTAACGGTCGCTCCCCCGCCGCCAGTGGTGACCTTGGCATAAGCGAACGTCACAGTTTGACCGGCTGCGGTATACGTCCCCGTAGCACTATTGTTACCCGTGACCTGGTATCCAAAAATTTCTGGGGCCGTGACCGTATAGCCGTCACCGACTGTCCCGGTCTGTGTCGTCTGGCTAAGAACTTTTCCAGACTGATCGACACTGACAACCGTTACGGTTCCGGTTTCATTTGGGGTCGGTGTTGGATTAACTGGTTTCTCAATGGCTTTGTATGTGTAGATGACATTGATTGGGTCCGTGCCATAAACACCCTTGGCGTTATCCGGAGTAGTGAGGAGCTTGTAGCCATCAATATCAAGTGGTGTCGTGGTGTAGGCATCTCCCACACTGCCTTGCGCTAAAGTCGTGGTTGGACTGATCGTCTTTCCAGATTCATCCTGGTAAGAGACGGTCACATCAGCCGCCGCAACTGCCATCGTGTAGGGCTGAATGACTTGGAGGTCAGCACCACCCTGATTATAGTGACCCATCAGGTAATAGTAATTAGCCAGTGGAGAAATCACAGCTCCGTTGCCATCCGGATCAACTGTGATACCGGATTTCTGTTTCGGAATATTGGTGAAGTTCAGTCCACCATTACCATCTGGCATCGCATCTCCGGCTGGATAATAGATCTGCCAGACCTTATTTAAATCATCATTCCAGGCCACCTGTTCATAATACTTTGAGTCCGTAAAGGGCTGTAAGTCAGCCTTCCCATTTGGTGCAATCGGACTTTGGCTAAGTGCCATATGATAGCCTTCACCTGGTTTCAACGTAATCGGTGGTAAAAATACCTGCTGATTCGAGAGTGTCGTGATAAAAAACTTAGAAAATTTACGATATGGCGTGAAATCCACAATCGAATTGTAGGCCAGATCGAGTTCAGAAAGATTGGTCAGGTTAGCCAATGCTGAAATGTCCTGAATACGATTAAACTGGACATTCAGGGTCGTCAGTTTAGTTAAATCCTTGATAGGACTCAGGTCAACGATATCTCCCCGTAACGTTCCCGGAGCATCCCCGTCATCACCTTCAAGCTTGATGAGTGTCAGATTGGTCGCATACTGCAACCCTTCCAGGGAAAATGGGGTGTGTCCGTCGATATAGGTCCCCAGGCCACCAAACTCTGGCCCCCCATTGGCGTGGATTTTAGTCAGCAGTAACATATCGTCCTGCGTAATATCGTCGACACTACTCCAGTGGATGTGCTTATTTTGTTTTTGAAGTTCTAGGAGCACAATTTTCTGTAAAGTTTTATTCGGCATCCAGCTATCAATCGACGTGTCGGCAGGAACCTCTGCCGTTGGCGTTTCAACAACTGGCGTTGCCATCATCCGCGATTGTGGCCGAACGGCCGGCTTAGGTGTCGTCGTTTCTTTTGTTTTTTCAGTGTCCACCTTAACCCCAGAGTTGTCAGGAGCTGGCGTGCCCGGCTTGGAGTCTTCTGGTGTCTTAACTGTTGGCACTGGCGTACCCGTCTTTTTGGGGGTCGTCACCTTTTTAGGGGTAATCGACTCAGGATCAACACTACTTCGCGTTTGTTCGTCAGTCGCTCCCGATTTAGTCGTAGGTTGTTCCTTCACCGCTTCATCAGTAACCACTTCTGTCTTGTCGGCAGGATCAGCCGTCGTTGCCGCATGGGCACTCGGCGTAGCAACCATACCTAAACCAAAGGCGACGACCGCAATACTGGCGTAAACCCAGCGTTTTCCTGCCTTATAACTCTTGTAATGTGTTTTAATTTCCCCGATATGTTGACTCATGATGATGTCCTCCCTGATGGATCTCGGCTTAATTAGTAGTGTTACATATTTATGAATTTGGATATGTATCTAACTTCATTATAACCGAGAAAGCCGTTAAATCAAAGATGTCCATGTTTTCATAGAATAAACATGGCTTCTACTTTTTAACTGAGTAACGATCACTTAAAAAGACGATTTCCACCTTTAACGGTGAAGATCGTCTTTTTAAAGAATCTGTCTATTTTCATTTGTTTTACAAAACCTCTGACCTAGTGCCGGCGACGACCCCACCAGCCCCAAAGGCTACCCAACAGGAGCACGCCACCTAGCCAGGCCGCAATGGTCCGCTGTTCATTGGTCTGTGGTAAGCCAAAGGTGTGGCTCGGCGTTGCATCGTCATAGGTGCTTAGACTAGCTGCTGGCCCCACAGAGGACGTACTGCTAGCTTGATCGGGTTCTTCACCCGTGACCATATCGCCATCACTGCCAGAGATCACCTCGGAACCGGGTTTATCTGGATCTGGTTCATTGGGATTCTCAGCATCTGGCGTTTCATCCGGATCGAGACCGCCATCTGGGTTCTGCGGATCCGTCGGGCTCACCGGTGGTTGCGGATCCGTCGTCGGCGGCGTCACACCACCATCGCCATCCCCACCGGTTGAAATTGGGGCATAGACGTAAGTGATCTCCAGATCGGATTCACCGTAGTTTCCGGTAGTCTGCCCGACCGTATTCATCAACTTATACCCGTCGATCGACAAGGCCTCCGTTTGGTAGGTTTCTCCAGGCTCCCCATTCAACACAGTGTCCTCGTGCAGGCTCTTCCCCGTTTCATCTTGATAGTGAATGGTTAACTTGTGCTTCGTCGCAATGGGTTCCACCTTACGATAGCGATAGATAACCGTCGTTGGTTCTTCGGCGTACGTTCCCGTCGCGTTCTCCGGTGTTTCAATCAACTCGTAATGCGAGATATTTGCGGCTTCAGTGGTGTAAGGCTGACCCACCTCCCCAGTTAAGGTGGCTGAATCGGCAATCTTATTGCCCGCCTCATCCTGATAGCGTACCTCAACCGTCGACTTCACGGCTTGTTTCTTGTAGGTAAACGTCACCGTGATTGGGTCTTTGCCAAACGTTCCTTGGGCATTCTCAGGACTCTTCACCAGATCATAGCCAGGAATGTCGATCGGTTTCGCCGTGTAGGTCTCTCCCATCATCCCCTCCAGCGGTGCCGCATCCGGTGCGACCTCTTGGCCGTTCTCATCGTGGTACTGTACCGTGACTGGCGCGGCGACATCCCCTAGCTTGTACGGTTGCATCAATAAGAAGGCATACTTGCCATCGGCGGTCACATACTGCGCATTGAGATAATACTTATCGGGCAAGGGAATGACGCCATGGCCGGTAATCCCTGGCTCTTGATCCTTAATCTCTGAAAAGTCGAGACCACCCTCGGCGTCCGCGGTCAACTCTCCCCCCTTGGTGTAGAATTGGAAAGTTTTGTCCTCATCTTCATCTGCGTAATAATGCCAAGTTATCAAATTTTTGGCAATTGGGTTTTGCGCAAACGTGCCATCTTGGAGCTTAATGCCAGAGTTAATGTGGGCCTTCCGGGTCTTGCCATCCACCACGATGGGGGTCCGACGTTCAAGGTATTGAAAACGGAACTCGTTCGTCTCGTAACTTATCCCCTTTAACGGCGAAAAATCTGAGATGTGGTTAAAGGTCAGGTCCAACCAGGTCACGTTCTTCAGATGAGCTAATGGTGAAATATCCTCAATCTGGTTATTCTGCAAGAGCACCGTCGTCAGCTTGGGTAGCTTGGCCAATGGCGAAATGTCCACAAGATTCCCAAACATTTGTTGCGGACCATCGTTCATTCCACCACCGCCAAAGTCCACCGTTTCTAAATTTGTGGCGTACTCAATGCCTTCAATTGAATATTCTGATCCATCCGGGTTGTAAGTTGATTCGCCATCCTCACCACCCAGGGCTCCCACGTATATCCCTTTGAGGCGCTTCATGTCCTCCTTGGTAATATCCGCGACGGAATTCCAGGTTGGCTCGTCATCTGGCACTGGTGATAGATTTTGAAGCTGATATAAAACGGCCCGCTGTAATCTTTTATTGGGCATCCATTGATCGATGGATTCGCTTTCTTTTTTGCGTTGCCGTGGCTTTTCGGTCTGGATGTCCGCCGGGTCACTCGGCTTTTCTGCCGAGCTATCGTCGGTGGTTGTGTCGGCTTCACTGCTCTCTTCGGTTGAACTATCAACCGGGTCCTCAGTGGCCGCCGTAGTCGTGTCCTCGGCTGATTCAGTCGCCGCACTCTCACTACTTGCAGTCGTATCGTCCGTCGCCGTGGCCGCTTCTCCAGCAGCTGCGCTCACACTCTCCTGTTGCACCGTCGTCGCTGACGTCGCCGCATGCCCCACGAGCGGCGCCCCGGCCGAACTCCCTAGGCTCGAAAGGATGGCGACGGTCATCAACCACCCCTTACCACGATTAGACGTTAGCTTAAACCCTTCCTTTTCTCCCCAATACATCCTGTTCCCTCCTAAAATTCATTTCATAATAACCGCATAAATTCAGCATTTTTATTATAAAAATGATAATTAAACCTCACGATTTTCGTGTAAGCGCAGTATAGCCTATCTGCTCAGAAAAATCTAGTATAAGATAAACAATTCATAGTGTACTGAACAGTCATAACTAATCACCTTTTAAGCCGTCACTGGGGGTCGTGATCAGTTCAAAAAAAAGGCGCGTTCAAATGAACGCACCTGATAAAATTCAGTTTGCTTGCTTATAAAATTAGTTGTGACGGCGTAACCAGCCACCCAGTCCCAACGTTGTCAGTAGTGTTACCAATCCCAATACGACTGGCGAAAGCGTCCGCTGTTCATTGGTCTGTGGCAAAGTAACCGTCTGACGATCCTTGGTTTGTTCAACCGACTGTTGCGTGCGCAGCGGCGTCACAGTCGCCGTCATTGCCTTGGCTGACTTCGTTGGCGTTGAAATCTCTGCCGCCTGTCCGCCATTGCCCTTAACCTCTGCCTGCTGATCTTTCTTAGTTGGGGTTGCCGGCTTGTCCGGCAAGACCTGATCACCATCGCCGCCGTTATCAACCGTAGCATACGTAAAGGTAACTGTGTCACCAGCCGCGGTGTAGCTGCCACTAACGTTGGATTTGCCCGTAACTTTGTAGCCGGCCAGCTGGTCAGCCTGTGCTGTATAGGTGTCACCGACTTTTCCAGTCATTGTCCGCTGGTGCAAGGTCTTCCCTTGCTGATCAACCTCGACAATTGTGACCGTTCCGGTCTGTTGACTCGGTGTGGGATCAACTGGCGTGACTGGCGTTACCGGAGCGTCGTGAGTAATCTTGAAGGTGATAAAACCTACATAGCCCCCGAGATCATTGTCATAATTTTCATTCATGATACCTAACGTATAGGTTCCCGCCGGCGTATCCGGACTAGCTATCAGATTGAATCCCAATGGATTAGTTGGATCGGCCACCTTCACGAAATCGGCAGTGGCACTCGATTGTCCAGCAGCCCAATTTAAGAAGTTAGCCTTACTACCGGCATCGTTCCAGTCCCCCGAAACAACCCAGGCACCTTTTGAAAAGCCATAGACGATAAAGTTCTCGCTGGGATCGATCTGCCCAGTCTTCATATCTTGAATCCCCGCAACCACCCCAGTTAAGGGATCGAAGGTCTGATCCGTACCAAACAAGTTGTAGGTCTTGCCATTCAAGAACTGATACCAACTGTAATTATCACTGGCCTGGCCCTGGTCATTATAGAAAGTGAGTAAGCCAGAAGACAACTGATTATAATACTCCCGGAAATCCGAGGCCTTAAAATTCTTCAAGTCTGGCAAGGCCCCACTAAAATCGTTATTGGAGATATTCAAAACATTTAATACTGGCCAATTTCCAAAGTTCGGCAAAGTCCCTGACATTTGGTTATTCTCCACGTCGAGACGGTCCAGGACCGGTAAGTTCCCCAGATCGGGTAAGGTCCCCGTTAACTGGTTATTACTGAAGTTAATGGTCTCTAGCTTTTGATAAGCCGACAAGTCCGGAAAACTTCCTTGAAGACTATAGTTGAGCGCTAAATTCGTCAAGGCCGTGTTTTGAATCAGGTGGTCTTTCATAAATTGAGCGGCATCCGTAAAGTGTTGATTATCTCCAAGATAAGTAAAGAAACGCAAGTTGGGCGCAAAGGAAAAGTCTGGCAGACTGTCCGCTGAAATCTGTGGGTCCGTTGCCCGGAAAGAAGTCAAATTCGTAAAGTATTGTAACCCTTCAAATGAGGCGACACCGGTAGCCGTGGGATAACTACTATCGTTCGTATCCAGGTTCAAGCTATGATCGAGGTATGTCGACAGATTGGCATCCGTCACGGCCTCGCCCTGACTTTGCGATAAATCCCCTTCGATCCAGGTCCGAAGGCCGGCATCTGGCATCCATTCCGAGGCATCTTGACCAACCACACTTGGTGCCGTCTCCCGTGGCGCGATCTTTGCCATGCGGGTCATATTCTGAGCCGGTGCACTTGCCACAACCGGTTTTTCTGGTTCCTGAGTGACCTCTTTTTTCTCGGATGTCACCGTGTTAGCTGGTTCCGTTGTCGTCTCTGGCTGGTCTTGCTGTACCGAGTCCTCATTCTTGGTTGGCGCAGGTGTTTCAGCCGGTTTCGTTTCATTTTGTTTCGTTTCAGGTTCTGTCGTTTGACCATCCGTCTTGACAGGATCGCCGGCTGCTTCCTTCTCCGACGATGCTGGCTGTTCGCTACTCTGAGTGGTTTCAACCGCCGGATCGCTTGTCGTTGCCGCATTAGCCGTGGTTGTGACTCCTAAGGTACCCAATCCAAGTGCTGCGACCGTGAGACAGGCGTAAACCCAGCGTTTGCCTGCCTTATAACTCTTGTAATGTTCTTTGGTTTCGCTTACATTTAACTGCCGCATAATGGTTCTCCTCCCTGGAGGATAGTCCGTTCGTCACGACCCGTTCTCCTTAAACGTTTAATCCCAATACTCTTCTACGGACCACCAGTCTACTAGTCACGCTGGCAAGTCACTCCTAAAACGTCCTTTTTGTGAGTTCCGCTGAACTCATAAGCTCGAGTTGCCACAGATTAGTCAAAGTGTGGCAATCTCTTCACCTTCATTGTAGGTCGCCCCACAAAAAGTTCAAGTTAGAATCGTTTATTAGGCATAACTAATTCGGTCAGCAAACATTCTAAACACAACTTTGCAAAGAAAAAGGATCGGCTTCACAGCCAATCCCTCCAAAAAACTATTATTAGTTCTGTTTCCGCCGTAAGGCCAGTCCGCCAAGACTGAGAACTGTACCCAATAAAGCCAATCCCCAGGCCGCTGCCGTCCGGTGTTCATTCGTTTGTGGCAACGTGGTTTCGTTAGTCGTAGCAGGCGAAGCCAACTGTTGTTGCTGAGCTTGGGCTGCGGCATGACTGGTGCCAAGGCTTTGCACCTTGCCATTCGTCTTAGCAGTTACGGTCGCTGCTTGACCACCCCTGTTAGTTGGCGTTTGCTTGTTGTTATCCGTCTTCTTACCTGGCTTGTCTGGTGTCACAACAACCTTGTCGCCATCCCCACCGTTAGTCACGGCGGCGTAGGTGAAGGTAATTGTTGATCCGGACTGCGTGTAGGTTCCGGTGACACTGGCTGGACTCGTTAACTTGTAGCCATCCAATGTGTCGGCAGTTGCCGTGTAGGTATCTCCGGCAGTCCCTGTTAACGTCTTGGTACTCAAGGTCTTGCCATCTTGGTCGACGTTGACAATGGTAATGGTCCCAGTCTGAACGGGATCGACTGGCGTACCTGGGTCAACAGGTGTTCCAGGATCAACTGGTGCATCGCGGGTAATCTTAAAGGTAATGAAGGCGATGTAACCCCCATTACTGTACTTGTCGTTGACCACACCCATCGTGTAAGTCCCGGGCTGAACGTCTTTGCTAGCAACCAAATTGAACCCAAATGGGTCATCGGTCGTCGCTTGTCTCTGGAACTGAGATGAAACATCCTGTTGACTGCCCAACCAACTGATAAGTTCTTCTGCCGTAAAGGTTGGATCTGGTTCGCCGTAGTAGACCTTACCGGCACCATAAGCATAGAGGAAGAGACTATCTGTGGGATCGAATTCCCCAGTCTGAGCATTCTGAATGCCTGAGACAACATTCTTGATTGGATCAAAGGTGTTCTTGTCATCCGTCAGATTGTAAGTCCCACCCGTCAAGGTTTGGTACCACGTATTAATAGCTCCAGGCATATTGTTCAAACCAGAACTGAAGTGGTTATACGTGCCATCGAAACTTCCAGTAAAGCCCTTGAAGCTTGGGAGATCACCGGTCATATTATTATGACCGACCCAAACATCAATTAACCGTGAGGTACTGCCATAGACAGGGTTTAACGTGCCACTCAACTGATTGTTCTGAACAAAGAGTTCAGTCAACTGCGTCCCTGTAACCAGATCGGGTAACTCCCCAGTCAGCTGGTTGTGGTCAACATCCATAATGTTCACGCTGGTTAAGCCCTTGAGTTGGGTCAAATCACCAGTCAAATGGTTCGTACTCAAGTCTAACCGAGAGAGCTTGGTGTAGGACGAAAGGTTTGGTAAGTTTCCCTTCAAAAGATTGTGGACAACTAAGAATTGGAGATTCTGATTTCCACTCAAATAGCTATCCATGAAGGTCTGTGCATCGAAATCACTTGGCGCATCATTGGCCTTGCCTTCATACGCGAACTCAGTCATGTTGGGCGCAAAGTCAAAGTTGATAAACCCATCCTTTGGGTAGTAATGCAAGACAACATGGTTCAAGTTGGTGAAGTACTGTAACCCCTCAAAGTCTTGAATCTTGAGGTTGCCAGTATAGTTATTATCATCTAGATCCAGCATTTCCCCAACGTATTGGTAAAGATTAGAATCGGTGGCCTTAATGTTGTGGTTAAATAGCAAGGCCGATTCAACTATATCCCGTAACCCTGCATCTGGCATCCATTCCGAGGCATCCTTACCTTGGATGTCTGCTGGATCATAGACCTTCACTGCAGCTACGGCCGGTGCCGCCATTCTACTCATATTCTTCGGCATTTCGGTCTTTTCAGGCGTTGTCACTGGTGCCGGTGTTTTGGCCTTGTCTGACGTTACTGTTGGTGCTGGCGTTTTGTCTTTGTCTGGCGTTACTGTTGGTGCCGGTGTGTCGTCTTTGTCTGGCGCTACCACTGGTTCTGGCGTTTTGTCTTTGTCTGGCGCTACCACTGGTTCTGGCGTTTTGTCTTTGTCTGTTGTTGGCGTCTTATCCTTATCTGGCGTCGTTACCGGGGTCTCACTATTTTCCGCCGTCGTTTCCTTTTCCGTCGTCGTTGTTAATGTCCCCGTCTTTGATATTGCATCTGGATCGGCTACTTGTGTTTGTGTGGCTTCAGTTCCTTGAACATCGGCCGCGTGAGCCGTGACATCCATCCCCGTCAAGCCTAACCCCATTGCGACAGTTGCAATCCCGGCGAAAACCCACCGTTTGCCTGCCTTGTAACTCTTGTAGTGCACCTTAGTTGTTGTTAGTTTGTTATTCCGCATGATAAACTTCCTCCTCGTAAAGTTTGACATTGCCCTAGTCCGTCTCAATCAACCGTTGATTATCGGCTGTGAACACTATTTGTGGTTCTTATATAATCGACTAATAAGTTAAATCATAGGTTGTGATTACCACATATCAGTAAATATGGACAACTACTGTCACTCTCATTGTAACCGCTGCCGAAAAAAGTTCAAGGGGTATTGTGTTGGGACGTAACTAATAGTCCTCTGTTTAACCGCGTATGCCTGCACTGTAAACCCTTTAACTAACCTTTTTTAACCACTTTGTAAAAAGAGTCACAATTAGAATTGGTGTTAAAATCATTCCTCCCAAAATAAAAAACGGTTGGAATTATAGTTCCAACCGTTCATGAATTAAATTATTTTTATTGTTCTTTCCGTCTCGTACCGGCTAGTCCTAACAACGACCCCAGCAGAACCACAATACCCCACAGACCTGTGGAACGATGTTGTTCACCCGTTTGTGGTAACGTAGTCTTCGCCGAATTGGTGGCCGGCCGACTGGCTAAGTTCGTTGTGCCACCCTTGATTGGCTCTTTGCCGGTGACAATCTGGTCGCCACTGCCGCCATCATCGGTGTCTGGCGTTGCGACATCACCGTCATCACCATCCTCGTCGGTGTCCGTATCCGGATCTTCCGGATCAACCAAGTCGCCATCGCCATCGGTATCCAATGGGGCATAGATGTACGTGACCGTGATATCACCGTCACCCAGGGTACCGGAAGCATTACCTGGCGTTTCGACTAAAGCATAGCCTTCAACCGTAACTGGACTCGTGGTATAGGTTGTCCCCTGCTTCCCCGTAAAGATTTGGTCTGGCGCCACGGTCTTGCCATCCGCCGTTTGATAGTGCACGGTGACCGTCATATCAGCTGCGGGGTTAACCACTGGTGGGTCAACCGGGTCAGTCTTTGGTTCATAGATGTAATAGACATCAGTTGGTCCCTCGACATATTTTCCAGTGGCGTTATCTGGGGTCTTCGTGAGCGTATAGCCCTCAACCTCAGCCGCCGTGGTCGTGTAGTCATCGCCAATGAACCCATCGTCAAGAACCACATCCGGTGCGAGTTCTTTGCCATTCTTATCCTGGTAGTGCGCGGTGACGGTCCCACCCATGTCGCCGATGACGTAAGGCTGGATAACCCCGATATCAACACTATAACCGCCAGGGAATTGTGTCGTCACGGCCCCCGTCAAATAAAAGTTCTCGTCTAGCGGGTCAATGTTAAATCCTGGATACTCGGTAATCCCGGGAATTTGATCCTTTAGTCCCGTGAAGTACAGACCACCCTCACCATCGACTGCTGCAGTTCCCCCATTCCAATACAGTTTGTAAACCAAGGAAATGGAATTTCCCGATCCCACAACTCGGTCAGGATAAGCAATCCCATTACGCGCTTCCAGTGGAACAATTTCGCCGTTTTCGTTCTTGAATTGGAAGACCAGATGAGCCTTTCGCGTCTTAGAATTGACCTTAATCGGTGGTAAGAAAACCACCTGGTTCGTCGCACTGAAGGTACTATATTTGCGCCCGGCGATTGGCGTGAAATCAGAGATCGCATTAAATTGTAATTGGAGTTTCGTGATGTTCGTTAAATTCTTCAATGGCGAAATATCTTCGATCCGGTTCTGTTGGAGATAGACCGTTTGTAGCTTGGTCAGGTCCGCCAATGGTGAAATGTCAACGATGTCTCCATAGTATTTCTGAGAAGCATAGTTAAAGTTGGTCCCCATTTCAATCCGGGTCAGGTTAACGGCATACTGAAGCCCTTCAATCGAGAATGGCTTACGATTGTTATAGGTATCGATCCCACCGGATTCGTTCGACCCATAGGCCACCAGACTGGTTAACAACGCCATGTCATCCTTGGTAATATCAGCCACACTATTCCAGGTCTTCCCTGGGTTTTGCTTCCGTAGTTGTAATAAGACAACCTGCTGGAGCTTCTGATTTGGCATCCACTGGTCAATCGTCTCGAGATCTTTGACAGCAATTTTAGGCGTTGCCACCGGTGCTTGAACAGATCTGGCCAGTCTTTTAACCTGCTGGTCCACCTGTTCTTCAGTGTCAGTGGACTGGGTTGAAACCACCGTCGTCTGTTTGTCGTCGATTTTGTCTTTCTGTTCGTCATTGTTAGCGGTTACATTTTTATCGGTTTTGTCTATTTCGGCTGGTTCTGCCTGGTCATTCTGTTTGCGTTCGTCCGACTGTTCAGCTTGTTTTTCTGCGTCTTGGGTCGCTCCCTGAACCTTTTCCTCGCTCGCGTCTTGCGTGGTATCTTGCACCGTAACCTCTTCAGCCTCGGCCTTAGGAGTTGTGAGTGTCACCTCGCCAGTTGTTGTCTTCTCGCTCCCCTGGGTCGTCGCCACTGTCTCATCATCCGTCGTGTCGGCGTGGGCCGCTTGTGGTGCCGCAACACCCAACGCTAAAGCCGTCGTCACGATCCCTGCGAAAATCCAAGTCTTCCCTTTTTTATACATCTTGTAGTGAACGTTTTGATCTTCTGAATGAAACATCATAGGCCCTCCTCAAATGTGCCTCAACTTTATTCACACCCGCATGAATGATCGGCATCGCCCCTATTAATTCCGGTTAATTATGTTGCCTGATCACAGGTTCATTATAACGGGTATTATCAGAAAAATCTACCGTATACTTAAAACGGTTCATTAGCATAGCTATTTGCTTATGGACTAATATAGGTTAACCGTTAAACCAGCAGAATCGCCGTCAATAAAGCAATTTGTTGGTTCGGCTAAGTAATTCAGTTTTTGAAATTCAATTTTATATGCACTATTTCCCATTGTTACAATAATCATATTATGGCTATGTTAGCTGTTTCTTAGCCCACAAGTTAACAATCTTAAGTAATACCGATTATTGGACAATTCATTTATTCCGCGACAACATAAAAAAAGAGACGCAGGACAAGTCCCACGTCTCCGCGATCGCATTAAGCGATCTACTTATTTTGAATTAATTTAACAGATACTGCATACCAGCAGCCAGAATTCCGCCGACAATTGGGCCACACATTGGGACCCAGGCATAGTTCCACTCAGCCGCACCCTTGTTGGGCACTGGCAGAATAGTGTAAGCCAATCGTGGACCCCAGTCACGGGCAGGGTTCAGGGCGAACCCCGTAGTAGTCCCCAAGGCCATCCCGATGGTCATGATTAACAGTCCTACCATGAATGGCTTTAGTCCCGTCGTGAAGTTCCCTAAGTTCAGGAGAATGAAGATAAAGGCCCAGGTTGCGACAACTTCAGAGATGAAGTTAAAGGCCGGATTCTTAATTGCTGGCCGGGTCGCAAAGATGCCGACCGAGTTACCAGAAGCTTCATCTGGTGACGCCTTGAAGTGAGGATAGAATTGCAGAATCACAATGGCAGCCCCCACAAAGGCCCCCAAGAATTGGCCTAGCAGGTAGGCCCCAACGTGCGCCCATGGGAAGTACCCAAACAGGGCAAACCCAATCGTCACGGCTGGATTCAAATGCCCGTCCGATCCAAACATGCCGGCCACGTAAACGCCCATGGTCACGGCCATCCCCCAGGCTAAACTCACGTACGTCCAGTTGGATCCCTTGGCATAGGTTTTATTTAGATTAATACTTGCCCCAGTTCCGGCACCCAAGACGATTAGAATCATGGTCCCCAGGAACTCACCCATAAAGCCACTCATAACACGAACACCCACCTTGTTAGTTTTTTTCCTCAAATTTTGAACTATTAACAGTCTACCATAGACGTTCCGCCTAGCGGAGCTAAATTTGGGACCGCTTCCAAAATGTAAACTTTTCATAACAAATGACGGAGGCACTAATTATTTACATAAAGCGTTTTACCTGGCGATGGATCGCGTATTTGGCCACAAAAAAAGTTTCGACCAAGCGGCCGAAACTTTTTATCTGACAGGCTTTATGCTGGGGAAACGCCCAGTGTGTTCTTGTTGCCACCGTTTAAAATCTTGAAGAAACTAGCAAGCTCCTTCTTCCGGTATGAGGCTGGCACGAATTCCCGAATAGTTTCCAGGTCAAACCCAGTCGCCAACTTATTACGGTCAACCACGATTGGGTTCTTCAGAATTCCCGGATTCTGCTGTAAGAGATCAACCAACTCGTTCATCCCCATGTCCTGAACGGACTGTGGCAAAGCCTTGTAAGCCTTGGAACGGGTAGAAATCAAGTCGTCGGTGCCTTCTTCAGTTAAGGAAAACATGTAGAGAATCTCTTCACGAGTTAATGGTTGTTTTTTAATGTCACGAGCAGTAAAGATGGCGTCGTGGTTCGCAAGCCATTTCATAGCCTTCGTTACCGCGGTAGTTTTTGCATGAAAGTACATTTTGATCATAGAATCGCCCTCCAATTATCTTCTCTTCGATGAGGTACTTGGGTTAGCACTCTTTTAGTTGAGTGCTAATTTATGATTCTCATTGTACACCACAATCCGAAATGATGAAACCCATTACCCCCACAGTTGACTGCCTTTTAACAATTTCTCAAGATCCTTGGCCAACCGACGTAGGGCAACAACCCTACTATCTCGGGCTTAGGCTAACCTTAGCAAGAGAATCCACCCTTTTTACGCCCGAAAAATGAATTTTTTGCGAAGATCTCCTCATTCCCCGTGTTAAACCATTGGCATGGCTTTCATTGCTGTTAGTTTTATTGAAACCTAAGACCAGATTGATAAAGTGGTCCGCCTGCGGCTGCCAGGGATTACGCCTGCTGTGGGGACGCTTCAGCCCTGTGGGCTTCTCGCTCGATTTGAAGACCCGCCAGAATCGCGGGTCTTCAAAGTCGCCCGTGGTGTAAGGCCGAGAAAAACACTCGGTCTAACGCCACCACCACGGCCGGCTCCATCCCTGGCCTCCTCCGGCTAAGATCATCTTCTGCCACGACTAACAGCACTCAATACCTAACTTCAGGAATCTACTAGTGATGGTTGGTAACCAACCCTACCGGCATCGTAGAAATTTCAATTATTCCCTTTTCCATATCTATCACGATAGCATAGCACCATCCTTGGAGAACTTGATTCTAATCAAAAAGCACGGTCAAAACCAAATTCGATTTCACCATGCTTTTTTAATTTATCGCTATTGCAATTCGAAAGCCGCTGCTCTGGTCCACAGACCATCACTCATTCTATAGAAGGTCGTGACCGATCCACTCGAGGTTTTTCGCTGAACCCTTTCGGTGATGTGCACGACTCGCTGGGCGATATCGGCTGTGGTTCCCCGTTGTTGTGCCAGCAGCGGATCATTGAATGGCCGTGTGTAGACCGGATAAACCTTAGCTAACATGGCGTCGTGATCGAAGGCCTCACTGGTAAAGGTATCGAAGGTCAAGGCACCCTTACGAATCCAATAGGTCTTCGCATTGGTTTTCTTACTGAATCGAATGCGGTACCACTTTCCAGTATCAGCCTCCGCTCGCATATCAATATAGACGCGCTTGGTCTTGATCGACTGCCACTTGAACTTCAGGGCATTCCAATTCTTATGGCCCTTGATCACGTTATAGAGCGTATAGTTCTTATAATTTTTACTCAACTGGGCATGTTGCGAGGCGATCCCTTTGAAATAAGTCTCATGCTTGTTAGTCTGCTTACGCTTCTTGAGTTTTTGACCAGTGTCGTGAACGACTGCCGTTGGTTTAATCGTGTGTTGCGGCTTGACCACCGTTCCCGACTTTTTGGCCTTCTTAACACTATTATTAGCGACCGTGTTCCCCGTCATGGGGAAGTTACTCATGAGAAACTGGGCCTGGCCATTTTGTGTCGTGGCCTTGTTCCCCGTAATCGTGACCTGCGTCATTGGGTTCGTGGCATAGCGACTGTCTAGGCTCACGTAACTATGCATCGGGTTCACATCGGTAAAAGTATTATCCTTGATATTGATATTGGTCATCTGGTAGTTACGCAACGTATTTCGCAGATAAATGTAGTCACCCGACCCTAAGGCATGCTGATTGATAAAATGGTTCCCGGTAATCCACAGGTTGGAAATGCCCTTAAAGTGAATCGTGGCCATTCCACTCCCAGCGGCACTGGTCAGCGGCTTGGGGTCAACCACAGTGTTGTTACTGAAACGAACATCGTGGATAATTCCCCCGACACCCTTGTTATAGACAGCATGTTCCCCAATCGGATTGGGCGCGTAGACCTTCACGGACCCACTGGCCTTCTGGACTGGCAAGAATTGACTGTCGGTCACCGTCACCCCGTAGGTCGGCAAGTTATCGTATTGGTCCCCAGGATTCTGGTAAGACATGGCACGCAGATTAGAGTAATCCACCTGAATGGCTTCCTTATAGTCTCGCGACCCATCAAACCCGGTGAAGACCGATCCGGTCACATTAATATTGTGACTGCCATCGAGATCGAGATAGTGGCCAGTCGGTGATTCTGCGTTGTCGAAGACACAGTCTTGAAAATTAACGTTCTGCGCATGGTGCACGCTCTGAACGAAGACGCTTTGGCCCTTGACGTGGTCACCCTGGAAGGTAGCGCGTTGCCAGGTCACGTTCTTCAATCCCCCGTCATATCCGGCTTTCGGACTCGGATAAACGAAGAACACCTCATGACCATCAGTTACCCGAAAAACGGCACCCTTATCAAACTTAAACGTTATGTTCGAATGCAGTAAAATTTTTCCAGAGTCAAAGACGTACGTCCCCTTCGGCACACGGACCGTCAGAGAATCTTTATCCCACTTATCCAACATGGCTTGCATGGCCTCATTGTTCGCCGTCTCACCATCGCCAACCATCCCCTGGTTCTTGGCATTGATCGTCGTCGCCGCATGGGCCACAACGGATTGACGCGATGATGTTCCGGGAAGACCACTCAAACTCAACAGCGCTGTCCCCACAACGACTGTCATTAGTAAACCGAGCTTTCCCCTCAAATTCACAAAAAACCCCTCCATTTCAAGTATCCTACTCGCGACCAATTATAACTAAGACAACATAAGAAATGGATCATCTTAACTAAATTGTTACACGAATATAAGAAACTTACAGTGAAGGGGTTTTACTTTTCAATTGTAAATTAATTTAAGTTTGTTACATTAATTTTGAGATGTCGTCATGCAAATTGTTTAAACGGTCGACAACCTTGCCACGAACGGACGTGTAAACTTTAACACCATCTGGTGTCAGCTTCAGGTTGTGTTGACGACGGTCCACCGTGGAGGCGATACTTTCAATTAAACCAGCCCGCAACAACCGTGAGATTTGTCCGGAGATCATGGATTTAGAAACCCCAATCTGACCGGCAAACTTGGTTGGTGTGAATTCCTCCCGTTGGGTGGTGATGGCATGTAATAGATTAAATTGTTCCAGAGAAATCGTAATGTCCTCCGTTTTAATCGTGGTTACTGGCCGCATGATCTTTTGGAGCTGGGAGAACCATTCCAAGGATTGGTTTAAATCGTTCGTTTGCGTCATTTCTGCTTTCTTCCTTTCCAGTTGAGCTAGCGGTAAGCCTGCGGTAGCGGTTACTATTCTTACCCGCTAACCATTTATTATAGCCCTTATTTTCAGTCTTTATGTTACCGATTCATTAATAGTTTATAGCATTACGAATGAAAAAACTAGTGATCCGCAATCTTTTTGTCATATTTCTTCTAGCTTAGAACATTGAAATCCCAAACAGAAGCCCGTATGATTAATGTTAACGAAATCTAAACGAATAAGGAGACCGGTATGACACATATTAAACTTATTGCAACAGACGTTGACGGGACCTTTCTCAACTCGCAGCGTCATTATAATCAGTCCCGCTTCCATGAACAACTCGATCGGCTTCACGCCGCGGGCATTCACTTTGTTATTGCAAGTGGCAATAGTCTCGGCCACCTTCATGACGTCTTCGCACCCACGCCGGCAATTAAAACGTTCGTCGCCGAAAATGGCGGTCTCATCACGAGTGGGGATCAAACCCTCTTCGAAGATGCTATTCCCACACCGGTAGTCCACGAGATCGTCCGCACCATCCTCGCTGACGACACGTTGCGGCCTCAAGTGCTCCGCTTATCCGGCGCTCATGGCACCTATATCAACCGTGCCGACCAGACCAATGATCCGGCCTCGCAGGCCTACTTCTTCAACAATATTGTCCTCGTCGATGACCTGACACAGGTCGATGATACCTTCTACAAGGTCAATGGTGAGTGGCCTAACGAGTCGATTCAAGCCTTGGCAGCCAAGATCAACGACCGCTTCCCGACAGAAATTCACGCGACGGCCAGTGGTTTCGGCAGTATCGATATCATCCCACCCCACATGAACAAGGCCATTGGCCTCCACCAGTTGGCGGACTCATGGGGCATCAAACCGGCTGAAATTGCGGCTTTCGGTGACAACGATAATGACCAAGAAATGCTGGCTCACGTCGGTCTTGGTGTTGCCATGTCCAACGGCACCGACACGGTGAAACAGGTCGCAGACCTCATCACCAAAACGGATAACGATCACGATGGGGTCCTCGACGTCATCGATGCTATCTTAGCAGGCGAAGTTTAAAACTAGCTAAATTATTCAGGGTCTGGGGCATTTGTCCCGGCCCTTTTTAATTTGCCTACTAGTTTCAATTAGGCGTTCACCCAGAGATGCGTCGCAATTAGCCGCCACATTCGCTCGGTGGCGTGCAATTGACGATGGCTGGTGGCCGGCACGTGAACCTCCACGTACCCCACCGGACTGCCACTCACAACCCCTCGTAATGGGGTGATTTGACTGACCGGAACCGAGCCATCCGTCAGATGCCCTGAGAGCGTCCCATAGACGTTAATGATTCGAGCCTTAGGATGAGCCATCAAATGATGTTTCGCCGCTCTCAGCCGCTGATAAGACACATCAGGGGTATCCAGACTGCCCTCGTCTACCGGTGCCCCCAGAAGGACTAACCGATGGAGCACGGGTAGATCGGCATGGTGACCGTGACGAACCAAAGTGTGAACGGCCGCGCTGCCACCCCAGGAATGGGCCACGACATTGTAACTCGAGACGCCATACCGTTGTTTCAAGGCACGTAGAATCGCCGTCAGCCATTGAACCTGCTGCTGATAGCCACGGGTCGCACTATGGTCGAATAGGACTTGAATGACCGGATTCTCCCCGGTGCCGTCCCATTGCCCACTGAAACGTAGCTTGCCAGTCCAACTCACGCGGACCGTCAAGACTTTCTGGGCATAGCCTGCCCGTGGTAACCATCGTAAGAAACCATTGAACGTCCAGGCATTGCCTGCCCAACCTGGAATCAGGAGGGTCGGTGTCTGGCTATAGGTCACGTCTTGCCGATGATGAGTCAAAGGCTCGGGAGGTACCGCTCGTTGTCCCAGCCAGTGATACCCTAACCAACTACCCCCTAAGATAATCGGGAGCCATTGCCATTTAAGGTTCATGATTACTTCCCCCTTAAACTAATCCATTATGCCAGTTCTTTTGATTGCGTACAAGTTAAAATTGGCGTACTTAATTATTTTTGCTAGTCGCCATTTCTGACGATAACCCCCGTCCAAGTTCACCATCCCCCTTGGCCACATCCCCGTCAAATCGCGGGGTCCGCGTGAACATCGTTTGACAATCAACCAGTCAAACCCATAAAATAGAAGAAAATGAAACCGCTTAATTCAAAAAATCAGAAACGGGGACTTGCTCATGCAGACCGCAACGAAAAATTGGGATACTTATCAAAATCAGGTCGTGACCCGCTACGTCATTGAAAATGATCATGGCGTAAAATTAGCCGTTCTCAGTTGGGGGGCTACGCTTCACACGTTGTCCGTACCCACTGCTAACGGCGAGAAGAACTTGGTGTTATCTTACCACAGGATGGCCGATTATCTTGATAATCCGTTCTACGTTGGCATGAGCATCGGCCGAACCGGTGGCCGGATCTCCGGCGGGAAGTTTCCCCTCAATGGTCACACCTATCAGGTTGATACTAACGAAGGCCACAACACCCTCCACGGGGGTCCTCACGGCTTCAACACCGTGAACTGGGATGGCCAATTGGACACCAGTGATCCACAGGCACCCCAGATCATTTTCACCCATACCTTTAAGAGTTCCGAAGATTCCTTCCCCGGCGATCTCGCGGTACGCCTTACCTATACGTTGACTAATGAAGATAGTGTCACCTTGACCTACACCGCCACTAGCACGGCGGATACCCTGTTCAATCCCACGCAACACGTTTATTTCAATCTGGGCGAAGACCAATTGATTGCGGGCCAAACCTTACAGATTAATAGTCAAGAACGACTGGAACTGGACGCTGAAAAGCTTCCTACCGGTCAATATCTCTCAACCGCCGGCACACCATATGACTTTGCGAACGGCCAGTACTTGGGAAGTGCCATTCGGGGTCTCCAAACGATTCCGGAACAGGGCATCGATGACGTTTATCACGTCGTTCCCGCCGCTGACCAAACCATTGCGGAACTCAGTGACCCGCTATCGAAACGCAGTGTCACCATCAAGTCCGCTAGAAATGGTCTCGTGGTCTTCACGGCCAACTCCTTTACCTCGCAGATGAAGCTCGCTACGGGCCCCGGTCAGCCTTACATGGGCCTAGCCTTGGAACCGCAGAGCTTGCCAGATTCACCCAACCATCCCGAATTCTGTGACGTCAGTCTGCCAGCCGGTGAAACCCGGACTTATCAGATCACCTACGACCTCAGTTATTAGGTGAGTCGCCATCGTTGACAGGGCCCATCTTTCTATGATAAATTTATAAAACGTAATTATTATCATTTAAGAAAGGAGGACCCTTTATTCATGGCTAAAAAGTCTAAGATTGCTAAGGCAAACCGTATCGCGGCTACTGTCGCCAAGTACGCAGACCGCCGAGCAGAACTCAAGGCCGCCGGTGACTACGCCGCACTGGCCTTACTGCCCCGTGATGCTTCCCCTACTCGGATGCATCATCGTGACCACCTGGACGGCCGTCCTCACGCCTACATGCGTAAGTTCGGGATGTCTCGGTTGAACTTCCGTCAACTAGCCCATGCCGGTCAGATTCCCGGTGTGAAGAAAGCTAGCTGGTAGTTTCCCTAAAACTTAAAACTTGCACCCACGTCAACCCTGCCCGCGGCTTCGTTTGACGTGGGTTTTTTCGTGACCTAAACTTGAGATAGTTTGATTTATTGGGGTCGGACCAATCGGCTATCCCCAAATAATGAAGGAGCGTTTAGCATGACAGAGGTTTTATCAGTAATTCGAGAATTTGACATTTTTGGTGGCGGTGACGATGCCCCTTATGGTATCGATACCCCCAAGATTCACGCTCAGTTCGTGGGCGTGAGCCCCGCTATCACCTTTGATACGAGTAACCAACCGCGTTTAGCTCGACAAAAGGAACGTGAATTACGGACGTTGGAAGATAACATTCGTAAGGAATTCAGAGACCAGTTGAGTCACCAACAAGGTGGGAATTTATCCGCTAACTTGAACATCTTCGGCAGCCTCATCACTACCTTCAAGCAACGCTTGGAAGACACGTTGCTGGTCAAGGATCAGCTTGAATTGGAAAGCCTCACCATCAGTGGTGAATGGCTGACGTACTGGCAGGACAAGACACCATTAGCACGGCAAAAGACGGCTCAGCAACAGCAGATGCCTAGCGACCTTTAGACTGCAGTCTGTGATAAATTTGCCGCCTGCGGCTGTCAGGGATTCCGCCTGCTGTGGGGACGCTTCAGCCCTTGGGGCTTCTCGCTCGATTTGAAGCCCCGTCAGGGGCACGGGTCTTCAAAGTCGCCCGTGGTGTAAGGCCGAGAAGAACACTCGGTCTAACGCCACCTCCACGGCCGGCTCCATCCCTGACCTCCTCCGGCTAGGATCGTCCACGACAATTACGGCGAGCTTAAGCGTCTCGATTCCATCAAGCGGTTAAGACCAAGATCCTGGCTGATACTTGCCGTGTGCTGGCAAGCCCAGTCACAGTCAGTGGCTGGCCAAACTTGAATCAAAAAGCCTAAACCAAAACAAATAAAACAAATGGCGTCATAGCAGCTATCCAAATGGATACTGTTATGACGCCATTTTTAAATTTCTCGTTAATCAGAAGCAGATTAGAATCGCCGTGACTCTGAGATCGGCATTCGTCTAATTGCCAGACTTTGGACTCTGCTACGATTGCCTTAAAAACGCAACCTTAGCCGGAGGAAGCCAGGGGTGGAGCCAGCCGTGACGAGGCCTGTTAGACCGAGCGGTTTTCTCGGCCTTACAGCCTGGGACGACTTGGGAGACTCGTGCTTCTCAGCGTGGCTTCCAAGTGAGCCGGAAGCCCGCCCTTTGGCTGCAGGCGGTCCCCACAGCAGGCGTAACCCCTGGCAGCCGCAGGCTACCAATCCGAACTTATTTAACGGTAACGGATTTTCCTGCGACGTCGATAGTCAAAAGTTCCCCACTGAGTAATTTGAAGTGTGACCCACTACCATCGACACTAACCTCGATCAGCCGACCTCTGAAGACCTGCCGGAAGGAGTAGCGTGACCATTTCTTAGGCAGGAATGGCGCAAAGTGTAAGTGACCATCCCGAACCCGCATACCGGCGAAGCCTTGAACAACCGCGATCCAGCCACCGGTCATGGCCGTGATGTGAAGGCCATCCTTGGTGTCATTGTTGTAGTTGTCCAGATCCAGTCGGGCCGTCCGTTCGTAGAGTTCCACGGCCTTATCCTCGTAGTGTAGGTCGGCCGCAAGCACCGCGTGAATGGCCGGTGACAGACTAGACTCATGTACCGTGAGCGGTTCGTAGAAATCGAAATTAGCCTTCTTCTGTTCTGGGGTATAGTCGTCAATAAAGTCCCAGATTCCTTGGAGCACATCACCTTGCTTGATGTAAGGTGAGCGCAGAATCTTATCCCAGGACCAGTGTTGATTGATTGGCCGTTGATCTGCTGGAATGGCACTGACCGGCTGAAGATCCTTATCGAGGAACCCATCGTGTTGCACGAAAATATTGAGATCCTTGTCGTATGGCAGATACATCCGATCGATGATATCTTGCCACTTGGTCTTCTCGGCCGGCGTCACACCGAGTTTTGTTGCGGTTTGTGCATCGACTTGGCCTAAGATTTCTAAGGTATAGCGTAAGGTCCACTGGGCCAACATGTTGGTGTCCCAGTTGTTGTCGACGTTATTTTCATATTCATCGGCACCGGTAACCCCGTGAATCATGTACTGACCCTTGCGTTGACTGAAGTGAACTCGGTCAGCCCAGAACCGTGAAATCTCGGTCAGTACCTTGGCACCTTCATGCAGCACGTAAGAGGTATCGCCAGTGTAGCGAGTGTAGTTGTAAATAGCGAAGGCAATGTCCCCGTTACGGTGAATTTCTTCAAAGGTGATTTCCCACTCGTTGTGGCATTCGATCCCATCGAACGTCACCATTGGGAATAAGGCGCCCTTAAGTCCTTGTTGTTGGGCATTGATGTAAGCCCCATCGAGTTGCTTGTATCGATACATCAAGAGATTTCGCGTCACTTCTGGATTCGTAATGCCCAGATAAACCGGAACGGCGAAGGCTTCGGTGTCCCAATATGTGGCGCCACCGTACTTTTCCCCCGTGAACCCTTTTGGTCCGATATTCAAACGTGAATCTTCCCCATAGTAGGTCGAGAACAGTTGGAAGAGGTTGAAGCGAATCCCCTGTTGCGACTCGTCATCCCCTTGAATCTGAACGTCAGATTTAGTCCAGCGGTCGGCCCAAACGGTCTCATGCATGGCCAGCAACTCATCATAGCTTTCCAGAGCCACGTGATCACTCAGTTGGTGCATCGCCGTGGTCAGTGCGGAAACATCAGCGTAGTCCCGTGAGGTCACCACGATGACCCGCTTTTCCAACTGTGTCGTGGCATTAGGTGCCAGTTCACCGGTATAAGCCGCGGCTACCGCCTGGTCGTTAGGTTGGGCAATGGTCACTGGCTTTAAGGCGGTCACCACGCGCATTTCCATCCCCGAAGTAAACTGCGGCGTACCGAATGGATTAGGGGTCGTTTTGGCAATAACACTGCCTTGATCGGCCTGCTGGTCGGTGGCCAGAATATCCCAGAAGCGTTCGTCGTAATTGGCTTCTTCATTCTTGACGTTGCCGTCAATTCCGGGTTTGAGCGTCAGGGTTACCGCATCGGTTCCCAGGTTCTTCGCCGTCACCCGTTGCACGGCAAGTTCGCGCTGGCTAACACTCAGGAAGCGCTCGAAAATCAAGTTCACCCGAGTTGCCCCGCGCTCCACAACAAATGACCGAGTCAACGTGCCGTGTTGCATGTCCAGGTCTAAGGTGAAATCGCTAATGTTGTCTTTTGCCAGATCAACGGCTTCGCCATTAATTTCGATCGGTAACTTCATGAAATTGACGGCATTGACAACTTTTCCAAAATATTTCGGATAGCCGTTCTTCCACCAACCCACTCGCGTCTTATCCGGATACCAAACACCCCCGAGGTAGATGCCTTGCAGCGTGTCACCACTGTAGCCTTCCTCAAAGTTGCCCCGCATCCCCATGTAACCATTTCCCAGGCTCGTCATTGATTCCTGTAGTCGCTTGTTTTGCGGGTCAAAGGTATGGGTGATGACATGCCATGGTTGGACTTCAAAAATTCGTTTCATTGCCGAACGCTCCTTTTTATAAATCATTTCATTTTTTAAACATCTGATTAAGCCTTGTAAGTTTCCTTAATTGCCCCGACCGCAACAGCTCCGAGGGCCAAGATAATGCCGGCCAGAATGAACATGTTGGCCTGAACCTTCCCTAAGAGTGGGAACAAGGCGAAGCTAGCCAGTGAAGCCACAATTTGTGGTAAACAGATGGAGCCGTTGAACAGTCCCAAATAAGTGCCCATGTGAGCCCCGGACAAGGCGTTCGTGACCATTGTCAGTGGGTAGGTATTCATTGCCGCCCAAGCGATCCCCACCAGAACAAAGGCTACGATTAAGGCGTATTGGTTGTGAATGAAGAAGACCGATACGAATCCTAAGGCCCCTAGGCCCAGGCTTCCGGCATAGCCCAATTTGTGGTGATCGTTTGGTAACTTAGCTAACACGTAGGACCAAATGACGGCTGCAATCGATTGAACCGCTGCCAAGACCCCATACCAGTTACCGGCAGCTTGATAGCCTGCCGAAGCGGCATTGGTCGTGTGCCAAACGTTACCCGAAATGGCCCCAACTGAGTAGGTCCACAGGTATTGGAAGGCAATCCAGCAGAAAAATTGAACTAAAGTGACGGTCCAGAAGACCCGTGGTGCCGACTTAAGCAATGACCACCAGTTACCACCGGTCGTATTGTCTTCCTTGGCAATCCCATGATACTTCGCATAGGTGTCTGGATCGTATTCCTTCACCCGGAAAATCGTAAAGAGACTGGTAATCACCAGCAGCACAGCCCCAACGTAGAAGGCCACCTTAACCGTAGCAGGCACAACCCCTTTAGCCGCGGTGTTGGCAATCCCAATCATCGCAAAGAGAAATGGGAGAATAGCGGCGACAACGGCACCCGTGTTGGATAAGAAGCTCTGGATTCCGTAAGCGTAACTCTTCTGGTCATCATTGACCATGTCCCCCACCATCATTTTGAATGGTTGCATGGCCACGTTTGACGAGAGGTCCAGGAAGGCAACCGTAATCGCTCCAAAGAGCAGTGCGGCCATCGAGGCGTACCCGAAGCCGAGACTCCCAGAGTTCGGTAACAGACACATGACGATGAGCGCCACGATCGTTCCAAGTAACAGATAAGGTAACCGCCGACCGCCTAATTTAGGCAACCAAGTTCTGTCGGAATAATACCCCACGATGGGTTGCACGATCAGTCCGGCCAGTGGTGGCAAGATGAAGAACCACCCTAAACTGTTCGGATCCGCCCCAATCGTTTGAAAAATCCGGCTCATCTGTGAACTTTGCAGGGTAAACGCGGTTTGCACCCCGAGATACCCAAAATTAATCATCCAAATGGTACTTGCTGGTAATGTTGGCAAGCCATTGTTTGCTTTGGCCGCAGCCGCTGTCAATGATTCATCTGCCATAACCTGAAGCCTCCCATAATTTTAGTTACAATTGAAAAATAGTCACAATTGAAAAATAAGTGCTGTCATCATTATGGCACCGCTTCCAAATTAATGCAACCGTTTGCGCAAATTTTATTTTTCACGCCACGAGCCACTTTATTTTCAAATTCGGGATCCATTCACGCGCGAAAGTCTCTTCAAATTTTATCGATAAAAAAGGCCGAGACACCTGTCTCAGCCTATCATCTAGCGTTTATTTAATTTCATAAGGAATTGTAATTTGCCGTGGTGTGGCCGACTCCAAGGGTTGGCGATCACTGAACAACAAGGTCACCGTGGCCGCCCCCATCTTTTCCGGATAAAGATCGACTGAATGCAGGTCAGCATCGGTCAAACCTACCGGTAAAGAGCGGTTAAAACTTACAATTGGGAAATGACTGGCCCCGCTGCTCTCGCGAATCAAGCGATAAAATTCGATGGCATTGAAGTCATCGGTGGCCATAATCCCATTGATTTCGGGATGACGCGTGATGAATGAGCGGGCCTGCTCTAGGTCGCCCAGCTTGCACGTGAGAGGTTCCACGTTAAATTGGGCCGTCATTCGTTCATAGCCTTCACGTCGCTGCTGTTCGTAAGCCCAGTCGTGCGCGGATTCGACGAAAACGGGATGGGTCACAGCTAGTTGATCCAGCAGATAGGACGCCCCACCAATGCCAGCCTTCAAGTTGTCGTTATCAACAAAAAGGTCGGTCGGGTCATCGACTGGTTGACCAATCGTCACAAACCGCAATTTATTCTGCCGTAAAAAATCCGCGATGGGATCGGTACGATGGGCGTAAAGCAAGATAAACCGTTTGATTTTCCCCTGCGTCACCATGGACTTAACGTTGGCTAGGAGCTCGTCTTCCGTCTTGCTGATGGCCACGGACAGCACATACTGGCGTTCCATCAGTTCCGTATTGATTCCGCGCAACAGATCGATGTAAAACGGGTTCTCAGAAAAAGTGTGGTCGGCCGTCGGAAAGACAACGCCCACTGTATTGGCCTCACCCGCCGTGAGATTTTTGGCATTATAGTTGGGCCGATAGCCTTCAGCCGTAGCCAATGCCTGGATCCGTTTACGGGTCGCCACGCTGATACGTGGATTATTATTTAATGCCCGGGAGGCCGTGGAGACCGACACGCCCGCCTTAGCGGCAATATCACGGATAGTTAACATCTTCGAAAGCTCCTTATGCTGCACTTGCCAATTCGTTCTAATGCTTCAGATCTTACCATACAACCGGCGGGAATAAAACTTTCCTTGTGATGGTGATGTGTAAAAACAAATTGGAAAAGGCCGCCTGCGGCTGCCAGGGATTACGCCTGCTGTGGGGACGCTTCAGCCCCTTGGGCTTCTCGCTCGATTTGAAGCCTCGCCAGGGGCGCGGGTCTTCAAAGTCGCCCGTAGTGTAAGGCCGAGAAAAACCACTCGGTCTAACGCTACCGCCACGGCTGGCTCCATCCCTGACCTCCTCCGGCTACACTGCTTGTTAACCAGTCGGAAAGTTTACCCCAATGGGTGCCGTTTATTAGTCTGTTTGTTCAACTTTGTTTGCCCAAATTTTTACATAAAAACCGCATCCCCTCAAATAAGGCAGACGCGGTTACAAATTCTATTGTTTTTCCTTTGCCGTGGGCTTTTCATGATGTCCCGCTAGGCCTGCAGGATTAATTGGGAGCGTCGTAATGAACTGACTTCCCTGGGGCTGATTCTCCTTGACCACAATCGTTCCGTGGTGCAGGTTAACAATCCAATGGGCGATCGATAGACCCAGCCCATTTCCGCCGGTTTGTCGGCTACGGGAGCTGTCGACACGGTAGAAGCGGTCGAAAATTCGTTGCCGGTCCGCTCGTTTGATCCCGATACCTTGATCGGCAACCGTTAACTGCCACTTGCGACCCGTTAACTTAGCAGACAACGTGATTGACCGCCCTTGCGGCGAGTACTTTAGTGCATTATCGATTAGAATATTCAATAACTGATGCACTAAAGCCTGATCCAGAGTTGCCTGGAAAGGTGTGACCGGATCTAAGACCAGGGTCTTCCCCTGGCTGGCCGCAATCTCGGTATAAGGTTCCACCGTCCGCTGCATGAATGTCGCCATGTCGGTGAGTTCGAAATTAGTCTGTACGGTATTGGAATCGGACCGTGCTAGCGCCAACAGGTCCTGCGTTAATTTTTGTAGGCGCTGACTCTCACTATTGGCCACAGCGATGCTCTCTGCCTGGTCGATAATCTTATCGTTAGGCCGCGTTAACAGAAATTCCAGCTTATTCTGAATGATGGTCAGTGGGGTCCGCAACTCATGGGCGGCATTCCCTACGAACTCCGTCTGCCGGCGCCAAGACCGTAGAATTGGCCGCATCGTTAGGCGTGACATCCAGATACTCATCAGAATTGACAGGAGCCAGAAGACCCCCATGGTGATCAGCAAGACACGCGTGAAATTGGACATGGCCGCCTTCTGGGGATCAATATTTTCCATAATGAGGAGGTACTTTCCCGCCACGGCTGGGTCCGAATTAGATTTCGGCACCTTCACCAGTAATGTCCGGAAACTATACTTGCCATTCACACGGACGGTATGCAATTGGCCGACCTGGCTACGCTTGAGCGCGATGCTTTTCAACATGTCATACCGCGAACCCAATTGGGCTTGGTTGATGATTTTCCCTTTATTGCTGTAGATTAACGTCGTGGTCATAAAGGGATGAATCGCCGTCTTCTGCATCTGCCGGGGCGTCATTTCTGGCTGATGTTGGGGCCGCTTTTTCACCGGTGTTCCGGATAAACGCGACGTTCGTTCGACTCTGAGCGCCTGATCGGTACTGGTCAACATGGCGCGTTTGAACAAGACAAAAACAATCACGCCCAGCAAGACGAAAATGACGGTGAATCCGATAAAATTGTTGATAAATAACCGCCACTGTTGCGCGCGGTTAACCTTATTGCTCATCAGGTGCCTCCACAATGTAACCGGCATTGCGAATTGTCCGCAGCGACAGGTCACTGCCGGCGCGCTTAAGTTCCTTTCGCAGATTACTCATATAGACTTCCACCACGGACAGTGAGGTCTCTGAATCAAAGCCCCACAGGCGGTTGAAGATCTGTTCTTTGGTAATGATCGTCCCGGGATTGGCCACGAGATAGGCCAACAGATCAAATTCACGGCCCTTCAGGGTCAAGGGATCGCCGTCAAAGGTCGCTAAATGTTTGCTGGTGTTGATTTCCAGTTGGCCTAGCGTAATGACGTCGCTGCTATTCAAATGCCCCGTACGCTTCAGCAGGGCCTTCATACGAGCCAACAATTCTTCACGGTGAAACGGCTTGGTGACGTAATCATCGGCCCCATCATTGAATCCCCGCAACTTGTCAGCAATCGTATCCTTCGCCGTTAAAATTAAAACGGGCGTCTTGATATCCTTGTTGCGAATATGCAACAGGAGGTCCAACCCACTCTGACCGGGTAGCATCAGGTCCAAAATAATCGCGTCAAAAACACCCTGACTAGCTAGAAATTCGCCTTGTTCACCATCAAACGCGGTGGTTGTTTCGCAAATCGGTCTAATTAATTCCACAATGTCCGCGGATAACTCACGTTCGTCCTCCACGACCAATACCTTGGCAGTCGTACTCAACGGGCATTCCTCCTTTGACTTTATCTTTTTTGTTTTAGATTGTTCGCCGGAGGCAATCAGACGCCACCCTGTGGGGCAGACCTGAAGCCAAAGAACGGTCTTCAGGGCAACCTTGAACTTCGCACAACCCGCGAATTTCAAAGTTGGCCGTGGTCTAAGTCGAGACAGGACCTCGACTAAGACCACCGACACAGGGCTCTGTCTGATTACCTCCAGCTAAACTTTATTTCAAATAACTTCTTCAAAAACACTTTGTGCGGGTAGCGGTGCACGGTTAGAAGCGCAGTCCCGTGTCGGTGCTGTAAGGTCGGTGATTCTCCGACCTTACAGCACGGGACGTCTTTAAGACCACGGTTTGGGGGCTTAAAGGCGAGTTCGAAGACCGCCCTTTGGCTTCGGACGTGCCCCACAGGACGAAGCTCCTAACCGTGCACCGCGGCACACCCCACAGGGTGGCGTCTGGTGACCTCCGGCGATCAATTTAAAGGCTACTTTTGTCATTAATAACATAGTCTACGTGATGAACGATAACGCAACCTTAAGTCACTCGCCTTACCAAACACACGGTTAATTCGAATTTTAGCACGTTCTCCCATATAATGCCCGAAAATTGGAGTAGACTTTTATCAGGACAAGGAGCGTGTTATTCTATTAAGGTCAGACATTTTGTCCATTTAACAACGGAGGGGTTTTCATGAAAGAGCATCGTGACACGCTAGCGCAGGCTCGCGTCAGCCGCTGGGTGTACTTGGGGGCATTTTTAATCCCGATGATCATCATCAGTGTCATTTTTTGGCATTTGAAGATCACGCCATTCGGCCATCGGAGCCTATTATTTAGCGATACTGGGGCACAATATGTGCCGATTTTAGAGTACCTGCGATCAACGATTTCACATGGTCAGTTCCACCTATTCTCATTCGCACTGGGCACGGGGAGTAGCCTAGTACCGCTACTGACCTACTACGTTATCAGTCCCTACAATGTGCTCATCTTCCTATTCCCGGCGGCGCAATTACCGACCGCCGTGGCTTTAATCATGATTTTAAAAATTAGTACGATTGGCCTCACCATGGCTATCTTTCTACGGCGAGCCTTTCTTAAGAGCGGGTGGGCACTCCTCCTGTTCTCGACGGCCTTCAGCCTCTGTGGCTTCGTGGCGATGTACGACTACGACATTATGTGGCTCGACGCCCTCATCATGTTGCCGCTGGTCGCGCTAGGCCTGCATCGGATCGTCAGTGTCCATCATTTTGGGCTCTACACACTGAGTCTAACGATTACCATCCTAGCCAATTATTATCTCGGGTATATGACGTGTCTCTTTTCCGTCCTGTACTTTGCCTACCTCATCATCGAACATCAACGAACCGCCACCGCCTTTAAGGAAATCTGGCGCGTCCACCGGCCTGCCATCCGCCAGTTCATTATTGGGTCGTTACTGGCGGGAATGATGGCCATGGTCGTGTTGATTCCGACCGCTATGGGGATGCTCCTGACCGGTAAGGGGAACTTCTTTGTGACCAACTTCCTGCCGACCCCCCTCTTCGGCCCAGAAGTTCTGGCCCAATTTGGCCCCGGTACCACGACCTTCGTCTCACATTTGTACCACGCACCGAGCCTATTTATGGGAACCTTGATGTTCCTGCTACTCATCGTGTACTTCGTCTCCCCCAAGGTCCAGTCGATTGAAAAACACCGGGCCATGTGGCTCCTGATTACGATGGGACTCGGGCTCTTCCTAACGCTATTCAATACTATCTGGCACATGCTCCAACAACCGGCCGGATTTCCATTTCGTAACGTCTACTTCTTCACTTTTCTCGCCTTGATCATTGCCTACCGGGCTTGGCAAACGCACCCCGACCAGACTATGAATGACCCGCAAAAGGTCCTCGCTTTGGTCTGGGGAGCGGGACTGCTGGTCATCGGTTTCCTATCCGCTCGCATCTTTCCACGGCTCTGGGCCTTCATGCTCCCGGGCTACGACGCCAGTCTCTATCAACAGAGTCAGCCCGCGTTCCACCTCGTTTGGTGGGCGCTGGGACTACTGTTACTCAACACCATGCTCCTGTTCATTAGTGAGTGGCGTCCCATCCGTATCGGCTTGATGGGCCTCCTGATTTCCTTTGAACTCGGGGGTAATCTGTTGGTTGCCAGTCGGGGCATGGACTTCGGATCCCAAACAAAATTTGAAAAATACTTCAAGGCTGACACGACGACGTTGAAACAGTTCAACGCTTCCTCAACCAAGGCCAATTTCTATCGAACCGACTTTCTACATTCGCGGATCGGCAGGGCCTACGACGAGGCTTACAACCACTACAATGACCCCCTGTTATTCGATTATGCCGGATTGAGTTCCTATTCCTCAACCTTAGAGGAACCGGCCCGGGTCTTCCAAAGTGACCTCGGTTACTTCAGCAGTAATGTTCGCCGAATCAGTGCTCAGGGTAGTACCAGCCTGACCGATACACTACTCGGGGTTAAATACCGGGTCAACGTCAATCGGGATCCCGAGGTCACCAAGCTCACCACATTTGCAGGTATCGGTTTCGCCGTTCCACAAGAACTCGTGGGCTTACAGCTCGAGGATCAGGACGCCCTAGGCAACCAACAACGCATTCTCACCGCCTTGGGTGCACCGAGTGATACTCTGGCTCACGCCACTGTCCTCGATGTTTCTAACCGCCGGGCGACGGTCGATGACTTGCGTCGAGTTCCTAAGAAGACCCTGATGCCACAACAACGTTATCAACAAACGTTTAAACTCAAAGTCAATGCGACGGGAACGCTCCACGGCTTCTCACCATCCAATACGCTAATCTACTCGACCTTGCGGATTAACGGTCGGGCAGCCGGTCCCATGGTACGGGCCGATGGTTACCGCTATGTCATGAACCTGGGTTACCATCACAAGGGTGACGTGCTGACGATCAGCTATCTCACGCCAGCCCCAGCTGCTGGTTACAGCAACGAATTCATTTCGTTGAACCAGGCCCACTATCAAACGGTCGTCAACCGTCTGAAACGGCAACAATTCACCCTCTCGAAACAAAGTGGGGTTACCGACTTATCCGGAACCGTTACCGGGAGTGCCCAACGACCTTACCTGTACCTTTCCGTGCCAAACACGCCGGGTTGGCATGCCACCGTCAACGGTCGCGCAGTCAAGGTCCAACCAGCCATGCACGCACAATCAATCACCCCAGTTGTTAAGAATTATCCGGGGATGATGGCCGTGCCACTCAAGCCGGGCCAGAATCACGTGGTCTTCAGATACACCACACCTGGACTAAAGGCCGGTGTCATCACGTCGATCGTCGGTGTCATTCTGTTTAGCCTCCTGTGGTTTGGGGGCGAATGGCGCCGCGTCGTTCGAGAACGTCATCAATAAATTTGTTTAGTCAGCGTTCGGTGCATCTTGCCGAGCGCTGTTTTTGTTTTGCCGATTGCCGCCTCCCTACTTAGTACTAACGAAATTTCTTCGGTATTTTTCGCATGTTTTTAGTGGAATTCGTTTTACCCGATAAATTAGTTGTATGCTGGTTGCCTGCGGCTGCCAGGGATTACGCCTGCTGTGGGGACACTTCAGCCCCTCGGGCTTCTTGCTCGATTTGAAGCCGCAAAAAGGTCTAGCAACCACCCACTATGGGTAGTCACTAGACCTCGTTAACATTCTATTCTTAAGTTGTGGAAGTTACTCTAAGCACTTGGCCGCACTTTAGAGACATCCGCTTCACCTTTACGAACCCGGTTAACCGTAACCCGTAACAGGAATGGCGCAACTAACGTAGCCACGATGATTGCCGCCACGATGGCTGAATAACGAACGGGTGACATGAGCTTGGCTTGGAACCCAATCTGGGCAATGATTAACGCCATTTCACCCCGTGAGACCATCCCGGCTCCAACGGCCGCGGAACTGTCCCACGAATAGCCAGCTAACTTGGCCCCACCACCGGCTCCTAACAACTTGGTTAGGATGGCCACGATGGTCAGAACCACGATAAAGCCAATCTGGTGACCCAAACCATGGAAGTCCATGTTTAACCCAATGCTGACGAAGAACACGGGAATAAACAGGGCGTACCCAATCGGTTCGATATGCCGATCGACCGTGGATAAGGCCGACGTCTGCGCAATCGCAATCCCGGCAAAGAAGGCCCCAACGACATCACTCAAACCAACAAGTTCAGCCAAGTAGGCCATCCCAAAACAGAGAATAATGGCCATGAGCGTTTGGCCCATAGGGATCAGTAACCGTTCCCCAATCTTAGCCATGTACGGTGCCACCCAACGAACCACGAAGTAAATGGCCGCAAAGTAAACAATCTGTTCCAACGTGGTGATGAGCAGGTTACTGGAAGCCCCACTACCACCAACAGCGGTCCCGGTCGTTGAAACCAACACACTCAAGATTACCACGGCCAAGACATCATCGACCACAGCGGCCCCAAGGATGGTGGTCCCTTCACGACTACTCATGGCGTTCATTTCCTTTAAGACTTCTACGGAAATGGACACTGACGTCGCAGCGAAGATCACACTAATAAAGAGGCTCTCAACCATACCCAGGTTATAAACCATCCCCACCAAATACGTCCCGATCATGGGGATAATAACACCCAACAACGCCACAAAAACACTCGGCTTCAGGTAGCGTTTCAGGAGCTTCAGGTCACTTTCCAGCCCGGCGATAAACATCAGGATAATAACCCCGATCTCTGCGTAGCTTTCCAACACGTGGGTCAGACTGATCCAACCCAAGACGGCGGGTCCAATAATGACCCCCACCAACAACTGTCCAATTACCGCTGGAATCCCAATGCGCGTACTGTAGTGTCCCACCACAGTCGTTGCGAGTAGAATCAGCGTCAAGCTCATTAATAAGTTCACGAGTAGCCTCCTTTTCAACAAAAAAAGCGACAGCTCCAGAAAAATGGTCCCCCCAACCCAAGGGAAACACTATTCTTGAAAGCAGTCGCTTCAACCATCTTTTAATTTAATTAAGGACTATTATACCGAAACCAACTGGTACAAGCAACCTTGCCGCCTCGTCAAACCAATTATTTAACCGCTTACACAATCTTAACTACCGCATTGCCGGCGACCGTGTTAAAATGGATAATGATTGTGAGGTGACGCGTGTGAAGTGGTTTTTCTCTAACTTGATCGTGGTTGTTTGGGCCGTTATTTTCGGTGAAATCATTGGCTATATTGGGGATACGTTGGAAAAGATGACGTATGATCCCATGACCGTTGGTGTTATTACAGCCGTTGGCGCATTCGTTGCAGTGAACGGTATCTGGTTCCTTAACCGCGAAGGCCGTAAGCAAGCTTCAAGTGCCAAGTAACGTCAATATGAACATGATCAACAAACCAGCCTTGGCACTTGCCAGGGTTTTTTATTTTGAATTAGTTTTATAAATGGCGTGAAGGACCGCCTGCGGCTGTCAGGGGTTCCACCTGCTGTGGGGACGCTTCAGCCTAAAAATCAGGCTTCTCGCTCGATTTGAAGCCACGAAGGGCACGTGTCTTCAAAGTCGCCCGTAGCGTAAGGCCGAGAAGTTCACTCGGTCTAACGTTACCACCACGGCCGGCTCCACCCCTGACCTCCTCCGGCTACGATCGATTTTTAACTCACCTACTGGCAATCGCGGGATAAGTCACCACTTCATCCTATGCTATACACACCTAAACTGCCGTTAGCTAGTCATGACTAGCTAACGGCATGAAGAAACCCTGCAAAACCACCATCGGTTTTACAGGGCTAATTTAAGTTCATAACTCAGGGTCACGAGCCATCAATACTAGTTGATATTGAAACGGCAAAACCAATCCTAAGAATTAGGGTACATACGCTATCCGATTCAAATCCGCCAAGCTTTAAAACAGTTACGGAAAACGACACACATAGCCGGAGGAGGCCAGGGATGGAGCCAGCCGTGGCGGTGGTGTAAACTGGCGCTTCTTGCCAGTTTACACCACCG
>NZ_BROB01000010.1 GCF_024345185.1 Levilactobacillus humaensis | reverse complement strand
CATGCCGAACACGGAAGTTAAGCTTCAGCACGCTGATAGTAGTTGGGGGATCGCCCCCTGCGAGGATAGGACGTTGCCACGCGAACGAAAGAACCCTGTGAGGGTTCTTTTTTTATTGTCAAAATTCCGAAAAACAGGGATAATGAAAGGGTGATAAGTGATGTCGTCGACGTCACCAGGTCACTAAATATGCCGCTTTAGCTCAGAAGGTAGAGCGTTTCCATGGTAAGGAAGAGGTCGTTGGTTCAAATCCAATAAGCGGCTTACCGCATCGTTAGGGTCTCTCATCGCAACTTAGTTGCAGTGAGGGACCCTTTTTCTATAGTTAACTGCTCGCGCCATTAAGACTCTGTCAAATCAGGAAAGACAGCGGTATACTCAATCTATATGAAAAATAATTGAGCACGTTTAACGGAGGCGGACGCGTCAATTGATACGCCAGCCGAAATTCAGGAACCAGGGGAGAAATAAAAGATGAGAATAACCACTAAACTCTTAACCGTAGCCGTCTTAACACTAGGACTAGCCAGCCTGTCGGTTCCGGCCAAGGCCGCAACGGGAAGCGCCACCATTGTGTCACAGGGCAAGGTCACCAAATTTGGTCGGGTGACCGGGAACACTAAGGGAAACCTCTATAGTTTCAAAACGGATAGCCAAGGGACGCTAACCATGACCCCGACACATTACCTGAAGAACTATTCGAAGAGTGCCTGGATCGCTAGTCAGACGGCCTGGGTTCAGAAGGCCAACGGAAAACGCTATCGGTATGACTACGTTACCGAGGCGACCAATGTGCCCAATAAACGCCATGCAGGATGGGTACTTCATCAGGATCTGAAAACGCCCAGCAAGGTGAACTTGAACGCCCCTTACATCAGCCAGAATGCCGTTAAGGCCTGTATGGGATGTGAATCCGCTAGTCTGCTGGAGGGTCTCCATTACAAAGGAGTCCAAAAGTCGACGGGATTAGTCGCTTTCATGAAGCATTTGCCACAGAGTAAGACTAATAATCCCAACACTGGTTTTGCCGGGAGTCCCTACAAGGTGACACCTGGCGTTTTCCAATCCATCTTTCCGAAGCCATTAGCCAAATGGGGGAACAAGTACACCACAGTTAAGAACATCAGCGGTGCCAGTGTTGCCACATTACGGAGTCAGATTCGGCAACACAACCCGGTGGTGGTCTACGTTACCTTACACTTTGCCAAGGCACAGTATGATCGTTATTTCTGGGGAACGGGTATCGATAATAGTCACGTGATGTTATTAGATGGCTATAAGTCAGGGTACTATCACGTCTCAGACCCGAACCAGGGCAAATACTGGGTTAGTGCCAAGAAGTTTAAGCGGAGTTACAACTATAAGCATTTTGCCGTGGCAGTTCAGTAGCATCTAAGAGGGGTAAACGATGAGTAAATTGAATGGGTTATTGCGATTAAGTCTCGTAATTCCAGTCATTTTAATTGGCATCGGCGGAACTCACCTGACGGCGCAGGCCGCGACGACTTATAAAATAAAGGCGGCTCGGACCGAAAATTCGCGCATGATTACCAAAGAACAAACGCGCTTGTGGGCCAAACCCTATCAAACTGGCGACAAACCAACGCGAACCGCTGGGAAGGCCTTGACGGGCAAGCTGGTGCAGGTTGACCAAACGGCGACAGCGGGGAAGCGGACTTATTTTCGGATTAGTCGACGAGGTCACAACTATGGCTGGGTAAACGTCAGTAAATTAAAGACGCCCAAGACGGTGGTTTTACCTTATACATACACGAGTCAGCTATACCCACTCTATGCGCCGAATGCCTGTGAGGCGGCCAGTCTGAAGATGGCGTTGTCAGTTAAGGGGATTGCGACCAAGAAGAGTCTCAAAACCATCATTAAGCGGATGCCTAAGGCCAAGACACCAACGAAGGGATTCGTCGGGAGTCCATACACCGACAGTAAGCCTGGTGAGGTTCGGACGATTTATCCGGCACCACTGGCCAAGTACGCTCGGACTTATGATTCGCATGCTGCCAACATCTCTGGGTCCTCAAAATCGGCGTTGATCCGCGAAGTGAAGCGCGGCAATGCTGTTGTCTTCGCTGGTTCTTGGCACATGGGGAATGGGCACAACTACCACGTGTTGACGCTGGTTGGCTATAAGCGTGGCGCCTTCCGGGTAGCCGATCCATACATGCAGAAGCAGTGGCCGGACAAGGTTTTCTGGGTGAAGACACAGACATTTATGTCAGTCTATCACAGTCGCCATTCACGAGCGGTCGTGGTACGGTAGAAGTTGACTATCACGATTCGAAACGAAAGGAAGCACCGTCTGTAGACGAGACTTCCTTTTTTGAATGGCCAATTAAATTTTCCTTGGATTTCGTGTGGGGACCTGCTAGCATAAAGATCGCTGACCGAAAGTGGTCGGCAATGGTCGTTGATTAAGGACTAATTGACTAGGGACAGAAACGAAAATCATGCCAGCTAATCCCACGATTCGCGGATTTTGCGAATAACCTACTCGACCATGGGGAGTCGATCCAAGTGTGGGACTGGTTGTCATGAAAGGAGTTGGGGAGATGCATCTGTTACCAACGCCCGCGTTGTGGCCTGAAGCTGTTCTGACCATTTTGGGCAGTGACGCCAATCAAACGGAACTCATCTGGTTAGGTGGGACCTTGATTGGCGCGATCGGCTTGAGTTGGGCGCTGCGTCGTCGGAAACGTTAGACTGTGACGCATCTAAATAAGAGGAGTTGACGATTATTGTCAACTCCTCTTATTTCAGTTAGCGGCCATCATACCGCGTAATTTCAAATTGATGATTCTCATATTTCGCCATATAAACGTCCCGTACGTTGGCCACACCGTGTTGTTTCAGTTGTTCCAGTAACCAATTCTCGTCATGATTCATGAGTTCCAACACGTCTTGGTCAATCTGACCATCCACGATGATGGGGTAGCGGATCGACCCGTCTCCCTGGCGCAGGATGGTCAGGCTGCCGTTCTGTTCGACGATGGCTCGCTTGACCTCGTCGATCTGATAGACGCCCGCCGTTCGGAGTTTGAAATCGATCTCTTTGGCGGAGAGGTTGGCCTTTAGACAGTTGTGAACCAGCAGTTTGCCATCACGAATCACCGTGATGGGGCCACCATCAATGAACTTGCCGACGGCTTGTACGTGAATCTTGAGGTAACGCGTGACTAGGATCAGCAGAGACCAAATCAGCAGGACAATAATGAATTGAAGCAGGGTGACCGCCGAGTTGTAGATGACCCCACCAACAATTCCCCCAAGGACGTAGTTTTGAACCTGATCGATAGCCGAGGTGGGTGCCAGGTTACCTTTCCCAGAGAAGTTAATCAATAGCGTCATAAAAATGAAACCAACAACTAATTTTATAAAGACATCCGAATAAACAAACATGGGCTACTCCTTTATCAGCGTGATCTTGGGCTGTTCCAACGTGATCTTCTCCAGGACAAAGGCCGAGCCATCACTGTTATAGTTCAACCGATAGTAACCATCTGGGGCCTTCACCAGGAGGTTGTCTCCGGTTGAGGTGGCGTTAATACTCAGTCGAGACGGTTTAACCTTGAGGGTCGTTGCCACCTGTTGAACGGTAGCCGTAATCTGGCCGGTTTGTTGGCTTGCGGATCGAAGCGAGAGCAGACTGTTGATTTGAAAGCCCAACACCAGCAATAATAAGGTCCCAGTGATAATACTCAGATCCTTATATTTCACGTTCCATTGATTTCGCAGGTAGTGGACGAAGAGGCCAATAAAGATGACAAGGAGCGCAATTAATAGGGCAATTCGAGCATACTGCCAAGTATTGTGATGGGTCGTGAGATAACCGTATGTATAAAAAGTCATCGTGTTCCCCCTTTAAAATAATTTCTGCAATATATTTTATCACGAATAGAGGAAAGCGGTGACTGAGAAAATTGATAAAACTCACATCGTTCTCTAATCTGAAACTCATTTTGCGGTATACTGATAAGCAGATTAGAAAGAGGGGACTCCCATGGAAATTACCAATCGTCAATCCGTCATCCAAATTTTTCGGGCGGCCAGTAGTGATATTCTCAGCACCCTGGGTGGTGATACTTTCAGTTTTGCCTTGGGACTGATGCTGTTGCACCGAACACACTCGGCTATTAGTTTTGGCCTGGGGGCCATTATTTATCCGATAATTGGCCTCCTATTGGTCGTTCCTGTGGGAAACCTAGTCGATACCCACCATCATAAAAAGCTGATTCTGACGAGCAAAGGTGTGGGAATTTTAGCCTTAGTTGTGTATGCCTTTCTGGTGCCCTACGTGCGTTTCCCAATGGCGTTGGCCGTGGGATTACTCGTTGTCCAAGCCTGTTGTGACAAAGTGACGAATACGACTTATACAGCCTCAATTCACGAGTTGGTTAACGACAAACACGTGAAGACTTTGGCAACGATTGAGCAGGCTGCGACGGCGGGAATCCAATTGCTCTCACCAGTCTTAGCGGCCGCTCTGTATGCTTGGCTGGGTTTTGAAGGTACCGTTCGGGTGATGATTGGGACGGAGATTCTGGTGTGGTTGATTTCCGCCAGTATGCATTTCTATCCTGTCCCAGTGACAGTCGAGGAGGCGTCAGAGGCGACGGCGAATCAGTGGCAGAAGTTTCGACTTGGCTTGGTCTATATCAAGGACCATCTCGCCTTGCGGGCTTTAGTCGTCATGGGTGTTGTCTTAAATTTCTTATTTAGTGCCGTAGATGTGGGCCTGCCATATGCCGTGGTTCAGGAACGCCATATGGGTAACGCCCGCTTGAGTCTGATTATGAGTAGCTTTGCCGCCGGATTGTTGGTTGGGAATCTTCTGCTAAGTGTCTTGCCATCATTTAAGCGGGTGCTGTTAGTCATCCTGCGGTTGTGTTTGGCTATCGGTGCTGGAATCGGACTTCTTGGCGTTGCCTTCCTCAGCACCTTAAATGGGCAACAACTCCTAATAGGTCTTTTGGCCTGGGGCTTTACCATTGGAACTGTTTTAGCTTTCATCAATACGCCGCTGTCGGTGTACCTTCAGATGACTGTCCCAACCGAACTACTCGGCCGGGTGGGCTCGACCTTTACGACACTGCTTCAACTGGCCGTGCCACTGGGAACACTCGTCTACGGCTTCTGTTTCCAACACCTCACGGCGGGCTGAGTTTACCTGTTTACCGGAATTGGGGTTCTCTTCTACACCAGTTGGCAGTTGGTCGTGGACGGTCGAAATGGCAGTCTTCGCAGTCAAAATTCTCCGGAATCGTAACTTTGCGTGCTAAACTTAAATCGTTAGTTACAAGAAGGGAAGGTTTTGGCGGATGCAAGAATTCGATATCGTTGTCATTGGTGGTGGCCCTGGTGGCCTAGCTGCGGCCTATGGTCTACATGCCAGAGGAATGAATGTTGCGGTGGTGGAAAAGGATCTCTGGGGTGGGACGTGTCCCAACCGGGGATGTGATCCCAAGAAGATTCTCATGGCCGCGGTTGAAACCCAAGCCCACAGTGAAGCCTTACAAGGTCATGGCTTGAGTGGCGTTCCTCAGATTGATTGGCCAGCGCTGATGGCTGCCAAGCGGGCCTACACGGAGAAAGTTCCCAGTGGCACTCATGGCGGTCTTAAATCGGCAGGGATTGCGACTTTCCATGGCACGGCCAGCTTCAATGCGGACGGCACACTAACGGTTGGTGATGACCAACTGAATGCGGCCAACTGGATTGTTGCGACCGGTCAAGAACCCCGGATCCCGGCAATCCAAGGGTCCGAATGGTTGAATACCAGTAATGAATTTCTCGATCTCGATTCTCTACCAGCCGATATGATCTTGATGGGGGCTGGATTCGTTGGGGTGGAATTAGCCGCCATTGCGAATGCTGCGGGTAGTCACGTTCACTTGATTCATCACAGTGATCGCCCATTGCGAGCCTTTGACGCGGACCTCGTTCACGATCTGCTGGACCGTTTGGTCGCGGATGGCATTGATGTGCAACTGGATACCGACATTACTACCGTGGCTCCCGCTGATGATCAGTATTTGGTTACCACTGCCACGGGTGAGAGCTGGACGACAGGGATGGTTCTGGCTACGGCTGGGCGGCGTCCCGTCATTGATGATCTTCACTTGGACCGGATTGACGTGGCCACAACAGCTCATGGGATCACGGTAAATGGTCAACTCCAGACGACCAATCCTCACGTCTTTGCCCTGGGTGATGTCGTGGATCGGCCACAACCGAAGTTGACCCCGGTGGCTGGCTTCGAAGGCCGATATCTAGCAGAAACGCTGACCACCTGCGATTCGCCAGCCATTGTGTACCCGGTCATTCCGTCAGTCGTTTATGGGAAGACCCAGCTGGCTCAGCTAGGGATTAGTCCGGAAACAGCAGTGGACCAATCCGATCGCTATCAGGTTAAGGACTTGGATCTGACGCATTGGTACAGTTACCAGCGGATTCAGGATCCCCACGCCCGGATTAAGGTCGTGGTTGATCGTACGTCCCACAACATTGTGGGGGCAGCTGTCTTGAGCACGGAGGCCGAACAGGTCATTAATTACCTCGACTTTGTGATTAAGAACCAGATGAGTTCGGCTGATATTAGCCAGACCATTATGGCCTACCCAACGTTGGCTTCTGATTTGGGATACTTTAATTAAAAAATATGAGGTTTAAATTCTATTGAAAAAGCAAAAATCATCAGCGATCGAAAGGGATCGCTGATGATTTTCTTTGGTTTTGGGACTTAGGTTTATGTAAGCGATGGTTGTTGGAATTCCGAAATTAATAGGTACAAAGGCAATCATGACCACCGGTAACACACAATTTGTTAGGGATAAGCTTATGAGCTTTGATGGATTTGAAATTCACCCAAGTTATGGTAAATATCGATCTTAGCCGGAGGCGTAATCCCTGGCAGCCGCAGGCGGCCCTTTACCAGTAGTTTCGGTTAAAGTCCGAACCAACCGGTTTGGGTTGCCAAGGCCAGCCGTCTCATGGCCCCCGTGCTACACTCATTGCAACTCAAGAGGCGTGTCTTGCGGTGACCTGAGGAAAGGGTGGGGAAGATCATGGATGCACAACGGCACTTTGTCTATTCGATTATGACCGCGATAGCGGCAGCAATTCTCGTTTTAGCCATTCGATTATGGGGCTATGGCGTTATTATTCACGGCACGAACCTGAAGTTCTATCTGTCGATCGCCTTGGGCCTAGGACTCTTTGCCTTGTCGATCTACGCGACAACGGCGTTGGAAAAGGTGGATACCAGCCTACGCATTGACATGATCTTCCTGTTGACGGGTGTGGTTGTGGGCGGTGCGATTCTGGCTTTGGCTCTCTGAATTTTGGCAATGTAAAAGGCGTACGGATCGAAAGCCCGTACGCCTTTTGTAACGTTTATTAGAGTAAGACGTTGATGATGATGCCCGTGAATGCCAGCTGTAAGAATAAAGCTGAGATACCTTCGAATTCACGATAGAGCCGCTCACGTGCAAAGCCAGTGAGGGTAAAGGCATCAGAAATAATGAAAATTGCCAGAAGAATACTCCATAGTAGCCGGCTGGTTCCGTCGGGTAACCCCATTAAAAGAGCAACCGCAACAAGCAAGAATGCGTAGAAATCAACCATGCCCACCTTGAGAATATCGCTAAGCGTAGGCCGTAAGAGTTTTGACAATGTATCCACTTTCCTTTTCCATAAAAAATATGACAGTGAGCCCGAATTAACTCTCGATTTCCTTCTCAAATTAGTTCAGGATGGTTGTCCATAACTTAAAAGTTACGCACATGTAACAACCTATACTTATATGATAAGCCCAAACTGAAATGCCGTCAAATGGGGACACTCGGCTGTTTGAAAATAGGTAAAAAGATTACCTATTTAGGCTAAAATTCGGTTCTGTGGGTCACAAATCGTCCCACAAGGTAAACAAAATGAGAACCAGTCACTAGAACCGGTTCTCAGTCGTGGTGTCTAAAGTAAAAAGTTTAACAGCAAGCCAGTAAACACGATCTGCAAAATCAATACCGAGAAGATTTCAAAATCATGGTAGAGTTTACCGCGCCAGAGACCCAACACGGTGAACAGAGTGGATAGCGCGAATACCACGAATACGCCACCCCAGATGAGATGATTGGTCTGATCTGATAGGTTCAAAATCAAGGTTACTGCCCCAAATAGGAACACGAAGAAATCAAGCATCCCCATCTTCAAACCCCCACCGAACGTGGGCTGTAAAATTTTCGACATCGCTGTCGCCACCCTTCCCCTGAATCAGCCGTTTGATCGAACGACTATGACTTTAGTATCCCCATTTTCGGGGGGGCGTCAAGGGGATGAACGATTATTAGAAGGATTAGTCGTCATGACTGATGAATGTGAAGTTGTGTCTTTTGTCTCTCTGAGAAGTGGCGTATCATGGAACTTAAATTAGAATTTAGAGAGAGGGATTGGCATGGCTTTTTTGGGAACGTTGTGTTTGATTTTGGTGTTAACCACGTTGGCGGGAAACTTTGCCAACCGCTTAGGGGTCCCGGCTGTGATCGGGGAACTTTTGATCGGGATCATCATTGGCCCTGCACTGCTCAACTGGGTGCAATTGAACAGTCTCGTTAACTTATTTTCCGATATTGGCGTCGTGATCCTAATGTTTCTGGGAGGCCTCGAGAGTAATCTTCAACTCCTGATGAAATACCTGCGTCCGGCAATTATTGTGGCCACCCTGGGTGTGATTCTACCGATTTCGGTGATGGGTCTTGCCTCATGGTGGTGGGGCTTCACTGGCCTCGAGTCACTCTTCATTGGCGTGATTTTTTCGGCGACCTCGGTTTCGATTTCCGTGGCTGTGCTCAAGGAATATCACGCGCTGACTACGCGGGAGGGGGCCACGATTCTGGGAGCCGCCGTCGCCGATGATATCATGGGCGTCGTGTTACTTTCCCTGATGATTAGCCTGTTGGCCAGTCAGGGGATTGAGGCCGCGGGGTCGCAACCGGCCTTGGCTATTGTCTTATTGGAACAGGTCGCCTTTTTCGGCGGCACCTACGTCCTGGTCAAATGGGTAGCCCCATACCTGATGCACCTGAGTGAACGGCTAGTCATGGCTTCTAGTGTGACAATTATGTCGATGGTGATTTGTTTAGGCATGGCTTGGTTAGCGAACCTTGTCGGCTTGAGCGGGGCTATCGGGGCCTTCTTTGCCGGTATCGCCGTGGCCCACACGCCCTATCGGGAAGTGTTGGCCGACCATGTTGAACCGCTGGGGAATGCTATTTTTATTCCGGTATTCTTTGTCAGTGTCGGGTTAAATATGACGCTGGATCACGTGGGCGAAAAGGTTGGGATTATCCTAGGTCTCACGGTGTTGGCTTGTCTCACGAAGCTCATCGGCTGTGGCCTCGGGGCTCGGCTCTGTCACTTCTCCTGGTCCAGTAGCACGGTCATCGGTACCGGGATGATTGCCCGAGGTGAAATGGGGTTGATTACCGCCCAGATTGGGCATCAGGCCGGATTACTCGGGGATGCCAATTACTCCGTGATGATTCTGGTCATTGTCTTGGCCACGGTTGTGGCGCCACTCCTGTTGAAGCAAGCTTTGAAACGGATGCCTCAAGGGGCTCCGGAACAGGCTATTTAAAATTTAAGAAGGCCGCCTGCGGCTGCCAGGGATTCCGCTTGCTGTGGGGACGCTTCAGCCTGGGGCTCGGGCTTCTCGCTCGCTTTGAAGCCCCGCCAGAAACGCGGGTCTTCAAAGTCGCCCGTGCTGTAAACTGGCAAAACCAGCCAGTTAACACCACCGCCACGGCCGGCTCCATCCCTGGCCTCCTCCGGCTACGTGAGTTTTTCTTGCTTATGTAGGAAAGTGTGAGACTTTAGCTGTCAGTTATGGCCGTACTCGTGGAATTTGAGCATGATAACTTGAATTGTTTGACGACTGTTTTCAAATTTTAATTAGCAGGAGTGTCTGAGACAGAAGCCTCAGGCACTTTTTGCGGTCCGAACATCTGTAGTCGAAACGTGCGACAGAAGGCAGTCAACTCCGCTTACCCCCGATAGACAAATAATCCAAGACCAGGATTATCCGTCTATCGACGTTAATGCTCATTGACTAACCGCCTTTTGTCGCACTCTCCGCTTGTGAATAAAAGAGTTCTTGCTTTTTAGGGGTCGCCCGTGTAAATTGAAAGAGTACATGAGCAGAACGGTTTAGGGGAGGAACAGCACTTGAAAACATCGCGCTTTATGATTGGACTGGCTGTCGTTGCATTCGGCATGGGGATGACCGACTACGCGACGGCTCAGGCGAACACGTGGCATCAAGGAACACCGAAAGTTTTACGGCGGACCTGGTTTCACAATGGCAACGGGGATAACAAGGCGTATATCACTTATACCAAGCATCGGAGTTCGGGGAATATGTTTGGGTATGACAATGCGTCGCACAAGTACTACCGGTTACCGGGCTATGGTCTAAAGAACCTGAAATATCAGGCACTTGGCCATCATATTTATCGGTTAACAGGTATTCAATATTCACCTAAGGGCAGTACGGTAGCCTTTGCGGGACAACGCATGACCTATAAAATTCGTGTTACCGCTAAGCACCTGCATTTCTCGAAGGGATACCATGACTACGGTCGGCACGCGTCATTTAGAACGACGAAGGCGCCTAAGGGCCTGTATTAACAGAAAAAAGGGAGGTTGACCAATAAAGGTCAATCTCCTTTTAAATTGCACTAGTAACCGATTCGACCATAGACAATCCAGTCGACCCAGTCGTAAGGAACAATGCCCAAAAATCCCAACCAGATCAAGAGGCCAATGATGAAGATGACCCCGTAGATTGAGAATAGGATGCGTTGCAAGCGACTTAGCCCCTGCCACCCCACACGGTGGCAGGGAATCCCATAAGCAATGACCCCGATCAGGCCAACAATGCCCCAAACGAGGATACCGAAGAGAACCAAAACGTCTGGATGATCCACATCATTTTGGGCCATTAAAATGTACCCATTGATCACGACCGCCAGTGGTCCACCGACGGTTATACAAGCTGTGATAATCGCGATCCACGGTCGCCATTTTGAAAAAGAATGCATGAGATGTCATCTCCCCTAAATGTAGTTTGCACTTTTGGTTTTCAGAGGTCAATGTCAAAGAGTGTGTCAGAAGGCGAGTTAAGCGGAACCACCTGCCATCTGGCATACTCTTCGTCAATATAAATTTGGTGTCAAAAAAAGAGAAATACGACAACCGCCGCATTCCTCAAAGTTCAAGTTAATTCTGAAATTCATGTTCAATCGTCAAATCCGCCTGTGGAATCTTCCCCGAGGCAATTAACGGCGAGACCGCACCGATGCTAAGCAGGGTCAGGTGATGCATGGCCCGAGTCGCAATCGTGTAGAGGGTCCCGGCCATTTGGTCATCCGGGTAGTTCTCGGCGGAAACGTTGTAGGCGATCACGCTATCGAACTCGAGTCCCTTGGCCAGGTAGATGGGCAGGACGACCAGTCCTTTAGGGAGCGAGAGGTCGTTGTCCGTCAGCAGGCTCAGGTCGAAGTCGCGGTGGAGCTCCTGATAGACGTGGCGGGCTTCACCGGCACTCTTGGTTAGAATAGCTACGGTGCCATTCGTTGCCAATTCAGTCGTGACTTCGTGAGCCAAGGCCTTGAAAGCTGCCTCTTCATCGTAACGAATGACGACGCGAGGCAGATCACCGGGTCGATTGAAGGCCTCGATCTGATCGCCATCGGGCAGAAGCGCCTTGGCAAACGTGGTGATGGGATACGTCGACCGATAGGACCGACGGAGCGTAATCAAACGTGACCGTTTGACATTCAAGGCAGCATCCAGTTTCTTTAAGATGCTCTCGGGTGACTCAACGGCCTTGAAGAGCGCCTGTTCACTGTCACCCAGCAGGGTTAATTTAGCCCGCGGGAAGGCGTGTTGCAGGTAAATGAGTTGCGCCATTGAATAGTCCTGCATCTCATCGACAAACAGGTGCTGCATCCGGTGGTTCGCACCGCCGCCGATCAGGAGATCACGGAGATAGAGGAGTGGGGCGGCATCCGTCAACGCCAGCCGGTGAAATTCGATATCGTGTTGGTAGGTGGCAATGACGTTCTGCCACTCTTCAGCCGTCACATTTTCCGGTAACGGACAGTGGCTGAGAAAGTCGGTGTACTGGCTGTATACATCGAGAAAGTAGCCGTTGTAGATGGCATCGTCGACCTGACGCAAGCGCCGGCGCACGATTTCTCTGGCGATGAAGTCAATCTCATCGTCCAACTGTTCAAATTGGCCGAGGTGCTTGGCCCCCAACAGGTTGTGGTAGTCCTCGTCACTGAGTTGGTCGATCTCGTCACGGACCCAATCGGACTGAGCTTCCGTGGCAATTCGGTGTTTCAGTCGTTTTTCCAGGGCATTCTTGGTGCGGAGGAACCGGTCGGCGGGCGCAGCGGCATTCGGCAGGCTGTCGTAGATGTCACGGATTTCTTCCTTACTGAAGAAGACCCGACCGTCGAAACGAATATCGGTGAAACGCAGGGTTGCTGGCGAACTCTTCAAACAGTAATCATGGATCGCAGTCATCATGGCCGCGCTCTCTTGAAATGCCCGCAGGTGGCGGTTAATCGGCTGCGTCTGGTCATCCTCGTAACGGTCAAATTGCGTTTGGACTGTCAGTCCTTGGAACCGTTGCGTGAGAAACTCGGCCAGGGTAACCTGACGCATGTTGCGTTCTCCCAAGCTAGGGAGAACGTCACTGATATAGTGACTGAACAGTCGGTTGGGAGAGAAGAGCACGATCTGATCGGCCTCGAGGTCCCGCCGACTGTGATAGAGCAGAAAGGCAATCCGTTGTAAGATGGCAGAGGTTTTACCGGAACCGGCGACCCCTTGGACCACCAAGAGATCACTGGTAGTATCGCGGATAATGTCATTTTGTTCACGTTGAATGGTGGCCACGATGTTCTGCATGGTGGCATCGTTTTGTTCACCTAGGGCATGTTGGAGCATCTCGTCCCCAACGGTTTCGTTGGTGTCAAACATGTTCTCAATGTGCCCATCTTGAATCAGAAATTGCCGTTTCTTTAGCAGATCAGTGTGCTGTTCACCGGCCGGGGTGTCATAGGCCACCTGACCGAGAACGCCGTTATAGTAGATACTAGAAATTGGGGCCCGCCAGTCGTAAACCAGGAAGTTCTGGTCGTCATCGACGAATGAGGCTGTCCCGATGTACAAAGATTCCGGTGTGGGTTCATCCGGATCCTGGATGTCAATGCGGCCAAAGTAAGGCGACCGCTGGAGTTCTTTAAAGGTATCTAATTGGTCTTGAATGATGTTCTGATTTTCAGTTAGCCGGGAGACCAAGGCCCGTTGTTGCTGCAGTTCGGCACTGGTTTCGATTCGGTCATCGACTTCAAACCAGTTAACCGACGTGTTTTCGCTGTAATTCTTCAGCACGTTGCGGAGCTCTTGGTGAGCTGCCGTATAGTCGGCTTCGGTCTTCTCGATGCGGGCGCCAATCCGGCCTGCAACGTGATCGACTCGCCGCTGTTCTTGTGATTCCTCACTGGTGGTCAAATTGACCGCCTCCTTTGACTAGGCTAAATTGCTTTACAAGTTTAGTCATTTTAAGCGGGAATGTCAATTAAAGCGAGTGCGCAAAGGCTAGGGATGACGGGCCTTGACGCCAACGGCTAATATCAAAATCTTTGTGAGGGGCAACGGTTTACTTTCCCATGGAAAACCACTAAAATAAAGGAATAGAAATCGCGATAGGAGTAGCCTCATCGCAGAGAGAAACCGCTAGTGCTGAAACGGTTTTACGGGCGAATTGGATCGGGATTTAGTCATTTAACCGATAATTAATTATCGCGGGGTCCCCGTTAACGACGAAAGTGGTGGTCAATACTGACCACAAGTTAGGTGGTACCGCGCAGTAAGCGTCCTATTGGAGTCCGACTCCAATGGGGCGCTTTTTCAGAAAGGGAGAACATTAATGGATAAAAAGCACGTTATTTTAACTGGTGACCGACCAACTGGTAAATTACATATTGGACATTACGTGGGGTCATTACGCAACCGAGTTGCCCTACAGAATACGGGCGATTACGAGACTTACATCATGATTGCTGATATGCAGGCATTGACGGACAATGCGCGTGACCCAGAGAAGATTCGCCACAGCCTCCTACAAGTGGCTTTGGACTATTTAGCTGTCGGCATTGACCCAGCCAAGTCCACCATCTTGGTGCAATCACAGATCCCGGCCTTAAACGAACTGACCATGGCTTACCTGAATCTGGTCACGGTGTCTCGTTTGAACCGGAACCCAACCGTTAAGAATGAAATCAAACAGAAGGCCTTTGGTGAAAGTGTTCCCGCCGGATTCTTCATCTACCCAGTGAGCCAAGCCGCCGACATCACCGCCTTCAAGGCCGACACCGTGCCCGTTGGTGAAGACCAAGAACCCATGTTGGAACAAACCCGTGAAATTGTGCGGAGCTTCAACAATGTTTACGGTGAAGATATTCTGGTTGAACCAGAAGGCTACTTCCCACCTAAGGGTCAGGGGCGGATCCCTGGCTTAGACGGCAATGCCAAGATGAGCAAGTCCTTGGATAACGCCATCTACTTAGGTGACAGCGCCGATGACATTCAGAAAAAAGTGATGTCGATGTACACCGATCCCGAACACATTCACATCGAGGATCCGGGTCATATCGAAGGCAACACGGTCTTCACCTACCTGGACATCTTCGCTCAGGACAAGGAACACGTTGCAGACCTGAAGGCTCAGTACCAACACGGTGGCCTCGGTGACGTGAAGATCAAGCGCTACTTGAATGACGTTCTTCAAGCCGAATTGAAGCCAATCCGTGAACGGCGGGAACAATTCGCTGCTAACGAAGATGCCGTCTACGACATCTTGAAGCAGGGGAGCGAACGCGCTAACCAAGTGGCTGCACAGACGTTACGCGAAGTCCGTCATGCCATTGGGATTGATTACTTCGGTTAGACTGAAACGGAGGAACGACCATGCAAAATTTAGCCATTGTTGATTTGGGATCGAATTCAGTGCGCATGGCAGTCAATGAACTTCATGAAGATGGCACCTATCGCGAAGTGAATCGTGTCAAGGTTGATAGCCGGCTTTCAGAAGGCATGGGTCCCGAAAAGATTTTACAGCCCAACGCTATGGATCGGACGATCAGAGCGCTGCGGTCATTTCGGCCCTACTACGAACAATTACCCAATCTAATCGTGCGGGGTATTGCTACGGCTGCCGTGCGCCAAGCCCGTAACCGTAAGGACTTTCTCGATCGGGTAGCCGAGGCAACGGACATTCAACTCGAGGTTCTCTCTGGCGATCAGGAAGCCTATTATGACTACTTAGGGGCGGTTAACCGGCTCAAGGTCAAGGATTGTTTGCTTTTAGATACCGGGGGTGCGAGCTGCGAATTGGTTCACGTGAAGGACGGCCGCGATGCCAACCTGATCAGTGTGCCCTTTGGCGCGGTCAATCTGTCCGAACAATTCCGGCTCGATGACCGGGTGACGGCGGTGGATCTCTTCTCCGCTCAGGTTTTCCTGCGGGAACGTCTGCGAGATATTTGGTGGCTAAACGATGCCAAACATCTACCACTTGTTTTACTGGGTGGGGCTAACCGAACGTTAGCGCGTATGAATCGGCAACAACAGAAGATTCTCCACGTGGAGAATATCCACGGTTATCGCCTCACCACCGATCAGGTCTTAAAAACCTTCGAACGGTTATTACGAGGCGGCTTGGTCGATCGGAAACGGATCTCTGGATTGGAACCAGACCGGGCAGATATCATCATCGGGGGGATGCTTCCCCTGGTGACACTCTTACAGATGTTAGACTCCGATCGCGTCGTGTTCTCTGAAAGCGGCGTGCGTGAAGGGATTATTTCTGAGTATCTTAGTCAACGATAGGAGGTCAGTGGATGACACAACTGCCATTTTATCGGTTACCTTATGGGGCCCGGCGTGATCAGCTGGCCCAACTGGCGCATCTTACGGTGAGTCAGCTGGCAACGATTGCGGCGCGCCGTCAGAACGGTGACGATCAATTGATTGAGAATTATCTGACGACCTATGGGTTGCCAGAAGGGGTCGCGGTCAATCTTAGGGTCGACGGCCATGAGGTCGTTGTGCCCATGGTAACGGAAGAACCCTCGGTGATTGCCGCCGCCAGTAATGGGGGTCGACTCCTGGCTAGTCGCGAGGGCATTGTGACCACGGTCGACCGGCGCGAGGTGATGGGGCAAATTGTCTTCAATCACGTCGCCGACAGCACCGGTCTGGAGGCCTGGCTGAAGGCCAAGAGCCAGACTATTTTGGATGTCGCAAATGACGTCCACCCGTCACTGGTGACGAAACACGGTGGCGGAGCCCGGAGTATCCGGGTCCGACGGTTGCCACCCCACTGGGTGTCCCTGGACGTCTTTATCGATGTCGGGGAAGCCATGGGGGCTAACTTAGTTAACACCCTCTGTGAGGCGGTCGCTGACTATATTAAGGCCCACTTGAAAGTGGACGTGTTAATGAGTATCCTGAGTAACTACGCCACACACAGTCTTGTTACGGCGAGAGTGGCCGTGCCGGTGACCCAGTTGGCCACCAAAACGGTTGATGGCGCGACGGTTGCCGAGAAAATTTGTGAGGCCAGTGACTACGCGCAGGTCGATCCTTACCGAGCCGTGACCCATAACAAGGGCATCATGAATGGGATTGATGCCGTGGTGATTGCCACGGGAAACGATTGGCGCGCCGTCGAGAGTGGCGTCCACGCCTTTGCGGGTCAGAGTGGCCAGTACCGCGGCTTGAGTCGCTGGTGGCTGGGTGAACAGGGCACCGAACTTCATGGGGAGCTGACGGTTCCCCTGGCGTTGGGTGTCGTTGGTGGCGCAACACGGGTCTTTCCGCTGGTCGCCATTAACCAGCAGTTGGCCGGTCAACCCACGGCGACCGAACTCATGGGTATCGTGGCGGCGGTAGGCTTGGCCCAGAATGTCGCGGCGCTCCGGGCACTGGTGACCGAAGGGATTCAACGCGGTCACATGCACCTGCAGGTAAAGTCACTCGCCCTGTCTGTTGGTGCCACGAACACCGAGCTACCCGCAGTGGTGGCTCGGTTGCAGGCCATTAAGCAGCCAACAATGGCCCAGGCCCAAGCGGCCCTAACCGCTGTTCGACAAGAAAATCTAAGAAAATAGGTGACAACTAAACATTATGAAAGCAGAAGATGTGAAATTAAATGAGGCCGTTCAAAGCCTCTTAGACCAAGTCAACGCCCTGTACCCAGGGAAGGTTGAGGTTCAATTCATCGGTAGCCTGCAGTCTGGTTACGTGCGTCACGACCAGGCCCAACAGATGCAAATGGGTAAGGACATTGCCATTCAAGTGGCGGATCTGACGGCACCAAACTACACGGCGTCCCACGAATTGGTACATTTGCTAATGATCCTGTCCGGCTTCCCCCAGGTCTTTTTCTCACTGACGACGGGGCAACCCAAGTTGGATGAACAACTGATGATCATGGGTACTGAACTCTACGACATTGTGAGCCACGTGGTCGTGGTCAAGGAGCAACAGAAGCACGGGTTAATTACCCCTGAAATCAAGGACCTTTACCTGAAAGGGGTCCAGGCCACGATCAAGCCAGAACCAACGCCACTCGACGATGAGATGACGCTCCGGGCTTTGACGCTGTTAGATGCCCTGGTCTTCTTCGGTCCAGATGACGAAGCCGTCATGGCCCAGTTTACCAAGGATTATCCAATTAGTCTGAAGGCCGCCAAGAGCCTGTATGCCGTGATTATGGCCAAGCCAGTCGACTCGCCATTTACCTTCCGGCGCAACGTGGTTAAGTTGTTCAAGGCCTTCGATGAACAGCTCGAAGCCTGGCATTTACCAGCCTTACACAATACCGAATTCACCACGCTGACCAGTGTGCTGTCCAAACGGCAACTGAGCCTGTCCGTCAAGCAAATCTTCGAACTCTATCATTCGGATATGCACGAGAAGACCACGCAACGGCGGGGCTACGTCGGCTTTAACCGGTCTGACGAACAGAATGCCTTTGTGTTGCCTTCACCGGCACCTAAGGAAGATACGCCAGATTACTTCACGCGAATTTACAGCATGACAGTGGAAGATCTCTTCAAGGAATTGAAGATGCCTTATATTTTACGTTAGTCGTTTAAGAAAGGATGATGGGGATGGAAGCACGCTTACAAGCAGCCTTTGATCATGCTCAGCACATTGTGTTCTTAACCGGGGCAGGCGTTTCGACGCCGTCGGGTATCCCGGATTATCGATCCAAGAATGGGTTGTATACCGGGCATCGCAATGCGGAATATTATCTGAGTCACACCTGTTTGGTTCAGGAACCGGAAGTTTTCTATGATTACGTCAAGCAGAACCTGTACTATCCAGATGCGCAACCCAATGTCATTCATACCAAGCAAGCCGCGCTGACCCAGCAGGATCGCGCGACGGTTATCACCCAAAACATCGATAATCTTTACCGGGTGGCGGATACCAAGGACCTGGTAGAGTTCCACGGGAACCTGTACAATGTCTATTGCCAAATCTGTGGGGAACATGTGGATTGGCATGACTACCTGAAGTCGCCCTATCATGAGGCGGATGGCGGCTGGTTACGGCCGGACGTGGTGCTCTACGATGAGGGCCTCAACCAGTTGAACGTTCAGCTGGCGGTGGGCGCCATGGAACAAGCGGATCTGGTGGTCATTGTCGGGACCTCCATGCGGGTTTACCCGTTTGCCGGGCTACTGGATTACCGTAACAACCAGGCCGATGTGGTCGTGGTCAATCAGGAACAATTAAACCTTGGCTTTGACTATGATATGGTTCAAGCCGATGCAACTGAGTTTTTCAGTGAGCTCAAGGTCTAGAGGGTGAAATTATGAGCCATCAAGCAGTCATCATCCAACTGAGGCGACTCGTGAGGCGTCTCCGCTGGCTAAACTTTTTACAGTTGATTCCGGATACCTTACTGATTTACAGCATCATTCAGCTGGCCTTCGGTGGGCAGCTGGTGACCCTGCTCACGGTAACCTTTGCGCGCCGCCAAGCCGCACTGGTGGCTGTGTTATTTGCCCTGATCGATCTCAGTGTGACCGGGATTCGATATAACGATCGCCTAGCTGGTAAACGGCTAATTAGTCAATTGAGTGGGCGATTGACGACCCCGGAAGCCGAGCTCATCAAGCAGTTTGAACGTTTTAAGTAAGAGGTGACAAAATGATTTCGATTGGGTTAACCACGTGGAAAGAGCATCCCGCCCTGATTGGTGGGGAAGACCGTCCCGTCACGCTCAGTGAATATGCCGGGAACTTTCCCATAGTCGAATTGGATACGCCGTTCTACGGGATTCCCCGCGAATCGACCGTAGCCAACTGGCAGGCGGCGGTTCCAGAGGGGTTTCAGTACATCTTGAAGGCCAATCAGATCATGACGCAACACGACCAGCGGGCCACACCTGCCACCACGGCCGAACGGGTTACCGCGTTTGATGACTTCAAGCGTGCGGTGGCGCCCCTGGTGGCCCATCAACAACTCCAAACGGTGCTCTTTCAATTTCCGCCGTACTTCAATCGGACGACGGCCAACATTCAGTACCTCCGTGACGTGCGGGTACAAATGGAACAGTTGCCGGTTGCGGTGGAGTTCCGTAGTCCTAGCTGGTTCGAGACGCCAGGGATGACCAAGGATGTCACTGACTACTTACAGTCGTTACACCTGACCAACGTCATCACCGACGAACCACATAACTTAAACAACGGGATTCCGTTGGTGACCACGGTGACCACTTCCGAGTTGGCGGTGATTCGCCTTCACGGTCGCAACAAAGAGGGCTGGTTCAATCAGGGTGCTAACTGGCGCAAGACCCGAACCCTCTATCGGTACAGTGAGGCTGAACTCCAAGAAGTGGCTGCACTGGTGAAACAGGTGGCGACGCAGGCCCAGAATGTCTGTGTCATCTTCAATAACAATTCCGGCAAAGATGCGGCCCCCAATGCCCAGCGTTTGCAGGAGATCTTAGGCCTGCACTGGGACAATTTGGCCCCACAGCAGCTGGACCTCTTCTAGGTGTCTGGGAATCATCACTAAAAGTGAGCGGCTTCAGTTAAATTTAGACCTTAAAACCCCGGTAAGCGCTATGGCTGAACCGGGGTTTATGCTATACTTAATTAGAATTTACACTAAAATTTAACCCCAAAATTACGGACTAATTTAGAGTGAGGGAAGGCATTTTTATTTATGGCAGATAAACCAACATTTTACATTACGACGCCGATCTACTACCCATCAGGGCGGCTACACATCGGTAACTCATACACCACGATTGCTTGTGACACGGTTGCCCGCTACAAGCGGAGCAACGGTTACGACGTCTTCTTCTTAACGGGAACCGATGAACACGGCCTGAAGATTGAAGACAAGGCCAAGTCTCAAGGCCAATCACCTCAGGAATACGTGGACGGCATGGCTGATGGCATCAAGCAGCTCTGGAAGACGCTGGAAATTTCCAACGACAAGTTCATCCGGACGACGGACAAGGAACACGTGGCCGCCGTGCAGGAAGTCTTTGAACGCCTCTTAAAGCAGGGCGACATCTACCTGGGCGAATATGAAGGTTGGTACTCTGAGGATGACGAAGAGTACTTTACCGAGACCCAACTGGCCGAAGTCTACCACGACGATAACGGTAAGGTTATCGGTGGGAAGGCGCCATCCGGTCATGAGGTTTCGCTCGTTAAGGAACAGTCTTACTTCTTCAAGATGAGTAAGTATGCGGACTGGCTGTTAGACTTCTACCACAGCCATCCTCACTTCATCCAACCAGAATCTCGGATGACAGAAATGATCAATAACTTCATCAAGCCAGGTCTGGAAGACCTTGCTGTCTCTCGGACCACCTTTACTTGGGGTGTGCCCGTCAAGAGTAATCCGAAGCACGTGGTCTACGTGTGGATCGATGCCCTGTTGAACTATATTACGGCACTGGGTTACGCCAGCGATGATGAAGGTCTCTTCAAGAAGTTCTGGCCAGCCAACGTTCAAATGGTGGGTAAGGAAATCGTTCGTTTCCACTCGATCTACTGGCCAATCGTGTTACATGCGTTAGGGATCGAAGCCCCCGATGAATTGTTTGCCCACGGTTGGTTACTCATGAAGGACGGCAAGATGTCCAAGTCTAAGGGAAACGTGATTTACCCCGAGACGCTGGTTGACCGTTACGGTCTCGATGCCCTGCGCTACTACCTGATGCGGGCCATGCCTTACGGTAATGATGGGACCTTTACCCCAGAAGACTTCGTGGACCGGTTGAACTATGACCTGGCCAACGACCTGGGGAACCTGTTGAACCGGACCGTTGCCATGATTAACAAGTATGAAGACGGCAAGCTACCTGAGTTCAAGGCTGGCGTTACTGAATTTGACGGTGACCTCGAAGCCACGGCTAAGACGGTTATCGCCAACTATCATGATTTGATGGATCAGATGCACTTTGCCGATGCCTTAGCTGAAATTTGGAAGTTAGTGGCCCGGACCAACAAGTACATCGACGAGACGGAACCTTGGAATTTAGCCAAGGATGACAGCAAGGCCGTTGAATTGGCCGCCGTTATGGCTCATTTGGCAGCTAGCCTGCGGGTGATTGCCACGCTGATCAGTCCCGTCATGACTCACGCTCCTAAGGAAATCTTTGCCCAATTGGGCTTGGATCCTGAAACCTTAACGATGAGCGACCTACAATTGGCCGACTTACCAGCCGGAGCTCAGGTTGTGGCCAAGGGGACACCAATCTTCCCACGGATCGACGTGAAGGAAGAAGTTGACTTCATCCAAGGTCAAATGACCAAGTCTGAAAAGACCAAGGGTCGCGCCGCCATGGCCGCCAAAGCCGAGGCCCAACAGGCTGCTGCCGAAAACGACACGGAGCTCACCTTGAACAAGCCTGAAATTCGTTTCGACAAGTTCGAAAAGATTGAATTGCGGGTCGCTGAAGTCAAGGCGGTCGATCACGTTGTCGGTGCCGACAAGCTCCTCAAGTTCCAATTGGATGCTGGGGACCAAGGCAACCGTCAGATTCTGTCGGGGATTGCCAAGTGGTATCCAGAACCAGAAGTCTTACTGGGTAAGAAGGTTGTCATTGTTGCCAACCTGAAGCCACGTAAGATGCGTGGTGAAGTTAGCCAAGGGATGTTACTTTCTGCCGAACACGACGGCAAGGTCCAACTCTTAACGCTGCCAGACAGTATGGTTAACGGATCATCAGTCGAATAAAGTTAGTAAAAACATGAAAAACGTGGGCGGGGGGTCGATGAGACGCCGACCCACGTTTTCAATTTTAGCGTTAATCGGGCCACACACTTAGGAGGATCATGATGAAAATCTTTGATTCACATACCCATTTAAACAGTGAGGAATTCATTCAGGAGGTTCCACGCTACCTGAAACAAGCGGCGGACCTGGGCGTCGTCAAGATGACCAACATCGGCTCCAACACCCAGTTGAATGCCGATGCGATTAAGTTGGCACACCAATATCCCCAACTGTACGCGGCGGTGGGCTGGCATCCCGAGGATTCCAAGCATTATGATGCGGCCAAGGAAAAACTGTTAGAAGAACAGCTGACCGATGACCGTGTCGTGGCGCTTGGCGAAATTGGGTTAGACTACCACTGGGATACGTCACCTCAGGATGTTCAGCGCAAGGTATTTGCGCGGCAGATTGCGATCGCTAAGGAAATTGGCAAGCCGATCGTGGTCCACAACCGGGATGCCTTTGAAGATACCTATCGTATCATTAAGGAAGCCGATATCCGCGACATCGGGGGCGTCATGCACAGTTTCAATGGCGATCCCGAATGGCTGAAGAAGTTCCTGGATCTGGGGATGCACATCTCTTACTCCGGGGTGGCCAGCTTTAAGAACGCTCACGAGGTTCACGATTCGGTTCGGGCCACGCCACTAGACGTGATGATGGTCGAGACGGATGCGCCCTACCTGACGCCGGAACCACATCGTGGCGAACAGAACGAGCCCGGTTTCACCCGTTATACAGTGGAAGCCGTGGCCAAGGAACGTGAGACGACGCCGGAAGAAATTGCGGCCGCTACTTACCACAACGCAGAGGAGTTTTATCACATTAATGAAAAAGATTAAAGAAGTCCTGGTCGTCGAAGGCAAGGACGATACGAAACAAATTAATCGCGCAGTCAACGCGGATACCATTGAAACGCGAGGGTCCGCGATCGATGAGGACACCTTGGCACTGATTGCTAAGCTTGCCGATCAACGGGGGGTCATCATTTTTACCGATCCTGACTTTTCCGGTGAAAAGATCCGTAAGATTGTGGCCGAAGCCGTGCCCAACGCCAAGCATGCCTTCTTACCGAAGGCGGCCGGCCGACCGGATAAGGCCGGAGGTTCGCTGGGGGTGGAACACGCCAGTCCTGAGGCCATTCGTGCGGCGTTAGACCACGTCTACACCGAAACCGATGCGGCACCTACCCTCATCACGCATGAAGATTTGATGACCGCCGGACTCATTGGTGGGGCCGGGTCTAAGGCCCGCCGTGAGCAACTGGGGGAACTTCTCCAGATTGGGTACGTCAACGGCAAACAACTTGAAAAACGGCTCCGGATGTTTAGCATCCAGCCCGCAGACTTTGCGGCAGCCGTCAAACAGATTCGAGAAAGGGAGAACGCCCATGAACAATAGTGCGCCAGAGATTGGATCACCAGCTAGAACAAAAGCCATCCTGACCCGTTATCGGTTAGTGGCCAAGAAGAGCCTGGGTCAGAATTTCCTGTCCGACCTGAACATCCTGCGGAACATTGTCAATGCCGCCGAGGTCACGGAAGACGATAACGTCATTGAAATTGGCCCTGGGATTGGGGCTTTGACCGAACAGATTGCCAAGGGCGCACGTAAGGTCGTGGCCTTCGAAATTGATGAAAACCTCCTACCAGTCTTAGACGAAACGTTGGCAGATTACGATAACATCAAGATCATCAATCAAGATATCTTAAAGGCGAACCTCGCCGAAGTTATTCACGAGGAGTTTGAACCGGGTCATCCCGTCAAGCTAGTGGCTAACCTGCCTTATTACATTACGACGCCAATCCTGATGGGGGTCCTCCAGAGTGGGGTGGCCTTCGATGAGATCGTGGTTATGATGCAAAAGGAAGTTGCCGATCGCTTGGTGGCCGAACCCGGAACCAAGGCCTACGGGTCCCTTTCCGTGGTGATGCAGTACAAGGCCCACGTGGCCGTAGCCTTTGAGGTGCCGCGCACGGCGTTCATTCCACAACCTAACGTGGATTCCGCGATTATTCGGCTGACACCCAGAGAGCCACTGCCAGTTAAACCGTACGAAGAAGAAGCCTTATTCAAATTTGTTAAGGGCTGCTTTATTCACCGCCGGAAGACGCTGTGGAACAATTTACAAGGCTTATTTGGTAAGCAACCCGAGGTGCGTGAACGCCTGGAATCCGTTCTGGAAACGGTCGGTGTCTCTCGGCAACTACGGCCAGAACGGTTAACCCTGATAAACTTTATCGAATTAACCAACGCTTTTCACAATGAAGGACTTATGTAACCCTTTTCAATTGTGGATTCTTGCGGTTTAAAGTAGGTTGTGGTATAATTTGCAATTTCTGTGAAACCATGCTATAATTGTTTCACAGAGGTGAAGGGCATGCCAACAAGTTTAGCGAACATTAAGAACAAACTGGACGATCGCATTGGCGACAAGTTAATGGTGATTGCTCAGGCTGGGCGTAAGAAGACGACAGAACGGCATGGCATTCTTCGGGAAACCTATCCGGCTGTTTTCGTTGTGGATTTAGACCAGGATGAAAATTCGTTCAAGCGGGTTTCGTACAGCTATACCGATATTTTAACCAAAAACATCGAAGTCGATTTCGATGAATAAATAATTGGGCCGGTCAGGCCTTTTTATTTTGCCTAAAACCATAGTATAATGGGCTTAATTATATTCACGAGAACGGTAGACTCGGTCTATCTGGAATTAAGGTGAGCTCATGCAACTGATTGAAAAGGCGCCTGCCAAGATTAACCTCGGGCTCGATACGCCCTATCATCATCAGGATGGTGCGGAAGAGTGGAACATGGTCATGACTTCCGTGGACTTGGCGGACTACGTAGAGATTCAAACGCTAACCAAGCATAAACGAATTCGGGTGGCCTCGGATAGCGGCTTCCTCCCTAACGATCAGCGGAACCTGGCATACCAGGCCGCACACTTACTACAGACTCGCTTTCATATCGATGAGGGGGTCAATATTCGCATTAAAAAAAATATTCCCGTGGCGGCTGGCCTCGGTGGGGGCTCTTCGGATGCCGCCGCCGTCTTGCGCGGACTGAACCAACTCTGGGACCTCGGACTTTCCTGGCAAGAGCTGGCTAAGCTGGGACTCGAAATTGATTCTGATGTGCCGTACTGTGTTTATGGCCGGACGGCACATGTTCGTGGGCGCGGGGAGCGCATCACGCCACTCTCAAAGTTACCAGCGGCTTGGGTGGTTTTGGCCAAGCCCAAGGTGAGCGTGTCGACACCCAGCATTCTGCAACAGATTCGTTACGATAATTTGGAACATCCCGACATTGACGGCCTCTTACGTGGGATTCGTGATCAGGACATTGACGCCATGTGTGCGGTGATGGGTAACGTCTTGGAACCGTTGACGGCCCATCGCTATCCCGAAATTACGCAGTTGAAGCAACAGATGATGAAGTTCGGGGCCGACGTGGCACAAATGAGTGGGACTGGTCCCACCGTGTTTGGACTTTGTAGTAAGCAGTCCCGAGCACAGCGCGTCTTTAACGGAATGAAAGGCTTCTGTCGAGAAGTCTATTTAGTCCGGCCGTTACCATAAGGGGGTAAGTGGTTAATGAGCAGAGCGGAGGAGCTTTTTAACGCGATCCAACAGGATCCACAGAACGCAGAATTGACGCAACAGGGTCTGTTGCCCTTATATCGCGTGGAGCCCAATGCGACAATCTTATTGGTCAGCCAGGCGCCCAGTCGGCAGGCCCAGGCGTCGATGACGTTTTGGGATGATGCCAGTGGCAATCGGTTGCGAGATTGGATGGGCGTCACGAAGAATGAGTTCTACCATTCCGGTAAGATTGCGGTGTTGCCTTTGGATTTTTATTATCCGGGTAAGCACGCACATGGTGGTGATCTACCCCCACGCAAGGGCTTTGCGGAAAAGTGGCATGCGCCCTTGTTAGAGCTGATGCCCAAGATTCAACTAACCCTGTTGATTGGCCAGTACGCACAGAAGGCCTATCTGCCTCAGCGTCAGAAGAATTTGACGGCGACGGTAGCTGCCTTCAGGGATTACCTGCCGGCATACTTTCCGCTAGTTCACCCGTCACCGCTCAACTTGGGCTGGCTTCATCAGCATCCTTGGTTTGAGACAGACGTGGTGCCAGAACTACAACAACGCGTGGGGCGTCTGATCCATTTAAATTGACTTAACGAACTCGAGACGGTGTTCTCGAGTTTTTTTGTACGCAAATAGACGGTAAATAGTGGCACCGACCCACATTTTTAGGTACAGTGGAGGTAACAAATTTGACGCGAGTCAGGAATGGGGCAGGCAGTATGGCAAAGAGTTGGCAGAAGTGGCTGGGGGCAACGGCAATCGCCGCCGCGGTTGGCACAGTTGGGGTTCTCGGTGGTGCCGCCGTGGTCTACCAGGCCGCAACGAAATCATTTAGCCGTAACCGACGCAAGACGAAGCAACGAGCGATCGCGGAAAATACCGCGGCGGACAACGCCTGGTATCTGCGACACAATCCCGTGGAGTGGACCCAGACGAGTTTAGACGGACTGATTCTGCGGGCCAGCTGTATCGAAGCCACCCAACCGACCAAAAAGGTGGCTATCTTGGCCCACGGCTTGGGCCATGCCCGCGAACAGATGATTCCCTGGGCTAAGACCTTTCATGACTGGGGATATACCGTTCTGATGCCCGATGCCCGGGCCCACGGGGATAGTGAGGGCCATACAATCGGGTACGGTTGGCCGGACCGGTTCGACTATAATGGTTGGATTAATCAAGTCATTGCCACCTATGGTGAAGACTGTGAAATTGTGTTATTGGGGATTTCCATGGGGGCTGCCACGGTGTTGGCGACTGCCGGGGAAGACCTGCCACATAACGTGAAGGCCGTCGTGGCCGATTCTGGTTACGCGTCCGTATTGGCGGAAGCCCGCTACCGGATTCGCAATAAATATCATCTGCCGGTTTACCCAATCCTGCCAATTGCTGATCAGTATTCCCGTTTAGCCGAGGGTTATCGGCTTTCAGATGGAAACATCGCCCAGCAACTTCAGAAGACGCATTTGCCAATTCTGTTTATTCAGGGGGCTAATGACGAGACAGTTCCGGTGGAAAATCTGGATGTGTTGTATCGAGCGGCGGCTGGTCCTAAGGAACGGTACCGCGATAACGAGGCTGGTCACATTGCCACGCGTGCGAAGGACCCGGCCAAGTATGATGACTTGGTTAAGACGTTTCTGGAAAAGTATGTTGATTAAGTGTTAAACAAATGGTCCCACTGACTTTGATTTGGTCAGTGGGATTATTAATGTGGCGGTAAATTGGCCGCCTGCGGCTGCCAGGGATTCCGCCTGCTGTGGGGACGCTTCAGCCCGGTGGGCTTCTCGCTCGATTTGAAGCCCCGCCAGAGGCGCGGGTCTTCAAAGTCGCCCAGAATGTAAGGCCGAGATAAACCGCTCGGTCTAACATTCTCACCACGGCCGGCTCCATCTCTGGCCTCCTCCGGCTAGGGGAGCAGTCTTCAACGACATTCAGAATGGTTTTTCGGGGGTGCTGAATGGTGTGATTAATCTTGCAAAGTTCCAGATTTTAATGACTGTAAGTTGTCACGAGTAGTTTTGGTTTCAGAATCGACGGATCGCCGCCAGCTATGGATTTTTTCATGAAATACATCTCATTGCTTGCTAATGATCTCCAGCCGGAGGTCACCAGACAGAACCCCGTGTCGGTGGTCTTGGTCGGGGTTCTGTCCCGGCCTAGAGCACGGGCCAACTTTGAAACTGGTGGTTTTCGAGGGCCAAGGTTGCCCTGAAGACCGCTTCTCAGGCTTCAGGTCTGCCCCACCGGGTGGCGTCTGGTGGCCGCAGGCGACCCATGATAGCAACTATGATAGTGAACAATTTCAAACGATTAAGGTAACATTAGGAAAGTCTTAAACCCGGTTGACAAGCTTACATTATCTGGTAAGATATTAAACGGTAATCATTACCATTTACATAAATGAGCGAGAAAAGAGATGACGAGTTTGCGACGCAGGGAACGACAATTTAGTGGGTTCGGGATCATGGTCTTATTGGCCCTGATTTTAGTAGGGGTCACCCTGAGTGGCTGCTCGGCAGCCCCGACGGTCCAACACAAAAGCAATAAAATTCGAGTCGTGGCCACACTGGGCTTCTACGGTGAGGCGGCCAAGGCGATCCTGGGCAACCAGGGTCAGGTCACCACGGTGATCAACAGTCCCAGCATCGACGCCGAGAGTTATGAGCCGGACGTGAAGACGGCTAAGGCGGTCGCTAAGGCCGATGTGGTCATTGAGAATGGCCTAGGTTACGATAGCTGGATGGACCGGGTTGTAGCCGCTAATAACGACGCTCAGACCAAGTCCCTGTCGATTGGTCATCTGATGGGTAAGAAACTCGGGGATAATCCCCACTTATGGACCGACCCAACCACGATGGTGAAGGTGACCCGGCACTTGGTGACCCAATTCAGTAAGATTGATCCGAAGCACGCCGCCGATTACCGCCGGCGCGGACGAGCTTATGAGGCTCAGCTAGATGAACTGCCTAAGTTGGCGACCGCTATTTCTAAGAATAGCCATCATCAGCGCGTGGCCGTCAGTGAACCCGTCTTTGACTTGGCGCTGAGTGCCATGGGTTACCGGGTTAGTGATTCGCATTTTGCCCAGTCAATCGAGGAAGATAGTGACCCGACACCGGCAGATATCACCCAACTGCAGGATCAGATCAAGCATCATCGGATTGCCTTTTTCGTTGAAAATACGCAAAATACCAGTAAAAATGTGACGGCGATGGTACAACTCGCCAAGAAACACCACATTCCCGTGGTCAAGGTGACCGAGACCATGCCGGTTCACCAGAGTTATAGGACCTGGATGCTCAAGCAGTATCGCCAGGTGCAACGCATTCAAGAACAGGAGGGTCGCGCATGACCAATGCACCTATTTTAAAATTAGACCATCTCGGCGTGACGTTCCCGAACAATCCCGTCTTCAGCGACCTGAACCTGACGATTCGCCAAGGTGAGGTGTGGAGTATTATCGGGAAGAACGGGGTCGGCAAGACCACCTTGATGCGGACCTTACTGCATCAATTACGGCCAACGCAAGGCAAGGTGACCTATCTGCCTAGCGTCAACGACGTGCGGATCGGCTATGTTCCTCAATTTCGGAACATCGATGCCGATTATCCGCTGACGATTCGGGATTTTATCGGGCTTAACCTGACCGGTTGGAAGTTACCTTGGCTGTCGGCTAAGGAGCGGGTCAAGGTTCAACGCATCATTGAACAGACTGGCTTAACTGAATTAGCGAACCGGCCCATTGGCCAGGCATCGGGTGGGGAAAAGCAGAAGGCTTACCTGGCACAAGCCCTCGTGGAGGCGCCTAACCTCTTAATCTTGGACGAGTCGACCGCTAGCTTGGATCCCGTGACCAAGACGGAGCTGTTGGACCTCGTGACCGAATTGAATCAACGGTTGAATCTGACCGTGCTCTTCGTGACCCACGATATTCCCATGGCTCAGAAATATACGCATCAATATCTCATGATGACCCCCGGCAAGGTTGAACAGGGGCCAATTTCTCAGCTGACAGACGACAAGGTTTGGGAGGGCGAAAATGTTTAGTTATGAATTTATGCGCAACGCCTTCGCGGCCGGGACCATTATTGCCGTGATCTGTGGCATTATGGGGGTCTTCGTGATCGCCCGGAACATGTCCTTTCTGACGCACACCCTGTCTGAAATTGGGTTCTCTGGCGCGGCCTTCGGGGTCTTCGCCGGTTGGGCACCGCTCAATGGGATGTTGCTGTTTACCGTGGTGAGTTCGGTCATTGTCGGCCAGCTCTCAGCTCGTTCGGAACGTCGGGAGGCAGCCACCAGCGCCATCTCGGCACTCTTCATTGGGATGGGGATTCTGTTCTTATCTCTGGCCAACAAGAATGCCAGTTATGCCACCAGCATTCTCTTCGGGAGTGTCATTGGCATCAGTGTCAGTGACGTGCGCCAGATGCTCTGGTTGTCTCTCGTGGTGCTGATTGTAGTCTTTGTGCTCTACCGGTTTCTGAAGTTTGATTCGTTTGACCATACCGGGGCCCGGGTTAAAGGTTTGTGGACCAATGCCTTATCAATTACGTTCTTAGTCTTAGTGGCTCTGAGTGTGAGTGTCGCGGCCCAGATCGTCGGGTCATTGTTGATCTTTATCCTGTTGACCTTACCGGCCGCGACGGCAAAGTACTTTGCCCACACCGTGGGGGGGATGATGGTCTTGGCCATTGCCTTGGCCCTGATCGGTGTCTGGAGCGGACTGACGTTGAGTTACTTCACGAATTACCCGGTTTCCTTCTTTATCGCGGCCATTGAGGCCATCTTCTACTTTGTCGCACTGGGTTGGCAACGACTTCAGACGGCGGAATAAGGGGACAATCTAAGAAAATGAATGTGAAAAGATCGATGGCTCACCCCTGTGGTGGGTCATTTTTAGTTAATCACCTGTATTGAATCGTGAAAAGCAAAAAATACGTTGAAAGCTGCCAAATATCCATACATTCTTTAAAATTTGGCTCTTTTTCCTAATTCTCACCGAAATGTAACGAAAAACCCGAACATTTATGCTAAAATTGGCGGTACAATTAATACTAAATAATAGTTGAGGTGAAGAGGTTGAAAGTCAGAAGAAGTGACCGTCTGGTCGATATGACCCGGTATTTGTTAGAACGTCCGCATCAATTGGTGTCCTTGACCTTTTTTGCAGAGCGATATGGGTCGGCCAAGTCTTCCATCAGTGAAGATCTGACGATCTTGAAACGGGCTTTTCAGACGCGGGGAACCGGGTTGCTGGAGACCGTTCCCGGAGCTGCCGGTGGTGCACGGTTTATTCCGTACATTTTAAAAGAAGAAGCCGAACAATTCGTATCCGAAATGATTACGGAACTGTCCGAAGCCGATCGTTACCTGCCGGGTGGCTACGTTTATATGTCCGACATCCTCGGCCGGCCAGCTGCCTTGCGGCAAATTGGCCGTATCTTGGCGACGCAGTACCTGAACCAGTCGGTTGATGTGGTCGTTACGGTGGCAACCAAGGGAATTCCTTTGGCCCAGAGCGTGGCCAGCTATCTGAACGTGCCTTTTGTCATTGTGCGGCATGATTCTCAGATTACCGAAGGGTCCACGGTCAGCGTGAACTACGTCTCCGGTTCGACGAAACGTATCGAACGGATGGCCTTGTCCAAGCGTAGCGTTAAGCCCGGTTCCAAAGTTCTGCTAGTCGATGACTACATGAAGGGCGGCGGTACCGTGGGTGGGTTGCGTTCATTAGTTGATGAATTCGATTCACAGCTCGCCGGGGTTGCCGTGTTTGCGGAAGGCGACTTCGAGGGACAACGGACCGTGACCAAGTACACGTCACTCTTAAAGATCCACACAAAGGACGAACAGATCCGGGTGACACCAGGGAACTATTTGACCCAAATTTTTGGTGCCGAAAATAATCAATTAAACTAGGAGATATCGGAATGAACACGAGAAATACGATTATCCTCGCGGCTGGTAAGGGCACGCGGATGAAGTCAAAGTTATACAAGGTCTTACATCAGGTTTGCGGCAAAGCCATGGTGGACCACGTTCTCACGCAGGTAGAGAAGACCCAGATGGATCAAATCGTGACGGTCGTGGGCTACGGTGCCGATGACGTCAAGGCCACGTTAGGTGACCGGACGGCATACGCACTTCAGGCCAAACAAATGGGAACGGGCCATGCCGTCTTACAGGCCGAACCACTCTTGAAGGATGAAGCCGGCACCACGCTTATCGTGAGTGGGGACACGCCATTATTTACGGCTCAAACGTTTGAAGACCTCTTTGCCTACCATGAAGCCAAGCACGCGGCCGCAACGGTCTTAACCTCTGTTGCCCCAGACCCAACCGGTTACGGTCGGATCGTGCGGAACAACATTGGTATCGTTGAAAAGATCGTGGAACAAAAGGATGCCAGTTCTGAGGAACAGGAAATCCATGAAATTAACACTGGGGTTTACGTCTTCGACAACCAAAAGTTGTTTGCGGCCTTACACCAAACGTCTAACGACAACGCTCAGGGTGAATACTACCTGACCGACGTCATCGAAATCTTGAAGCAACAGGGAGATATCGTGGCCGCTTACCAAATGGCGGACTTCGATGAATCCATGGGGGTTAACGACCGTGTTGCCTTGGCCAACGCCACGAAGATCATGCGTAACCGGATCAACCGACAACACATGCGCGACGGGGTCACGTTAATCGATCCCGACACGACGTACATTGATGCCGGTGTCAAGATTGGTTCCGACACCATTATTGAAGGCGGCGTGGTCCTGAAGGGATCTACCGTCATTGGCGAGGATTGCTACATCGGCGCTCACTCCGAGATCCGGAACTCAACGTTAGCTGACCATGTCACCGTCACTTCTTCTCTGTTGGAAGATTCTACGATGGCTAGTGGCAGTGACATTGGCCCTAACAGTCATTTACGCCCAGAATCACACATTGGGCCTAAGGTTCACTTGGGGAATTTCGTCGAGGTCAAGAAGGCCACGATTGGCGAGGGCACCAAGGTGGGTCACCTGACTTACGTGGGTAATGCCAAGCTGGGTAAGCACATCAACATCGGCTGTGGGGTCATCTTCGTGAACTACGATGGGCAACACAAGCACGAGACGGTCGTGGGGGATGACGCCTTCATCGGGTCAAACTCAAACTTGATCGCCCCATTGAATGTGGCGGACCACAGTTTTGTGGCTGCTGGATCAACAATTACAGACGACTTAAAGCAATATGACATGGCCATCGCGCGTCAACGCCAGACCAATAAGCCTAATTATTACCAGAAACTCCCGTATCGCGGTGAAGATTAGAGCGAGGGTCTTGTGTTTCACGACACGATAGCATAAAATTATTATAGTAAATTCTGGCAGTTTAGTTGCTATTGGAGGAAATTATGGCTACGCAATATTTTGACCCTAAACTAAAGATTTTTGCGTTAAACTCTAACAAGCCGTTAGCGGAAAAGATCGCTAGCGAGGTTGGTGTTGAATTAGGGAAAACTTCGGTGGATCGGTTTAGTGACGGTGAAATTCGGATTAATATCGAGCAAAGTGTCCGTGGTTGTCACGTCTACGTGATTCAATCCACGTCGGCACCAGTCAACGATAATTTGATGGAATTATTGATCATGATTGATGCTTTACGACGGGCAAGTGCGGCCACTATCAACGTGGTCATTCCATATTACGGGTACGCCCGACAGGACAGAAAAGCCCGGTCTCGCGAACCAATTACGGCCAAATTAGTGGCAAACATGCTACAAACGGCTGGCGTAACGCGGGTACTGGCTCTCGACTTGCATGCCGCTCAAATTCAGGGATTCTTCGACGTTCCAGTGGACCACTTGATGGGTGCCCCACTGTTAGCCGATTATTTCCTGACCAACGGGTTAGACAAGGACGCTGTTGTGGTCTCACCAGACCATGGTGGGGTCACCCGTGCCCGGGCATTGGCAGAATTCTTGAAGGCCCCAATTGCCATTATCGACAAGCGGCGGCCTAGAGCCAACGTTGCCGAGATCATGAATATTATCGGGGATGTCAAGGGTAAGCGATGCATCATGATTGATGACATGATCGATACCGCCGGAACGATCACATTGGGTTCACAAGCCCTGATGGATGCCGGCGCTACCGAGGTCTACGCAAGTTGTACCCACCCCGTTCTCTCGGGTCCAGCCATTGAACGAATCGAAAAGTCCCCAATTAAGAAATTAGTGGTGACGGACTCCATTCAATTAACGGCAGACAAGCAAATTGACAAGATTCAACAAATCTCCGTCGGTCCCCTGATTGGCCAAGCCATCAAGCGGATTAACGAAAACCGGCCAGTTAGCCCGTTGTTCAAGAACCGTTTCCGGTCCGCAGAACAATAAAGAAACTGAAAAAACTTGGGTCGTGGTGCACACGGCTCAAGTTTTTTTGCTAAAATAGGTTAGACTAACTACATGTGGTGGTGATCTTTTGCCGCCTGCGGTGGACAGGACCGATACCCTATGGGGAACGGTCGAAGCCAAAGGTCGGTCTTCAACCTCGCTCTCAAGCCCCACAAAAAACGTGGGTCTCGAGAACGTCCCGTGGTGTAAGGCCGGATAAATCGCCGACCTAACACCACCGACACAGGGTATCGTCCCTGTCCACTTCCGGCTAAGATCGACTGACCAGCTGAATGCGTTTAAACTCGACTTTCGATTGCTGGATAATTATCAGTATTACGTGATCAGGGTGGTTAGAAGGCACCGATGTTTTTGGGATGTACACTATTCCTAGCCGGAGAAAACCAGACAGAACCCCGTGTCGGTGGTCTTAGCCGAGGCTTAGAGCACGGCCAACTTTGAAACTCGTGTTTTTCGAGGGCCAAGGTTGTCCTGAAGACCGTTTCTCAGGCTTCAGGTCTGCCTCACAGGGTGGCGTCTGGTTGCCGTAGGCGGACGACACAATGGAAGTCACGTGTAAATTTAAAATTTGAAGGGAGCAACTGCCATGACAAATTGGCAGCGCTGGACCACAGGCACCTTAGCTGTGGGACTGATTGTTGCGTTAGTAATGCGCATCTTGAAACAACCCTTAATGGTCATTGGCAACTTACTCTTCATGATTGGGCTGGCACTGCTGGTCCTGGGGATGATTGGGGTATTAGCCAAGGGTCATTTGTTTACCGGGTGGCGTCGGCGACGACGTAAAGGGGATCCGGTAACCAAAGAGGAACGCGAAAAGAAAATCGACGTGCGTCACGTGGCGACGGTGAAAAACTCGCCGATCGTGGTGAATGGATTTGCCCGTTACGGATTGGTTTCTGGTGGGGTGTACGTGATTATCGGCATTATTTTAACACTGCTATAAAATTCACTTAGGGGAGCGAATTAAAATGAAAAGAGTGACGTCTGGTATTGATGCGCCCGTAATTCCAATGTTTTATTTGGTTGCGGCGCTTTTTTTCTTCAGTAGTTTTTTCTGGGAACAAAGCGCGATAGGACGGTTTTGGGATATCGTTGTTGGTTTAATTTTCGTGGCTGGGACCGGGATCTTCTTACACACATCACTACGGGGAAAGAAAAGCATTTGGGAACGGTTATTGAGTCAGATTCCGATTGACCCGAACGCTCAGGTCCTGGATCTGGGGTGTGGGCATGGTGCCGTATTGGGCCGCGTGGCCCAAGAGTTGTCGGTAACCGGTCGGGCCGTGGGCGTCGATCTCTGGCGGTCACGAGACCAATCACAGAATTCCCAACAGGCAACGATGGCAAATATGGCAGCTTTGGGGGTTGCCGATCGCGTAACCTTGGTGACGGCGGATATGGTGGATTTGCCTTATGATCACAACCGTTTTGACGTCGTCACTACCAGCTTTGCGGTGCACAATATTAAACCCAAAGCTAAACGTTATCAGGCGTTAGAGGAAGCCGTTCGGGTCTTAAAACCGGGTGGTGAACTGCTCATTGTTGATACAGAACATCACCGCCGCGGCTACCAAAATTTTTTGGAGGCTGCTGGTTGTCAGGTCTTGCTGTCCAAGTCGGCTGGGTTTGATGGCTGGTGGACCGGGCCTTGGCAGGGCAGTTACGTGATTCGGGCGGTTAAAGGAAAAACGGCGACAATCAAATAAAGTGATGACAAGAAAATAGACGCGCCACTACCAGAAATAATTGATAGTGACGCGTCTATTTATTTTACATGTAGCATATTAAGTTTGAGCCGGAGGAGGACAAGGTGGAATCCTGTGTCAGTGGTGTTTGGCCGGTGAACCTCCGGCCTTACGGCACGGGACGACTTTAAGACCCACGTTTTTGGTGGGGCTTAAAGCGAGGAAGAAGACCGCACTTTGGCTTCTTCCGGGCCCCACAGGACGGAACCTTGTCCACCGTAGGCGGCACCCAAACAAATTTAGTCTAAGACGTACTTATGGATGGCGGCTGCGACACCGTCTTCAACGTTGGTAAGCGTCGTGACCTGTGCTGCTTCCTTAACTTCGTCGATGGCGTTACCCATGGCAACCCCGAGACCAGCGTATTCGATCATGGTCAGATCGTTACCTTGGTCCCCGATGGCCATGACGTCATCGGCGGTAAAGCCCAGCTTGGTTGCGAGTTCACCCAGCGTGTTCCCTTTGCTAGCTTGCTTGTTCATGATTTCAACGAAGAATGGTGTGCTTTGAACGACGTAGAACCGGTCCCGGAATTCTTGTGGAATCTCGGCATTGACGCGGTCAATGATGTCCTTGTGGTCGACAAACATGGCCTTAGAAATCGTTAGGTCGCGGCTGATTTCACCAACGGCCCGGTAACGGATGAGCATCTTCACTAGCATACTTTCGGCGATCGTATAGGCCGAGATATCCTTGTTGGGTGTGTAGATGTAGTCGGGCGTTTCGATTTGGGAGTGGACCTGGAGTTTCCGGGCGAGAGCTTCCAAGTCGATGAAGTCGTTGTAACTGAGAGAGTGGTTGGTCATCATCTTCCCAGAAACAGTCTGGGAAACCGATCCGTTGTAGGTGATGGCATATTGGTCGTCACCACTCAGTTCCAATGCATCGAGGTAGGGTTGAACTCCGGTCAGTGGCCGGCCAGTACATAGCACAACCTTAATGCCCTTGGCCGTAGCGGCTTGAACCGCGGCGATAGTGGCGGGAGCCAGTTCGTTCTTTTCATTGAGTAAGGTGCCATCGATATCAATGGCGATCATTTTAATTGTCATGTTAGTCGTCAATTCTCCTTCATGTCGTTAGGGTAGGGCGTAACGTTGAATTGCGGTGGCCACGCCATCGGCGGTGTTGGGCGTCGTCACTGTATCGGCGACGGCCTTCACGGCATCGTTGGCGTTTCCCATGGCCACCCCGAGGCCGGCGTAGGTCAGCATCGGGAGATCGTTGTTCTGATCACCGATCGCCATGACTTCGGCGGCGGTGAACCCTAGGGTCGCAGCGAGCTCGGCCAGCGTGTTGCCCTTGCTGACATTTTTGCTGAGCACCTCGATAAAGTAGGGCATGGTGCGCACCACGTAGAACCGATCGTAAATCTCGCGGGGTAATTGGTCCTCAACTTGGTCAAGGACGGGGGCATCGTCGATGAAGATGGCCGTGGGCATCAAGAGGTCGCGAGGCATGTCCGACGCCGCTCGATAGCGGAGGGGGAGATGGACGAAGTGACTCTCGGTGACTGTGTGGGGACTGATGTCCTGATCGGCGGTGTAGATGTGATCGGGGGTCAAAACTTGGAAGTGAACCTGAAATTTTCGGGCGAGAGCTTCCAAATCAACGTAATCGTTATAGCTGAGTGAATGTTTCGTCAGCACTTTACCAGAGACAGTTTCGGCTATCGATCCATTATAAGTGATGACGTATTGGTCATCACCGTTCAGGCCAAGGGCGTCCAGATATGGCGTGACCCCGGTGAGCGGCCGCCCGGTACACAAGACCACCTTGATACCCCGGTCACGGGCCGTTTGAATTGCCTGAATGGTACCAGGCGTCAGCTCGTCATTTTCGTTGAGGAGGGTGCCGTCAATATCCACGGCGATGAGTTTAATGGTCATGGTGATCAGTCTCCTTCGGCTGAATCAACTGGTTGTTTTGAATGTATTGTTTGAATTCATCGTAAATGGGTTGGAACAACTCGGGATCGTGACTATCCGGGCTAAGCATTTCCTTAGGGAAGAAGAAACGTTGGTCCCCAGAGAATTTACCCCGAATCGCGTTGACCAGGTCCGATACTGTTGAGAGTTCTCGCAGTGATCCATCCGGTTCCTGAAGTTCGATCTGCGTTAGGGGATGCGTGACCCGCGGGTCGTAGGCATCATCGTAAGGCAGGTCGTAACTGTTGTCGGTAGCCGTGTAGTAGTCGATGTTGAATCCAGCCGAGGCGATGAGGTCGCGGAGATGCGGAATCAGGTCCTGTGTCTCTTCAGAGAAGATCACACTCTTCAGGGGTTTTCGATCAAGGAAACGGTGAGCCAGGTCGGCCAGAATCTCGTCATCGGAATCACGCCAGTGAATGAAATAGGTGGTCAGTACTCCGTCATCGAGGTTCAGGTAGTCCTTGAGATCGAACTCGTGATTGAAGAATGGTAAGAGTAAATGGGGCACGAAGCTCTCATCCTCATTACCGTTTTGGTAGAGCTCATTGGCTCTGGCCAGCAGGTGATCCAAGATGACTTCCATGGCCCGGGAAACCGGGTGGAAGTACACTTGCTGATACATCTGGAACCGACTGATGATGTAGTCTTCGACGGCGTGCATCCCGTTCATGGCAAAGGCGATCCCGTCCTTGTAAGGGCGCATGACCCGCAGAATTCGAGTAATGTCGAAGGTTCCGTATTCGGTTCCCGTGAAATAGGCGTCACGCAGGAGGTAATCCATGCGGTCAGCGTCGATTTGACTGGAGATCATCTGAACCACCTGGGGGTTCGGATGGGTCTTTTGAATAACACTTGCAACCTCTTCGGGGAAGGTCGGGCTGACGCGCCGTAAGACCTGGTTAACCTCGGTGGTCGGTGACGTCAAGATTTCGGCGGTAATGGCTTCGTGATCCGTGTGGAAGATGTGTTCAAAGGTGTGGGAATAAGGGCCGTGGCCGATATCGTGCAAGAGAGCGGCACATAAGGCCGTTAACCGATAACGGTCGTCCCAACCGCCGTCACCAGGGATTTCCATGGGATAGTTGCGTTGGAAGTTATCACAGATCTGTCGGGTGACTTCATAGACCCCCAGCGAGTGGGTGAAACGCGAGTGCTCGGCCCCATGGAAGATAAGCGAAGCGGTTCCGAGTTGTTTGATACGCCGTAGCCGTTGAAATTCACGGGTGTTGATTAAGTCTAAAATAACTTGATGTTGAACGTAAATATAGTTGTGAACGGGGTCGCGAAAGACCTTTTCTCGGGGTAACCGAGCAGTTGCGTAACTCACAGTGATTCCTCCTTCTTGATTTAAACGTTTAAATGGGTTGGCGGCGCGCCATGAGGGCGGTCGCGTGGGCTAAACGATCCTGAAACCAAGGGGTCGCCATGGCCGCGGTTAATTTGCCTTGGCCGATGTCGAGTCCAGCCGTGGTGCAGGCCCCAAGGATCCGTTGCTGGGCGTCTTCCACGGTGAATGGAAGACCCAGGAGATCCGCCACGGTGGTCATGACATCGGGATCGACGTCGGGAAAGTTCCAATTGTTGGGATGGTCCCCAAGACCCGCACGGTAGAAATCGCGAACCAGACTTCCCCGGGTGAGCTGGTCACCGGTGACACTGAGGTACTGCATGGTCACCATGGCGTGCGGACTTCGACGTTGCGAAATCCCGGCAATCTTGCGGTTGTTGACGCTGAGATCGTAGTCACCCGGACAATAGGAACGGGTGATCTCGTGATGGGCCAGGTCGAGTTCCGGCCAGGCGGCTGCCATCAGGTCCAGCATCTGGTCATAGGCCCCAGCCACGCTAAGGGCAGGAGTCGTTAAGGGCTGAAACAACGAGACATTTAGAATGCCGCCGTCGGCCACCACGGCTAATCCGCCGGAATTCCGGAGAACATGGTCGTAGCCATAGCTGTGAATGGCGCTGACAGCGTCTGTAAGGTATGGTAGCCGCTTATCCTTAATCCCCATGATGACAGTTGGCGGCATGGTCCAGAAGTGCAATATGGGCTGTTTAAGCCGGGGGATTAGATCCAGCAGGGCATTGGTGTAGCCGAAAGCCTGATTCTTCTGTTCGGCCGCAATGGCTGTCGTCAGCGTCTGAATCCGGTTGGTCGCTAAATTAAATGGTGCCAAGAGACATCCCCCTTTCAGTCGTCTAGGTTCAATGTTTTCATTATACTAGAAAACTTAGGCCCCGTCATGGTTGGGGATGTAGGGGTGGGGTTAGACTAGATTTGTGCTCCGTGTGTTTGGAGAAAACTTGATAGTTACTACGAATGATCAATACCAATATCATTAGCGATTAATATTAGTTTGCTGATTACGGTAGGGTATTTAAGATTACCTTGAGTGCTGGATCGTAGCCGTAGGCGGGCGGGGATGTCACCCTGTGTCGGTGGTGTTTTGGCCGGTGGGTTTCCGGCCTTACAGCACGGGACGTCTGCGAGACCCACGGGTTTGGTGGGGCTTGCAGGCGAGGGCGAAGACCGTTCTTTGGCTTCGCCCGTTCCCCACAGGGTGTCATCCCTGCCCACCGAAGGTGAGATTCTTCGCATATAATTCACCTTGAATTAAAGTATAAAGAATAGGTTTTCCATGAAAAATGAACTATAATTAACGCAGACAATTCACGGAAAGGGAGTGTGCAGATGGATCAGTTATCAACGGGGGTGCCCGTGATGATTCACTTGGAAACGCATATTAAACAGGATGGAGACGTTTCCGACTACCGCTTAGATGTGGAGGGTCAGCTCGTTCAGATGGGCTTAAATCTCTATCTTCGCTACCTGGAACCCGATCAAGAGACGGGGAAGGAAACACCCGTGACGATGAAGTTCACGCCAGAAGGTGAGGTCCACCTGACGCGAAACGCGGAGGCCGAGCTTCGGTTACATTTCATCAGTGGCAAACGGGTCACGGCGCGCTACAAGACGCCTTATGGCATCATGCCAATCGAGACCGTGACGCCATATCTGGAGACCAGTTTTCAGGAGCGACCATTTAGCGGAAACGTTAAGATTGACTACCTGCTCTATGCTGGTGAAGAATTAGTCGGGAACTACAAGATTCGATTGCAATTTACGGCATAAACGAGTATCATATTTCGTAGACTGTGGAAAGGACGTGCACCAGTTTGGAATTAAAAGTCTTTGAGGGCCAGAATAAAAAGGAATTATCAATGATCGAAGTTGCTCACGCCATTTTGTCTCAACACGGTGACGTGATGGCATTTGCCGACTTAGCAAACGCCGTGCAAGCCTATTTGGGCGACAGTGACGCAGAAGTTCGTAACCGGCTGTCCCAATTCTATACGGATTTAAATGTCGATGGTAGTTTCATTTCTCTGGGTGATAACCTCTGGGGACTGCGAACTTGGTATCCGTTTGAATCCATCGATGAAGCGACGGTTCACGCTGAGGAAGATGAAGATCAACCTAAGCGTAAGAAGCGTAAGAAGGTTAACGCCTTCCTCGCTGACACGACCGATGACGACGACGTAATCGATTACGATGACGATGATCCAGAAGATGACGACACCTCGTACGCCAGTGATGACGACGATGATGACGATTCAACCGGTTCAACGCCAGACCTGGGCAAGTTACAGACCGGCTTAGGCATCGATGACGATGACGAAGAAGATGCTTCGGAAGACATCCCAGATGGTATCGAAGACCAGCTTTCTCAGATGGAAGCCCCGGACGACGATGACACCGACAATCTCGACTTCTCTGATGACGATGATGAAGCCGACGATGACGAAGAAGACAGCGATCAAAAGTAAATTGAAAATGTTTGCTTGACCTACAGTCGAAAAACAGTTAGTATGTTTTTTGGGCTCCTTGCTACTTGTAGTGAGGACAACTGAACGGTGAAGTAGCTCCCTATTCCGAATGAATAGGGAGTTTTTTTATAGTTTTACACCCTAAATAATCTTACAAGGAGTTTGCACATGACCAAATATATTTTTGTGACTGGCGGCGTGGTTTCATCACTAGGTAAGGGAATCGTAGCTGCTTCCCTAGGACGGTTATTAAAGAACCGTGGGTTAAACGTAACCATTCAAAAATTCGATCCCTACATCAACGTGGATCCCGGCACGATGAACCCGTATCAACACGGGGAAGTCTTCGTGACCGATGATGGGACCGAGACTGATTTGGACTTGGGTCATTACGAACGTTTCATCGACAACAATCTGAACAAGTTCTCAAACGTGACGACTGGTAAGATTTATTCGGAAGTTCTGGAAAAGGAACGACGCGGTGATTATCTGGGAGCAACTGTGCAAGTGATCCCTCACATCACCGGTATGATTAAGGAAAAGATCATGCGGGCCGGCAAGACTTTGGGTGCCGACTTCGTGATTACTGAAATCGGAGGGACTGTTGGGGATATTGAATCCCAACCCTTCCTGGAAGCCATTCGGCAAATGAAGTCTGAAGTGGGTGACGAGAATGTCGTTTACATTCACACGACTCTTGTGCCAACGTTGCATGCGGCTCACGAAATGAAGACGAAGCCAACACAACACTCTGTTCGCGAACTCCGGAGCATTGGGATTCAACCAAACATCTTGGTTGTCCGGACTGAGAATCACATTACGGAGGATATGCGTCAGAAGATTGCGTTGTTCTGTGACGTTCAACCTTCAGCCGTCATCGAATCCATGGACGTGCCAACGATCTACTCCATCCCATTACGGTTACAAGAACAAGGTTTGGACCAGATTGTCTTGGATCACTTCAAGGTAGATGCACCTAAGTCTGACATGGCACAATGGGCCAAGATGGTAGACCACATGCAGAACTTGAAACGGACGATTAAGATTGCCCTGGTTGGAAAGTACGTCGGCTTGCATGATGCCTACATCTCCGTAGCCGAAGCCTTACAACACGCCGGTTATCCAGTCGATGCTAAGATTGACTTGGACATGATCGATGCCGAAAAGATTACGCCAGATAACGTGGCGGATATCTTAGGCGATGCCGACGGTGTGATCGTTCCCGGTGGGTTCGGTGACCGTGGGATCGAAGGTATGATTACGGCAATCAAGTATGTGCGGGAACAAGACGTGCCATTCCTAGGAATTTGTCTGGGGATGCAAGTGGCCAGCATCGAATTTGCCCGCGACATTCTCGGTTACAAGGACGCTAACTCTACGGAAATGGACCCTGAGACTAGCCACAAGATCATTGACCTGATGGCCGATCAGGCTGACGTCCACGAAATGGGTGGGACCCAACGGCTGGGTCTGTACCCTTGCAAGTTGAAGGCTGGTAGCCGCGCTGCTGCTGCCTACGACAATCAAGAGATTGTTCAGGAACGTCACCGTCACCGTTACGAATTCAACAACCAGTACCGGGCAGAAATGGCCGCTAAGGGCTTGGTCTTCTCCGGGACATCACCTGATGACCACTTGGTTGAAGTGATTGAATTGCCTGAAAAGAAGTTCTTCGTGGCCTCACAATATCACCCAGAATTCCTGTCCCGGCCAAACCGTCCAGAAGGCTTGTTCCGCGACTTTATCGCTGCTGCTAGTGATGAAGTTAAGGACTAATTTTCTAGGTTAGTTCAAGTTGGCCGCCTGCGGCTGCCAGGGATTCCGCCTGCTGTGGGGACGCTTCAGCCTGAGACCCGGGCTTCTCGCTCGATTTGAAGCCCCGCCAGGGGCGCGGGTCTTCAAAGTCGCCCGTGATGTAAGGCCGAGAAAAGCACTCGGTCTAACATCACCACCACGGCCGGCTCCATCCCTGGCCTCCTCCGGCTAGGACTGTGCTTTACCATAACTAAAGATAACTGAATTGAAGTACTGAACGGGTAAGTATCACCTGGCTGAGGCCAAGTGGTGCTTACCCGTTTTTAGTATCTAACAATTTGATTCTTAGATACGTCGGACAGGCTACTATCAGCTGCTCTGAAGTGATGTTTCAAGTTGTTTGAGTTGAAATGATCCGAGGTAACTTCAATCTGACTTAACTGCGTTGGTATCGATAATTGTTGCCATAATGTTACTATACTAAGCCGTGAGGCCGGCAGTTCGGGGCTCAGGCGCGTCGTTCTCCTTAGTCAGTGAGTGTTTTTCTCGCTGGCTTAGGAGAAAACCAAGCTTGAAGACTCGGGGATTTCGAGGCTTCAAGTTGTGTTCGCACCGTTCCAGCCCCGAACTGCCGGCCGGTAAGGCGAATCGTACCACCATGGTTGCCTGTTAGTGGACACATTTATACAAGTAAAATAAAACGCCTGTCCGCACTCCCAAAAAGGAATGGCGACAGGCGTTAATCTTCTATTTTGCTGGAACGTTGGGATCGTCGATGATGTTGGTCACCGCGGCTTGGATCGCGGGGATCAACGGGCTGTTGGCATCGATGCCCGTTTGGTCGAAGCGGGCTTGCCACCAGCTACGACGAATGTCTTGAACCTGGGCCACGACGGCTTCACCATCCGGGGTGAGGCTGAGGAGTTGCGTTTTGCCACTCCCGGCAGTCTTGGTCAGGTAGCCGAGACCCTGAATCTTGTTGACCTCACGGGTGGTGAGGCCTTTATCAATGACCAGCGTCTTGGCAACTTGGCTTTGATTGATGGCCGGGTGCTCGTGGACCGTCAGTAGGACACAGGCGGCCGTTGGATTCAGCCCCAAGTCCTTAAATATCGGGCTGGTGTCCTTGTAATATTTACGGTGGAGGATAGAAATATCCTGAGCCAGATAACCTAAATCGATCATGGCGCACTCCTTTCTGTTGTGAAAAAGGTTCTATGTTGACAAAACAACTTAAGGCTATTATGATGATTCTAAGTTGACTTGTCAACACAATTAAACTAAAAAATGAAAACGGGGGACCCACCGATGACAAAAACCAAGACTGGCGCACAAGCGTTAATTCAAAGCATGATTAATCAGGGTATCAAGTACGTGTTCGGTATTCCGGGCGCGAAGGTTGACCAACTCTTCGAAGGCCTGGCGTACAGCAAGGACCCACGAGCACCAAAGGTCATTGTGACTCGGCACGAACAGAATGCCGCCTTGATTGCGTCCGGGATTGGTCGGATCACCGGGGAACCTGGTGTGGTGGCAACCACCTCGGGTCCTGGGGTTTCCAACTTGACCACTAGTTTGATTACGGCGACCGCGGAAGGCGATCCCGTCGTTGCCCTGGGTGGACAGGTTCCCCAAGACGACATTGGCCGTCTGACGCACCAGAGTATTCCTAGTAAGGAACTCCTGAGTTCGGCCACCAAGTCCAGTGTCGAAGTTCAGAACGCTAACAGCCTCTCCGAAGCCTTTGCCAACGCCTATCAAACGGCGCGAGCACCTAAGGCGGGGGCAACGTTCATCTCCTTACCACAAAACGTGTTAAACGGTGAGGTTGACCGCCCAGAAATTAAGGCCGTACCAACTATTGACCAGGGGGTTGCCGATCCCGCAACGATCAGTGCGCTGGTTGACAAGATGACGCATGCCAAATTACCAGTGATTTTAGCCGGTATGCGGGCCTCAGCCAGTGACGTGACGACCGCGATTCGCGAGTTGTTAGGTCACGCCGAGATCCCAGTGGTTGAAACGTTCCAGGGGGCCGGTGTTGTTTCTCGTGACCTGGTTCGCAACTACTTTGGGCGCGTGGGTCTCTTCAGAAACCAAATCGGGGATAACCTTCTAAAGGAAAGTGACCTGGTGATCACGGTGGGCTACGATCCCGTGGAATACGAAGCGCGGATCTGGAATGCCGATCGGACGGGCGAAGTGGTCAGTCTCGATAGCGTTGCCCCAGAAATTACCACCGATTACCAACCAGGATTAGTGATTCACGCCGACATTGCCAAGACCCTGCATGCGTTGGGTCAGGCCTTGCCAAGCGACTGGGCCTTATCCAGTGAGGTTCAAGCAAAATTGACCGATTTGGGTGACAAATTAGCTGCCCAGGCGGAAGCCCCAACACCAGATGACGACCATGGGATTCACCCATTAGCGATCATCCAGGCCTTACAGGCTCAAGTGAATGACGAGACAACCGTGACGGTAGACGTCGGGAGTTTCTACATTTGGATGGCGCGTTACTTCCGGAGCTACCAACCTCGGCACCTGCTATTCAGTAACGGGATGCAAACGTTGGGCGTCGCTTTTCCATGGGCGATTGCGGCCGCACTCGAACGACCCGGCCAGCCGATTGTTTCGGTTGCCGGTGACGGTGGTTTCCTGTTCTCCAGCCAGGAACTCGAGACGGCTGTGCGGTTGAACTTGCCGATTGTGCAGATCATTTGGACTGACGGTTACTATGACATGGTCCGGTTCCAAGAAATTGCCAAATACGGTCATGATGCCGCGGTTAGCTTTGGTCCCGTGGACTACGTGAAGTATGCCGAAAGCTTTGGCGCTACTGGGTTGCGCGTGGATCACGCCGCCGATCTGGCAAGCACCCTGAGTGAAGCCTTTACGACGGCCGCCAATGGCCCAGTCGTGGTGGAAATCCCCGTGGATTACCGCGACAATTTACAATTAAAGTCCTTGTTACTCGAAGATGTCTTAAGCTAAAAGGAAGTCATGACGATGAAGACAACAACCTTATATCAACACGGAACGCTGGCCTTATTGGTGCCAGGATTATTGACGGGAACCTTGCCAATGCGGACCCTATTGGCCCACGGGGATACCGGAATTGGGACGGGTGAAGGCCTGGATGGTGAGCTGATTATCTTAGACGGCAAGCCTTACCAGGTTAACAGCGCGGGGAAAGTGACGGTCGTTGGTGACGACTTTACGTTGCCATTTGCCAACAGTCACTTCGCCGACTATCGGCCATTACTCACGGTGGAAAATGCCACGCGTGAAGAGGTCCATGACCAAGTCTTGGCCCTGACTCACGGCGCGAATACATTTTTCTCGATCATGGTGACCGGGACCTTTACGGATGTGAAAACCCGCGCGGTAGCCAAATCCAGTCGACCATTCAAGTCCTTGGCTGAAACCGCTGAGAACCAGAGTATCTTCACTCGCGACACGGTGAAGGGGACCTTGTTGGGATACTACTCCCCACAGATATTTGACGGCGTTGCGGTCGGGGGCTATCACGACCACTTCTTGGATGACGACCATACCTTTGGGGGTCACCTCCTGGGTTGCGGTCGCGTGACTGGAGAGGTTCAGATTCAGATCTTCGACACCCTGGAACAACACTTACCCGTCGGTGATACTGATTACCAACAACATGATTTCTCACAAGATGACATCATGGGCGATCTGCATCAGGCCGAGGGTTAATGACTTAGAATTCAAAACTCGCAATCCATTTTGGACTGCGAGTTTTTTTATGGATTGAATTAGATTGGCCGCCTGCGGCTGCCAGGGATTCCGCCTGCTGTGGGGACGCTTCAGCCCTGTGGGCTTCTCGCTCGGTTTGAAGCCCCGCCAGAGGCGCGAGTCTTCAAAGCCGCCCGTGGTGTAAGGCCGAGAAAAGCACTCGGCTAACACCACCGCCACGGCCGGCTCCATCCCTGGCCTCCTCCGGCTAGGTTAGTACTCGACAATAACGAAGTTGCGTTTCTTAATTATTCAGAGCTTGGCGGCGTTCTAATTGAGGTTGTCCAGTATATTCGAGTGTCTCAGTGTCTAGTGATTGTCGAAATCATCGTTAGTGGGGAAGGAGAACAGTGGTTCCAAATGTTTAAACAGGACTATCCTACTCGTTTCAATGGTGTCGATAGAAGTTGCTTCGGTGCTTCCACCTAAGCCGTGAGGTCGGCAGATAGGGGCTCAGGCGCGTCGTTCTCCTTAGTCAGTGAGTGAGCTTCTCACTGGCTTAGGAGAAAACCAAGCTTGAAGACTCGTGGGCTTCGAGGCTTCAAGTTGTGTTCGCACCGTTCCAGCCCCTAGCTGCCGGCCGGTAAGGCGTCCAGTACCACCACGGTTGCCGATCTCCAAAACAAAAGGGACTACTAACTCACAGGTTAGCAGTCCCTTTAGAAATTCTAGTTTAGAGATTATTCAGAACGTAAGGCCGTAGCGGCGTCCTTCTTCGCAGCCATCCGTGCTGGAATGTGGCCACCCAACATGGTCAGAACCGTACTGATGATAATCAGGATAATCCCGTGAACCGGGTTGAGGTGGGCGACGTTGCTCAGGTCGGTAATATTCTTCAAAACGACGTTGATTGGGAACGTCAGGAGCCAGGCAATGACGACCCCTAAGACCCCGGAACCAACCCCAAGAATGAATGTTTCGGCATCAAAGACGCGGGTGATATCTTTCTTCCGGGCACCTAAGGCCTTGAGAATCCCGATTTCCTTGGTCCGTTCGAGAACTGACGTGTAGGTGATGATGGCAATCATAATCATACTGGTTACCAACGAGATACCAGCAAAGGCAACGAGGACGTAGGTAATCGCGTCCATCAGGCCACCGGTCAGGTCAGACACGGTACCGGCCATATCGGTATAGATGACTTTGTCCGATTTGGACTTACCCTTGTTGTACTTGTCGAGGTAAGAGAGAACCTTGTCCTTGTTCTTGAAGGTGTTCGGGTAGATTAGGATGCTAGCTGGCGTGGTGGACCCACCAAGGTAGCTGACCAGGGACTTCTTCGTGGTGCTGTCGACGCTTTGGCCGGTCATCACGTTGTCACTGGCCTTCTTCTGGGCCTTCACAATCTTGGAATCTTTGTTCTTCTGGATAATGTCTTGGGTGAGCTTGTCGCTGTAGGCAATCCCTGAAGCCAAAACATTTTCGGAAGACTTGGACTTCACCTTCACGATCCCGGCAACCTTCAGCGTGGTGTTATTACTGTTGTTGTACAGGGAGTTCGTGGCCTTATTTGGCACGTAGTTTCCAGTAGGAAGGCTCTGGTAGTAGTCATTGTTGTTCACAATTTTAATCGATGTGCCAACAATCTTGTTGTAGCTAAACTTTTGGTTGGCCTTCACTGAATACCCTAAGTTCTTCAGGGCATTGATGTTGGTTGACCCATCGCGATCGACGATCAGGATGACATCGGTGGCCTTCTTAGGATAGCTTCCGGAAACGAGCTTGTAGTGTTTCTTCAGGAAGTTTAAGCCGCCATCATTAGCACTGGGATAAACGGAACCGCCGACTCCAGTTGAGGCGGACATCGCGGCCTGCATGGCACCGGAGTTATTGTTGCTGTCGGCGTTGGAGAAGGAGACCGTCTTGGTCTTGCCATCGACTTGCCGCAGGAGGTTCATCCCAGTGGAGTAGGTGTAAGTGACGTTCTTACTTAATTTTGGATCGAGTTTTTTAACATAGTTTAAGTAATCCTTGGTAAGCTTGTTGGTATGAGTTGCCTTATCTTGGTCACTGACCTTAGCCGTGACTTGCTTGGCGTTAGACGACTTGACCTTGTCATTACTGTTCTGAGCTCCCGTGGTACTCGTCGCCGTCTGTGAAATGGTGACGGGGAACTGAGCCAGTGTGTTGGCCTGAGTCTTGTTGATTTGTGTTTGGAAACCGTTGGATAACGCCAAGACCACGGCGATGCCGATGATCCCAATACTGGAGGCGAAGGCCGTTAACGCGGTCCGACCCTTCTTGGTTCGGATGTTGTTAAAGGATAGCTTCAAGGCCGTCCAGAAGGTCATCTTGGTCTTTTTTAATTTGAATTGTTCGGCATCGGCATGGTCGTCGTAAGGGTTCGAGTCGTGTTGAATCTTCCCATCGGCAAATTCGATGATCCGGTCCGCATATTGGTGAGCCAGGTCAGGGTTATGGGTGACCATGATCACCAGGCGCTCTGCGGAAAGTTCCTTGATCAGTTGCATGATTTCTTCACTGGTCTCGGTATCGAGGGCACCGGTGGGTTCGTCACACAAAAGAATTTCGGGTTCGTTGGCAATGGCTCGCGCGATAGCGACCCGTTGAAGTTGACCCCCGGAAAGTTGGTTGGGTTTCTTATTAATGTGAGGCGTCAGGCCAACCCGGTCGAGAGCCTTGCGGGCCTTTTCCTTCTTCTCGGCGTTAGGTACACCACTCAGTGTCATCCCCATTTCCACGTTATCGAGGATACTGAGGTGACCGATAATGTTATAGCTTTGGAAGATGAACCCGACGGAATTGTTTCGGTAGGCATCCCAATCGGAAGCGGAGAAGTCCTTGGTGGATTTCCCTTCGATGGCAAGATCACCGGAGTCGTAGATGTCTAAGCCACCAATACCATTCAGCATGGTGGTCTTCCCGGAACCACTAGGTCCGAGAATGGCCACGAACTCCTGGGAACGGAAGGCGACGGAGACGTCATCAAGTGCCTTGGTGACGGAATCCCCCACGTAGTAATATTTTTTAATATGTTTGAGTTCCAGCATTCGAAATAATCCTTTCATTATTTGACTAGTGTTGGTGTTACAGGGCTTTTTCTGGTAAAATTGTCATTACTGCAACACTGTGTCTTATATCATAAAAATTGTACTGTCAGTTGGCAACCGCCAATGTCAACAGAACTGTTGTGAATGCAACACATTTCAACAGGGTGTTGCAAACATGGCGGGTGCCCGGCTAACTGTCGGCTATTACTTTACCAGACCAGCTGCCTAACGGCACGTAATCTCACCTGAAAGTTTTCGTGATCGCCGGTGGTGGCTCGGGTCTCCATCCTGTGGGGCACGGCCGAAGCCAAAAGGCGGTCTTCGGTCTCGCCTCCAAGCCCCACAAAGTCCGTGGGTCTTGAAGACGTCCCGTGCTGTAAGGCCGGCAAATCGCCGACCTAACACCACCGACACAGGACTCCGTCCCGAACCATCACCAGCTATTGAAAATTAGTAGGTGATGAGGTGTCATGATTTAGATATCCGAAGTTTTAAGATTATGAAGTACTAGCCGGAGACAACCGGGGGATTCCACCTTGTGGGGTCCGTTCGAAGCTAAAGAGCGGTCTTCGAAGTCGTTTTGAAGGTCTAAGATTGTGGTCTTCAAAGCGTCCCCTGCTGTAAGGTTGGAAAGTTCGCCAACCTAACACCACCGACACGGGGTTCCACCCCTGTTTGTCTGTGGCTGGGTTGGTTATGCATGTTTTAGAATATACGTGCTGTCGGGAAAGACGTTCCGATAAGTTAGCCGTGGGTGGTTAGGGCAGAATCCTGTGTCGGTGGTGTTAGCCCGGTGTTCTTCCGGGGTTACAGCACGGGACGTCTGCAAGACCCACGGTTTTGGTGGGGCTTGGAGGCGAGGTTGAAGACCGTTCTTTGGCTTCGACCGTGCCCCACAGGATGGCGTCCCTGACCACCCGCGGCGGCAGACTTGAGAGTTTAGGAGTGTGAAGGATGGTTGGCGTTAAGAATAATCGACGCGCACAATATACCCAGCGCGTCATTCAGGAGACGGTCCTGTCGTTATTGGAGAATCAACCGATTACAGCCATCTCCGTGACGGCGGTCTGTGAACTGGCGGACGTGAATCGCACGACCTTTTATCGCTACTACACGGACGTTTACGACTGCGTGGCTAGCATCGAGAAGGCCTTTGTGGCGTCGCTACAGCCATTTCAGGAGTCGACCCCTAGCAAGGCCCTAGAACATCTATTGACGGCCTTCTACCGGGATAAGAAGCTTAGTAACTTAGTCTTTGTAGAAGGGAAGACCAAAGTTCTGGATCGGATGCAGGAGCTGATGAACCAGAGCGGATCCCGACCACCAGAGATTACGGCTTATCAGGGTGCCTATATTGGTGCCGGTATTCAGAGCGTGTTGAAGACCTGGGTGAAGGGCGGCATGGTCGAATCTCCCCATGAAATGACCCAGATTATTATCGACACCATTTTGGCTCGTAACCTGGATAACTTGCGTACGACCCCCTTATAAGGGAGGCAAATATTACATTTTGCCCGAAATACCGTGAAACAGTTGTCTTTTACCGCCGATTTATTTATCATGGTATCTGACTGTATGGAATTATAATGGAAGTTAGAATAAGTGAGGATCGCTTCATAATGAAAAAAATGATAATTCATGGCGGCCGACGTCTCTCTGGAGAAGTAACGATCGGCGGCGCTAAAAATAGTACCGTAGCTTTAATTCCGGCAGCAATTCTCGCTGATACACCGGTTCGTTTTGATATGGTGCCGGATATTCTGGATGTTCACAACTTAATGTTAATTTTGAAATCAATGAACGTGCACTCCACCTTCGAGGATGGCGTGCTGACTATCGATCCAACTGAAATTGTTGAAGCACCACTACCAAGTAAGGCTATCAAGAGCTTGCGCGCATCTTATTATTTTATGGGGTCCTTGTTGGGGCGGTTCCAACGGGCCACGCTGAGTTTCCCTGGTGGTGACAATATTGGCCCACGGCCGATTGACCAGCACATCAAGGCCTTCGAAGCCTTGGGTGCCAATGTGGAAGAAGAGGACGGAACTGTGCGGATTACCACCGGACCAACCGGGTTGCACGGGGCCACGATCTTTCTCGACATGGTTTCCGTCGGGGCCACAATCAATTCCATCTTGGCAGCCGTTAAGGCCGTCGGGACGACAGTGATTGAAAATGCCGCCAAGGAACCAGAAATCATCGACATCGCCACCTTCCTGAACAACATGGGGGCGCATGTCCGGGGTGCCGGGACCGACGTCATCCGGATCGAAGGGGTGCCAACGTTGCGGGCAATGAATACCCACACGATTATCCCTGACCGGATCGAAGCCGGCACTTACCTGTCAATGGCAGCGGCCGTTGGGGATGGGATCACGATTAAGAACGTGATCCCAGAACACTTGGAGGCTTTTACCGCCAAGATGATCGAGATGGGTGTGCCGTTAGAGATTAACGAAGACAGCATCTACGTGCCACATACCGATAATTTAAAACCAATTAAGATTAAAACGATGCCATTTCCAGGTTTCGCTACGGATCTTCAGCAGCCCTTAACACCGCTGTTGTTCCGGGCTTCCGGGAGTAGCGTGGTGATCGATACGATCTATCCCAAACGCATCAAGCACATCTCCGAATTGCGGAAGATGGGTGCCAGCATTCGCTCGGAGGATGACACCATTGTGGTTGATCCTTCGACGGAACTGGTAGGCAGCGAGGTTCAGGCTGGAGAAATCCGGGCCGGCGCCGCGTTAGTTATCGCCGGTTTGATGGCCGACGGGGACACCGTGATCACCCATGCTGACAACATCTTACGGGGCTATGACCGGATTGCGGGGAAGCTCACCGCCTTAAATGCGGATGTCGAAATTGTTGGCGACGCCAGTTTGGTGGAAAACGGCCAAGATTAGTCATTGATGAGTATCGAAATTCATGGTATAATTCAACGGTTGACGATTAAATCAATCTCTGGTTCAGTCAATGGACCAGGGCAAAGGAGCGAAATACATTATGAAGCAAGGAATTCATCCAGATTACCATGAAGTTGTCTTCCAAGACTCAAGTACTGGTTTCAAGTTCTTGTCTGGTTCGACTGCAACTTCTGACGAAACGGTTGAATGGGAAGATGGTAACACCTACCCATTGATCCGTGTCGAAATTTCTTCAGATTCACACCCATTCTACACTGGTAAGCAAAAGTTTACTCAGGCCGATGGTGCCGTGGACCGTTTCAACAAGAAGTATGGTTTATCAAACGACTAATTATAAAAAATATGATTTGTCGCCGGTGGCTTGATTGTCGCCGGTTTTTTTGTGCCGTTTTTTTTGGTGATGAGCGCACTTTGATATGACGAAGCCACATTCTGTGAGGTAGGAATAGTATTCTAGACGCCCATTTTTAAAGCAATTGAGGTGTCTCCAAAATTGATGAAAAGTCGTTCAGATCGTGTACGATGAAACGCTTATGAAGGGCTTTCACAAGAATATATATCAAAATAAAATTGTGAAATAAGTTGGTACAATCATTGATAGACCAACGGATGTAATTGCTCATAAAAATCTTTATTCCCTCCAAAGATGTAGGACGTTGATTGTTTCTCACAACTTGACTATACTGGATAGTAACAGGATAACTTTCGCATTAATAACGAGGATTTGTTCGCTGTTAGGTTGTTATTTGGTCATATTTTGAGGAGGGACCAATGATAAGAGACTTTGAGCGTAAGACACATTATAAGATGTACAAATCACATAAAGGCTGGCTGGTTGCGGGTGTTACCGTCGCGAGTTTGGCAGTGGGGATGATTGCTGGACCACAGGCAACACAGACTGCCAAGGCGGCCGACGACACACCGGGAACAGAATCTGTTGATCAGAAGCAATCGACGAGTGACCAACAAAAGGTTTCTTTGAAGACAACCGCTGTGCCTACACCGTCGAAGACAACAACTGAGAAGGCACCGGCCCCAGTACCCCAAGCACCTCAAAATGAGGAGACTACGTCGCAAACTACAGATTCTCCTGATAAGGGTGAGAAAAAGCCCGCGGCTCGTGTGACAACACCCGAAGTGGAGAACTTAGATGTCAGCGCTGAACAGACTCAGACTGCTCCTAAGACTAACGTACAGACGGGGGTCACTGTTCAAGATCCAACGAACCTGACGGACAAGGTCTCCGGTCAACCAGTATTTAATGTTAGTAAGACGGACCAGCTTCAATATACATACGACCATACGGTTTACGACCAAGCCGCTGGCAAATGGTTAAACACCGATCTAAGAGCTATTGATGGTTATTCCTCGGATTATCAGGTTCCAGGATCAGCTTATTCTTGGATTGGTAAGAGGTATGCGGATAGTATTGCTCAGGATGCCAAGGGCGTCAATCCGCAGGCCAAATATCCTGATGGAACTTTTAGATATTATATCGACCAATGGTTACCAGATGGAGCTCTTCAGTTTCTTCTGTGGCAAAACAACTTTTCCAAAGAATATGCGACATTTGCTGACTTCCGGAATAACTTTACGAAAGCGCAATTAGCGGCGGTCACTAGTATCGTGACGGATGAAAAGTTACAATCCGAAAATGGGAATGGAGTAACCCCGACCAGTTACTACAGCGCATTGATGGGAATGCACACTTTGGAAGGGCTACAAAATGCCACTAATCTTCAAACCCTTTACCTCTATCCCGATCCAATGGTTAGTATGAACAACCTTGGAACAGGGCTGAAAAATGGAAATCTATGGGATATTCGAGCATTAAGTGAATTGAAAAACCTACAGCACGTCACCATCACCATGTCTTCAGTCAACGATATTTCAGCACTTGGTAATAAAGATAGTTTAATTTCAGCGGATTTGGGATATAACCAGATTACAGATATTTCACCATTAGCAACCGATAAAAACTTGGATATCAGTAAAGTAGGTTTGAATGATCAACACGTTCTGTTAACGCCAATTACGATTAGCAACAAAGTTGGAAAAGATCAAAGTACAACTCCTAGTGAAGACTTGGCTTACGTCACACCCTCGTTTATTATTAAGGATTTGACTTCTAGTAATTTACCAATCAAGGGATTTGATAATCCAGATAAGACTTTGTACCCATGCCTGTTTCCATCAAGTGCAGATGCCGGTAATGTTAACGACAATACGTTATCTTGGTACAACCTCCAAAAAGATAGTACCAACACAGACTATGGGAGTTTATCGACAATCTGGTCTGATCCCAACAGTTCCTTCGCGGGGTACATCATTCAGCCTTATGATTTAGCTGAAAATGTCAGTGATTTGAATGTGAACATCCAACTTCTTCAGGCTGATGGACAGCAGCTCACGTTGGCGCCATCAACCTTAATTTCGGGGGAGATTGGGTCTACCGTTGACGTCCAGCAAAATGCAACGGTGATGACCTTCCTGAACCAAGAAATATCTAAGGGGTACACCTTCTTGGGGATCCTGGATGGTACCGGACTCTATTCCGATTATTTGGCTGATAATGGTAAGGCTAAACCGCAGTCGTGGACGACTACTCTCGACCAAGATTCAAAGAGCTGGACAATTCTACTCTATAAAGATGTTATGCCTTGGAATCTTTCAGTGGTTTATGGCGTGCAGAATGCTGATGGGACCGTGACACAGCTAACAAATGCTGATGGGACACCAATGACCGATAGTCATAATGGAACGTCAGATGAACAATTAGTATTGAGTAGTTACCAAAAGGACTTACCTGATTATGTATACACTAGTGCTCAAACCAGTGTGGATGATGGTCAGTCTTGGACGGATATTAGTCAGGACACGAATGTGCCTTTCGCTGGGCCAAAGCAGATGTTGCTGATGGTCTATAAGAAAGCCGCACATGCCACTGTTACAGTGAAGGATGCCACGACGGGTAAGACAATTCAGGTCTTAGACGATCAGTCTAATCCGGAGTTGAAGGGTGCTTTGGGTACCACGAGTACCTTCGATTCAGCGACGGTGATTAATCCTGCGCTTGCCAAGGGGTACACCTTGGTCAGTGACACCACGAAGAAGGCCGATGGCACCAGTGCCATCACGTTTACCGATGATCCCTCGGCTAGTCTCGACTACACGATTACCTTGGCGCATGCCTTCAAGACGGCTACCAAGGTGGTTCACGAGCAGATTAATTATCAGAATGCCCAACAACAATCTGTGGCGGACCCGGTTTCCAAGACGATTTCTTTCGCAACGGTGACCGATCAAGTGACCAATGAAGCCTTAACTTACTGGAAGGCAGATACAACGGCGGACACTGAGTTGAGTACGACGGGACAACCAACTGATAGCAGTTGGGCTGCCTACAAAGATGGTGATGCAGTGGCATTTGACGCTGTCGCCGATCCGGCTGTTTCGGGGATGCACGTCAAGGCAACGACTGATGCTGCTAACGATCTGACACAGACGACGGCGCAGTCAGTAACGCCTGAAAGTACGGATTTGGCAGTTGTTGTGACCTATGCGCCTAATGTGACAGCTGGGGGCAACGGTGATAATGGTGGCGGCACAGTGACACCACCAAAAGAGCCAGATAAGCCATCGACAGGTGCTAAGGGGGCACAAGTAAAGCCAGATAAGAAGCCTAGCAAGCCTGGTAAGCCAGGTACCAATGGCCAAGAACCAGTCAAGACACCGGACGTTGTTGCTGGTGGGCAGGGAGCCAAGGTTCAAAATTTGGCGACGGCTTCAAAGCAAGCACAGCGTACCGAATTACCACAGACCAGTGAAAAGTCTGCGCATGGGTTCGTGTTGCTGGGGTTAATGTTGTTGAGTCTATTAGCTGGCCTATTTGGTTTTCGGAAACGGGACTTTTAACCATTAGTGGCTAGAAGTATCGATTAAGAAGTGAATTTTTAAAGGTGTGACTGCTAGATTGTCCGGAATGACGACTAGCTAACAGTCATGCCTTTTCTATTAGAAATGTTGTCCAGAGTTGGCATTATTGGGTAATCATCCTTTGTTGAGAAGTCTGTTTTACTTTGTTTTTGTCAGCATTTGGGGTAAAATTCGATAACGAAGACTACGAGTTTGGGGAATGGAGTAATCACTATGGCAGAGAAAAAGCAGCAGCAACCCAAGAAGCATCGCTGGCGCTGGTTCTGGACAACGATTTTTATCATCTTAATTATCATTTCGCTCGGCTTAATCTTTAATGAGCAGATCAAGAACTGGTTAATTTCTTCCTATCAACCACAGATCACCAAGAAGTCAGTGAAGAAAAATGAAGGTAAGAAGGCCTCCTACGACTTTAGTAAAGTGAAGTCCTTGGACTTCTCAACGGTCGCGAATGCCCGATGGAACACCGCCAACATTCACGTGGTCGGGGAGATCCTGATGCCGCAATCTAAGATTCATTTGCCGATCGCTAAAGGGGTCAGCAATGAGGTCTTGGCGCTGACCGCCGGGACGATGCGGGCCGACCAGAAGATGGGTGAGGGAAACTATCCGTTAGCGGGACACCATATGACCTCGCAGACGATTCTCTTCAGTCCACTCTATTGGAAGACACGGGTTGGCCAGACTATTTATCTGACGAATGCCAAGAAGGTCTTTGTCTACAAGGTTAGCGTTCGGAAATTCATTCCGGCTACGGACGTTCAGGTGGTCGATCAGACCAAGCAGAAGCTGGTCACACTGATTACCTGTGATGCCACCGGTGCCAACCGGTTGATGATTCGGGGTAAATACGTGAAGCAGATGGCGTACAAGGATGCCCCAGTTTCAGTTCAAAAGGGCTTCCACAGTGGGTTCAATAATAAAAATTAAGGCGTTCCAAGCACTTTTTACAAAAAAATTGTAAAAAGTGCTTTTTTTTTCGAAAAATGAGATTGTGAAAGTTCAGTAAAATCGGAAGCGGCTACAGTGGCGGGAAACGTAGGGTTCACAAGGGTTTGAATGCTGTATCTCGTTCATCCCATGATGGGATTGTGTAAGAAATCACGGTATGAACGGTTATTACGGATGCGGTTTCATAAAATGTGATCGACAATTATTACCCAAACACATAAAATGTTTCTGAAAGAAAATCGGTCTCTAAACCGCCATGTGACGGGATTTTTATGTGTTATATTTCCACCCTGTAAACAGAAGTACAGACTATGTAACGGTTTCCAAGTAAATATTCTTCCCCACACATCATTAATTGTGGACAGAACTTAAAAAACATGCTAAGATACTATCTGTAATCAGCTGATATGAACTTTTTATTTGAACAAGCTTCATGTAGGTGTTCTGTTGCGATTGGCTTTAGGTTTGCGAGAACAGGATGTGTGGATGGACAGTGATGCAATTACGGAAAATGAGATTGCTGGTACTGAGCCTACTCATCATCGGTTGGGGTTTCCCAACAGCTGCTCGGGCATCAACCCAGACCGGTGACGTTCAACAGTCGAATTATTCAGTAACGTTAACCCCGCCGAGTTCCGGTGGGGATGGGGACTTGATTACAACACCAAGTCATTCCCATAACAACTCCGGCGGTGCCGGAGCGACCGTTACACAGACTGCTAACGGCTCAAGTCAACCAGTTTCAACCAACCATGGCCTGACCGGTCGGTTGCCTCAGACTTTTGAGACCACGCTTGGTCTAGGGGCCATGGCAGGAATTATCTTAATGTTGTTGGTTTGGATAGGCTTTATTAAAACTAGGATGAAAAAACAAAATAACTAAGTTGAGGGAGAAATTTATTATGACTAAGAAGACTTTACAATTACTTGCTACTGCTGCTATCGTTGCTGGATTTGGTTTCACTACCGTTACGGCTAATGCCGCGTCAACGTCATCAGACACTGTGGCAACTGTTAACTTAACCCCTGGAGACACGACTACTGGTGCTGGTGGTATCAAATTACTTTCAGCTCCTGATGTTTCCTTCAGTGGTCAACTCAATGGGGACAAGCAAACTTTTACTGACGGCGTATTCACTACTAATGCTAGTTCAGAAGATACAAAAGCTAGTGCTGGTACTGTTACGGTTAACGACCCAGGTACTGCTTCTGGTTGGAACGTCCAAGTTGCATCAACTCCCTTTGTTGGTGCCACCACGAAGGGTAGTTTAAATGCCAGTCAGATGATTTTTGGAACCCCAGCTGTTTCTCCTAAGGACAGCACCCAAACTGGTGCTCCTACTCCAGGAACTGCCTTGACCTTTGCAGCTGACGAAAAAAATGATAACCTGTTGGTCTTCAAGGCAGCAGCTGGTGAGGGTGTCGGAACTTGGATGGCTAACTATGCTGCCAAGGATGCATCCTTTGTGGTTGCCGCTGGTAACAAGGCTGACACGTACACTTCAAATTTGACTTGGACGTTGACTAACACGCCAGCCTAAGTTGTCAATGATCCGTTGCTTTTAAGCAAAGGAGGGCTGTGTGGTGACTAAGACGCTTGCTTCAGTTGTGGCTGCCTTAGTGCTGGGCCCGAGCCTAGCATTTGCGTCGCCACAGGAAGTTGCTTCAGCCGCTGATCCGTCCAAAACGACGACGTCGACGATCTTAGCGCCTGGTGATACGGATACTGATGTTAAGCCTGTCGATCCGGATAACCCCGGTGGCAACTTCACGGGTGACCCCGAGGATCCTGATAATCCAGGGACTGGGTCAACCGGTCCTCTGACCTTGGATTATGTGTCGAACATCAAATTTAAGCAGGATGATGGGTTGAACGGAAGGCTAATTACCGCGACAGCGGTCAATACCAAGGCTTTCGTTCAGGTTAGTGATCGCCGGTACAACGGACATGGGTGGAAACTTTATGTCACACCAAGTCTCATGATTGGTCAAAAGGATCGGTCAGTGATTTCTGCGGCATCGATCACCTTAGGGCGGTCAAAGTTTACACCAAGCTATGCCGATACGGTGAGTGGCAAGCCAAGTGTGACTGTCGATGGTGACCAAGAGTTACCGTTAGGCATTCCAGCACTGGTTGCACGAGCCCAAAAGGACACAGGTCTTGGAACTTGGATCATGCGACTGAACTATCAACCAAAGTTATTAACGCGTTTGTTTGTTAACGCGGACCAGGTGACCAAATCGCAGCAATATGCGGGGGAGTTCACTTGGCAGTTAACTGATACGCCATAAAACGAATCTTAAAGAAAGCGGTGGCGACAGCCACCGCTTTCTTTGTTACAATGAACCTATTAACAATTGAATATGGAGGCCGAAATAATCATGAAAAAGTGGTTACGGTTATTAGTAGCAGTTGGGACGTTACTCCTCGCAGCCGGTGGCTTATCACAAGTTGCCCATGCTGAAAGTGTTGGATACACGGTAAGTGCTATCTTGCCCAAGAATCAAGACGACAAGAAGGTCACGTACTTTGCCTTACGGGTAAAGCCCAACCAGAAGCAAAAATTAGGGGTTGTCATCAGTAACACGGGGAAGAAGACTAAAGAGTATCAGGTTGGCGTCAATCAAGCGATTACCAATCCTAACGGGGTCGTGGATTACAGCCAACAGAACCCTAAGCGGGACAGTACGTTAAAAGTCGGTATTAAAGATGTTTTCGGGGGTAAGACCCAGAAGGTTTCTGTTCCTGCCAAGGGTAAGAAGACCGTCTACGTTACCTACAAGATGCCTGCTAAGAAGATTAATGGGATGATTTTAGGTGGGATCAACGTTAAGCAGCTGACTTCAAACGATAATTCTAATTCGAAGAAGGGTGTCAGTATCAAGAATGCCTTCGCTTATGTGATTGGGGTTCGTTTGCGTGAAGACAGTGTCGACGTTGCGCCAGACATGTTGATGAACACGGTTAAGGTCGGCCAATTCAACAAGTACAACCAAGTTGAAGCTAACTTACAGAACCCACGTCCAGGTCTGATGAACCAACTCCGGGTGAAGACGAAGGTGACTAAGGAAGGTAGTACCAAGACCGTCCTGAGTAATGAGAAGTCTAACCTAGCCATGGCGCCAAACAGTAACTTTGATTATGCTATCCCATTTGGTGATACGCAGATGAAGGCGGGGACTTACACGTTAACGCTGGATGCCTACGCCAAGGGTGGTTACCACTGGCACTTTGTGAAGAACTTCAAGCTGACTCAGAAACGGATCGGCCAACTTCAAAACAAGTACAACACGCCACAAAAGAAGAGTTACTTCTGGTGGTTCGTTGCCGGTGGTCTGCTCATTCTGATTCTCATTGCGATTATCATCTACCTACTGTGGAAGAATCGTCGCAAGGATGACGAAGACAAGAAATAAACGTCACTGGATTTAGAGGGTCGTCGATCAGAAATGATTGGCGGCTTTTTTGTGTTGCTGTGAAGGTTACGAAATGGCTGTATTTTTGGCAGAAGTCTTGTGGTTTCGGACCAGTCTCAAACGATGTGCTAGGAAGGCTAAAGAATCAACTATTGCACAGGTCATATGGGGAAAATGAAAAATTTTGATGACTAATAAAAATTCAAGTATTCGGATAATTATACATTGACATAATTTTAAACGGAAGTGTGAGATCGATTCCATTTATATTTTTTAGCGATTTTCTGCATTTGGGACAAATCTAGTAAAGTGGGTAACCGGCAAATTATACATTGCAAGAGTTAGTAAAAGGTTATACTTCCCCGCTATTCTAAACATTAAGGTTGAGTTTTGGGGCTAAACAGCCTATAATAACCTTAATTAATAGTAAAAGTAGTACATAGGTATTGGCTTTTCTGAAGGTCATACTCAATGTGAACAATCATTCGGGTTCAACCGGTTGCACAGGAGCTTAACTACGGGCACCACAGATTATTTAATTAACGGCGCAATCTAGCTTGACTGTATGCATAAAGCTTACAAATGAATCGAATAAATACTAATAATGACTCGACGATGACTAGTAGTTGACGATTTTTTAGTGGTTGAGGGAGAGATTAACGTGAAGATTAAATCAATTTTACTAGGGATGTTGGCTGTCGTGGCAGGAATTGTAGCATGCAGTCAGGCTTTGACTGTTAAAGCAGAAGATTGGTCTGCTGTCTCATCAACAGCCCCTAAGGGTATTCAAATTGATAACTACTTTAGCAAAGGAACTATTTCGCCTAACTCTGCTGCTGTTGTCAACACTGATCAAGGTGACAATCAAGCGGTAAGATTGACTGAATATCATAAGAGCATTGGGACAATATGGTCGTCAGACGATGCTAAGATGAGTTTGGCAAAGCCAGAAACTGCTTCGATGTGGATGTACTTTGGTAACACTAGCTCTGGTGGTGATGGCATGGCTTTTGTGATGCAAAATGATGACCGTGGGCTTGGGGCAAGTGCGACTCTTCCAGGAACTCAAACCCCAGCGGTTGGCCAGACGTTAGGTGTTTGGGGTGTGGATGATAGTATTGATGAGACAGACCCGGCTACTGTAGCTAAAAATGCCATTCAAAACAGTTGGGCACTGGAATTTGATACGTATGCCAATCGGTTACCCCAACTGAGTCTGGGTACGGACTGGGATAATTATTTTAACGATTCGGCCAACTTGTCAACCCAGTTTGATGAAGGCCAACCTGATGATCAACACATTGCAGCCAATTATCCCGGACAGTCAAGTAGTTACAACTTAGTAAAGAAAACATATAGCTGGCTAATTTTTAGCCAAAAGTCTCACTATTACGCGACGTTAAATCATCCAACAAGCAGTTATATTGGTGAGGGGAAGAGTGGATTAAACGGTAGTTCTTGGCGGCATTTGACCATGAAGTGGACGCCTGCACCAAGTGGTAGTAGCGTCGGTCAGATGACGTATTCATTTGACGACAAGGATGCGGCTACAGGAAAACCTAAGACGGGTACAACTAGAACTGTGGACGTTGAAACCAAGAACCTTGGTTTAGGGGCCGATAAGATGATTCGGTGGGGGTTTACCAGTACGACTGGTACTAGCTATGAAACCAATGCTGTGGTTTTCGAGCAGGTTCCAGGATTAGTAGATGCGGATGCTTCAGCAACCTTGACGGATGAGTCACAGCCTGACAAACAAATCAATGATAGTTCAGACACTGTAAATAGTGGTGATCGGATGTCCTTGAACTACAATGTTAAGTACACGAGTGGACGTGAGTCGTGGAAAGATATTGTTGCTAAGCTGAACTTGCCATCAAATATCATTTACAAGAGTGCTAAGATCACCTATGCCAATGGTGATACTGACACGATCGATGGGCTCGATACGAGCAACCAGAACGGTCAGACGCTTAGCAAATCACTTGAAAATTTAAATACTGAACAGGATGGCTCAACGGCACCAAATGGTTCTGCTAATATTACTCTGAAGGGTGTGGCAATTTCTGGGACTTCGGACGCAACTGTCGCCGCTACCAATAGTACGTTTAACGGATCGAATGCCATGGCAACTGCGGATGTGAGCGGGTTTACGGTTAAAAAAGCTGTTGGTTCTATGATTATGGCTTTAACTGGTGATAACATTGATGCTGGTGGTACGACAGGAAGTCAAACCATTAATGCCAAGAAGGATATTACGATAACTGGCCATATTAAATATTTGACTGGAACTGCCACAGCTAACAGTCAAATTAGGTTGCACCCACAAATGAATGGGGTTGATTTACCGACTCAGATGTTGAGTGATTCCGATCCTGCTGGTGACTTCACCTACACGATTCCAGTGTCCAGCATCACCAACATTTTTAAGGGTGATAATCAATTTGTGATGTACGCCACTGACAATAACGGCGTTGTCTCCAATGATGTTGGCTACACGGTGACGTTGAAGGATGGGACGTTGGCTCTGGTCGCTAATCCTAGTGCCACGTTTAACGTGGACCATCCCAAGGACCTGACGGGTTCTGCGATGACTTATGCCGCTGACAGTAGTTGGGGTGTTCAGGTCAGTGATACTCGGGGGACTGGGAGCAAATGGAAATTGACCGCAACAGCTGATCCGATTATTAGTCGGCTTCGTGGAAGCTTAGATGGTGATTTAATCTATGGGCAACAAAGTCTGACGCAAGGCTCAGCCACGATTGATACGCATACGACAGATTCTAACAACGATCAGGTCAACGTGACCGGTGATTGGAACAGCGATAATGGGATCTTGCTAAAAGCGAATGCGGGGGCCGTTCAGGGCTCCTACGTGACCACAGTTCACTGGTCCTTGAATGATGCTCCAGGTAATTAAAATGAATAGAAGTATGTTAAAAGCCAGCCTGCAAGGGCTGGCTTTTTGCGTTGTTGTGTATTTTAACGTTGGGAACGTGACTATTGACGAGCGTTGCCTTTTTTGCCTTTGTCATGCCCCAAAGGTCTGCCCGCACGGCTCCCACGATTGTTTTGCTGTGGTGTTTGGAGATCGAGCAATTGAAGAATGGCGTCGATGGCCTTGTCACGAGACTCGCGGTCCATTTGCCGGAGCCGCGTCAACAGCTTACGTTCCTGAACCGTTTCGATATCCGCATTGGATGGGGTAATTGGTGGTTTCCCAATGAGCTCCGCAATGGTGATGTTTAATGAGTGGGCAATCTTGGCTAGAACGTCAAAACTGATATTTTGGTCCTGCGTCCGTTCGATTTTTGAAATGTAGTTTACGGACAGATTGCTTTGTTCGGCAAGTTCCTCTTGGGTCATGCCGAGCTGTTTCCGCCGTGACCGAATCCGCTCGCCTAATGGGCCGTATTCTGATGTGTTCATTTGTGTTCCTCTTCCTTCTTAGTGCTTCTAATGGTGACTTTATCGAATATTCAGCCTAAAAAAAAGTTATTATTGAAACACTTTCAAGCCTGTAATATAGTGGTAGTTAGGACTGCAAGAAGTTTACAAAATATGGGGCGAGGTTTGTTGATTTTGCCATTATTAGACTTTGGGTATGAACCTAATTCTGTTGGTACTAAAAATTTGGTGTGAAAGGAGCGATGGTTATGGTGGGTATTGATATTATTGGAAACTTGCTTTTGTCGATATTATTGGGATATTTTGCTTACAGTTCTTATCAAAAAAACGGGGTAAGTGCGTTCGTAGCCGTTAGTGCTGTTGGGGCCGTTCTAACTTTTTTGCAAACGCTTAGTTTCTTTAGTTATTTATAATCGACTGTGAATTTAAGAAATAACAGATAGTTCTTTGAAAACAATATTGGGATTTTGGAGGCGCAGTCGTCATGATTTTGAAGTTCTTGTTAGCATTCGTGGTCTTTGTATTTTCAGGCCTCGTTGGAGATGATAATAAGACGCTTATGTGGATACTTAAGATTATTGGGTTCCTTATTATTGCTTCAATTTACATCTAAAACAATTTTGACATCGAGAAAAATGCAAGCGCTTTTTTACAGGCCAGCTGGGAACTTAGGAGGAGTAAGATAATGGATTTCATTGCAGCAGTAATTATCGCAATAGGGGCATATGTTACTTGGCGCGGGATTGCCAAGCCGCGTCAAGTGACATTAATTGGCATTGGTGTCTTTATCATTCTTGTGGGCGTTGGGACGGCCAGTGGGACCTCTGTTCTATCATCGGCTATCTCGGGCTCAGAGATACCTACCACTCCCGTCAAGCCACATAAGGTTTCACATCCGCTGCCAAAAGGAGTTTCCACTCACGCTGAAGTAATAGAGGCGGGAATGGAGCAATCTATGATGAGCTATGAATCTACAATTGCTTCGGGTTTTGACAGAGATATGGATGATGAAGATGCGATTCAAGTTATGGAAAATCCCAAGACCAAGCGCTATGTGTTTAATTATACGTTCAAGGGAAAGGTCATCCCAGTCTATGCGATATATGCTTGAATCAAGGGGGAAAAGTTCAAGGTATATCTCATTCCAGTCAAGCATAACAAAATAGAGTCAATTTTGACTAAAGCTGATATTGCTGACAAACAAATCAATGCTAACACATACTATGGCTATAGTTATAATGATCTTGATGAAATGGACGTAGATGATCCATTTGCTAGTGGCGATCACCCTGAGCCCAAAGTTGATGGAGATTATTTTGTTTATTATCGGTAATTTTTGAATTCTTACTGCGTGATTATTGGGCAATTAGGCACAACATAACCCCTCATAAATATTGTTATATCAGCATTTTTACTGGTAATTGGTGACAATCGTGTTATACTATCCTAAAACAATACATGCTGTTATTATTAAATGAGTGAAACTATAATTTTAATAGTAATAGCGCTTTCGTGGTCTTGGCTAGAAGACTGTGACAGTATTTTCTCGAGTGACTAGGGAGAGAAAGGGGTTAGGGATAGATGAAGACGATCGGGCTCGTCATGATCAGCTTTTTATTGGGGTGTGTGCTTTGGGGACGAAGCACGCAGGCGTTTGCTGGAGACACGGAAGACTTACACCATGCGTTGGCAACCACGCCTCAGGGAATTCAACTTCAAGATTACTTTGTACCGGGAACGTCTTTGAATAATCATGCGAAGATCGTTGATAGTCAGAACCCACTGGTACATAACACACAAGCGGTTCGGCTGACGAATAGTGAGAGTCAGGTCGGCAGTATTTGGTCGACACCGAAAAATACCTTTAAGCTGAATGAACCACAGACGGTTTCCATGTGGCTATACTTCGGTGGCGCAGCAAGTTGGATGACCAATGTTGACCCCATGAAGGCGCCAACGGGCGATGGCATGGCATTCGTACTACAGAACGATCAGAGGGGTGTCAGTGCGACGACCCAAATGCCCGGAGACAAACCGTTAGGAGAGACATTAGGTGTTTGGGGAGCAGATACCGAACCCCAAGATTCAAATACTGGTCAGGTAGCTAGTTCGGCCATTCAGAAGAGTTGGGCCGTTGAGTTCGACTCGTACATCAACAACGACACTTCTTTTGGAGGTGCCGGCAAGTGGAATTCATTTGATGTTTCTCAAGACCCGGATCATCCGATTAAGTTCCCTCATATCGCATCCAATTATCCCGGAGATCGCAATAGCTATCAGAAAAAACAACTGAGAGAAGGCGGAATCTTAGGCTGGGGAGTGAATACTGCTTATTTTACGTCCCTAAACCATAACGGCCTGATTCAAGGAAACAATTTCCAATTCTTATCTGACCACCAGTGGCACCACTTCACGTTACGTTATGAACCACAGGTTGGCACGGATACAAGTAAGGGGCAAATTAGCTACACGTTTAATGACAAAGATCCCAAGACGGGAGTCACACTCCCAGGTCTGAAGCAAACGGTTGAATTGGACAAGTCCAAGGTCGACAATGGTACCCATGAGACGCAGTGGGGATTCACTGGTGCAACGGGCTCCCTTTCGGAAAATAATTTGGTTGTGTTCGACCAAGTCCCCGATTTAGTTGAGGTGTCAGCAAATACCCACATGGCCGATCTCACCCAGGGAACTAATGTTGCGAAGACACAAATGGTTCGTGAACGTGATCAGGTTCAATTGAATTACCAGGTTAAATACCTAAACGGTAAGGAACAGTGGAACGACGTGATTGCGGATCTGAAGGTTCCCAAGAATATTACGTTATCATCGGGATCGATGACATTGGCAAGTGATCCGGATCATCCCACAACTATTGATGAGGCGGATCTGAAAAACAATGAAGTGACCCGTCCGATTACCGCAGGCTTGTCGGCAACGTCAACCGGGGCAACGTTTTCTTTTACGGGTAAGGTTAAGGATGGCACGGGGTCGGTAGCACCACTGACAAGTCAATTTCGGGGGAAGGAAGCCGTGGCAGAGACTTCGACGCCGGAATTTACGGTTGATCCAACCCTCGATCTGAAGTTGGCCATACCGAACAGCTTGTACGTCGACCCAGGTAAAGGAGCGCATATTACCGGTAAAGTCCAAATTGGGGATCCCGCTTGGCATAATTCGGACGTGCATCTTCAGATGAGCATCAATGGCCAGTCCCTTGAGGAACCACTCAAAGATAGTGACGAACGTGGTGTGATTGATGTTGATCTCCCGGCTTCCTTTATTACTAAGAAAACCAATACACTGACAGTCACCGCTACCGGACCCGATCCGACGCACAACTCACAGACGAAAACGATGACCATTTACATTGGAGAGTTAGCCTTCACCTCGGCGACGCCTCAGGTCACCTTCAAAGGCAAGTTAACGGGAACGATGCAGCGACTAGCCTGTGCCCAGCCGCTGGACCTGACGATTACCGACACGCGTGAGAAAGGTAACGGCTGGCACTTGGAGGCCGTAGCCAGTCAACTCAAGCGGGCTGATGGTAAATCACTGGACGGCGACTTGCAATACTTTAAGGACGGTCAATTCTTGTCCTTGGATGCCGCACAAACGGTGGCTAGTCACACGAATGATGGGGTGACGACCATGACGCATCTCTCTTCTGAAACCAATCAGGGCCTGGTGTTGCAGGTCGAGGGTGGCGCCATTTCCGGCGACTATTCCGGTCAGGTATCTTGGCTATTAATGAATACGCCCTAGAACGAACCAAGCGGACCACAGCCTGGGTGGCTGGGTCCGCTTCACTTTAGGCCAGGGCGTCCAGCCATGCTGGGAGTGCCGTGGCTAATTCCTGATAGGTTAATTCGAACTTGTGGGTGTACCAAGGATCATCGATGGCTTCGCCTTGCCGGTCAGGGAAGATATCCAGACAGAGCTTAACCTTAGCCTGATCAGCCGCGGTTGGGGCCATACGCTGAAGGTTGGCGACGTTGGCATGGTCCATGGTAATGATGGTATCGGCCCAGGTGAAGTCCTCGTCGGTGATCGGACGCGAACGATGCTCACTGGCATCCAGTCCGTGAGCCCGCATAGCGGCTAGTGCACCCGGATGTGGGGGATTGCCCTCTTCTTCGGTGCTCGTTGCCACAGAAGCGACACTGAATTCTTGGGTCAGATGACGTTGTTCCAGCAAGTCATTGAAGATGGCCTCGGCCATGGGAGAACGGCAAATGTTACCAAGGCAAACAAATAGAATGTGTTGCATGGGAAACCTCCTAATTATTGGTTAAGGCAGGCGGACATACTGGCCTCGGCCAAAACCATTTGTTATGATGAGTTTACCAGAAACTGGACAAGGAGTGATTAGAATGGGTTGGATAATTTTAATTGTGGTCATCGCAATTTTAGCAATTTGGTATGTGAGTTCTTACAACGGACTGGTTAAGACGCGGACTTACGTACAAGAGTCATGGAGTCAGATTGACGTGCAATTGAAACGACGGAATGACTTGATTCCGAACCTGGTCTCAACGACCAAGGGCTACGCCAACTATGAACAAGGGACGCTGAAGAAGGTTGTCGAATTACGGAATCAGTTAACGGCGGTTCCGGCCGATGATCACCAGAAGACGATGGAAGTTTCTAACGAGCTGTCGACCACGTTGCGGTCATTGTTTGCGCTTTCCGAAAACTATCCGGACTTGAAGGCGAACACCCAATTCACCAACTTAATGGAAGAATTGACGAACACTGAAAACAAGATTGCTTACTCCCGGCAACTGTACAACAGTTCCGTAGCCAGCATGACGGTTAAGATTCAATCATTCCCAAGTAACATTGTTGCCAAAATTCACAATTTCCAAGGTAGCGAATATCTTCAAGTCCCTGAAGAAGAAAAGACAACACCTAAGGTTAACTTTGACGATTTTAAATAACAGGTAAGTAGGCGATAACATGCTGTATGAACAAATTGCCAGTAACAAACGACGAACATGGTACGTCATGTTTGGTTTTGGCCTGCTCGTCTTGGCACTGGGAGCGGCGCTAGGCGACGTGTTCTGGTCGAACTGGGTTTCTGGCACGGTCATTGCCGCCGTGGTCGCCGGGGTTTACATGGCGATCATGATTAGCCAGTCGACCAATGTGGTCATGAGCATGAACCATGCCAAGGAGATTACCAGCGTGGATCAGGCGCCACAATTGTGGCATATGATTGAAGACATGGCAATGGTGGGCAAGGTGCCCATGCCACGAGTCTTCATTATTAATGATCCCAGTCCCAATGCCTTTGCGACGGGTAACGATCCAGAGCATGCTGCAGTGGCTGTGACCACAGGCATTATGGATCGACTCGACCGTGAGGAACTTGAAGGGGTTATCGGGCATGAGATTTCTCACGTGCGGAACTACGACATCAGGCTACAAACGATTGCCCTGGCCCTTTCTGCGGCGATTGGCCTGCTGGTCAGCTTTGCCAACAATTGGTTCTGGTGGGGTGGCAGTCGACGGCGGAGTGACGATCGCGATTCCGGTGGCAACGTCATCGGTATTGTCATCTCGATCCTCTTGATTATCTTGGCACCATTGGCCGCTAGTATCGCGCAGATGGCCTTGTCGCGTAATCGGGAGTATCTGGCTGATGCGTCGAGTGTCGAGCTCACACGGAACCCTCAGGGCCTAATTGGCGCCTTGAGGAAGATTGATGACAGCCAACCGATGCAGGCAGCCGATCCAAATAGTTCGGCCTTATACATCGGCGATCCGTTTAAGAATAAGAAGAAAATGGGTGACTTGTTCGCCACCCATCCCCCGATTGCCGATCGGATTGCCCGCCTCGAAAAAATGTAAAAAATAGTCGCGGCTAATTGGCCGTTTCGTAGTACAATTAACATGAGACCAGGGGAAGAGTGTAAGCGTATGCGCGGAAATTTTGTTTACTTAAGTTTAGAACCCGTAACGAATATGATTTATTCGTTAGGGATATCACCAGCTGATTTTTTGAACGGCGTTCCCGCCATTCCCAATCAGCTCCTTTTGCTTAATGCAGAATCCGACAGTGATACCGAAATTAATCCGCATACACGGCTCCAGACGCTGACTGGACAGACCCAGATTCGTCGGTATTTACTGGGCAAGCATGAGCATCCCGTCAAGTGGCTCGACTATACGCATGGCGATGATTTAGATTTTCTCTTGCCTAATGAAATTGCCGAGTTGCTCTATCTGGCTCACATGGACACCCACATCCGAACGCCGTTCTACGCGAAGTTGCAGAACGACTATGTGTATCTGACGCTACGCGATGGGTTTTATAAGACCTACTACCGGCACCTCAACAGTTTTGACCACGTGTTGGAAGTCAGCATCAAACGTCACCTGCGGGCGATGCACAATAACCGGTGGGTCTTTGCTCGTCCGTTAGCCATCAGCGATGTGCCTCAGGAAATTCTGTTGCAGCTGATTCAGGGCCTGGTGGATGGCATGATCATTGCCTTTGACCAATTGGTGGAACGTCATCGGATCTACGTGATTCCGGTGCGGGCAATCACCCACCCTGAACGGCAAGCGACTTGGTATTCTCAGGAAGAGGTTTACGCTGACTCCCGAGAAGTAGCTAGTCTGCGTTACGATCTGACCACCCGTGAATGGGCGCTCAGTATCCACGATAACCAAGTCTTTAGCGACGTGATGGATTTAATTTAACCGTGAATAAACCACTGGGACGTTAGGTTTCCGGTGGTTTTTATTTGTCGGTTTAAGCGAGGACTTAGTGATCCATGGTATAATGAATTTCAGAATTTCAAAAACAGGATTAACGAGGCGGCTGACGACCCCTCGAAACTAAAGCGGGGATGGTGCAATTGTCCCCGGAATATAGGAGCCTTAATAACATGAAGATGCAACTTGCTGAAATTGCTCATGCAGTGGGAGCAATCAATGATTATAAAGAATGGGAAAATGTGAGCGTCACGAGTGTGGCGTTCGATAGTCGCCACCTCCAACCGGGGGGACTCTTTATTCCCTTAACAGGTGAAAACGATGGTCACCAGTTTATTCAATCGGCGATTGACCATGGCGCAGTTGCAACCCTCTGGGCTCGTGACTTAGCGACAGCCCCCGCTGATTTTCCAATCATTCAGGTTGCGGATTCATTGAAGGCCTTACAGGCATTGGCGCAATACTATCTGATGAAGATTAACCCTCGAGTTGTTGCCATCACTGGCAGTAATGGGAAGACGACGACTAAGGATATGGTTGCCAGTATCTTAGCAACGCAGTTCAATGTCACCAAGACGCATGCCAATTTTAACAACGAGATTGGCGTCCCCATGACGGTTCTTTCCATGGAACCCAATACTGAGATGTTAGTGGTTGAGATGGGGATGGACCGTCCTGGACAGCTTGACTTCCTCAGTAAATTGGTCTCACCAGACCTGGCCATCATCACCATGATTGGTGAGGCCCATATCGAATTCTTCGGGACCCGTGACAAGATTGCGGATGCTAAGATGGAGATTACCCATGGGCTGAGCGAGGATGGCTCCTTAGTTTACAACGGGGATGAACCCCTGTTACGTGAACGGGTCACGGATTTAAGTCAAAGCCAAGTCACCTTTGGCCAGGGTGAAGACAACGATCTCTTTGCTACTAACGTTGCCGGAACGTCAACCGCAACGACCTTTACCACTAATGAGTGGCCAGACACAACCTTTACGATTCCGATGATTGGGACTTACAATGTCAACAACGCCTTGGCTGCGTTGGCAGTGGCCACGGTCTATCGGATTCGTCCCGAAAACGCCCAGAAGGCCTTGGCTAACGTCACGCTGACCGAGAACCGGGCAGAATGGCTCAAGGGGAGCAATGGTGAGGATATCTTGAGTGATGTCTACAACTCTAATCCGACGGCGGTTAAACAGGTATTGGCGGCCTTCTCGAAGACGCCAGTTACCGGCCAACGGGTTGTCGTCCTGGGTGACATGCTCGAACTGGGTGACCAATCCGACGCCATGCACGCTGGATTAGCGGATGCGGTTGATCCGCAAGCGATCAGCCACGTTTACCTGGTTGGCCCCCACATGGTGGCCCTACAGGAGCGCTTAGCACAGCGTTATCCAGGCCTCGCCGTGACTCATTTTGCCGCAGATGACCTGGCATCGCTTTCAGCGACCTTACAGGGTTCGTTAACTGCTGCCGATCAGATTTTATTAAAGGGATCTCACGGGATTCATTTGGAGCAAGTGTTAGCGGCCTTACAGGATCCGGTACAAGAATAAGTCAATAACAAGGCAACTTCCACGAGTCGTGGGAGTTGCTTATTTTGTAGGCACGATGTATGATGGTTTAGTTGCTTATTTGAAGAAACGAACTTACTCCGCTCTAGCCAATCGTAAACCGTCTCACGGAAAACGGATTTTTTCCAAGATTTGCGAGGCACTAGGGCGATGTACCCATTAGGAGGAAATTATTTTTGAAGTTTAAAGAACTGGGTCTTTCTGAAGACCTACTGAAGGCTGTTACGACAGCAGGTTATGAAGAAGCGACCCCAATTCAAGCCGAGACAATCCCCATGGTTTTGGCTGGTCAAGACGTTATTGGACAAGCCCAAACCGGGACAGGGAAGACTGCGGCATTTGCCTTACCAATCTTAGAGAAGATTGATAAGAGCAATCCAAATGTTCAAGCATTGGTTGTATCCCCAACACGGGAATTAGCCATTCAAACCCAAGAAGAAATTTATAAATTAGGCCGTAACGAACGGGCAAACGTCCAAGTCGTTTACGGTGGGGCGGACATTCGTCGCCAAATTAAATCCCTGAAGAACCACCCACAAGTTATTGTGGGGACGCCAGGTCGTTTACTCGACCACATCCGGCGTCGGACCTTGAAGTTGGACCATGTCCAAATGTTAGTCCTCGATGAAGCCGATGAAATGTTAAACATGGGTTTCTTGGACGATATTGAAGACATCATCAAGCAATTGCCAGAAGCGCGTCAAACGATGCTCTTCTCCGCAACGATGCCACCCGAAATCAAACGGGTTGGGGTTCAATTCATGAAAGACCCTAAGCACGTGAAGATTAAGGCAAAGGAATTAACGACCGACTTGATCGATCAATTCTACGTTCGCGCTCGTGACTTTGAAAAATTCGATGTTATGACGCGTTTCTTCGATGTTCAGTCGCCAGACTTGACCATCGTGTTCACTCGGACTAAGCGTCGGGTGGATGAAATCTCTAGCGGGTTACAAGCCCGGGGTTACAACGCCGCCGGAATTCATGGTGACTTGACGCAAAAGCGTCGGACACAAATCATGAACCAATTCCGTCACGGTAAGTTAGATATCTTAGTTGCGACTGACGTCGCTGCTCGTGGTATCGATATTAACGACGTGACCCACGTGTATAACTACGATATTCCACAAGATCCAGATAGTTACGTTCACCGTGTCGGCCGTACCGGTCGTGCCGGGAAGCATGGGGTTTCCATGACTTTCGTGACGCCTAACGAAATGGATTACTTGCGTGAAATCGAAAAACTGACGAAGGTGCGTATGCTTCCATTGAAGCCACCTTCGGATGAAGAAGCATTGGTTAGCCAATTAGGTGCCGCTAAGGACAAGGTTACTGACCTTGTGAACAAAACGGATACTGAAAAGTTTGCCAAGACGGCTGAAGGCCTCTTAAACGAATTTGATGCTGAAGACTTGGTTGCAGCGTTGTTAAACGATTTGACCAAGGATGACAGTAGCCAGGTTCCAGTTAAGATTACGCCAGAACGGCCATTACCTAAGCGCGGCGGCAAGCGTCACGGCGGTGGGGGTTACCACCGTGGTGGCAGTAACTATCGTCGTAGCGGTAATGGTGGTGGCGGCTACCGTCAACGTCAAGACCGTCGTGGTGGCGATCATGACCGTCACGGTTCTCGTAGCCATGATTCACGTAACCATGGTGGCGGCGATCGTAACCGACACAGCAATAATGGTGGTCGGCGTTCCGAGGGTGGCCGTGGGTTTACCATTCGGAAAAAAGACTAAATTAAAAAGTTAATTGATTAGAAGGAAGCGTTAGTCGACTAGGCAGGTCGGCTAACGCTTTTTTTACGTGATTTGAGATTTAGATTTTCTTAATAGTTGGTTGATAAAGGCCGGTGACAGGCCTTTGAAAGCGGCTAATAATTTATGTAATAGGGTTATTTAGTTATTAAATTCACAATTCTAGTTGCATTAGTTTATTCTGTGTGCTATTATTAGCTTATCGAAACAATATGAAATAACTTATTGCAAAGAACTCAACTCACAAAACCACGGAGGTTTTCATACTATGGCAAATCACTTCGACTTACACGCTGCACTGACGCTCGCCGCTAAGCCAGGTCCTTTTGTCACCATGACCTTACCCATCACCGGGGTCCCCGCGATTGATCGGACCCAGTTCAATAGCTTACTCTCAGCTGGGAAGAAACAGTTAATAGCAGTCGCCCCTAACCGTGCGTGGTCGACTTATGAGGACGCATTTGAACCATACGAACATGGTCCGCTGACCAACGGTGGTGCTCAAGGGCTCGTGATTATGGCGGGCGCCACGGATAGTTATCACTACTGGTTACACACGGCGATTGGGCCAACCATTACTGTGACCACCCGGCCCAATGTCTTGCCAATCTTGGAATCACGGGACTTGACTGGGGATTATGACCTTCTGTTGCTCAATGGGGAAGGGTTCGAGTTCGCGCAAGTTCGGGGCGGCCGCGCAGAGTTAGTGAACTTACCGGTGGACGCACCAGTAACATTGAAACAAGCGTTGGGCAGCGAGTTACGTGACAGTGGCCGCTGGCAACGGTCCGCTGGGGTTGGGACACATTATAGTGGTACCGGGTCTGTCGATGCGGGGAAGGCCGCGGATCAGCGGAACTACTTCATGGCCGTTGATAACTATGTGAGTCAGCATTTCTCAAATGTGGACCAAGTGCCATTGATTCTGGTGGCGGGTGCTGCCGACCAAGGGAACTTCCGGAAGCTCTCCCAGAATGCCTACCTGGACCCGATGATTCGTCTGGTTCAAGGAACCAATCTGGCGGCAGCCAATCAATCCCTGGCAGAACTGGCGGTGAAGGTGAATGCCCTGCGTCATGAGCAGGCGACCCAGATTCGTCAGGATGCCTATGCCAAGGCCCGTTCACGTGACCGGGTGGTTCAGGACGTTGGGGCATTGGCAACAGCTGCGGTTCAGGGCCAACTAGGGACCCTGTGGCTACAAGCTGGCGCTAAGCATCCGGGTCACCTGCTAGAGACGGGTGAGGTGACGACTGCCACGGCGTTGAGCCGGGAGAACAATTTATACAATGACTTGGCACTATTAGTGGCCAAGCAAGGTGGCAAGATTCAAGTCCTGCCAGCGGCTGAAATGCCAACCCGGAGCATCATCGCTGCCCAGTTACGGTTCCGTGAGGCCGTTGTGAGCTAATGGATGTTTGGAGGAATTAGTTCACAGAGTGCGAGAAAGGACTGGGGTGACCAGTCCTTTTTGTGTGACGGCTTTGACTATTGAGCTGTGGTTGGCAGGCTAAAAAACAAATAAAATACTAGATGGTTGGTAGGAATAGCTTAGAGGCCGACATATAATGGCCGGAATAATTTCACATGAAAATAATTGTGCTAAGCTGTGGACTTCGAGATTAGCCACGATTATACTTTACTCAGAAGACTAGGGATGTCACATTGAGAGGGCTATTCATATGACAAAAAAGTTGAGGATCACAACTAAACAGAAGTTAACGACATTGACAATTCTTGGGGTTGTTGCCGGCATGGGGTTACAGGTTGATACCATCCATGCAGATACGACAGATCAGGGCAATGGTACTGACAGTAGCACGAAAGCTCAGACTACGGCTGACGACCCGACGGCCAAGCAAGCCGTTCTGTCAAAGGGGACACCAGCACCTGAAACAGAATCCAAGACTGATGAGACGGATACCAAGCCAAGTGCGTCAGATGAAACAGTCACCTCTGGGAAAACAACTAAGGAAACAGAAGGCCAGACTGAACCGGTAAAAGTAACACCACCGGTAACGAAGAAGACAGATGAATCAGTGACATCGAGCGTTGTTCCGGTTGATTTGGAGTCGTTGACTGATAAGTCGGCAACAGATGCAGATAAACTGACAGATTCGACGGAGAAAGTCATGGCTAATTTGCCACGTAAGATGATGTCTCGCATGAGTTTGTTGCGGGATACCGTTCCAACGATCACGAAACGTGGTGCAAATGGTAAGGCTAAATGGACCGAAGATAGCAATGGTGTGGTGACAATTACTGGTGGTGTCATGGATGGCATGTTGCTTATACAAAGTGCCACAAAGTTAGTTTTTGCGGATAATTCAGTAACTGTGCTTCCAGAAGATAGCAGTTTATTGTTTGCACTAATGCCGAATCTCACCGAAATCGACGGTTGGGAGAACGTAGATGCTTCTAATGTACAAAACATGTCAGAAATGTTTAGCGGTGATACTTCATTGGAGAGCCTGGATCTGAGTTCTTTGGATCTCAGTCATGTGACTAATCTGTCAAGTTTGCTAGGAGGCTCAGCCAGCCGTCCAATGAGCATTACGAGCTTCAAGCTTGGGTCGAGCACTAACAAAGCCACGAATATGTCGAACATGTTGTCTTGGGATACATCCTTAACGGATGTCGATGCGGCAGATTGGAATGTCTCAAGCTTAAAGTCCGCTGACAGTCTCTTTCAAGGTACAGCGATTAGTAACCTAGATCTCAGTGAGTGGCAGACACCTGAACTGCAGAACCTGAGGGCGACTTTTGGGGATATGCCTAATTTGAGCTCACTCGATGTTGCAGGGCTTCAGACCGGGAAAGTGACGCTTTTTGTTCAGACTTTCGAGAATGATCCGCTACTGAAGACCGTTGATGTTAGTCGGTGGGACGTCTCTGGCTCACAAAAATTTACCAGAATGTTCTATGGTGACCCGCTTCTGTCGACTCTTGATTTAAGCAACTGGCACCCTAAGACGGATCTCCAAATGCTCCAAATGTTTTTTGATGACGCATCCTTAAATTCACTGGATCTGTCAGGATTTGATACGATCTCTAGTGGTCAAGCCAATTCAGCTTTAGAGAACACGACGGGATTGCATGAACTGGTTCTCGGACCCAACACGTTTCAGGGAACTGACGCTGGTAATGTTGCACTACCTGACATTCCAGTTACAGATATGTATACCGGCTTATGGCAAGCTGTCGGGACTGGAACTGCGGACAAGCCTAATGGGGAGACATACACCAGCGCACAGTTAAACACGAGCGCAATGAAGGCTGACACCTACGTTTGGCAGAAAGTCCCAGGCTCGACGCCAACGGATCCGGGTACGACCCCGGAAAACCCCGGGTCGTCAACCGATAACCCCGGCACCCCGACTGAACCAACTGATCCTGATACCAATCCGAACACGGACGGTGGTAATGGCGCTACCGCTGATGGCGGTGAGAATGGTGGTGGAACTGTGACAACTGATAAGAATCCGCAGAAGAAACCTGAGAACCCGGTTAAGAACCCACAATTACCAGTTAAGTCCAATAAAGAGTCAGCCGCTACTGCTGACAAGTTACTGAAGTTTGGAAGTGGTCAGGGGGCAGCGGGTGTTCTGAACAAGTCGCATGACCAGACTCATAATGCAGCTAATAATCAGACGACTTCGACGACCACGACGGGTCACCTGGACCGTCAGTCCGAGCAGACAACGTTACCGCGGACGACCGAAAAGAAGTCGAGTCTGTGGGTGGCAATTGGTGCAGTGATGCTGGGGATCTTGAGTTTCCACTGGTACAAGCGTCAGGACTAAATGACAGTATGAGTTTAAAGCTAAAATGATAATCAGGAGGGATAACGCATTCAGCGTTACCGCTCTTTTTAGATTTAAGTCACACGAAGTTCTTTGAATTAGTTTACGTTTTCCCTTAACCGATCAAGTTGTGGGGGTCAATCGGTCTGCCCTGTGCTAGAATATAACCTAGACATTCCAGCAGTGGTGTGACAATTGACAGACTTGAGAGTAGACAGGAGCGAAGAAGTCATGATTTATGGGATCGGCATTGATATTACAGATTTAGATCGCGTCGCCCAAGTCGTGGCGAAGCAACCGAAGTTTTTAGAAAAGGTGCTAACGCCCAATGAAATGGCGGATTATCGTCAACTCAGTCAACGACGGGCCGTGGAGTTTATTGGTGGCCGCTGGTCGGCTAAGGAGTCATATAGCAAGGCCATGGGCACCGGGATTGGGTCCACAGTTGGTTTTCAAGATATTGAAATTCGCGACAACGATCAAGGGCAACCAATTGTCACACGCCAACCGTTTGAGGGGATTGCCCACGTATCCATTTCGCATACGGATACCATGGTAATGACGGAAGTCATCTTAGAAAGAGGGTAAGTGTCATGGCAATTGGGGAACATCGACCAACACAGCTGGTCATCGATCGACAAGCTTTACGCCAAAACATTCACGCGGAGGTTGAACGTCTGGCCCCTGGGTGTGATTTGTTTATGGTGGTTAAGGCTAATGGTTACGGTCACGGTGCGGTTCAGGTGGCGCAGGCCGCCAAGGACGCGGGGGCCCGTGGCTTTTGTGTCGCCATTTTAGACGAGGCTTTGGAATTACGGGCCGCTGGATTCAATGAACCCATTCTGATTTTGGGGGTTACTAATCCGGCCGATGCCCCACTGATGGCTAAGGAACACCTCTCGGCCACGGTAGCCGCGATGGACTGGTTGACTGAGGCTGAAGCTTATCTGACGTTAGCAGGAACACCAGACCCATTACGCGTTCACTTGGGACTCGATACCGGGATGGGGCGGATTGGCTTCCGCAACGCCCCAGACTTAGTGGCAGCTGTCGATTACCTGACAAAGCACGCGACGGCCTTTGCGTTTGAAGGGGTCTTTACCCACTTTTCAACCGCCGACGATCCGGATGACACGTACTTCAAGCAGCAATTTGCCAAATGGCAGACGCTCACCAAGGCTTTACCAAGGCGCCCACGCTACGTTCACGTCTCGAACTCGGCGACGAGCCTCTGGCACGCGGCTTGTAACGACAATCTCGTGCGGTATGGGGTCGCGGGCTATGGTTTGAATCCTTCAGGAACGGCCATTCAAGAACCTTTCCACCTGCAACCAGCCCTGAGTCTGACTAGTGAGCTGGTTTATACCAAGCGCTTGGCGGCCGGTGAATCGGTTAGCTACGGCGCCACTTACACGGCTAAAGAGGCGGAATGGGTTGGCACGGTACCAATTGGTTATGCTGATGGCTACGAACGCCGTCTTCAAGGCTTTCATGTGCTGGTCGATGGCCAGATCTGTGAAATCATTGGCCGGGTTTGCATGGACCAGTTAATGGTTCGGTTACCACACAATTGTCCCCGAGGAACAAAGGTCACTTTGATCGGTAAAGATGGCGATCAGGAGATTACATTGCAAGACGTGGCGACCTATTGTGGGACAATTCATTACGAGATTGCTTGCGGCTTTACCAGCCGGTTGCCACGACGATACATTCACTAATTTGGACGGGTTAATAGTGTCCAGGTTAAGGGATTCGTGGTAAACTGTATGAGGTAAGAACGTTAACAACCTAGGAGGGTGAACATGATCCGTTCGCAACAAATCAAACGTCCACAGATCCGATTGCATATTTCCAAGACGGTTCGGCGACAGGCATTGATTCCGATGCACGCCGCGGCAGCCCGGAAGCTGGCACTCATTGTTGGCTACCAGGCAATGGCTTTGATTAACCGGGATCTCGTCCGAGCATTTACACCATGTGAAGAGGAAGCAGAACGGCGGTTAACAACCTTTCGTAACGCACAACAAGTTAAACAGTAATTAATTTATGAGGATAGGGGATGGCGGCCCATGGCCCGTGTTGAAGTTAAACGCGGTGACGTTTTCTTCGCCGACCTATCACCAGTCGTTGGTTCGGAGCAGGGTGGCATGCGCCCCGTGTTAATTATCCAAAACAACGTGGGGAACCATTACAGTCCGACCGTAATCGTGGCGGCAATCACCGCACGGATCGAGAAACCAAAGATGCCGACTCATGTCGGTATCTCGGCGGAACGAACCGGTATTGAGCGGGATTCCGTCATTTTGCTTGAACAAATTAGAACGATTGATAAGCAACGGTTAAGGGAGCAAGTGACCCACCTGGATGTTAAAACAATGGCAGCAGTCGATACCGCTTTAGCGACGAGTATTGGCCTGGTGGATAAGTCACGCAAGAAAAAGAATAAACCCAGAAGATCCACTACATAGCTCAATAGCGAGACTTTTAGAAAGGTCACGACAATTTTGTCGTGGCCTTTTTTGTCTATCGGATTTTATCGGAATTTTGGGGATCAGAAAAGGCCGTGACTTGGTCACGACCTTTTGGGTGGCGCTTTGAATTTACGGTGTCGAAACGTGCACAAGAAGGCAGTCGACTCCGCTTAAACCTGATAAGCACATAATCCAAAAAACGGGATTATCTGCTTATCAGCCTTAATGCTCGACGACTAACCGCCTTCTGTCACACTCTAACCTTCGTGGCGCAAATCTTCAATTTCAGGCACGTGGAATTCTTTTCGTTCCAACGCCTTGACGATCCGGTCGAGTTTTTCTTCGTTGACTTCAGCGGGGAGGGTGAACATGGTTCGGTGAACCAGTTCGCCTTCCTGGGCGTCCAGGCTAATGACACTAGCAATGGACGTGTACTTGGTGATGACCTTGGCCATTCCAGCTAAGTCACCACGTTCGCCGGCGGAAACAACCGTCAACACGTAGCTACCAATGTTAACGTTCCACGACTGGGACAGCATGTCCATCAGACGCGTATGTGTCAAGATGCCGTAGAAGGCATTCTTGTTATCGAGAACTGCGATGTATGGCAAGTCCTTGATGGAGAAGAAGACGTTAAAGAAAGCGGCGTTTACCGAGATAAACTTGGTGGCATTCTTAAGTAATGACGTCACCGGCAGCTGCATGTCTCCGCCACGAGACTTGTGACGGTAAATGTGCATCTTATAAATGTTTCCGCGGAAGATTTGCCCGGTCTCATCCAGGATTGGAACACATCGGTAGCCCGAGTCTTCCAAAATCTTGAGGGCTTGTTCCAGGGTGACATCCTCGCGAACCGTAACTAAGCGTTCTTTCGGTTTCACTAGGGATTTTAACAGCATGGCTGATGACCTCCTAAAATTAGAAACTTCTAATAATCTCTTCCCATAATAACATAGTTTCCCAATTAAGTGGGGGCAAATTTGGTTAATTTTCCGAAAATTAGCGAAAAGGCGGGACTTACTGAAAACAAGTTGGGGGCTGATTTGTCGCCATAAAAAAGTGGTTACGGGGTCGTTACCAATCCCATAACCACTTATTAAAAATCTCATTAGAAGACGATGACGGGGGTCCCGACACTCACGTTGTCGAAGACCGACTTAATCTTGGAAGGTGGCGTGTTCACACAGCCGTGTGATCCGTGAGTCTTGTACCAGGATCCGCCATAGGTTGGTTGCCATGACGAGTCATGAATCCCAACACCAGTATCATCGATTGGCATCCAGTACTTCACTTTGGAAGAATACTTGGAGCCGTTATCGTTCTTACCACGAAGGGTGGTGTTACGTTGCTTGCTCCAGATGACCCAGACACCACTTGGCGTGTGGTGTGCCGTGGTTGGCAGACCAGTGACGACATCGGTCGAGACGACGAGCTTGCCGTGCTTGTAGACCCACATGTGTTGGTTAACCTTGTCGACTTCGACGTAGGAGTCACCGATGTCGGTTCCACTATTGTGGTAACCACTCCCCTGAATCACAGGGGTTCGCGACATGCCTTTACCGGCTAGAACCGAGGCGCTGAGCTTTGGTAACTCGCTCTTGACCTTAATGCTCCAGCCGTACAGTCCAGGTGCTACCGAAACGGTTCCACGTTTCGTGGACTTGAAACTCCGGGTCTTGTAAATCGTTCCGTACTTCTTACTGAGCTTCGTCAGGTAAACCTTCATGGCGTGATTGTCGGCACTAAGTTTACCATTCTTAAATGTCAGCCACGAAGCCAACGTTTGATTCGGAATGGCAATGGTGTGACCACTTAGCTTGTAGATGTAATCTTGCTTGGCAATCGACTCAGCCTTGGTCTTGGCTTGCTTGAAGCTGGTATCGGTGGTGCTGACGGCAGGCTTCAGATAGTCACCGGAAACGTCGACGGTGCTGTCGCCAACCTCAATCGCATTCGTAATGGACTTCGCGACCTTGGCTGCGTCCAGTTGGTTACCGGTCTTCTGCTTGGTCACCACGTAGGCGCCATCTTGGTAAGTGAACGAAGCGTCTGTTGACGCTGTCCGTGTCTGGTTGGCTTTAGTCGTAATGGTATTGGCTAGCGTCCGAACACTCTGTTCATTGGCGTTGCTAGCATTTAATTTGATGGTATCGGCCGTGGCCGTGGTAATGTGAACCGGCCAAGCCCAGGCGTTTTGTTTCGTGATCAGTTTGCGCAGCGCCTGTTGTGACGTGACCTTGAGATCGACGGATTGAGTTCTAAAGGAAGCCACGGTCTTGTGGCCATCCTTTAACGTCAGTTGTTGATCTTTGAGGGTCGACTTCAGTTTTGCAGCGGCCTGAGCGGCAGTGTTGCCCCCAACGTTAACGCCAGCAATTTGGGTATCTTTGAAGAAGACTTGTGCGTTGGCATAGTGATAAACTCGCCCAACATATAAGGCTCCGACCGCGACGATTGCGGTCACGAGCCCGATGGTGAAGGCTTTCTTCTTTTTCATTAATGTGACCTCCTAAGTAAGTCAGTGACAGGAAAGTCGTCGTCCTTTCGCTCACAGAATAGCATACCTCCAGCTTACTTCAAACAACCTTAAATAACAATGTAGTTGCCCATTTGTTAACGCTTTCTATAAAATTAATTGACTGCGAATATAGTTAACCGTCACTGGGGATAACGAGTTTAACTGTTAGATAGGTGATTTACCCAACAAAAGAGTGTGACCAAAGGCGCTTAGTCAATGAGCATTAACGTCGATAGACGAACAATCCCGGGCTTGGATTGTTTGTCTATCGGGGTTAAGCGGAGTTGACTGCCTTTTGTCACACGTTTCGACTATAGACGTTCGGAGCACAAAAAGGACCCGAGACTTTTGTCTCAGGCCCTTCATTTTAAAAAGTTAGCTGACTATTTCAGGGCAGCTAAGCCGTCCTTGGTAACCTGCTTCAAGGTTGCAGCAGATTTAGCCATTAAGTCTTTTTCACGGTCGGAAAGGGGAACTTCGATCACACCGGCTAACCCACTACCATTGATGATAGCTGGGGTACCGATAAAGATGTCGTTCAAACCATATTCGCCGTCTAAGGCAGCGCCAATTGGTAAAATGGCGTTTTCGTCACGCAAGATAGCCTTCGTAATCCGCATCAAGCAGGTGGCAACACCGTAGAAAGTGGCACCCTTCTTGTTGATGATTTCGTAAGCCTTGTTCCGCGTGTCGTCTTCGATCTTAGCCAAGTCATCATCAGTGATGCCTTGTTCTTTAGCAAGGGCCTTCAAAGGCTTCGTGCCGATCGTTGCTTCGTCGTATGCGGCGAATTCGGAGTCACCGTGTTCACCCATGATGTAGGCGTCCACGTTCCGTGGGTCGACGTTGAACTTCTTAGCCAAAGCAACGCGTAAACGAGACGTGTCCAAAGAAGTCCCGGAACCAATAACCTTTTCCTTAGGGAAACCAGAGAACTTCCAAGTAGCGTAAGTTAAGATGTCAACTGGGTTAGCAGCAACCACGAAGATACCATCGAAGCCAGAATCAACGACTGGCTTAACAATTGAAGACAAGATCTTCAAGTTCTTGTTGACCAGGTCCAAACGGGTTTCGCCAGGCTTTTGTGGGGCACCGGCAGTGATCACAACGACATCAGCATCGCCACAGTCGGAGTAGTCACCGGAGTAGACTTTCTTAGGTGCCGTGAAGACTTGAGCATCTTCAAGGTCTAAGGCGTCTCCTTCAGTACGGTCCTTAATAACATCCACAATTACAAATTCTTCAGCTAAACCTTGGTTCATCATTGAGTAAGCATATGATGATCCAACGGCACCGTCACCAACGAGAACGACTTTTTGATGGTTTTTAGTAGTCAAATCCTTCATCTCCTAATAAATTTTAGACATCAAGGTACGCAGTAATACCCAGTGCTTAGTATACCATGTTCACCAGGTAGCGACTACGTGACGGCCTTAAATTTGTGAACTTTTTAGCTTGAAAACGCCACCATTGCAATGCTTGTAGGCCGGATCAGTGCAGGGGTGGTGGGACTATGCTATACTCTAGAGCGTTGATTAGATTTGTGAAATTGACTGAGCCAGCTGAACGGGGATCCGGATCCCGTCCAGCCATTTTGTTTCACCTGGGGAAGCCCCAGGAGGCCTGCCAGATAGGTCGGCGAGAGCGACGTCACTAACCAGTAAATTAGGATTTATATAAGGGAGTAATTGTTAAAAATGAAAATGATCGTTGGATTAGGCAACATTGGCCCCCAGTACACGGGAACGCGGCATAACACCGGCTTTATGGTGGCAGATGCCTTTGCCAAGGAACACCAGATCACGATGACGATTCGGAAGTTCGACGCCCGCTTTGGAAGTGGCTTCGTCAACGGTGAAAAGGTATTGGTCGTTAAACCCACAACCTTTATGAATGAATCTGGTCGAGCAGTTCACCCCCTGATGGACTACTTCAAGATTGACCTGGAAGATATCTTCGTCATTCAAGATGACATGGACTTGCCAGTTGGTCGCATCCGCCTCAGAGACCATGGGTCAGCCGGTGGGCACAATGGGATCAAGAGTATCATTGCCCACGTTTCTAGCGAGAAATTCAAGCGTTTACGGGTGGGCATCGCCCATCCCCAACAACATTCTGTGGTAGATTATGTTTTAGGGAAATTTACCACGGAACAGGCCCCACTTTTTAACCAGGCAACCGATCAGGCTGTGGCCGCATTGGATGACTGGATTGGGGGTACCGAGTTTACCCAGTTAATGAATCAATACAATTAGGAAGAGGACATTAGCCGTGAATTTAGAAGCATTTATGACGCAGACAACGCAATATGCAACGGTGCGGCAGACCCTCGGGCGCGGGCAGCGCCAACTCGTGACCGGGCTGAATGGGTCGGCAGAGACCTTGTTTATTGCCAGTCTCCTACACGAGCAACGGCGGTCCATTGTCTACGTGACGGATACCCTGTATCATGCGGGGCAGTTGGTTGAAGATCTCGCCAATTTATTACGGGACGATGAGCTGTATGAATTTCCTGTCGAAGAACTTCTGGCCGCCGAGGTTGCCACGAGTTCACCAGAATACCGGTCGGATCGGATCGATGCCCTACGCGCCTTACAGAGCGACCGACCAGTCGTGATTGTGGCGTCGCTGTCAGGGCTACGGCGATTCTTGCCGGCCCCAAGTAACTTTGCTGCGGCCCGTTTTAGTGTCAAAGTCGGCGGCGAGTTCGACCTCGAGGACTTGCAACAACGGCTGTTTGCCATGGGCTATGCCCACCAGAAATTAGTTGCTGGTCCCGGTGACTTCGCCGTACGGGGGTCGATTGTCGATATCTATCCATTAGCCGCCGACTATCCCGTGCGGCTGGATTTCTTCGACACCGAGATTGACTCCTTACGGTATTTTGACCCTGCCACCCAACGGAGTATTGAGAACGTGGACGCTGTCGAAATTTTGCCAGCCACCGACTTCATTCTCACCGCAGATGAGCGAACGGCCGGTGCCGATCGCTTAACCGCGGAGCTGGCCAGTCAAGTGGCTAAGCTGGATGCGGATGCCACTGAAACGTTAACTAATCAAGTGAAACCGCTGATCGATGGGTTACGCAAAGGATCGGTTGATCCCCAACTTATGGAATTCGCGGACTATTTATTCCCGGAACATCACCAACTGCTGGATTACTTACCGGATAATGGGTTGGCGTTGTTTGGGGACTATTCGCGTCTTCAGGATGCCGAACAGCAATTGCTGGAAGACGAGGCCAACTGGGCCACGGATAAACTGACCCATCATCAAATCTTCTCGCAACAGGTCTTCGGTGGGGAGTTACGACCTATTGTTAAAGACGACGGGCATGCACAGGTCATGCTGGCCCTATTTCAGAAGGGAATGGGGAGTCTGCGGTTCCAGGCGGTAACGAACATTACCACTCGGGCTATGCAACAGTTCTTCGGCCAACTCCCCGTCATGAAGACGGAGATTGACCGCTGGCGTAAGCAGAAACAGACGATTGTCTTGCTAGTTCAGGACGAGGAACGGCTCGCTAAGATTGAACAGACCTTAGATGACTTTGAAATTCAATCGGTGTTAACCAAGGCCGACAATTTACAAGGTGGCCTGACCCAGTTAGTGCCGGAACGCTTACGGACTGGATTTGAATTACCAGAAGCTTCCTTGGTCGTCATCACGGAAGCTGAAATGTTCCAGAAGGTCACGAAGAAGCGGGCCCGTCGTCAAACGATGGCCAATGCCGAACGGCTGAAGAGTTATACCGACCTGAAGCCTGGGGATTACGTCGTTCACGTCAACCACGGGATTGGGAAGTTTATCGGGATGCAGACGTTGACGGTCGATGGGGTTCATCAGGATTACATGACCATTGATTACCAGGACAACGCGCAGTTGTTTATCCCGGTTACTCAGTTAAATCTGATTCAGAAGTATGTGTCATCTGAGGATAAGAAACCCCGGATTAACAAGCTCGGTGGGTCCGAATGGGCTAAAACCAAGAGTAAAGTGGCCGCCAAGATCGAAGACATTGCCGATGAGTTGGTGGATCTTTACGCCAAGCGTGCCGCCGAGAAGGGCTTTGCCTTTCCAAAGGATGACAGTCTACAACATGATTTTGAAAATGACTTTCCCTATGCCGAGACGCCCGATCAATTGCGGACGATCGAGGAAGTGAAACATGACATGGAGAAGCCCCGACCGATGGACCGTCTCTTAGTCGGGGATGTTGGTTATGGGAAGACCGAAGTAGCCTTACGAGCTGCCTTTAAGGCGGTTGAAGCGGGTAAACAGGTGGCCTTCCTGGTGCCAACGACCATTCTGGCCCAACAACACTATGACACCATGATGAATCGTTTCGAAGGCTACCCGATTAACGTCGAGATGTTCTCGCGTTTCAGAACGGCTAAACAGATTCGCCAGTCGATTGACGACCTGGAAGCCGGGCAACTCGACATCGTGGTCGGGACGCACCGGTTACTTTCCCAGGACGTGAAGTTTAAGAACCTGGGTCTGGTGTTGGTCGATGAGGAACAACGATTTGGCGTGAAGCATAAGGAACGCCTCAAGCAGTTGAAGGCCAACGTCGATGTCCTGACGCTAACGGCGACCCCGATTCCCCGGACGCTGCACATGTCAATGTTGGGTGTGCGGGATCTGTCGGTGATCGAAACGCCACCGGCTAACCGTTTCCCCATCCAGACCTATGTGATGGAACAGAACGCGGGAGCCATTCAGGATGGGATTCGGCGCGAAATGCAGCGGGGCGGTCAGGTCTTCTACCTGCACAATCGGGTGGAGGATATTGAGAAGACCGTCAGTCAGATTCAGGCGTTGGTTCCTGAGGCCCAAGTGGGCTATATTCATGGGAAGATGACGGAAGCCCAGCTCGAAGGGGTGCTCTTTGACTTTCTACGAGGGGACTACGATGTCTTGGTCACGACGACCATCATTGAAACTGGGATTGATATTCCGAATGCCAACACGCTGTTCGTCGAAAATGCGGACCGTATGGGGCTCTCTCAGCTGTATCAACTGCGGGGACGGATCGGCCGGAGTAATCGGGTCGCTTACGCCTACTTCACCTACCAGCCCAACAAGGTGCTGACCGAGGTCAGTGAAAAACGGTTGGAGGCCATCAAGGACTTTACCGAACTAGGTTCCGGGTTCAAGATCGCCATGCGTGATCTCTCCATTCGGGGAGCCGGGAACCTCTTGGGTAAGCAACAACACGGATTCATTAATTCCGTAGGGTATGACCTTTATACCCAGATGTTGAGTGATGCCGTGGCGAAGAAGCGGGGTAAGAAGACGCAGCCGAAGACGGATACCACCGTCGAGTTGGGTGTCGAGGCGTACTTGCCAAGTGACTACATCGCGGACGAACAACAGAAGATTGAAATGTACAAACGGATTCGCCAACTGGAGAGTGATGACGAGGTCAGTGAGATTCAAGCCGATCTGATCGACCGGTTTGGGGATTACCCAACGGCAGTTGGTCAGCTTCTCACGATTGGTCAATTGAAATTAGCCGCAGACCTGGCGCTGGTCGATAAGATTCGGCGGGTCAATGGGGATGTCTTCGTGACGATCTCTAAGCGCGGCACCAATATTTTAGGTGGTGAGGACGTCTTCAAGGCGCTTGCTGCCACCAAGCTCAAGGCAACCGTGGCCGTCAATGACGACCGGCTCCATATCAAGTTGGTTATTCAACCACAAATGACGGTGACAGACTGGTTGCCACAGGTTCAACAATTCATGGCGGCCTTACGAGACATTGTTCTCAAGACCACGAAGCCAGCCGCCGATAAGGCGAAGGCAACGGACGACTGAGGAGGTCAGTGATGGGCAACCGCAATGTGAATACAGCCATGCAGGGGGCCCTCATTCTCTCAATTTCGGCGTTTATCGCGAAGCTTTTGAGTGCGGTGTATCGGGTGCCCTTCCAGAACATGGTGGGCAATACGGGGTTCTACGTTTATCAGCAGGTTTATCCGATCTATGGGATTGGGATGACCTTTGCATTGAGTGGCCTGCCGGTTTTTATTTCTAAATTGGTGGCTGAAGCGCCAGACTTGGCAAGTCAACAACAGGTGGCACGTCAGGTCGAACGTTGGCTCTGGGTGGTTGCGCTGGGCATCTTTGGTTTTCTGATGTTGGCGGCCACGGCGTTAGCTCGGGGGATGGGAGATCCGCAGTTGGCCCCTTTGATTCGAGTCGTGGCGGCAATGTTTCTCTTTATGCCAGCCCTCTCGGTTAACCGTGGCTACCACCAGGGGCGGTTTCAAATGCTGCCGACCGCGCGATCTCAGGTGGTCGAACAACTCGTTCGGGTGGTGGTGATTCTGACCGCGGCGGCCTGGGCCACGCATCAACAGTGGTCGGTATATACTATGGGGGCGTGGGCCCTCAGTGGGGGGACCATTGCCGCATTAGCGGCGTTGTTGGTTCTGCCCCAATGGCGACAACGTGACGTGGAACCACGACGTCCGATCCCACATGTTGGTCGGCGGCTACTGGTTGAGGGGGGCACCCTGTGCCTCCTGACAGCTATGTTAGTGCTGTTACAACTGGTGGATTCCTTCACGGTGATGAAGGGACTCGTCGCCGGTGGGATGAGTGCCGATGCTGCCAAATCGCTGAAAGGGGTCTACGATCGGGCGCAACCGCTGGTTCAGCTGGGTTTGGTTGTGGCGGTGGCCTTTGCTACCTCCCTCTTACCTGCACTGACTGCCACGCGCCGGCGAGAACATCCCCAGACCTTTAAACGGCTGACGACGACCATGATGCGAATTGCCATGATGATTGCCGTGGCCGCTACGGCCGGTCTCATGGGACTGATGCCCTGGATTAACCGTCTGTTATTTGGCGACACGCAGGGGTCAACCATGCTGGCCGTGTACATGCTAAGCATCGTCTTAGCAACGCTGATTCAGACCTATAACAGTGTGCTCCAAAGCCAAGACCAGTATCGTCTGACGGTGGTAGCCTTGTTAGCTGGTTTAGCAGTTAAAATCATCGGTAACGGGTGGTTAGTCCGTGAGTCGGGGGCCATTGGGGCCAGTTGGCTCACCGTCATCAGTCTGCTGGTGATACTGGGTATCGTCTGGTGGGGCTCGGAGAGAGACTTGCGAGCTGGAATTTGGCGCGGGGCGTTTCTTCCCAAATTAGCCGGGATCACGGCGATCATGGTGTTTGGCGTGCGACTCGCGATGACCATTCTGGAACGTTGGTGGCCCGCGATTGGTACGGGACGCCTGGCGGCTGGTGGCGGCCTCCTGATCGGTATTCCGGTCGGGGTGGCACTCTTCTTGGGATTGGCCATTTGGTGGCATCTCCTGAGTATTCGGGAGTGGTTAGCCATCCCCCACGCCAAGAGTATGTTAAGATTATGGCAACAACTGAAGCGACACGGAGGAAATTAATTATGCGATTAGATAAATATTTGAAAGTTTCACGGATTATCAAACGGCGCTCTGTCGCCAAGGAAATTGCGGACAAGGGTCGGATTGAAATTAACGGTAAGGTCGCTAAATCATCGACTGATGTGGCCACAAATGATGAGTTGGTTATTAAGTTCGGTAACAAAACATTAACGGTCAAAGTTAATGAGTTGTTGGAAACGACGAAGAAGGACGACGCTGAACGGATGTACACCATCGTCAGTGAAGACTACGCACAGGATTTTCGGAAGTAATTTCGATTAAATATGACGAATGTTTTACATTATGCCAAACGCTCTAGACGGGCAATTCGAAACTTGCTATACTCAAGTTAAACTATCTGGTGAAAACTTAGGAGTGAGCAGAAATGGCTGATGTAAAACCGAAGCCGGCAAAAATTGAACGGTTAGAGAACGACTATACACGTCGGTTAGACCACCAGCAGGCTTCTGCCAAACACACACAGTGGTTGGGGAAGCGGCGGATGCGTCGGGCCACGCGAATTCTCGCCTGTTTTGCTGTTTTTGCCATTTTCCTTGGGGTGCAACTGGTGCGAACCAATGCCAGTTTGCATCACGTTCGCCAAGAGGTGAGCACTAGCGAAGCGAAGCTGAAGACGACGAAGGCTGAGAGTCGAGACCTGCAGGGTCAGATTAAACAGCTGAACAACCAAGATTATTTGGGTCGGCTGATTCGCTCGAAGTATTATTATTCGAAGTCCGGTGAGACGATTTACAGTCTCCCTGGGGACCACGCCAGTGACGTGACCGCAAAATAATTGATGATGACTAACCGCCAGTTCATTGAGAACTGACGGTTTTTGATTGGGAACAGCGCATACCCTTTGTTGGGCTGGTTAAGTTAGCCCCTTTTCTAAGCGATAAAAAAGATCGCCGCTCCAGGGTTCTTTTTAGCGTTTGGCGTGTGGGAGCGGGTGGAATTGTGTTATACTGAAAACACTTATTTTAAGGAGGAACTTCTTGTTTATGGCAATCGAGGTTGGAGCTAAAGTTTCCGGAAAGGTCTCTGGAATTACGAACTTTGGTGCATTTGTTGATTTAGGCGACCACAAGACCGGTTTGGTCCACATTAGTGAAATTTCAGATGGGTACGTCAAGGATATCCATGACGTCTTATCAGTCGGTGATGAAGTGACGGTGAAGGTTCTGACCGTTGGTGACGATGGGAAGATTGGGCTTTCGATTCGAAAGGCCGTTGACCGTCCAGCTGGCGAGCAGGAACATCATGCCCACAACACGCATCGTGATCACAACGAACATGGTGATCATGCGCGTCGCGGTAGCAGTGCCCCTCACGGTGGTGAAAATCACAGTCATGGTCGACGATTCGAGAATAATGGTTCCCGGCCCCACAGAGGGTCAGCAAATGGCCGTTTCTCAGGACATCACTCGGAAAACCATGAAGAAAGTTTTGACGACTTGATGTCAGGCTTCCTCAAGCAAAGCGAGGATCGTCTGGCAACTATCAAACGTAACACAGAAGGCAAACGTGGTGGCCGTGGTGGCCGGCGTAGCTAATCTGTAAACACTAAGGACCGCACTTGTTGCGGCCTTTTTTGTTAACCAGAAACGAAGGGGCGACAGACGTGACGTTAGAAACGAGATTTCGACAGAACTGTCAGCGGTGGGGCTGGGCCGATCCCAAGCAACACGGCCTGATTGCGGTGTCGACAGGGGTGGACTCGATGGTGTTACTGACCCTATTTACGCGGTTACCGGCTAATGAACGGCCCCAACTGTCCGTGGTTCATGTCAACCATCACCTCCGTGAGCAGAGCCGCACAGAAGAAGCTTTTTTGAAAAAATGGTGTGCGGATCGTCAAATTCCGGTGACGGTGGCAGACTGGACGATTGACCAGCACCCGGATCACGGCACGGAAGCGGCGGCTCGCGAGTTTCGCTATGCGTTCTTCGGGGACCAACTGACGGCCCAGTCCGCGGATTGGGTGGCAACAGCCCACCAGGCCGATGAACAGGCGGAAACGATTCTATTGAAGCTTATTCGTGGGGGGCAATTGGATCAACTGACGGGGATGGCGCCTCAGCGGCCGTTTCGCGGCGGTGCGGTGATTCATCCCCTCCTGCCCTTTCGCAAGTCGGAACTCAAAGCCTATGCCCGCGAGCAACACATTCCTTGGTACGAGGATGTCACAAATCAGGAGTTGGAGGCGAGTCGTAACCGCGTCCGTCATGAGATTATGCCCCTGCTACGGCGGGAGAACCCCCAGGTTGATCGCCATCTGATTGCGTATGCCGACCAGCTAGCGGCGACGCTCCAGGTGACGGATCACGTCTTGGATCGGCAGTTAGCCACAATTCTGACGCAGACCGAACCACTAGTGGGGGATGGTGCTCGTTTGTTAAGCTTTTCAATCGCCGACCAACGGCTGTTACTGGCCCGACTTTTGAAGCGAGCTTCACCCACGGTGGCGACGAATGCCGCCATGCTGGACCAGTGTTTACAGCTGTTGGCGAATCCACAACATCCTACGGGTATCGTGGAATTTGGGGCCGGTTGGCGATTTAGCAAACGCTATCAACAATTTCAGTTTACTCAGGTTAAAAAAATGCGTGAAAATTCGCTGGAAGACCAGCGATTTATGGTAGTATTGAACCAATGGCAACCGTTGGGTGACGGCTGGCAGATCGGTTGCTTCACCGTGACTGCTGAACAAGAATTGTCGCCGGCCGATCAGGTGGCGTTGCGGGCGGATCAATTACCTTTAAAGGTGCGCCCGTGGCGGTCATCTGACCAGCTACGACTGGCTGATGGTCATCATCAATCGGTGCGGCGGATTCTCATCAATGCCAAGGTTCCCCGCGATCAGCGTGATCGTCAGCGAGTCTTGGTCACTGCAGGAGACGAAGTTTTGACAGTCCTTGGGGTGAAGTGGGCGGTTCTTGCCGCACAACCACGGACCAATCACTACCACGTAGTCATCAAACATGAATAGGCGAAAGGGGAACAGCATGAATAACGATATCGAAAGAGTCCTTTATAGTGAGGAAGACATTGCCGCAGCCTGCAGACGTTTAGGGACGCAGCTTGAGGAGGATTACCGGGACAAGACGCCTTTGATTATCTGTGTCTTAAAGGGGGCCATTTTGTTTATGACCGATGTGATTCGGGACATGGACATCTACGCCACGATTGATTTCATCGACGTCTCCAGTTATAACGGTGGTACCGCTTCTTCTGGAACCATTCGTTTATTGAAGGACTTGGACACGGATGTTGCCGGACGCGATATCATCTTAGTCGAAGATATCATTGATACTGGACGGACATTGAAGTATCTCGAAGACCTGCTGAAGGACCGCAAGGCGAACTCAATTCGCGTTTGTACCTTAATGGACAAACCAAGTGGCCGGGTCGTTGAAGCCAAGGCAGATTACGTTGGATTTAACGTGCCAAGTGAATTCGTCGTGGGTTATGGTTTGGACTACGAAGAAAAGTATCGTAACCTTCCGTATGTCGGTGTTTTAAAGCCATCCGTCTATTCAGATAAATAATTAGTCAACGATAGTCAATTGTGATAACATCTTATTTAGTTAAAGGGGCATAAGCTCTAAAATTTGTTCCTATCGTAATGCTGGGAACTGTGGGTAAGGAGGCACGACATGAATAATCGACGAAATGGACTGTTCAGAAATAGTCTGTTTTACATTGTGATCTTCTTGTTGATCATCGGTGTTGTTTACCTGTTTAATGGTAATAACAGCAGCTCACAATCCCAAGAAATCCAATCGAGTCAATTTGTTAAGGACTTGAACGCAAATAAGATCAAGAAATTCTCCATTCAACCTTCAGGAGGAGTTTACAAGATCACCGGGGAATATCGTAACGCGCAAAAGCGGACGACCAATACCGGTTTCAGTCTCGGCGGCTCACAGAGCACAGCTGTGACTGGCTTTAGCACTCAAGTTTTGACGAATAATTCGACGGTTTCCGAGATTGATAAGGTTGCCAAGAACCACAATGTAAAAGTCAATACCAAAGCAGAAGAGTCAAGTGGCTTCTGGATTAACTTGCTGGTGTACGCTGCACCACTAGTCATCTTTTTCTTCTTCTTCTACATGATGATGGGTCAAGCCGGCCAAGGCGGCGGCAATGGCCGTGTCATGAACTTTGGGAAGAGCAAGGCCAAACCAGCCGATAGCAAAGAGAACAAGGTTCGCTTTGCCGACGTTGCTGGTGAGGAAGAAGAGAAACAAGAACTGGTCGAAGTTGTCGAGTTCTTGAAGAATCCACGTAAATTTGTGGCGTTAGGTGCCCGGATTCCATCCGGTGTGTTACTGGAGGGTCCTCCTGGTACTGGTAAGACGTTGCTAGCTAAGGCCGTTGCTGGTGAAGCTTCGGTACCATTCTTCTCGATTTCCGGTTCGGATTTCGTGGAAATGTTCGTTGGTGTCGGGGCCAGTCGTGTCCGGGATCTGTTTGAACAGGCCAAGAAGGCTGCACCATCGATCATCTTCATTGATGAAATTGATGCGGTTGGTCGTCAACGTGGTGCCGGCATGGGTGGTGGCCACGATGAACGGGAACAAACGTTGAACCAATTACTGGTTGAAATGGACGGGTTTACTGGAAGCGAAGGCGTCATTGTGATGGCCGCTACCAACCGTTCCGACGTCTTGGACCCTGCCTTGCTACGTCCAGGTCGGTTTGACCGGAAGATTCTGGTTGGCCGTCCAGACGTCAAGGGTCGTGAAGCTATCTTGAAGGTTCACGCCAAGAACAAGCCTTTGGCTAACGATGTTGATTTGAAGGAAATTGCCAAGCAAACGCCTGGATTCGTTGGGGCTGACTTGGAAAACCTCTTGAACGAAGCTGCCTTATTGGCGGCACGACGGAATAAGACACAGGTTGACGCTTCTGACTTAGATGAAGCCGAGGACCGAGTTATCGCCGGGCCTGCTAAGAAGGATCGGGTCATCAGTTCGGAAGAACGGAAGACTGTGGCTTACCATGAAGCTGGCCATACCATCGTTGGGTTAGTCCTAAACGATGCGCGGGTTGTGCACAAGGTTACCATCGTTCCACGAGGCCGTGCGGGCGGTTACGCCATCATGTTGCCACGTGAGGACCAGATGCTGATGTCCAAGAAGGATGCTATGGAACAGATCGCTGGGTTGATGGGTGGTCGGACTGCTGAAGAGTTAATCTTCCATTCCGAATCATCTGGAGCTTCCAACGACTTCGAGCAGGCAACGCAAATTGCCCGTTCCATGGTTACCCAATATGGGATGAGTGATGCTGTGGGGACTGTCGCACTGGAAAGTGCTGGCGGCCAACCATTCGCAGGTGCTGGTTACTATAACCAACCAAGTTACTCGGAACATACCGCTAACTTAATTGATAGTGAAGTTCGCCGGATCATCGGGGAAGCCCACGAGACTGCCCGGAAGATCTTGGAAGAACACAAGGTTGAACACAAGATTATTGCAGATGCCTTACTGAAATACGAAACGCTGGACGAAAAGCAAATTCTCAGCTTGTTTAACACTGGGAAGATGCCGGATAAGGACGGCGACGCCGAATTTCCAAGTGAAAAGGCGGCAACTTTTGAAGAATCCAAGCGCGAATTAGAACGACGCGAGGCTGAACGTCAAGCTTCTACGGAAGCTAAGTTGGCTTCGAGTGCGTCGAGTGATGCCCCTGAGGCAGCACCGGCAAGTTCTGCCGCACCGGATGATCCAGATGATACCGACCATTCTGAATAGTCATTGCGTTAGGAAAGGGTCTGAGACGTTGGTCTCGGCCCTTTTTTGTCGGTTCTGTTTGCAAACGGCTCAGTTTCTGGTAAGGTAGGGCATGGAAAAAGGTCCCGCGGAGCGTGCGTGAAGCAGTCGCGGAGATGAAAGGACGTTAAGAATGGCAGATTACTTAATTAAAAGTTTGATTGATAATGGGATGTTTCGGGCCTACGTGGTCGATGCGACCGAGACGGTAGCGGAAGCCCAACAACGACACGACACGTGGTCATCAGCAACCGCCGCTTTAGGTCGGACCCTGATTGGGACTATGTTACTGTCGACGTCGCTCTTGAAGGGTGACGAGAAGTTAACGGTTAAGGTCAATGGTCATGGACCAGTTGGCGCCATTGTGGCTGATGGGAATGCCGATGGCACGGTGAAGGGCTACCTGCAGTACCCCCACATCAGTTTGCCGTTAAATGAAAAGCATAAGATTGACGTACGTAAGGCCGTGGGGGTCCAAGGGATGTTAACGGTGACGAAGGACCAGGGTCTTGGTCAACCCTATACAGGACAAGTGCCCTTGGTTTCCGGTGAATTAGGTGAAGACTTTACCTACTACTTGGCTAAATCAGAACAGATCCCGAGTGCCGTGGGGGTTTCAGTGTTCGTGCAACCCAACAACACGGTTAAAGTGGCCGGTGGGTTCATGATTCAGGTCATGCCGGGTGCTTCCGACGAGGCGATTTCCCGTTTGGAGAAGCGTATCAAGGAAATGCCAATGGTCTCGGAACTTCTATTAGATGGCCAGACACCGGAAGATATCTTGAATCTGCTATTTAAGGACGAGACGGTGAAGATTTTACAGAAGATGCCTGTCGGCTTTAAGTGTGACTGCTCCAAGGACCGGTTCGCAGCTTCGCTCGCTTCAATTCAACCGGAAGCCTTACAGGAAATGATTGATGAGGACCATGGTGCCGAGGCGGTTTGTCACTTCTGTGGGACCAAGTATGAATATTCGGAAGATGATCTCAGAGCGATCTTAGCCCACGCCCAAGAGAAGTAGGAGGCTGACAAGATGACTTGGAAGATAGGGGACGTCGAGATTGCCAATCAGGTTGTCGTTGCGCCCATGGCTGGTGTGACGAACGTGGCCTTTCGCCAGATCTGTAAGTCATTTGGCGCCGGACTGGTTGAATGTGAGATGATCTCGGGCCAAGGAATCCACTACCAGAATCAGCGGACCCTGAAGATGATGGCCGTGGCCGCTAATGAACACCCCATGAGTATTCAGATATTCGGGGGAACAGAGGAAACCTTGGTGCAAGCAGCCCAGTATGTTGATCAACAGACAGCTGCAGATATTATTGATATCAATATGGGGTGCCCGGTGAATAAGGTCGTCAATACGGAGGCTGGGGCCAAATGGCTCCTGGATCCCGATAAGGTGCATCATATGGTGGCGGCGGTCGTCGCTGCGGTTGATAAGCCGGTTACGGTGAAGATGCGGACGGGCTGGGATGACCGCCACCTCTATGCGGTGGAAAATGCTTTGGCGGCAGAGTCCGCGGGAGCCTCAGCGATTGCCATGCACGGTCGGACCCGTAAACAGATGTATCAAGGACACGCTGACTGGGAGATTCTCCATCGTGTTGCCGAACGGTTGACGGTGCCCTTTATGGGTAATGGGGATGTCCGGACGCCTGAGGATGCCTGGAAGATGATTCATGAGGTTGGCGCCGATGCGGCGATGATTGGTCGAGCAGTGATGGGGAATCCCTGGTTACTGCAACGCGTCAATCATTACCTGGAGACACGAGAACTACTACCGGAACCAACACCAGCGGATAAGATTAGTCTGGCTAAGACACACCTTCATGAATTATGTGTGGCCCGTGGCCCACAGGAAGGTCCCCGGGATTTCTGCAATCAGGTGGCTTATTACCTGAAGGGAATTCCCCATGCGGCTCGGACGAAGGTTGCGGTCACGAATGCTAAGGATGAAACGACGATGATGACGCTGCTGGATGACTTCTTAAGCCAGTTAACGGCAAGAACACAGCAGGCGTCGATAGTAAGATATAATGATCGTTAATTTAAGGAGCGGGTACTGGGGCTAGATGACTGGTGCCCGTTTTGCTATTTGTTGGGGGACTGTCTTTTTACAAAAGTGGTTATTTATCGATTTTTTCAAATTTTATGCAAAAAACGCTTGACCCATTGGCCAATTGTTGGTATATTTATAAACGTTGTCACGACAGCACAGAGCGTTGTGCGTTGAAAGAAAAGATAAATTAGTTCTTGACGACTAAACGTTAGATATGTTATTCTAATATAGTTGTCACGAGGTAGTTATCTCCTGACAAGGTAGACCTTTGAAAACTGAACATTGTTTCGACAAACCAAATATGTGTAGGGCGGTTTGATATTTATATCAAACCCAAACAATATTTGCGAAGTCAATTCGCTTTTATAACAAAAAGTAACAACAATCGATGAGCTATTCAAGCCATCATCATAAGATGAGAGTTTGATCCTGGCTCAGGACGAACGCT
>NZ_BROB01000009.1 GCF_024345185.1 Levilactobacillus humaensis | reverse complement strand
GGGTTTGATATAAATATCAAACCGCCCTACACATATTTGGTTTGTCGAAACAATGTTCAGTTTTCAAAGGTCTACCTGGTTGTTTGCCTGAACAAGCAACTCATAAAGCATATCATTCTATCTATTTGCTGTCAACAACTAAATTCAATCTTTTAAATTGGTCTAGTTGGTTTTTCGTAACAGCAACGTATACAACTATACCAACCAGCGCCCAAATCGTCAACTAAAAAATGACAATTAAACGATCTTTTTTCAAAGCCGAACCGTACAAGAAAAGCGTCCAAAATTGTGCTGTAAAAGCCGCACAATTTCAGACGCTAAATTAGTTGTCGTCCGTTGTCATTTGGCACGCCGCCGCAAGAGTGGCGCGACGCCAGCAACAAATCCGGCCGCAACGATGAAATCAACAGTCGCACACAGGAGGAATAAGAACTTAAATGACGTAAACTGACCGATCACGACACCCCCGAGAACAGGACCCAGGGCCTTCCCAACCGACGAGAAGGAATTGACTAGTCCCTGGTACTTCCCTTCATTCCCTACAGTGTACGCGTTAATCAAGGCCGGAACCCCTGGCACATAGACGGCTTCCCCAACTGTTAAGAGTGTCATGGCCATAAAGAGCACCACGATACCGGAAGTTGTCGTCATTAATAGAAAAGAAAAGGCAATCGCGAGGAGTCCAAATAGAATCTGCCATGGAATAATCCGCACATGGCTCGCCTTGGTCATCAGCGCCTGCACAATAATCAACAGAATCCCATTGTAGACCCAGAGATAACTGTAGAGTTTAATCCCCAAGCCTTCATTCTGAATGTAGACCGAGACGTTACTCATCCACTGCGCGTAGGTAATCCACATGAAGACCAACGTTAAGAGGATAATCACGAGACTCGCAACGGGGAGTTTCTTACTATTAGTTGTCGTGGTTTCCTGTGTCGTGGTTGCGACGGCTTCATCAGTACCACTGGCCTCAAACTCAGCTGCTTTCCAACGCCAGAGGGCAAAGGCCCCCAGGTAGCAGACAATCAGTAAGGTGAAGATTGGCCGCAGACTGTGATGGAAGAGCACCCCAATACTAGCCGTGCCGACGACCAACCCGACGTTAATGAATATATATAGTAGATTAAAGAGTTTACTGTCATTATGACTGAGCTGAGCCGTAAGGGCCGTAATCAGGGTTAACATACCCCCAGTGAGGAGCCCAAAGACAATCAAGACAATCGGATAGGCAATAATCCCATTCCAGATAAACCCGAAGCCAGCATCAATCACCAGTGCTGCGAGCATGCCCAACCCAACCGTTTTCGCCGAGTAGCGATCCGAGAGGACCCCACCTAGATATCCCCCCAAGACATTACATCCAGAGTAAGCTGCTAGAATCAGTCCACTCTGAACCAGATCTAAATGGAGGTTACCGTGCAGATAGATGGTTGTTAACGGCCACATCACACTGTACGCCGTGTTCACCAAGAACCCCAGCACCAGCAACGGCCACATTCTACGAATCGTTTTTAACATATGTCGTTTCCCGCCCTTCAATACTAATTCCATTCTATCATCACCCGTCACTGACCGAAACACCCGAATCGATCATTTAGCCCCGTCACTTGCCTGATCTCTCCGTGGTTTTATTACAAAAGTTCTAATAATTCAAGCTATACATAAATTGTTCCAGACCAATTTGCTAATTCGGTTTACAAAAGCCGTCAAAGTCACGTTTACCATGCTAGCACCCCGAAAGATTTATACATTTTTCTAAATAAAATTAACTTTTTTAGCGATTTCCCTTGCTTATTTGGGCAAAATAAATTAGATTTAAGTTAGATTTGGATTTGATTTACCGAATCAATACTTATCAGGAGGCCACATATATGAGCAATAATCATACAAACAGTTCCACGCAACCCGACTTAAACGATCAAATGCAGGTTCGGCGGGACAAAATGGACAAGCTCAGTGAACAAGGCATCGCGCCATTTGGACACCGGTTTGACAGAACCGATACTAGCAAGACACTTAACGACAAGTACGGTCAAAGCACTAAAGAAGAGTTGGCCGAAGATAAGCATAATGTGAGTCTTGCCGGGCGGGTAACCGCTAAGCGTGGTAGTGGGAAGGCCGGATTCGTCGATATTCTCGACCGTTTCGGTACTATCCAAGGCTACGCACGACAAGATGAACTCGGTGAATCTGCCTACGACTTATATACTTCTTTGGACTTAGGTGACTTTATTGGTATTCATGGTTACGTCATTAAGACTGATACCGATGAATTAACGATTCGAATTACGCAACTCGAATTCTTATCAAAGGCGTTACGTCCGTTACCTGACAAGTTCCACGGTTTAACGAACCAAGAATCTATCTACCGTAAGAGATACTTGGACTTAATTGCTAACCGCGATAGCTTTAACCGCTTTATGCAGGTTACCCAGATCAAGCGCGCAGTGCGTGAATACCTGGATAACCAAGGCTACATTGAAGTCGACACGCCTGTCTTACAGACGCAAGCCGGTGGTGCGGAAGCACGGCCATTCATCACTTCATCTAACGCCCTCGACATTCCTTTATATCTCCGGATTGCCACGGAGCTTTACCTGAAGCGCTTGATTGTCGGTGGATTCGAAAAGGTTTACGAATTAGGCAAGGACTTCCGGAACGAAGGGATTGACACCCGTCATAACCCTGAATTCAACATGATCGAAGTTTATACCGCGTATACGGACTATAACGACGTCATGGACTTAACGGAAAACATTTTCCGTTACACTGCCCGTAAGCTTCACGGCGATGGCCACATCACTTACCAAGGCACCCCTATTGACCTGGAATCTCCATACAAGCGGATTCACATGGTTGATGCTGTTAAGGAAGTTACTGGTATCGACTTCTGGAAGAAGATGTCCGTTGAAGATGCTCGTAAGTTAGCTGACGAAAATGATGTTGAATACGAAGACTACTGGACTGTTGGTCACTTCATCAACGCCTTCTTTGAAGACAAGGTTCAAGACACCTTAATTGACCCAACCTTCATTTATGGTCACCCAGTTGAAATTTCACCATTAGCTAAGAAGAACCCTAAGGACGGCCGATTCACTGACCGCTTCGAGTTATACATTAATGGTAACGAATATGGGAACGCCTTTACCGAATTAAACGACCCCGTCGACCAACGTCAACGTTTCGAAGCACAAGATGCTGAACGTGACGCCGGTAACGAAGAAGCCCATGGTATTGACGAAGATTACCTGGAAGCCATGGAATATGGTATGCCACCTACTGGTGGACTTGGAATCGGGATTGACCGGATGACCATGCTGTTAACGGATGCTCCTTCAATCCGAGACGTCATGCTATTCCCAACGATGCGTCCTAACGAGTAATCTTTGAAAAGAGGCAATTGCATGAAAGCATTCCAACTGATTGCGTTACTACAAGAACATGATTTGTACCAAAGTAATTCGCTAAAATCAGACGACGTTTCCTTCGAATCATTAGCTTATGATTCTCGCAACGTCAGTGAGAATGGTCTCTTCATCTGCAAAGGCAAGAACTTTTCAGTTGATTACCTAAAGCAAGCCATTGCTAATGGGGCCACTAGTTATCTCGCTGAAACTGATTATAGTGACGCGGTTTCCGTTCCGGGAATCATCGTCAACGACGTGCGTAAAGCTATGTCTTTAGCCGCCCAACTATTCTTCGGCTTCCCCCAAAATGATTTATTTCTGATTGGGTACACGGGAACCAAGGGTAAAACCACTTCCACTTACTTCACTCACAACATCCTTGAACATGCTCACCCAGGTGAGGTTGCCATGTTCTCGACTATCGACCGGATTGTTGGCCAGGGTGCTAAGAACCAATTCAAAGCCCACCTGACCACCGCAGAATCCTTCGATCTATTCAAGGAAATGCGAGAAGCCGTGGATAACGGCGCGAAGTACCTGGTGATGGAAGTTGCCTCGCAGGCTTACCTACTCGACCGGGTTTACGGGTTACAATTTGACGTTGGTATCTTCCTTGATATCACGCCAGACCATATCGGCATTAACGAACATCCTAACTTTGCGAACTACCTGTTCTGCAAACAACAGTTATTGCTGAATTCCCGTAACGTGGTGATTAACGCGGACACCGACCACTTCGATGAAGTGCTTGCTGCCGCTCAGGTCTCCACCGCACCCGACCACATCTTCACCTATGGGATGAATTCAGACTCTGCCAGCGTTTCGATCACTGATAACCAAGCTAGCTTGACGGCAAGTACCTTCAAATTAGTCGTTAACAGTGACAACCCAATGCTCGCCAGTCTCGCACAAACGTACAACGTCTCCGTTCCTGGTGACTTTAACCAAAGTAATGCTTCCGCAGCCATCCTGGCCACCGCAATTGCGGGTGCCTCTGCTGAGGATATGCAATACGGTTTGGCTAACACTAAGGTTCCTGGCCGGATGCAATTCACTCGGACCAAGAATCACGGAACCATTTACGTGGACTATGCCCACGATTGGGGCAGTATGAATGCGTTACTGGGCTTCCTGAGTACCCAATTCCCCGATCAACGGGTCATTGCCGTTCTCGGCAGTACCGGTGATAAGGGTGAAGACCGGCGAGAAGGTTTCGCCCGCGCCTTGAACGATTTCGCTGATGTCGCCTACTTGACGGCCGATGATCCGGGTCACGAAGACCCTATCAAGATTGCCGAGGAAATCGACAGTCACATCGACCACTCGAAGGTTGATACCACGATCGTGCCAAAGCGTGAAGACGCCATTCGCCAAGCCATTACCGGCGCATCCAATACGGATCTCGTGGTTCTGGCTGGTAAAGGTGAAGACAAGTATCAAAAGGTTAACGGTGTGGACACACCTTATCCTTCCGATCCAGTCGTTGCCGCTAACGTCTTAGAATCGTTAGCTGACGAAGCCTAACACTTTCAAGGATAACGAGTCATATTTAAACGTAAACAGCACGACAGGTGATTAAAATCACCTGTCGTGCTGTTTTTTTGCTATTCTATCGGAACTAAGTCGTACTTTGGCGATCCCATCTGGCTGTGAGGCTGTCTCCCCTACCCATTCTCAGAAATGGCAGCCATGGTTCCAAAACCCGTTCAACAGAAAAAAGCCGTCAGCCCACTCACGCGGACCAACGACTTTCTTTAACTGACTAATATTAGTTAGCTTCAGCTTCAGTAGCTGCGGCTTCCTTGTTAGCCTTGTCAATTTCCTTTTGGTCTAAGTCAAACTTAGGCGAAACGAAACCGTACATAGTCCAACCAAAGAAGGTAACTAATGAACCTAAGACCATGGCTTCGGCACCTGAAGCGTACATTGCATACAGTGAGTATAATGCAGCAACGACAGCTAAGAAGTTCGTAACCTTGTAGGTCATGTTGTGCTTGCTGATCCCGGCACTCAATTGAATGGTCTTGGAAGCACCCATTGAAAGAATGTAAGGAACCAAGTTAGTGATAACGGCCAAGTTAACCAGCACGTTGAATTGCTTGTTCAAGTCAGGACTGATAGTCATGAATGACAACAGGATTTGAACAACCAGTAAGATACTCATACCGGCAATTGGCGCACCGTTCTTCGTAACCTTGGAGAAGATTGCTGGGAAGTAACCTTCATCGGCAGATGACTTGAACACTTGGGCGATGGTAAATTGCCAACCCAATAATGAACCAAGACATGCAAGAACCATGACACCTTCAACAACTTTACCAGCCCAGCCACCGAACATGGTTGAGAATACTAAACCGAATGGGGCGTTAGAAGTCAGCAATGCTGAGTTCTTAACGATCCCGGCCATAACGTTGGTAGAAAGAATGTAAATGATCCCGGCACCAATGGTACCTGACATAACAGCGATAGGAACGTTCTTTTGTGGATTTTCAACGGCGTCCATGTTGGCAACCGCAGATTCAAGTCCTAAGAAAGCCCATAACGTAATTGGAATTGATGAAGCAATCCCGTCGAAGAATCCAACATTGTGTGGATTCCATGAAGAAGCGTACATTGATGGTGAGAACCAGAACCAGCCTAATACGGCCAAGATAACAACTGGGAGAATAACACCCCAGACAGTTACGGAACCAATCCGACCAGTCAACTTGGAACCACCGAAGTTAAGTAAGGTCGTTACGATAACCGTAATGATAACCCAAATCGTAACTTCAAGAGGCTTCAAGGTGATGTCTAAGAACACCGTCAAGTAACCAACAGCGGAAACCGCGATGGCAACGTTGGCGATAACCAGTGATAACCCGTAGGTAAAGTTACTCATGAAACTACCGTCTTTACCATATGAGTATTCGGCGTATCCACCCATACCACCGGATTTTTGACTAAACATCCCGTTTCTGGCGAAAACCCAAGCCAGACAGAGGGCCCCACCTAAAGTTACAACCCAAGACAGAACGGACATCGTCCCGACTTGTGCTAACTTAGATGGCAACATAATAATCCCGGAACCAAGCATGTTGACAACAGTAATGATGGTTAACTGCACAACACCCATTTTCGTGCTATTTTCTGCCATTTTTCTAACCTCAATTGAATAAAATTTTGAAACGAACAATTGCTAGAATGCCGGCCCAAAAAGGGCCGACATTCATTAGTATAAATCTAGAATCTCATAAAGTCTAGGTTATTTTGCGGCATCCTTGTCGTAAACGTAGCCGTAAGCCTTAACGCGGCCGTCTTCTTGAGGTTCCATGTAGACACCTTGGATTTCAGGGTCAAATCCAGGGAAGTTGTTGATACCTTCTTGGAGAATCGTGAAGTAAGTTGCGGCTTCTTGATTCCAAACTTCACCTGGGGCAACACATAAGATACCAGGAGGGTATGGAAGTGCACCTTCAAGAGCAGTTTCACCAACAATCTTGTCAAGTGGAACTAACTTAGCGTTGTTAGCAACTAACGCCTTGTCAGCATCGTATGGGGTCATGCTTGGCTTTGGCCAAGTCTTTTCCCGGAACAATGCACGTTGATATGCCTTGGCATTCGACTTCTTGTAGAAGTTGTGAATTTCTTGGCAAAGTTGACGGATCGTGTAACCACGGTACCGGTCAATGTTTTCAGCGTAAATCTTAGGTAAGACATCACTAAGTGGTGCGTCTTCCTTAATCAACTTTTCAAGTTGAAGAATGAAGTTAACCAAGTTGTCCATCTTAGCCTTAGTTTCAGCAGGGGTCAACAAGAACAGAATTGAGTTCAAGTCAGACTTTTCAGGGATAATCCCATGTTCACGCAAGTAGCTGGAAATCAGCGTTGCAGGAACACCGAAGTCTTCATATTCACCCGTTTCCATGTTGATACCTGGCGTCTTCAACATGAACTTCAGAGGGTCAACGAAGTACTGGTTGTCAGCATAGCCGGCAAATGAGTGCCACTTTTCACCCTTACCAAAGCGCCAGTAGTCGATGTCGTTAGCAATCGTATCAGTGTCAACGTCTTCCCACTTCTTACCATGAACAGTGGTAGGAATGAATGGCGTAAACATCGTTGATTCCTTGAGCATCCGCTTACGAGCTTCGATACCTAACTTAACCGTGTCGATCCACATCTTGGCACCGGCAGGGCCTTCCATCATCTTGGCGTTAACGTCAAGTGTGGAGTAGATTGGGTAGAATGGTGAAGTAGACGTGTACTTCATGTAGGCGTTGTTAAACCGTTTGTGGTCAATGTAACGCTTCTGACCCTTGATGTGCTTATCTTTCTTGTGAATCTGGGAAGCTTGTGACAAACCACCCATTTGCTTGTGGACGGATTGGGTAACGAAGATACCTGGATCTTCTGGCCCTAAGTCGTCAATAAGTAATGGTGAGCTATCCTTCATCATAGGAATGAATTGTTCGTATCCAACCCATGCAGAGTCAAAGAGGATGTAGTCACAGAGACGACCGATCCGCTTGATAACTTGGCGTGCGTTGTAGATACTACCATCGTAAGTCCCTAATTCAATGATAGCTAATCGGAATGGACGCTTTTCTTTAGCTTTTTCTGGATCCACCTTAGCAGCTTGTGCACGGATGTAATCTTCATTGAAAGCAGCGTCATCGATACCACCGATGAAACCGAATGGGTTCCGTTCAGTTTCGAGGTAAACTGGTAAACCACCAGCTTGTACCAAGGCAGCGTTGTAGTTAGACTTGTGGTTGTTCCGGTCGAACAATACCAGGTCGCCTGGCTTTACAGCTGCGATATCAACGATTGCGTTAGAAGTCGTCGTACCATTCATAACGAAGTAAGTCTTGTCAGCGTTGAAGACACGTGCGGCATGCTTTTCACCATCAAGGGCAGCACCACCGTGGGTCAACAAGTCACCAACTTCGACGTCAGAACTACTTACGTCAGAACGGAACAAGTTTTCTCCGTAGAAGTTGTACAGTGCACGACCAGCTGGGTGACGTAAGAAGAATTGTCCACCATGGTGCCCTGGAGTATCAAAGTTCAGGTTACCTTCTTCAACGTAATGTACCATTTCCTTGAAGAATGGAGGAATCATTTTGTCTTCATACGTAGCAGCAGCGGTTTCAATTTCACTGTCGTAGATGTTCCGGTAACTCTCGTCATTGTTGTCCAAGAAATGGAAGACCATTTCACGAACACTTGCATCGAGGGCTGCGGAGTCAGCAGTTAACATAAATACAGGAATATCGAACTTCGTTGCATTAATTAACTTAACGCTGGCAATGTCTTCGTCAGAATCAGTGACGACGGCAGCAGCAATATCGGTGAAGTCAGTCTTACCTACGAGATCAACGATCTCACGGTCAGTACTGAAGAATTTAAGAGCTCCTTCAGAGCTAGCTATTTTCAAAGGCTCAGCCATTTTCGATAAGTTCCTTTCTATTTCCGAGTGAGTTTACTTTTTGCTTGGATCGTAAACGTAACCGTAAGCAACGGTCTTGCCGTCTTCTTGCTTGAAGTAAACACCTTGAATTTCTGGTGCGAAACCAGGGAAGTTGTTAATACCTGCTTCAAGAATTGAGAAGTAAGTTTGAGCAACCTTGGTCCACTTTTCACCTGGGGCAACACAGAAGATACCAGGAGGATATGGTAAAGCACCTTCAAGGGCAGTTTCCCCTTCGATATCACTCAACTTAACTAACTTAGCATTGTTGTGTAACAATTCAACGTTAGCATCGTATGGAGTCATAGCTTGTTCTGGGAAGTAGTCAGCTAAGAACATCTTCTTTTGATATTCCTTAGCGTTGTTACCCTTGTAGAAGTTGTGTAATTCTTGGCAAAGTTGCTTGATAGTGTAGCCGGCGTAACGGTCTTTGTTACGTGCGTACAGACGAGGCAATACCTTAGATAATGGGGCATCGGCCTTAATCAAGCTTTCGAAGTTAACAATTTGGGTTACCAAGTTGTTCATCTTAGCAGGAGTTTCGGCAGGAGTCATCAAGAATAAGATAGAGTTCAAGTCATTCTTTTCTGGGATGATCCCGTGTTCACGTAAGTAGTTAGCTAAGATAACGGCTGGAACACCGAAGTCTTCGTATTCACCGGTTTCAACGTTGATACCAGGAGTCGTTAACAAGAACTTGTTAGGGTCAACGAAGTATTGGTTATCTTCGTAGCCGTCAAATCCATGCCACTTAGCTCCCTTTTCAAAGCGCCAGTAGTCGATGTCGTTAACGATCTTTTCAGTGTCAGCATCTTCCCAGTTCTTACCATTAACAACTGGTGGGACGAATGGACGAATCATGGTTGCGTTCTTTAACAGACTCTTACGAGCGTTAACAGAAGTTACCAATGCATCATGCCATAACTTCTTCCCAGCTTCCCCTTCTTGCATCTGAGCGTTAACGTCCAGAGTAGCGAATAATGGGTAGAATGGTGAAGTAGAAGCATATTGGTTGTAGGCGTTGTTGAACCGTTTGTGGTCGATGTAACGCTTCTGACCCTTAATGTGCTTATCCTTCTTGTGGATTTGTGATGCTTGTGAGAACCCAGCTTGTTGCTTGTGGGTTGATTGCGTTACTAAGATACCTGGATCTTCTGGTCCGAGGTCTAACAGTAATGGAGAACTGTTCTTCATCATAGGAATGAATTGTTCGTATCCAACCCAAGCAGAGTCGAATAAGATGTAGTCACAAAGGTGACCGATCTTTTCAACAACTTGCTTTGCGTTGTAGATAGTCCCATCGTAAGTCCCTAATTGAATAACAGCTAAACGGAATGGGCGCTTTTGCTTGGCCTTTTCTGGGTCAACCTTAGCAGCTTGCTTCCGGATGTAGTCTTCATCGAAGTCGCGGGCGTAAATCCCACCGATGAATCCGTAAGGGTCACGGGAAGTTTCTAAGTAAACTGGACGGCCACCATCTTTAACGAGGGCAGCGTTGTAAATGGACTTGTGGTTGTTCCGGTCGAACAGAACCAAGTCACCGGGAGCAACAGCAGCACCAACAGCGATGTTGTTAGAAGTTGAAGTCCCGTTCATTACGAAGTATGTCTTGTCAGCGTTGAAGACTTGTGCAGCATGCTTTTCAGCATCCATAGCTGGACCTTCGTGAATTAACAAGTCACCTAAGTCAACATCGGCGTTACAGATGTCGGCACGGAAGACGTTTTCACCGAAGAAGTTGTAGAATTCGCGACCAGCTGGGTGCTTAGCGAAGTATTGCCCACCTTGGTGTCCTGGACAGTCGAACTGGATGTTACCCCGTTCAACATATGACTTAAGGGCTTTGAAGAATGGTGGTAATACACTATCTTCGTACTTTGCGGCAGCCGATTCAATTTCACGATCAACCAATTTACCATCTGACTTACTGTTTAAGTCAACAATGTGGTAAATCTTTGCCATCAAATCGCCCTGGATCTTTGAACTGTCTTTACTGAGAACAAAGACTGGCACACCAAACTTAGTTTCTTCAACCGCATTGATAGGATCAATTTCATCATCCATAACAACGACGGCAGCTGAATCAACGAAATCAGTGTTGTTAGCATCGACGATTTCACGAGTAGTGGTGAAATACTGCCGAGCTTCCTCAGTAGACGCAATCTTTAAATTATCCATGAGAGCCTCCTTATAAAATTTACAATTTTTACCACGATCCCCGGATGAGGGAATCGAAGTAAGACTTACACTCTTATTTTTACTACATTTTGAAAGCGCTGACAAGGGGGTCTTTCATTTCAAATCGCCCTTTACGCCTCATTAGAAGATGATGGGAATTCTCTTTTTATCAATAAATATACTCATCCGTTGGATTGATTACCCGCTCACTAGACTGGACCAATCCCGTTCAAAGCCGCGTGGCAGCGCTATCTTTGGTAAGTAGGGCTTTTCACGAGCACAACTAATAATATTCATATTAAATGTATATTGCGGGTCAAAAACGGTCAAAATTAGCGTCTGCTTTTCATTCAAAAATAATTTTTACTTTTTTTTACTAACCCCATCAAAAATCGGTTTATGTGGTCACTTTTGTCCACTGGTCGATCGGCCCATAGCCTAGAACGTATCTGTTTTCAATAGTTTATAGTCTCTTTTTACTTTGTTTTCGCAAGGCGTTTTCATTTACCTGAAATGGGCAGGTTTGGGTGGCAACCGGTTGCCTTATTTAAGCGGTTTCATTTTCATTCATGCTTTTTTAATTTTTTATGCATAAAAACCAAAAAGGACCACCCTAAACCGGGTGATCCTGAGACATCTTAGATATGTTTGACGCTTGAGCGCTTGACCAGTCCAATCGGCAGGTTCAATGTTCCTCGTGGTGTCTGTGGCTTCTGATTCAGCTCTTCTAACTTATCAAAAGCTGCCCGACCAATGTCGGACGCTGGAATCAACACCGACGATAGCTGCGGATGCGTATAATTATCCAACTCGGAATTGCCAACGCCTAGTAAAGACTGGGTGTCTGGCACGCGCTGACCCTTTGAGGCCAAGCCCCGCATCATCCCAATCGCGATCTCATCCGCGGCGGTAAAGACCGCCGTGTAGTCTTGTAGATTGGTCGTCTTAGCAAAACGATAGCTCTCGGCTAGTGACGGCACAATACGGAAGATATCTTGCTCCTCTAGCTGGAGGTGATACTCTGCCAGCCCTTCACGAAAACCGGCAATGATCTCCGAGTTCGCGTGGTTTCCTTGGGGCACGACCACCGCCATCTTACGATGTCCATTGGCCAACAGGTACTCCGCCGACAGGACTCCCACCTCATGGAGGTCGACCCAGACGTCGGAGTCACTAACCGCCGCATGGCTGTTGATGACGACGTAAGGGACCTTAAAGGCCGCTGACAACTCTCTGAGAATCTTCGCTGGAACCACTGGCTCGCAAAGAATCAAGCCATCAATCGGCTCTCTGAATAGTCCCTTCAGGTCCCGCAAATTATCTTCGTAGGTATCTCCGACTTCATAGAGCGAGACGATAACCTCCGTCCCCGCTGACTCACGAATACCCGCAAGGACATCCTGATAGAAAAATTGATTAAACGCCGTCATGACAACGCCAAGCCGGTAAATTTTCTTGGCATATCGCGGCACAACTGGGCGCTTTTCGATATGATAGCCGAGTTCATCGCGCAACTGAAAAACACGTGAACAGGTTTCCTGACTGAATCGCTCACCCTTACCATTGAGAATCAACGACACGGTTGTTGGTGAGATCCCCGCTGCCTTGGCAATGTCAGTAATTGTGACCTTCTTGACCATAAAAAGCACACCTCGCCAAATAGTTATTATAAGTTAATCATAAACTAATCTGACGCTAGGTAAAAGTTTTTTGTGATTTTACCTGCAAATTCAGAGGCGGTCACGAGTACTCTAACGCTTACGCCGACGACGGCGACGCTGCTTGCGACTATATTTAATTTGTTTGACAGGCTTGGTCCGTTTTAACTGACGATCTGCCGTAAATAACTCCCGACTAACTGCCGGATGGGCCCGCAGATAGCTCTGCGTGAAGTGATCGACAGCCGCGTGGTCCTGCGTATCGACGCCGGCTTGTTGCATGGCTTCGGTCAAGCCTTCATAGAATTTTTCCAATTCGGGATTGTACATCGTCACCAACGCCTCATGCTGCTTGAGTACCCAGTCCTGTAACGCGGCAGCATGTGTCAGTTGATTCGTTTGTTCGAGATAGGTAAAGAGCGTCGTCAGGGCAAAAGGCACTAACTGAAAGAGACCAGAGACCCGGTCCCGTTCATCCAGTAGATGCGTGAATGGTCCAAACATAATGCCACTCAACGTGTCAACATCCCAATCCTTCGGCGCCAATTTTCTCCCGGTAATCATGAGTTCCGCGGTGGTGTGAACGATCGTCACGAAGTGGTGTTGATCGGCGACCGTCAAGTTCATGACTTCTGGTTGTTCAAACATAGCTTGAACCCACTGCTTGACCTGTTGGACAACTTCATCGTAGTCTGCCTCTTCCTGTGCGGCCTCTGCATGCTTGGCAACCAATGCGGGTCGCGCTTCTTTCAGTGCCGCGACTAATGACTTTACCTGATAGCCTTGGGCCTCGAAGTAAGCTGTCATCACAGGGACAACCGCCACATAGTAAACGTGCGGCTGGTCAACTAAACTTGGGAGCGCCGCCAGTGTACCGGCAACCTGCCGCGACGTCCAAGCTCCTTGGTTGAGATCCACCGTTTTACGAGCGGCCAGCACATCCGTTAGAATCGTTTTGGCATACTTTTGTTGGTTGGTCGACAGCTTTTTAAACTGCGTAGTGGCGAGAAAATCTGCCACTGTCAGAGTGTCAACCGCTTCATCTGTCTGTTCCATTACAACCAATCCCCTATCTTGTAGACTCCTCCTCATTATAAGAAAAGTCTTTAAGAAAATGCAAATCCTCACCTCATTCCAGCCCTCCACCAAGACAAAAACGGCAAAGTCGGTTATATTTAAGTTTCGGAAACTCATCGGAAAAGGAGAATTCATACACATGGCAGAAGAAGTTGTCATCGTCAGCGCCGTTCGGACGCCCATCGGTAAATTTGGCCGGAACTTCCGGTCAGTCTCTGCCGTTACCTTGGGGACCATCGCCGCAAAGGCCGCTATCAAGCGTAGTGGTCTCGAACCCAACATGATTCAACAAACTATTTTTGGCACCGTCCTCCAGGCTGGCCAGGGACAAAACGTGACCCGTCAAATCGAATTGAATGCGGGACTTCCCGCTAGCAGTACCGCCATGACCGTCAATCAGGTCTGTGGATCCAGTTTAAAGGCGATTCGTCTGGGACAAGGGGCCATCCTCATGGGTGACGCGGATGCCGTTCTGGTCGGTGGAACTGAAAGCATGAGTCGAGCACCTTATCTCAGTCATCATGCCCGCTGGGGGCGCAAGTTTGGCGACCTCACCCTCACCGATAGCCTCGCTAAAGACGGCCTAACCGACGCCTTCAGCCAAGTTCCCATGGGAATTACGGCCGAAAATGTCGCCGAAAAATTCAACGTTAGTCGCGCCGATCAGGATACCTTTGCGTTGCGTTCCCAACAAAAAGCCACGCAAGCACAAGCCGACCACCGATTCGATGCCGAGATTGTCCCCGTACCTGTTGATGGCAAAACCATCACACAGGATGAGGCCGTCCGGACAACGACTTCACTCGATCAGCTGGAAGCTCTGAAGCCCTCCTTCAAAGCTGGCGGCACCGTCACCGCAGGGAATGCCGCCGGTCTGAACGATGGGGCCGCCGCCATGGTTTTGATGCGTAAGTCCGCAGCTCTAGCCGCTGGCATCCCCTACCTCGCCACGCTGAGTGGTTATCAGGAGAGCGGTATTGATCCCCAGATCATGGGGTACGCCCCGGTCACCGCGATTCAGAAGGTCCTCCGGGATCACCACTTAACGGTAGCTGATATCGACCGTTTTGAAATTAACGAAGCCTTTGCCGCTCAATCGGTTGCCATCACACGAGATCTTCAAATTCCCGCAGACCGGTTGAACGTCAATGGCGGGAGTATTGCCCTGGGACATCCCCTAGGCGCTTCTGGAACCCGTATCGTAGTTACCCTACTTCACGAACTCCTGAGAACCCAGACTCATCGTGGCCTGGCTGCCATGTGCATCGGCGGAGGGATGGGCATGACCCTGCTCGTCGAACGCTAAACCAAGAAGTCTGGTATAATGCGGTTAACAAATTGAAATGAGTGAGGTGCCCCATGCTGACAGCAGATTTCGATGTCAAAATGAAATTATTAATTTTAGCGAGTCTGGGCCTGATCATTCTCTGTGGGGCCTTAGTCACAGTGGCCCGACGCCATACGACCTACCGGCGTCACCTCCCCGGGGTAATTGGGGCAATGGTGGTTCTCGCCTTCATCTTGGTCTCATTACTCATGATTCACCATTAATCTAAATTTAACGACAACAGGTCTCAGCAACTCGACGCCACTTCTGGTGCGAGCTACTGGGACCTGTTTTTTGATCAACCTTGAATTTTTTGTTCCGGTACCGCAACTAAGGTACCTGTATCCAAGAGATACAGGTACTGTGCCGTCACGGGTTTGCCGGTCATTTGTCGTAACGCTGTGGCATAGAGATTAACCTGTCCACCGTAGCGGTCCACCAATTTTGCCGTACTCCGGTCGACTGCCCGTTGATTGACATGGTCAGTCTTGTAATCGAAGAGCGTGATGCCATCAGCCGTTTCCAAATACCCGTCCACGATCCCGTGAATGAGGACTTGTGAGTCGTTTTCACGGAAATCTTGGAATAGGCTCTTGGCTGGAATCAAGAGTGAGAATGGCACCTCTCGATGTAACTGATCGGGATGAGCCAACACGGCCTGTCCCACCGGCGTCTCAAAGAAGCCTAGGACGCGATCTGCTTCAATTTTTGCCGCCACTTCCGGTGTCAGAATCTTTGTCTCAACCAGTCGATCAATCACCGTCTGAACAGTTTCCGCCGTTGGGACACTGGTAACCGGTAGCTGTTGTAGCACCAGGTGGGTTGCCGTCCCGATTTCGGTCGGTAGCGGTGCCCGTACCGTTTGCAGAAACTCTGGCCGTTCGAAGTCATGGCTGACGAACCGTCGACCGTGGCCGGTAGGTTCATCCGGCTGATACTCCCCAATCGATGCATTGTCGGGATCTTCGAAGAGCCGCTTGGCTTCCGAGACTGACTGATAAGCCGTGGTCAGTGTTGCTGCCTCATGCGGGTACTTGAAGTCCATGACACCACGAATGGCCGTCTGTTCTAAAGGCGTTCCCGCCTGAGCATCTGCCTGGGTCTGGGTTTCTTTCAACCAGTCTGCGGCCTCTTCACCGACGGCCGTCACCGGTCCCAGATCTTGGGCTGTCGCAAAGCTAACCTGGAAGTTAGTTTGATCATCAACTAACTTCAGGCTAGTGGCTTCGCCGTCGCGCCAGTCAGGATTGAATTGTGGGGCTCTGACCAGACACATCCCCACCCAATCCAGGTAGTTTGCCAGCGTATGTTTTTCTCGCAAAGTCGCATTGAGCACCAAGTCAGGACTCTGGTAGGCCTGGCGCCAAGCTTGCAGGGCCTCATCCTTGTTCTTGTGAGATCCGACAAGATAAACGCGCGATTCAGCTCTAGTTAAGGCCACGTAGAGTTTCCGCATTTCTTCTGCGAGACTGGCCCGTGAAATCGCTTGGGCAACGACTAATTTCTGGAGGCTGGCCGCCCGAATTCGCGTCTCGGGATCCAAATAATCGATCCCAATGCCATTCTTACCGCTCATAACATAGGTTCCCTGTTGGTCTTTAACGTTAAACTGGTGCGAGGCATCCATGATAAAGACCACTGGAAATTCCAGCCCCTTACTCCCATGGATCGTCATCACCGATACGGCATCTTCTGCTGTCTGAACCGGCGCACCAGCCAGATCGTCGTCACGTTCCTGGAGACGTTCCACGAACCGAACGAACTGGAAAAGCCCTTTGAAGCTACTCTGCTCATAACTCTGAGCCCGTTCGTACAACGCATGGAGGTTAGCCTGTCGTTGCTTACCGGCGGGCATCCCCCCGACATAGTCTAAGAAACCCGTGTCCTGGTAAATTCGCCAGATAAGCGTGACTAGTTGGTTCTGGCGGGCGATGTCGCGGAACGTGTCGAGTTGTTCTAAGAAGTGACTCACTTTCTGATAGACCCGTTGCTGCATATCACTAGCGGGACCACCACTAGTCATCTGTTGTTGAAAATGGCGAACTGCTTGATAGTAGTCCCCGGTCCGTTGATTAATCCGCAACAACGCCAGTTCGTTTTCGTCGAGACCCACGATGGGTGACCGTAGCACAGCCACGAGCGGGATATCTTGGTAAGGATTGTCGATGACCTGTAGGAGGGCCATCATGATCTGAATTTCAGTCGTCTTGAAGTAATTCTGCGCATCATTAACCACGACTGGAATTCCCAGTCGACGAAGTTCATCCGTAATAATAAGATTATTGCTCCGAGTAGGGGTCAGTAACGTAATGTCCCCATAGGTCATCGGCCGAATACACTTTTTATCGCGATCATAGATCGGCGTTTTCTCAGCGATGAGGGCTTGAATCTTCTTCCCAGTCATCAAGACTTCTCCCTGATGTTTATCGTCCACCTGGAAGGTCTCGTCCATCGCCTCGCCATCCTGGTCGTCCGACTCGGTATTCCCGGTCAGATAGACTAATAACTCAGCGGTACTGGTGACTTCTTCCGGATAGTAAGTGGCTCCAAAGGCCAACTCGGCATCCCCGGTATAAGCCACCTCACCCAGTTCACGATTCATCAGTTGTTTAAAGATTAAGTTCGTAAAATTGTCGATATTTGCCATCGAGCGGAAGTTTTCGGCTAAGGTGATCACGCCCCCTGCCTGTGGATCTTGGCCGTAATGATCGGCCTTCCCCATGAAGAGGGTGGGATCTGCCTGACGGAAGCGATAGATCGATTGCTTCACATCCCCCACCATGAAAAGATTCCCATGAGGTGCTGGATCGGCAATTGCCGTTAAAATAGCTTCCTGCAAGCCATTGGTATCTTGGTACTCATCGACCATAATCTCGGCATACTGCTGGCGAAGTCGTTCCGCCACCTGCTTGGACTGTTCAGTTTTGCTGGCCAGAATCTGCAACGCGGCATGTTCAATATCCGCAAACTCCAAGACCCGCCGCCGTTCTTTCTCGACCCGGTAGGCCTCACGGTAGGCCAACACAACCCGTGATAATTCTGTGATCAGTTCCCCGGAACGTTGCATGACCGCGACAAGCTGATCCTCTGGTTGGGCGAAGTACGTGTCGCAAATTTTCTTGAGTTCATCCTTGGCAGGTTCATAGTAAGCTGTCTTCAGAACATCATAGACTGGGAAATCCTCATTGGTCTTTCGAATGCTGGGAATTGTCCCCCAATGAAAGTCCTGGATAGCCGCCCGTAAATCATTCCAACTGCCATTGGTCACTAGATCTTCCACCTGGGTTAGCAACTTCAAGGCTTTGGACATGTGATCGGCCTGTTTCTTCAACTCATGTTGCGTTGCCAACTCCTGGGCACTGACCAGGTCCGCCTTAACTTGGTTTAATTTGCTCGTTAACAGCGGTTGAACCTGCTCCTGATAGAACGTCGTATCCGTTAACTTCGCTGCGTCCAATTGGTAGGCCACCGGTAGCTGCTTCAACCAAGCAACGGGATCGGGCGTGGCATTGGCAAAAGTATACGTCTGTTGAACCAATTCGGCCAACCCATCATCGCTCCGGTCATTAGAGAAGTTTTCAGTTAACCGGGCAAACCGACCTGACTCGTCGTCGGCATAAAGTTCTTCCCGCAAGTCGTCCCAAACCTCATCTCGAAGCAAGCCTACTTCCGTCTTATCTGTAAGTTGTCGAAATACGGGGTCCATATCAATAACATAGTAGTAGTGTTGCAACAGGTGTAAACAAAAGGCATCCAGTGTCGTGATATCAGCCACTGGCAGTTGATTTAACTGGCGTAAATAGAACTGTTGCTGCTGTTCGTCCTTCGCTTCTGTCAGTTCCTTACGCAGCGCCTTTTGAATCCGGTCGCGCATCTCGGCCGCTGCGGCATTGGTAAAAGTCACGATGAGAAACTCATCAATTCCAGTACCTTCCTTCAGACGTTCGATCACGCGTTCTACTAGAACACGGGTCTTCCCGGAACCTGCCGAAGCCGATACCAAGAGGTTATTTCCGTGTTGATGGATCGCCTGATCCTGACTGGGGGTAAATGAAAAGCCATTACTCATGATGGTCCTCCTTTCTGGTTGCGGCCGCCTGCTCGTCTTGAATCATCTTAAAGACCTGATCGCGTTTGAGTGGTGCCAAATCATGGTAATTATTCATAGGGAGCAAGGGGTCAAACTGCATAATAGCCTTGTACGGTGTGTACTGCATGGCTGTTTTATTCTGGCTCTTTTCTCTGACCGGAGCCAGATCGGTTTTTCCAGATAGAATCCCGTTGGCCGCGCGCTTAATTAGCGTTTCCGTATGAGCTAACAATAAATCCAGTTCATCCGGCGTCACGAGCATCCCACTCTTGGAATAAAAGCCGCCTGCCTTTCTCTGGGCAATACCGGTAAAGAGTTGTGAACTCCCAAAGTTGCCTTCCTTGCTAAATAATTCGTCAATATTGTTCAAAAGTTCCGGATCATTTAATAGTAATCCTTGATATTTTTCCGCCTTCAGTAAGGCGCCAATTGGATCTGCAGGGTCCACATCTGCCAATTTCAAAATGGGATTCTGCAGATGCAGGTAAACTGCGCCTGCTAGCTCGGCAGCCTGCACATCGGTGTCTTCTAAGTATTCTGACAGGTTTTGCTTGACCGCATCCAGGTAGGTTAACATCTGCATGGATTGCCCATAGAAGGCCTCTTGGAAGCTGAACTTATGCTCTGAACTCTTGTAGTCCACAATACCCAAATAGGTCTTATCCGCCGTTTTCAAGCCATCCAACCGGTCAATCCGGCCACGAACGGTCACCTGGCGTTCATTGCCCAGATCAAAAGACAATCCCGTCCGTTCATTCTTGGTTCCAAATTGAACCTCCGTCTTCCGGGGCCGTAACTGGGTGCGTTTACTCTGTTCCCAGAGGGTCTCGGCCATCTTCTGCATGGTCTTCTCAAGCTGCTGTTGGATATACGTCATCCGATGAGAGCTCTGCAGAATGGCAAATTGGGGGTTCACGTCAGTATCCAAGACGTTGGCCATGACCTCCGTTGCCAATTCATGGAGTTGTTGCTGATCCAGTTTGGCCAAATCCAAATGCTGGTCATGAATCTTGTGAATCAAGCCATCCATCGTGGCGTGGAAGAACTCCCCGGTACTAGCCGGCGATAATTCAAAAACATCTCGTTCCTGTAGCTTCAACCCATACTTCAGAAAGTAGGCATACGGATTGGCATAGTATTCTTCCAATTTTGAGATCGAGGTACTGATATGTGCGCCGTACAGGTCGGTCACAATTTCTGGTTTTAAAGCCTTTGGCACATTGCGGTAATTCAGACTGCCCAATAATTTCACAGTCAAATCGCCATACGTCGGATCGTCTTTCAATAGGCGATAAACGGTGATCCAGGCCGGCGACAATGGTTGTTGCCGTTCCTGACTGTCATGACTCGCCTGGACCAAGTGACGGAGCGTGGTGCGCCGGGTCCCCACAAAGGACCCAATTCCCGTCTGTTCGGCTCGTGGCGCTGCGGCCGCAATAATTGGTTTCAAATTAAAATGTTGTTGAATCCGGGCCACGTAAGGCGAAATCTGCAACGTGTTGTCGTCATCACTGGTGACTGGGTAACTGAAGATCAACTGTTCACTGGCACTCATGAAGGCCAGATAATTCAGGTAGGGTTCCCCAGCGAGCTGGGTGGCCGCATCATCTCTCAGATAATGGGTTTCATCCGTCGCCTGTAATTGCGTACTCAAGTCTTGACGATCATTATCCGCTAACAGCGTAGTTGGCACCTGATCATCCGGCATGTTGTCGGCAGTCGCCCCCATCAGGAAGGTCACCTTCCGATTGTTGGCCTGAACCAGCCCACTTTCGGAAATAGTCACCTGATCCAAGGTCGACGGAATCTGGCTGTATTTGGCTCCAGCAAAACCAGACTGTAGGATCGCCTGGAAAGTTGTCTGATTAAATGGCATGTTGCCTAAGATATCGTGACATTCGTCTAGCATCTGACAGAAGGTCGACCAAGTCTGTTCGGGTTGCCCCGCACGCATCAAATCTCCCGCGTCGATTGCCTGATCACGCCAGGTCATCAGCCGATCGGCAACGCCTGCGTGATCCAAAAATTGGTAAAGGATCGCGGCGGCGTCGGTATAGGTCTCAGCTTTTTTAAGTCGCTGAAAGAGTGGTGGCAAGGTGTTGCCGACAAAGTGGCGAATCAGGTTAATCTGCCGGGTAATGCGTTCGTCTTGTGTCGTCTGGACCTGATCGGCGACAGAAGCAAACCGGGTATAGACCCAATCCTTCTTCTGCGTCCACCGATACTGGCCCTCGTAGCCATTCTTCAAAACCAAGTTCTCCGTTAAGGCCAACGCCTGACGATACGTTTGTAAATCAATTGGCTGGCCTGCCGAATTTCTCGGTAAGAGGAGTTCTGATTTCAGGACCCGAAAGACATCGGCATAGCGATAGTTACGCCGATCGACGTCAAAGAGGGCGTTGATGAGTTCCACAAAGGGATGATCGGCCATTTGAACATCGGCATCATCGAAGTACGGAATTTCTTGCGATTTGAAAATGGGATCGATCACCGTTTGATAGGCATCGAGGTGGCGGGCGACCACTAAAAAGTCTTGATAACGATAGTCACCGGTTGCCACCATCTGGCGAATCTTAATGGCGACTTGGGCCACTTCCACGTAACGATTGGCCGCCTGAACAATTCGAATATTCTCCGATACCTTCGTGGCCTTAGTCGGCACTGTCATTAGTGAATTAGAGGTTTGCCAGTAGGCATCTAGTGCCTGTAGGTCGGCTGAGACCCGGGGTTGTTGGGCGAGCTGGTCAGGTTCCAAACGCACCTGAGCGGCCGCGGCCACTTGGGCCAACTGAAAGTATAACCGACCAGATTGATAGAACAAATTGGTGGCGTCTGGCTTCTGATTGCGATAAGGCCGATCGAGGTTTAACGCCACGGTTACACTGGCGGCGTGTTCGATTAAGACTGCCACCAGCCGACGTTCCTGAGCGCTCAACTGAGAGAAACCTTCAAGGTAGAAATGAGCCTGGCTGAGATCAACCTTCGTGGCAAGAAAATCCGCCAACTGGTTAAGCAGGTCGGTATTTTCGACATACTTTCCCAGCATCTGCTGTTCAAAGGCATCATAGATAATCATGAGATCATGGAGCTTGGCCTGAAGATCGGCGTTAACCGTATCCATCTGTTCAACGGCCGTCATCAGGTCCACGGCGGTGACTTGTCCCACCTTGAGTTCGGCCAGCTGCGCCGTCAACTGGCTGACAAAACCAGGCCGATCGACTTCCCCACGAAAGATAGTTAACTCATCCGCATGGCTTTGAATGATTTGGTAAATCAGCATATTGAGTCCAGCCTTGGAGATCCGCGGTAATTGATAGACCGGTTCATTCTTCATAAAGAACCAGGCCAAACGGGTAAATGAAAAGACCTGAACCTGAGACTGAGCAAACAATCCCTGATCCGGGGCCAAACGCGCCTTCAGTGCGGCTAAAACATCGACTTCCGTTTCAAACTTGATATGGTTAGGAACCAAATAATAGTCCCGATCCTGGGGATGATCCGTCACCTGCTGTGCCAAAGCGGTCACCATGGGCGTCCGGTGATCCCGCCCTGCGCTCCCCAAGACGAATTGTAAACTCATATGCCAACCTCCTATGTTATTTTTACTTGATTATAGTCTAGCATACCTCACGCCAAAAGCGAACAAGCGTTTGGTTAAAGTGCCAGTTAACGGCGAACTTTTTTGCACAATCAGTCTTCATTTCGCCAAAACCGTGCTACACTAGGACTTAAATATTAAAAAATGGTGAGAAAGCGAGTTGAGTCTTCTATGCAAAAAAGCGAACAAGTTGAAATCTTACAGCATTTAATTCAAATTAACTCCGTCAATGGAAATGAGGCGGCCGTGGCCGACTACCTACAGCACCTCTTCACGGCCCACGGCATCCAGTCCCATCAGGTCCCTTATGCCAAAGGACGCCATAATCTTATCGCAGAAATCGGAGATCCCGACAACGATCGCGTTCTGGTGCTCTCTGGTCACCTCGACACCGTAGCCACCGGCGACCTGAGCGACTGGGAATTTGATCCCTTCGCTGCCCACATCGAGAATAACCGCCTCTACGGCCGTGGCAGTGCCGATATGAAGAGCGGTCTGGCAGCTATGGTCATCACCTTCCTGACCTTGGCGGATGCCCAGACGCCACTTAATGGCCGCTTGCGTTTCATCGGCACTGTGGGTGAAGAGAACGGGGCCATGGGCTCACGCATGCTGACCGAACAAGGTCTGGCAGATGATATCAGCGCCATGGTCATCGGCGAACCAACCGGTGGTAACATCGTTTATGCCCACAATGGCTCGCTCAACTACCATGTTTACTCTAAAGGGGTGGGGGCCCACAGCTCCATGCCGGAAAAAGGCGTGAACGCCGTCACCAATTTGGCAAAATTCATTACCGCCGAAGCGACGGCCTTTGACGACGCCCCAGTCAGTCCTGAACTTGGACCACTGGTACACAGCGTCACGGTCTTCAACGGTGGGGAACAGGTAAATAGCATCCCCGCCAAAGCCGAGCTACAAGGTAACATCCGGCCAATTCCAGAATTCGATAATGCGGCCGTGATCGCCCGGTTGAATGCCGTCGTTGACCGGTTGAACCAGGAACCCCAACAGGATTTGACCCTTCACGTAGATTACAGTTTCAAACCCATCATCTCCGAACAAACGTCACCGTTGGTCCAACTGACCAAGAAAATTGCGGATGCTGAATTCGGCCACGCGATCAACCTCCAGGTCATTCACGGTGCCACGGATGCCTCCGAATTCACAAAATCCAGTAACGTCTTCCCCGTCATTGTCTACGGAGCCGGCGACTGGCGGGATGCCCATGCCTTAAACGAATCTGTCGATCTGGACCAGTTTATCCACGTGCAACACGTTTATCAGCAACTCGCAGAACAATTCCTCGCGTAAGCCGCTTATCCCATTAATGACTAGCTAAAGGGGTCGAGACACCGTCTCGACCCCTTTTTTATGATCTCTATTACTTACCAGCTGTCCGATAGTCATGTGCCCCAAAGTACTGGAGTCCTGGCAATGCCTGATAATTCAACAATTGACTCACCGTCACCAGCTTGTATCCCTTGGCTTTCAGCCGCTTGATAATCGTTGGTACGGCGGCTACTGATTGTGAGTGGATATCATGCATCAACACGATGGACCCACCTCTAGTGGCGTGCATGACAGAATTAATATCTTTTTGCTTATTCAAATAAGCCCAGTCACGAGAATCAACTGACCAGCGGACGATCGGCTGTTCAATCGCGCGACCCTCGGCAGCCGTGATATTCCCATATGGCGGCCGAACGTATTGTGGTAATGTTCCCGTCGCCTTGTAGATGGCCTGGTTCGTCCGGATAATCTGTGCTTTCGTCTTAGCTGTCCCGATGGCATTGAAGTCTGGGTGATTCCACGAATGGTTCCCCAGCTCATTGCCTCCGGCGAGCACGGCCCGTGAGATCTGTGGGTAACGGCTGACACTCTGACCAACTTCAAAGAAGGTTGCGTGAACCTTGTACTTCTTCAGTGTCTTTAAGAGGCGTGGTGTGAGCGTCTTGTCTGGCCCATCATCGAAGGTTAAGGCAACCAACTTAGACGTTTTAACTGACTTGGTCCGTTGTGCCTTTGGCAGATAACGATTACGAATCTTCCCCTTCAAGTCCTTGTAAGGGACCGTGACGTTCTTTAACTTAAATGAATTTTTCTGCAAACTGACTCGTAGTCCCTTGGTGGTCAGTTTTCCCTTCTTATTCATGTGATAGGGCAAGCCCACCTTGTAAACCGCCTTAACGCGACTACTCTTCGATTTTGTCTGCTTGAGAATCTCTTGCCGCGTTGCCTGTCGAATGGCCGCGAGTCGATGGGCATTGTTATTCGTGAGTTGGCCGTAAGTGACTGCCTTGGTCGTCGCCGCATGCCCGGTCACCGGCACCCCAACTAGCCCAAAGGTTAGTAAGGTTACCAGTACCCCACTCATCATCAATTTTCCTTGTTTCATCATAACCCCTCCTCAAGGGTAATCCCCTAAACTTACCTCCATTTTACCAGCCTTAGCCCGCGACCAGGTCCCAGATGTCTTACAAAAATGGCAATAAAAAAGTAGGCTAACCGAGGTTAACCTACTTGCTAGCAGCATCCTCTGGAGGATTGACCGCTTGATGATTCTCTTTTAACACTTCGTTGGTATAGTATTCCAAATCGGCAAGGACCGTTTCGCCGTCCGCCTGCTGTGCCGCCATATTTTCGGCGACTGCCCAGCGAGCCAAGGCATCCGTAATCGGAACAATGTCCTGAATAACCGTCATTTCGGAATCAGCCGCATGCTGCTCCTGAATAGTCCGAAAACTTTCGATATCCGTAATCAATCGCAGGACCTTTCCCGTTTCCTTTTCAACGGATTGAAAGATCACAAAGTGGGCCTGCTGGTTCGCTTCGTCCATCCGTTCACGAATTGCTTGAAGTTGTTGATCGTCTATTTTAATTGCCAATGCCTTCACCCCACTGCCCTTATTCTAACAAACTATGCGCGTGAGCAAACCCTTTTCCATGAAAAAAACAAACTTTGTGTGGTTTTTAGCAAATTGCGATCGATTGATAATCGTAACCACCGTTGATGAGCACATCCGTTGCCACAGCCGCAACCGTTTCTCTCGCCACTTGGCCAGTTGGGACGGGATGGCCCTCTGGAATAATCTGGGCATCTTCTTCAGGGCGATCAACCATCGCCACTGGCCGCAAAATCGTATACGGAAATTCCGCCTCATCTACCAGCTTGGCCGCATAGCGCTGTTGATTCAGGTACTCATCTGTGGCTGAAATGCCCGGATAAGTCAAATCAACCTCATGATCCACGCCGGCAGTGCTTAACATGACGAAACGCGGATAGGTCAGTCGCTGGTGATACTGGGCGTCAAATAAGGCCTCGAAGGCCAGGTCGACATCCATCCCCGTCAGTGCCGAGAAGACAACCGGTTGGTCCTGTAACGGTGCCTGGTAGGTGGCTTCTTGGCGGAGATCACCCGTGTATTCGGTCACGCGGTTCGCCACACTGGCCACCAAATGTTCTTGTGGGGTATGCAGGAGCCGGACTGCACCCGCATCGGCCGCCAATAATCGTTCGGCTACGCTTTGACCCACGGCCGTTGCGCCAATAATTAAGAAAGTTGTCATCAATTCTCGCTCCTTTTTACTTGCCTCCCAGTGTACCAGAAAGCCTCACCAAGAGATAACGACCTTACCAATTTTCATAAATTTTCAAGATTTATAACGGTGTAATCCTTCTATGATTGCTGTGACCGACAACCGTTCCGAGCCACGCAAATCACATCCAACATTAATCCGAACATTTATTTTATAAAATAAATGTTAATTCGTGATTGCTTCTAAAAGTGAAAAATGTTAAGCTCTTTAAGGAGTGTTTATCGACAAATACACGAACGATAGTCATTAATGTTCGTCTTTTAACCAAAAACTGCTGAGGAGTGCTGCTTCATGCAAAAGATTGCCAACTATTTTCATTTCAATGAGTTAAATACCAACTTTAGAACCGAGATTCTAGCCGGCCTCACCACCTTCGTTTCCATGGCCTACATTCTCTTCGTTAATCCACAGGTCCTGGGGGCCTCCGGGATTAGCCAAGGGGCCGTGTTCACCGCGACCGCCTTTGCCTCTGCCTTCGGGTGTTTCGTCATGGGAATCATGGCCAACTACCCCATCGCCATTTCAGCCAGCTTGGGAATCAACGCCTTCTTCGCTTACTCTGTTGTTATTGGCATGAAGGTGCCGTGGGAAACGGCCTTAGCGGGAGTCTTCGTGGCCTCATTACTCTTCATGGTTTTGACAGCATTCAAGCTCCGTGAAATGGTTGTTGATGCCATTCCACGGGACCTCAAGATGGCCATTAGCGCTGGTATTGGCTTATTCATCGCCTTCATCGGCCTCAGCCAAGGGGGCCTCGTTGCCGCCGACAAGTCTACTGTGGTCACGCTGGGTTCTCTACAAGTTGGAAGTACCTGGTTAACCATCTTTGGCCTATTAGTAACCTTGATTCTCATGAGTGCCAAGGTTCCCGGAGCCATCTTTATTGGGATGGTGGCCAACTCCATTCTAGGTCTTATCACGGGTCTAATTCCGTTACCTAGCCACCTGATTGCCCCAATTCCTAGCATCCACTCCACCTTCCTGGTGGGATTAACACACATTGGCAGTATCAACTCGATTCAACTCGTTGTGGTCGTCCTAACCTTCCTGCTAGTCACCTTCTTCGATACCACCGGGACCTTAGTCGGCCTGGCCGAACAAGCCGGATTAGTTAAGGACAACAAGTTACCACGGATTGGTAAAGCCTTAATGGCTGATTCCAGCACGATGGTTGTGGGGTCCTTACTGGGGACCTCCCCAATGGGCGCCTTTGTCGAATCATCCGCCGGTATCGCCGTGGGTGGTCGAACTGGTTTTACCGCGATCGTCACCGGGATTCTCTTCATCTTCGGCGCCTTCTTCTCCCCACTCTTGGCTGTCGTGACCAACCAAGTCACGGCCCCAGCCTTGATCATCGTTGGGGTTCTCATGGCCCAATCCTTAAAGGGTATTCACTGGGAAAAATTTGAAGTCGCCGCACCAGCGTTCTTGATTGTTTTGGGAATGCCCCTGACTTACAGTATCTCCGATGGGATTGCCCTAGGCTTCATCACTTACCCGCTGACCATGATTGCTGCCAAGCGTGGCAAGGAAGTGGGCCCCATGATGTATGGTCTGGCTGTAGTCTTTGTCATCTTCCTCTGGATTTTAAATGCGGGCTAACCCGCCTCAAATTAAAGACAGCGTGACCAGGTAAACTGGTCACGCTGTCTTTTTAATTTCGGTTAATTTCCTGGGTTATAGCTGCCTTTTATTCCCGCCGATAACGCCGCCAGCCTTGAATTACTACGCCACTGGCCAGACTTATGCTCCCTAGAATGGTCAGAATCCAGCCCACCGCAAGTCCCGGTGTCCGGTAGGTCAGTTCGATATGGTGTTCGCCGGCCTTTAACGGTGCCCCCACGAAGCCATCATTGACGACTTGGGTTTTGACTGCCTTACCATCAACGCGTAACCGCCATCCGGTTGAATAAGGAATCGAGGTAGTCAGCCAGCTTGCCTGGGTATTGTCGACCGTCCCCGTAACCCGGTTGTCTCGAACCGTAGCGGCTCGAATGCCCCGATACTGAACGGCGTGAACCTGACGATCGTAGCTCTTGCCATAAGGCATAGCGATCAGTTTGACCTTTTTAAAGTCAATCTGGCGGGTCGCATTAAACGTCACATCAACCGTCTCCCGCCGCTGTTTCGAATAACCAAGGTTCAAAAGGACGTTGTGCTTAGGCTCGTAATCCGAGAGATTATCGATCCCAAATTGAGAAAAGCTATTGCGGCCATTGCGCGTCTTCGCTGTGACCCAATAATCTCCGAGATCAGGGGTCCGAACGGTTTCCCGCCACGAATCTAATTTCGTTAGCGCCGAGAGTGGGGTGTTCCCCAAGATGCTTGAATTTTCCTGTTGTTTGAGTTGTTGGCGGGTCGACTGCCTGGTGGCACTGATGCCATCAAAGGCCAGATACAGTTCAGTTCCCTCAGCCTGCTTAGGTCGTTGAATCGTCAATGTATACTGAATTGGCTGGCCCTGAACGTCACTCGTCACTTGATGAAGGCCCGTTGCGTTAGCCTGAGCATTCCGTAAAACTATCCGCTGATTGGCCTTGAGGACCCGCTGGAGCGCCGCCTGATTCTGTTTAATCTGAACGATCGGCCCGTAGGTTTGCTCATCCTGGCGGCTCATGAGGCCGTTTTGGTCCAGGGTCAGTTTAGGCGCCTTCAAGGTCTGGCCAAAGGTCGCCAGCTGCTTGTCATTGAGGGTCTTCTTTTGGCCAACTTCGGCCTGTTTCAATCGATACTGAATAACCTTATTCGGACTATCCAGCACGGGGATCGTATTGGCCATCACCGTGTAGTTCAGGGTGCGTGCCGGCGAATGATAGCTGGCCTTGGCAACCTTGGTTTGCTTACCAGGAACCACCGCGGCTTGCGTCAGACTACGCTCACGATCGACCGCCGATAACCGACGCCATTGCTGCTGCGTCAGTACCTGCGACTGCGTGTAAATTAAGGGGAAGTTCAAACTCGTGGTCAAGCGCCGCGTCCCCGTTCCATTTGAGAGGCCATAGACGGACTCTTCTGGATAAATTCGCTTGCCGGCATGGTATCCATACGGCAGTGCCGCGCCATTTTGCACCTGATCGTCTCTGGCGAAGAGCGTCTTCACTCCGAGAACTTGGTTCAGCGTGGTGCGCCCGTCCAGTTGACCCAGGGGTGAGTTCATGGCATATTCCGCATTTTTGACGTCCTGACTAAATTGGCCCAGATGCCCATTTTGGACGGAGAAGTATGACATCACCCCGTGAAGATCGTGGGCCATGGTCATGTTGTTCCCTACTGTCCGCTGTAAATTAAAGTTAGGGGCCGTGTTAACCCGACTAAATGGCGTTTGACTGAGACCTTGTTGTGCTCCATCAAAATACGCCGTGATGTAGTGGGTGGCATCCTGATTTCGTAACTGCTGGGTTGCCTGTACCCCGGCATCGGGATCATAGTACCCCCAGGCATTGCTGATCAGGTTTAACCCCACCAACGTTCCCAGCAGCCCCATCGCCCAGTGTCGTGACCATTGACGGCCACCAACGACAACTACTACCAAGGCCAAAAACAACCCATAGGTAATCAAATTTCGCCGCGGATTGCTGAAAACAAACCCATTGCTGGCATACACCACCAGAATTAAAGCCGCTGCCAGTCCCGCCAGGAAACGCCGATCACCTTTGGTCAGACTAAACAAGTGATCCCCCAGAACCATCGTGGCCAGGTTAAAGGGAATCGTGGCCAAGAGTAACCAACGATTGGACGGTGTCGACATGACATTAAAGAACGCCGCCACGGCTGGAAACGCGAGTCCCACCACGATGAGGCCCAGTGTCAACGCCAAATAACGATATTGGCGCCAATGCCATAACGTGTAGCCACATCCCAGAAAGGTGAGGCCACTCATCCCCAAGATGGCCCAGTAATTAAGGACGTTCCCGGTAGTTAAGACCGCGTTTCCCAGAGTCAGGTAGTAACTGGCTGGATAGACCCACAAGCCATTGGCAAATGTCGACAGTGTCCGCGTCGACTGCAGCATCATGACCCCAGCCGGTACCAGTAGCACGCCGGCAAATAATAATCCCGTGATCGCGGCAACCACCAATTGCCAGCAGAGTGTTCGAATTTTAATGGCTAGTCGGCCTTGGGACCGCAGGCTAAAGTAACGAATCACCGCGTAACAAAGGCTACCCAAGCCCAATATGTAAGCAAAATAAAAGTTACTCAAAACGGCGAGTCCCGTGAAGAGACCCAACCAACGCCAGCCCTTGCCGGCAAAGACGCGCTCGATTCCCAGTAAGAGTAGTGGGAACCAGAGCATTGGTAAGATGAAGAAGGGATGGTGCACGCCAATCATTAGGGAATACCCCGTGAAGGTGTATGTCAGTGTCCCTAACAGCCGACTTCCCGGCGTAAACGCATAACAACGACTGAAAGCCAGAAAAGCTAAACCGGCCGCGTACAGGCGCAAGACCACCAGCACCCCATACCCCGCCTCCATCAGACGTAACGGGAGGAGCGCTAACACATAGGCAAAGGGATCACCCAGGACATAGTAGGCCAACGTGGTCAGTTTATCGGCCCCCAAGCCGAAGGTCCATGACCAGCCAGCCACGCCCCCTAGACCTTGGCGATAGAGGATCTGATGAAATGTACGCATCAATGGATAGTGCTGATTGACGCCGTCCATGTTCCAAATCAAGGTTCGGTTGGCCATGGCCAACACCCCAAAGCTCGCCGCCGCAATGATAGCAAAGGCGATTGTATATAACAGCCACAGCGGCCAACGATGTCGCGCGATCTTCATCTTGTTTCCTCCAATACTCACAGTTAACTTACCAGCGGGTAAACGCCCCGACTGGTCCCCCATTTTCATTGACCAGTTCAAACGCGAGATTTCCCCGCCATGGTCACCTATTTTTAAAAATTGATTTTACCAAATCCGGATTAAAATTTGCTGGGGAATGACCGGATTCATCCCTCGATTTTATCCCTTTAAAAAGCATCTCAGAAATCCAAAGAGGCGAGGACCTGGGTCCTCACCTCTCACACATACTACCTATTGCTGCTGCGGGTCTGCCCTGCCAACCGACCGGTTCACCCGGCCTCAATCCGGTGGCTAGGCACCATGACCTTCAACGCCCCCATCATACCACCCGTCCCCGATCAACCACTACTGAAGTGGCTTATAAGATTGGTGATAGCAAACGTGAGGCCGTTTGCTTGAATTTCAAGTAGGCCGACTGCTGGTCGAACATCTCAGGTGTGATCAATTCACTATTGCGAATATCCGTTTCATAAATGGCGGCCAGCTGTTGGGCAATCTGTTCGTCGTAAATAAAGGCATTGATTTCGAAATTCAACTTGAAGCTCCGGTAGTCCATATTGGCGGACCCCACGGAGGAAATCTTCCCGTCGATAACCATCGTCTTGGCGTGAATGAACCCGTCATGATAGTAGTAAATCTTGACACCGTCGTCTGCCAATTGGCGCGCATAGTACTGCGTGGCCCGGTAAACAAAGGCATGGTCCGGCTTATCTGGAATCATGATCCGCACGTCAATACCGGCCATCGCGGCGATCCGCAAGGAGTCCAAGACACTATCGTCGGGAATCAAGTATGGCGTCTGAATCCACAGACTCTTCTCCGCCGTTTGAATCAACCGCATGTACCCCATCTTAATCTGTTGTAAATCGGAATCCGGTCCACTAGAAACAATCTGGAGACTCGTGGTCCCTTTGACCTTCGTGATTGGGAAGTATCGCGAATCGATGCGATCGTCAACGAAGGGATGGTCACGATCAGTGGCGTTCCAATCAAGCATAAAGCGCGCCTGGAGTGAGAAGACCGCGGAACCCACGATGCGCAGATGCGTATCGCGCCAGTTACCGAACTTTTTCTTTCGCCCGAGGTATTGGTCGCCAATATTGAACCCACCGACGTAGCCAACCTTGCCATCAACCGTCACAATCTTCCGGTGATCGCGGAAGTTCAGACGGAAGTCAATAACGGCTGAACGAACGCCCAGGAAGGGCTCCACGTGACCGCCCACGTCCATCAGGGGTTTAAAGAACCGTTTCCAAGTCCCCATCGATCCCCATGGATCGTAGATGACACGAACCTCAACCCCTTCAGCGGCCTTTTTTACCAAGAGATCGAGGATGTCATTCCCGATCTGATCGTTGTAAAAGGTGTAAAATTCGATATGAATGCTGGATTTGGCCCCTTCGATATCCTCCATCATCGTGTGAAAGAGGTCGTGTCCATTGGTGAAGATGCGCACGCGATTCTTACGAGCCAAAAAGGCCTGATCGGTTTCCATAAACATATTCACCATGTTGATGACCGAATGGCTAATCTTATCAGCGGGCATGATCTCCGTTCCCAACTGTTCGCGTTGCTGGTCCAACCGTTCATTTAACTGAACAGCCACCTGCCGTTGCAGTCGAAACATTCGGTTCTTCGGTAGTTTTCGCCCGATGAAGGCGTAGGCAATAAACCCCACTACCGGCAGTAAAACTAACACTAACATCCAGGCCCAAGTTGCCGCGATGTCGCGTTTTTCCCGGAAGACCGTCACGAAGGCTAACGCCGTATTCAAGATGACGATAATATCCAGGATCAGCACAAAATTCACGTTCACCAGTAACCCTCCTCATTAAACATTTTCTTTTTTCATCATACGCCAATCCGTGTAAATGTCTTTAATTTTCTTTAAATTTTACTTGCTTAACCTGAAAAAATTTTAGGAGGTCATTCATCATGCCCAGACTCTTTGCCCTACTCGGCGGCCTACACGGCACCGGAACTTTCCGTGCCATCCGTTGGATCTTCCGCGACAATCCCACTGTTGGCCTGATCCTACTGGCCGGAGTGGTTCTCTATCTCATTTACCGTTATATGAATCGCCACTAAAGAGTGCGACAAAAGGCGGTTAGTCAATGAGCATTAACGTCGATAGACAAATAATCCTGGTCTTGGATTGTTTGTCTATCGGGGTTAAGCGGAGTTGACTGCCTTTTGGCGCACGTTTCAACCGCGTAAATTTAGAGACGCAAGAAGGGTCTGGGATTTTCCCCAGACCCTTCTTAAGTTCTTAGGCTAAAAGGCTGCCGCGGGATCGCCAAGTTGGCTACTCCCATTATCATAGTTAATCTTGATGCCAGCTTGAATGTTAAAGATGTAGACATTATAAGAAATGCCCTTGCCCTCAACGGACTCGGCCTGCATGTGCACGCCGCGAGCTACCAATTCGTTCCCCCGAAAGACAGGTTGAACCTGGTAACGAATGTGGTTGGTCGGGTTGGCCTTCAGATAACTCGCCACTGGATTCTCGTAGGCCGTCATCCCCGGGTCATTCAAAGAACGCGTCCCAGTCATCAGATTCTTCAGGTTGTTATTCTGACCAGTCAATTGGTACCCAATCAGGTGACTCCGATTATACAAATAACCCCGCTTACCATTAACCGTATAGGGCTTATTTCGCCATCCGGTTGGGTTGACGTACAAGGGTTCTCGCTTGGCCGTAGGCATCGTTGACTTGCTTAGCATGGCATTGGCCGTCGTCACCCGATTAGCGGTGTCTAGGGCCCCATATTTCGCCCAGGACCCTTGCTTAAGGGACAGGTCAGCCTTCGTGAAGGTTGGATTATTATGATTAACCGCCACAATCTGGGTTCCCGTATACTTCAACTCGGCGAGTTTCTTAGTCGCCACCGACTGTTTCGGTGCCTGTGTCCCGCCATTTTGGCTAGACTGACTGCTCGACTCTCCTGTAATCTGAGTGACCGCATTGCTCGCCGTCTGGGTGAGCTTCTTAGCTGTCGGGTTCCCTTGTGAGCTCAGCCCTCCGATGCCGCCAATCACAATCAGCAGAATTGCCGCCACAATTGAGGTCCGCCCGCGGCGGCGCCCCCTGTGGTAATGTCGCTTACTCATTTCCAGTTCCCCTCTCTCAATCCGTTCAAACTCTCTGTCACATTTTACCAGAAAAACATACGTTCGTCTGCTTTTTTCATGAATCCCCGATGAAAGTTTTAATTTATGCGTGCTCATTTTCTCCTCCTAACCTTAACGCTTTTTTAACGGGCCCCGTTCAATTTTAAGGTGGCTGTCATGCTATACTATGGGTGGATAAAGCGGCGCCATTTGTACGTTACTGTAAAAACTGTTATCATTTTTAGATGAGGTGATTGGATAATGAAGAAGTCCCGGATGTTCACTGCTACCCTAGGTTTACTGGCGATTTTAACCATTGGCCTAGCGGGTTGCAGCAGTAAGAGTAGTGACTCAGGCAGTACCCAACAAGCAAGCTTTAAAAACAAAACAACTAAGAAGGCTGACGTGAAGTCTACCCTGACCCAGTCTAAACAACTTTGGTATGTGACCGGTTCGGTCAACGCCAAGAGCAATTCTGGCCTAGAAGCCTACAAGTTCAACAAGGACGGAAAAGTTACCGTCTACAACGTGAACAAGTTCTACAAGACTTTCAGCGCGGCTAAGAAGGCCGATGCCCTTAACAAGGAAGGCACGTTGGCCACGACGTTTAAGACCAAGGGTCAAAAAACTGAAATCTCCTTTAAGGGGAAGTTGTCGGATATTCCGATGACCCAGAAGTTTACGGTTAAGACAACCCTGACGGGCAAGAACAAGGCAACCCACTTGAAGGTCGCCGGCTATCACATCGCCCGTGACGTCGATGAAGACGTGACGAAGGCTGTGTTGGTTAAGGTTGCTGAATAACCAATGAATCATTGAGCCCGGGATGTTTCCGGGCTTTTTTCGTGACTAAGATCACAGGAGGTGCCCCATTAAGATGCAAAAACTATTGGCCTGGATCGGTGGTATTCTGGTTACGGGGAGCATCCTCGCCTACGAATACTATCGTCATCTGGGAATCATCCCCATGTTGGAAACGATCGTCCTCGGAATAGCCGCTGTTCTCAGCATCTTACACCTGTTAAGTTATTGGCATCGACGTTAATGATGTTTCACGTGGAACAGGTTGGCTGACAGGACTGCCCCTTTGGGTTATGATGAGTCAAAGGAGTGTGATTGCTGATGTTAAAGCATAAACTGATCACAGATGTCGCCGAACCCCTAGCCGCTCACCACGATGATATGAAAACCCTCGTGACTGAGAATCCTTGGCTGATTCCTGCGACCCTGTTCATGGAAGTTCTGCCCGCCACGGTAATTATTCACGGTTATTGGAAGAATCGTCAACTCAAGAAGCAACTCCAAATCGAACGGGAACATACCAAGCAGCTCCAGCTGGAACAACTTAACCAGCTGCGTCCCGGCCACCATGCTGATGGTCGACCTCGGCCACTAGCTCACCACCGGCCGTTCCATCACGATAGTTAAAACTTTAAAAACTCAAAAATCGGTCAACAGCCCTGGGTAACAACAGGTGGTGTTGACCGATTTTAAGTTATGCCTCAACTACAATCCCTTTTCGATTAACCGCCAGATAGCGTCAAACCGATCCGCATAGTCCGGATCGTTCCACGTTTCCTTAAAACTCGGTACCGTGAAGATAGCAAAAGCCGACATGATCGCCTCGGCTTTTAAATGAGTTGGATCGTCATATCCCATGATGTCATTGATCTGGGCGTAGGAACCTTGAAGCAACTCACGTAAAACTAACGGCCGTTCGTCGATATATTTGGTATTCAACGCGAACATTCTCGGGTCCTGATTATAGATTTTCTTTTTAAGCGTCACGAACTGCCACAACCAATCCCGCAACCCTGACTTGGGATCTTCTATATGTCGCGTAACGTCGATCTGATTAAAGACCTCAGTGGTAAACCACTTCGTCAAGACGGCCGTCCACAACTCATCCTTATTTTTAAAATGCTTATAGAGCGCGGGATGGGTAATATCTAATTTTTCGGCAATCTTAGCGAGAGTCACCGTCTCGTTATTCTTTAAAAGATCCTCTGCCGTTTTAATAATAGTGTCATTATTTACACGGGCCATCCTATCACCTTCTTAACCTTTTAAGTTTTAGTGTAGCACAGGGAACCCGCAACGATCGATACGCTACAGCTTAAACAGAAAAAACGATAACCACCACATTCGGCGATTATCGTTTTTTAATTATTGTAAGGAATCCCAAGCAGGCAAAACCTCTGGCGTCGTGGCCAACAAAGCTTGTTGGTCAGCGGTCAGGAAGCGTTTGTGCACGACGACTTCGTAGACGAAATCATCCATCCACTCGTCGGTCATGACAAAGTATCCTTTGTCGCCATTCTTCTCGCCCCAGCTGTTTTCAACTTTCCAGCGGGTCGATTCGTCATCAACCAGGTCAACTCCAGTCAGCGTCATCGCGTGGGTCACCTCAGCCTCATGGGTCGCGAGACGGTCGGCTTTACTCAGGCTCAGGTCAACTCCGAAGAGTTCCGCAGTCCGGTAAAGTTGGCTATCAAGGAAGCCCCGTTCCCGACTCATCTGTTGGAGAACATCATTTCCAAACCACACGGCTTCTCCGGCTTGGAGTTGCGCACTAGCGGCCTGCTTCAACACGTCCATCGGCTCGTTGAGGAAGGTAATGTTCTTCCCACCGACAACGTTATCCTGGCTAGGCAGGCTGTAGAAGTGGTCAAATGGCTTGTCAGGTGAGTTAGACAGCACCACGTAGTCATCTAAGTCGACGTCGAAGTACTGATCGAAGAAGCGCTTAGGCGTGAGGCCCGGAACCCGGTGGTAGCCTTGCTTGTCATCTTTATATTCTAAATCAAAGGTGGTTGGTGGTTCACCGAAGGCATAGGCTGCCATCCGGTAAACTTCTTTCAAGGCCGCCTGACGAGCCGCAGCAATGTCGGCCTCGCTGGCACCATCGGCAACTAACTGGCGAAGATGTAAGGCATCTTTGCGCAACTTCAGGTTTAAGGCTGCCGCGAAGGCCGTCGTGTTGTTGGCAGTAAAAGATTCGGGCATGACGCTGGTTGGCACCACCCCATACTTTTGAACCAGGGCCGCACCCATGGCCCATTGGCCACCGTCATCGTCGGGACGGCTCAGGTAGTAAGCCACTTCGCGGTCATCGAGGGGCCGATCAGCCGTTTTCAAAATGTTAGCGTAGAACATGTTGGCCCGTTCCACTTTGTCCCAGAAGAAAAGGTAACTCTGGGATAACTCGAAGTCTTTCACGTTGTATTGTGCCGCAAATTGATGGCGAATCGTATTTAACACGGAGAAGAGCCAGCAACGACCAGAGTGTTTCTGGTTGGCGACTTTCCCGGTATCGAGTTCGACGGAAAAAGTCCGGTTTAATCGCGTGACAGCCTGTGGATCCTCGGCAGCCGCTAAGACCCCGTTTTTAATGACGGCGCGCCCAATGACATCGTGAGCGGGTTGGGTCTGTAAATCGGCATGTAAGGCCGCAATTTCGGCCGCCGTTAAAGGATAGTTCGTTTGCGTTTCTGGCATAAAATAACTCCTCTCTCCTGTTTCATGAGAAATCTCATGAAAATCTCATAATAAAGCATGAATTCATTCTAACGCTTTCCGGTAGCGGACGCAACGGGAAGTTATCACTAAAAAAGTGGGAAAAAAAAAGAGACCAGGACAGCTGTCCCAGTCTCCATACCACAACTCAATCTTGATCTGTTACCGTTTCATTATCCACGGCCTGTAAGGCCACTTGCCGAATAGCCGCGACCAATTCATCATGCTGGTCCGCTGGAAATTTCGCCAGCAGGTCATCGGCCACGGTCTGCCGCAGATGTAAGATGTCGGGATAAATCCGCTCCCCCCGTTTGGTCAGTGACAGCTCGTAGATCCGTTTATCCGCCTTGGACTGTCGCTTTCGGACATAGCCCAGGTCTACCAACTGATTGACCGCCCGCGTCACATTACTGGGATTCAGGTAAGTCATACTGATTAACTTGTCCTGCGTCAGGCGGGGTTGCTCGTACAATCGCAAAATATAATAATACAAACTGGCATTCAAGCGATACGGCTGTAAACACCGATCTAGTGCGATTCTCGTATAGCGGTTGGCAATCGACAACCACTTAATAATATCCGAATCATTTTCCGTGGTAGCCATTGCCACCACCTCCCTCTCTCTAATTACGTGCGCAAGCATATTCTAAATACGCTTAGAAGTCAAGCTGCTGAATGGGGCGTCATCCCCGTCGATTTTGTTTGAAAGTTATGATGGAGATGCGGCCAAACGAGGCGATCCGCCAAGCCAATCAGCACCCCATTGAAGAGTAACGTAAACAGCGTTCCCCAGTTCACGGCATACAACTGATGGGTATTCAGCCAGCTCACCAGAATAATCGCTACCGGTGGTGTAAAACTCAACAGCTGTGCCTTCACAACATTCCCACGGCAATACAGGAATCGGAGAATATTGGTGGTGTCGTCGTTGGGATGCATCACCAAGTTGGCCCGCTGATAGAGCGAGATCGCCGTACAGAAGATACAGATCCCAGTCAGGGCCAGCAACAGGCGAACCCCCGCATTCAACCGCATGATGCCCAGCCGATCAAAGAGCCCAACGAAGAGATCCACGAACGAACTGAAGAAGAGAATGAACCCTATCTCGCCAAACAGTCGACGGGGATCCCAGCGATGAATCAGAAATTGATTGGCAACCGCCGCCAGACTGCTAATAATGGCGATCCATAGGCCGACACTGCCGCCAAGCCAGTGACTCAGGTTAACCTCAGACGCCGTCCAGGGGCTTGTCCCCATGTTCGAGGCCACCGAGAGACCGTTGCCAAAGGCGTTGACCACCAACCCCAGAATCAGCGCCAACCAGCGTTGTTGCATTGAATTTTTAATGACGACTCATCTCCAAATTTCAGAACTTTTACCCGATTAGTTTAGTCCCGCTATTGGCTTGACGTAAAGTGGTAAAACCAAAAAGAGTGGGAAAAAAGGCGGTTAGCTGGTGAGCATTAAGGCTGATAACCGAATAATCCTGGGCTTGGATTGTTTGGTTATCAGGTTTAAGCGGAACCAGCTGCCTTTTGTCCCACGTTTCGACCATATAATTTGAAAACACAAGAGGGTCTGGGATTCATCCCAGACCCTCTAATTTTATTAGTAAGCCAGTGAATTCACATTGGCCCGTTTCGTCTTGCTAGAGGCCCAGACTGGCACCTTGACCACGCCCAAGACCTTATCTTTCTTGACAAAGCCCCAGTAACGAGAATCGTTGGAAACACTCCGGTGATCCCCTAAGACAAAGTATCGGCCCTTAGGCACAACCGTGGTCCCACTGCCCCAGTGATAGGTCTTCTGCAGGCTAGCCAGCGTCCAGTTCCCAGTACCGGCAGTCCGTTCACTATCGCTGATGAAAGACTGTTTAATCTTCTTGTTATTAACGTAAATATACCCGTTTTTGCTGCTAACCTTGTCACCAGGTAAACCAATGACCCGCTTCACATAGTTGGTCTTAACCTTGGCCGAAGGATCTTCACCGTGGGCATCGAAAACGATGACACTCAGATGTTTGACCTTAGATTGCTTCAAAGCAAAGACTTTTTCGTTGTTGTTCAGGTTAGGCTCCATGGAAGGCCCATCCACTCTAACACGGGTAAAGACAAATGCTTTCAGTGCTCCGGCAATGGCTAACCCAATAATGATGGGAATGAGCCAACTGGCAACTTCCTTTAAGACTTTCATACTGGCACTCCTTATTTCTCAACTAGTTTATATTTGTTATTATCATACACCACCCCGGGAATTTGTCCCATCTCCCAGTTTAGCGGTCGCTTCTAATCTTACCATTTACATGGAAAAAATACCCCCGCTTTCCGCGAATTTAATCCATTTGATATGGAATTGCCAACTGACCGTAAGAACCACCTTGCAAATTCCCGAATTTCCGTCAATAATGAAGCATACGTGCCAACTTACATACTAACCACGACTTACGACTATATGAAAGGGCTGACTTATTTGAATCCTACTCTTACTCGGCGCCGCCAACTCTGGCTGACTCTCCTCTTAGGGACCGTCAGTGCGACCGGCCCGTTGGCGATTGACCTCTATCTGCCGGCCCTGCCCCAGATGCGCACCCAATTCGGCACCAGCGCCTCGCTCATGCAACTCAGCATCACGGCCTGCCTGATTGGACTCGCACTAGGCCAACTCATTGCCGGCCCCCTATCGGACCAATACGGGCGACGTCGACCGCTCATCGCGGGTTTCATCATCTTCGGCCTGGTTTCTCTGGCCATGGCTTTTATTCAATCGATTACGTTGCTTATTATCCTCCGCTTCATTCAGGGGCTCGCCGGGGCGACCGGCCAAGTCATGGCTAGAGCCGTGGCCCGCGACCTCTTCTCGGGGAAGCGGTTGACCCGCTTCTATGCCCTGCTCAATACAGTCAATGGGGTATTCCCAATCATCGCCCCAATTATCGGGGGCTTCATGATTCATTACGTAGACTGGCAAGCCATCTTCATGTTACTTGCCGGAATTGGGTGGATCATTGCCCTGGCTGTCGCCTTGGGTCTCAAGGAATCTCTACCAGTCGATCAACGTCAAACCGGGGGCTTCCATGCCTCGCTGACGTCGATGGCCCAACTGGTGGTCAAACCCGCCTTCTGGCCGTTGATTCTCGCAACTGGCCTGGTCTACGGGGCCCTCTTCAGTTACATCTCGGCTTCGACGTTCGTCTTTCAAACCGGCTTCGGCATGGCACCGCAGATGTTTAGCCTCCTGTATGCCTTTAACGGCCTGGGGATCGTCGTCGGCAGTAACCTGCCAGGACATCTGGCCAAACGCTTCACCAATCGCCAACAGGTGACGCTCTTCCTATCACTTGCCTCTGGGTTCAGTGCGCTACTAGTGGGGACCTTACTATTCCCCGCCAACGTCTGGGTCGTCAGCGTCTTCATCCTGATTTTAGTCGTCCTCATCGGGGCACTCCTGACCCTCACGGTAACCCTCATCATGGACCGTGCCACCAGCAATGCCGGTGGGGCTTCGGCCGTGATTGGTCTGGCGCAGAACGCCTGTGGGGGTCTCGCATCCCCGTTGGTCGGGTTGTCCGGTCAATCCTACGCGGCCATGGCCATCATGCTCTTCGTTTGTTCTGAAGGGGCTTTGGGTCTGGTTACTTATCAGGAAAAACATACACCGGAAGCTTAACAATTTTATAAAATAACTATCTGAAACGATCACCGATTGGTGGTCGTTTTTTGTTGGTTTGATGACAGTTTATAAACGTCATTAGTTACCATCGACCAGTTACGTAAATTGAATTTGTGAACTAAATCACGATGTCAGCATTCATCAATAATCTTGTGCTAGGATGAAAGTGTAAGCGCTTTATTGATTGCTATTATTTATCCATTTAAAAAATAGGATTGAGGATGATCTCTATGAAAGCATGGTTAAAGTTTCGGACACTTTTCTTGAGCCTGGGCATTGTTCTCGGCATCTTCAGTTTGTTTTTGATTGCCACACCTCTCCCGGTCAAGGCCGCTACGGACCCCGACTATGCGGGGCGTATGTCCCGCATCAACGTTAGTGGAACACCAGTTACCTGGACCTTAACGGATGGAACGCTCACGCTTAATAGTGGGTTTCTAGGCGACTATGATAATAGTTCTCCAGCCACTGAAACGAGCGGACAGCTCATTAAAAATCTAAAAAACTCGACTATGACTGGCGGAACCGCTTTACCAGTTGACGAGGACGGTAATCCAGAAACTAGTCTGGTTGGCACTGACTTCACTGATATGATCGCTGCCATTACAAAAATCGATTTAGCTGGCCCAATTCAGTTAGGACTCAAGGGAAGTAGCGATGGAAACTACGCTGGCTATCTCTTTGCGGGACTACCCAACGTCAAAACCTATAGTGGCCTAGACAATCTTGACCTCTCTGACGTAGACGATCCTACTGGACTCCAGTACATGTTTGCCAACAATCCCAGTCTGATCACCTTTACGGCCCCAAAATTTGATGTCACGGCGGATCATAATATTAACGATATGTTTGCTGGAGATAGCTCACTAAAATACGTTGATCTCTCCCAGATAGCTACTCAAAATGTCACCACTTGTATGGGCTTATTTCAGGAAAATATCGCACTGGAAACAGCTAACCTGGCTAACTTTGGTGTGTCACCAACCATTCTTGCCGCAACTTCGGGAATGTTTACCGGAACCGACAAGTTACGTAATCTTACTTTGAGCCCCCAGATTCACTTCGGAACCTCACTCTTGACGCGACCTGATTTGACACCAGACTTTCTACCTCAAACTGACTTCACCGGCACCTGGCAAGCCGTGGGTTCTGGTAAAGTTGACTTTATTAACAACGACCCGACCCAGGGCTATCTCAACTACGATCCCCAAGGAGAAAAAGATATTACTAACGATGACCTCCTGAGTCGTTATCCCGCAAGCGGATCTGACATTCCTACCAATGTCACCTACGTCTGGCAGCCCGTTACCCCAATCATTGCGCCCGTCTCACCAGGGACATCAGCACCGGAAACTAAGCCGGATCAAGCCGTTGATCTGGATCCCTATTACGTTGTTGCCGCACACAAGATTGGCCTGTATCGGACCCGTAACTTCACGACGGCTTCCCGTTTGCATTGGTTCGTGAAGAAGCCCCAGATGAAGCGCCCGACCTTTACCATTATTGGCACGGCGACTTCCGTCAATGGCAATCCACGCTATCAGGTTCGCGATACCAATCGTGGGTCCAGCACCTATGGCAAGACCGGTTATATCACCGCCAAACCGACATTTGTTACGCCTAAATTTATTCAGAAGGCACCCGATCACATTACCGTGATCTCTATCAATGGCTATAACAATGCCAAGCTTGCTAAGAAACAGATTCACTATACCCAAGGGACAGTTCTCACGGTTAAACAGGTTGTCACCACGGGGCACGTGACCCGCTTCCGTTTGGCAAATGGTCACTACATTACCGCTAACCGCCGGCTGGTCACGACTAGCAAAGTCAAGCTGCCAACGAAGGTTAGGAACAAGGCCACTATCAATCGCTACACCAATGCCAATCTAACCACGCGTAACCACCACTACTCGTGCAAAAATCCCCACGTATTCAAGATTCTTGGTTGGGACTACTCCCATGGTTCAAACACCAAGGTTGGCGGCACGTTACGTTACCGTGTTGCCGGCGGGTACATTACCAGCAATCCTAAACTCGTCACGACACTTAAATAGCAAAAATCAGTCTAGCCGCTAAGTTTCACCGGTTAGACTGATTTTTAATTTTCCTGGCCCCACTGTGTGAGCTGAGTCACCATATTCTTTAAAATTTTAATGCCGAGTTGGTAATCTGGCTCGGAACCGACCATTCGAAAAGCTAACGTCCAGGCGTTGTGATAGGCACTGACAGTTAGCTGGAAGTGCGGCATCGTCTTGTAGGCGCCAGCAAAGTAGATCTGCGTGACCGCAATGTCGCCAAAGCTGAGCCGCGTCTGATCCACGTGACCGAAATTAGCGAACGAGACCGCCCCGGGTTGACGGCGTTTAGCGGCCAGTCGCCGAATCATTTCCGGTGAGAAGGCGCGATTCAACCGTCTGATTTCCATCAAAGGCGATAGGTAGGCCCGCGACTGGCGCAGGTCGCTGATCGTCTGCTGGGTGCGTTGCGCTAACGTCGCCAGGGTGTCACCATCGCTCACCGTCAGTGGAATTGGCATTTCGCCGGTCAGATTGGCCACCTGAACCACGTTAGCGGCCGCTACCGGCCCCTGGAGGCGCAGATCCACCTGGTAGGGGATGACTAGCTCGCGTTCACCTGTGAGGGCAAACAGAGCCAAGGCATACGCCGATAACAAGACGGCGTTCATCGTGACGCCTTGTTGGCGGGCTCGTTGTCGCAGACGCTTACTAGTGGTCCGTGGAATCAGAGCCTCTCCTCGGTGATGATGCACATCCCCAGCGAGCTCCGGAATCGCCTTCTGACTTGCCAGGGCAAGATCAGCGAGACGCCCGCGATCTGGTCGCCGTAAGTGCGTCAAGATGCGACGACTACTGCGTTCATTCACAAAGTTGGATAAATCCGCCCCATCATAGGCGGCGGCTAGCAGATACAGGTAGTGTTTAAACCCCTCGCCATCCGTCAGCAAGCGACTCATGATCAATCGCAACTGATCGTAGTCCCCGTGATGGATGACCTGAATTTTCAGTTGGGGACCGTGCAACACATCCAGTCGGCCACGACCGGGGTCGTGACTCGCCGTAAATTCTTCGATCACCTGGTCACTAGCCAAGCCATCAACTTCAAACCGATTCTTTCGTAAATTATACCGTCCCAGGACTTGGGGAACGACCGTCTGGGTTGCCACAACCGCGGCCTTTAACCGATCCACATCAACTGGCTGCATCAGACTCAGCGTACATTCCAGCAAGGGATAAGTCTGGGCCACGTCAAAAGTGGGCAGTAAGTCCATTGGTTCACCACGATAATTCAAACGATCACCCCTCCATCCTTAATTACGCTAAGTATAGCAAACTGGCCCCCGCCACCCCTACAAGTTCGTCTAGATATTGCGAAAAATTAATAATCCTGTAACGTGACGGTCTGTTACACTGAAGGCATAACTTTAATTCAGATGAGGTGACTGCTTCTATGGCTGATTCAAAACCATCCGTATCCTGTAACGCAACACTTATTATGACAACCCACCGGGTCTTTCAACCCGATTTAAACGAGCACCAGTCCGTTTTTGGTGGCAAGATTTTATCATTGGTTGATGATAGTGCCTCAGTGGCTGCCGTTCGTCTAACGCATAAGACCGTTGTGACGGCCTCGTTTGACCATGTCAGCTTTCTCCAGCCCTTTCATCTCGACGACTCCATGATTCTGACCGCTTACGTCACCGGTACCGGGACCCGCTCTCTCGAGGTCTTCGTCAAAATTGTCGGAGAAAACCTGACCACCGGCGAGCGCTTCGTTGGCTTCACCTGCTTCATTACCTATGTCATTGACGACCGGAGTGTCACCACGCCATTGCCTGGGATAACGCCAGTTACCGCAGAGCAGCGCTACATCTGTTCCGGCTACGGCCATCGCCACGATCAACGCGCCATCCGCCGCCAGGAACAGCGTGACCTCAATAGCCATGTGACGACCGACTCCCCGTGGACCGAATAATGTTTCATGTGAAACAACTGGTATTAAAAAATCGGCTGGCTTAATTGCCAACCGATTTTTTAATTCAATATAACTATTTGTAGAATAACACCTGACCGATTAGCTACGGCAACTCTCCTTACTCATCTTCATGCCGATCATCAGTCTTAACCGCATGGCCATACTTCACCAGCTCATAGTTTTGTGACGTATCATCATCGCCGGCTGGCTGAATCGTTGCGGTATATTGGAAGTCCTGAACATGATCGTAGTCATAGTCGGTCAACCCAAAGGTATATTCAACCGTAAAGACCACTTCACTTGTCCCATTCGGCCCTGGTTTGACTGATGACACACTCGTATCCATGTCAATCGTATCGAGATCATCATTATCATAGTAACCCTGGGCCATCTTTTTCAAGTCCGTGTAGTGAGCATTATTCTCTCCATTCACAAAGAAGTCAGACATTGCATCCCCATCATCATCGGTAGCGTCGCTCATATCGCCACTTCGGGAAAGGTTTCCAGCCGCTTCAAATAAGTTGGAAATGAAATCATCCGCATCATCCTCGCTCATCATGTCCTTGTAATCCAAATCGACTGAACTCTGATCGTCGTCCTTGCGTAACTTGGTTGTCGCAGTGGTGGCCTTCCCAGCACTAGAGGTGTAGGCTGCATAGACACTCATATCAGACGTCCACGGTTCATCCTTAATCTGATAACTTCCCGAACTGTTCGCTGTCCCAATCTTCTTGCCATTCAGGTAAATCGAAGAGCCCGGAACCGTATCCAATTCCACCGTGATCGTCGTCAATTGCAAATCATACGTTTGATTGCTAGTGATGTGATAATCACTACTGTTGGTCAGATTATGACCACCGATCTTCCCCTTGGACTGCAAGTGGTATTCACCCGGAACCATCGCGGAAAGTTTCTTCGTAAATTCATCACTTGTGGCCGTAGCAATTTTCTTATTATCTAATGTGATGACGTTCCCCGTATGGTTCGTGGTAACGGTTGGATAAACGGGACTTACACTAATCTGATACTTCGGGAAGAACAAGAGGTGATGTCCCTTTTGTTCGTACACAAAGTTGCCGTCCGTGCTACGACCACTAGACGTTAAATCTGCCTTCAACTTACTTAAGGCGCGCGCATGATTACTATAATACCGGTTAATTGGCAATAATTTTGCTTTGCTCAAGGTTAGATCTGAACTGGCACTACTGAAGTCATCTGTCAGGTGTTTGCCACTCTTGATATCACTAATCGTTCGGTCCAAAGTTGCGGCACGTGAATAATGTTGGCTCCCCCAAGCGACGAAACCTACCAATGCAACGGCCACAACACCCGCACCCCACCAAATTCCTTTTTTCTTCTTAGACCAAGGCTGTCGTGGGACACGACTGGTCCGCTGTTGTTGTGGTGCTGCCTGCTTATATTGTGCTGGCTGTGGTTGTGTGCTCTGCTGGGTCTGACTTGATTGTGTTGGGTCGCCCTGAGCCAATTGAAGATTGTACCCACAGTTTTCACAGAACGTGTCAGTCGCCGAGACTGGTTGCCCACAGTTGGGGCAGAAATTTGTTGTCGCACCACCAGGCTGATTATCAGCTGGTGCGGCGTAATTAGTCAAATGCATCATGAAATCCTCCAATATTAATGCTGAGTATCAACAATTAAAGCTTCGCCGTATAGGCAAAGTTGACTAGGTTGCATTGGTTCTGGCTGAATGGAAACCCGCGTCACCCCCGCATACCCCTTCGCCAGCAGTAAGCCGTAAACGTGTTTCATGAGGTCCTCCCAAGCGGCTTTAGCCCCCGCGCGAGGCGTAACAGCACTTTCCGCGAAGATTAATCCTGCCGACCGATAGCCAGCCGGAATGTCACGATCCGCCGTAATTTTGAAGTTTTTAGTTTGCGCTACCTCATCAGGGGTTAACTCCAAATCAAACAACGGAACTGCCTGGTCAGCTGCATGGGGGATCAGGGCATATTCATCAGCCGAAGATAGGCTCGTGCCACACTTTAAACAGAAGTTCGCATCCGCTGCGTTGGGATTCCCGCATTTGGAACAGATACGATAATATGTTTGCTTCATCAGAAAACCTTCCTTCACTTAGTCGTCGAAGTCGACTTCTTCAAACTTTCCCTTAGATGAGTCATATTCGGCCAAAATGTCATGAATATCATCGTAACGATAAGTACTGTCATGATCCCCTGAATCGACGTCGTACAGCTTAATTTCAGTCACATGTGGCTGAGGTGTCGATTCTTTATAGGTATAATCATCCGTATCCAGATCATCGTTGTCACTCAGTTCATCTAGCGCCATTTGGGCTTCAGCGGATAAATCATCGTAACTGTCAGTGGCATTCGAATCGTCATCACTCGTCGTATTATCTTCAACTTTACCGCCAGTCGCATCAGTTACGGTTGACTCATCTTCATTCTCATTTACCACGTCATGACCACCCTTAGTTGCTTGAACAATTAAATCAATATGTTTATTGATCGTATTACCCGCTACTAAATTGACTGTTGTACTTTTGTGAACACGTCCGCCTGATAACTTAAAAATATATTGCCCAGGGAACAGTGGACCAGCTTTATAGGAATAATGATCATTCTTGGTGGTAACCAACGCCTTCCCATTAGCTAACAACGTTGCATTAGCCACGTTACTCGTCAAAACAGGATGCATGGTCGTCACTTTTAATTTATAAACCGGAAAAACTAAGAAGTTATGGCCAGCCGTTTCCAATTTAAAGGTGTGGTCTCGAGTCTCTCCTGACTTTTGCAAGTCCGCCTTCATCACCTTCACGTAGTTAGGATGCTTCCGCGCATAATCAAAGAACGGTTGCACCGTGTCGCCATCAATCTTTAAATTTGGATTATCACTAACCATCTTTTTGGCGAAATCGTTGCTCTGGTTATCCGTAATATCATCCGTAATTGTGGCAATCTGCTTTTGCTTACCGGCCTGCTTGCTATAGAAGGAACCAGCCAACACAATGACCACAATCACGGCAACCGCCAGGACACCCCAGATCCCACGACTGAGCCATTTTGCTTTCTTTTTCCCCGGCTTTGCCGACTTACCATTCCTATGCCGTCCTCCTCGACGCGTCTCGGTGGGCGGCGTTACCGGAGTCGTCCGCAAGTCAAAGCCACAATGCTCACAGAAAATACTATCGGACGCCACTGATTGCTGACAGTTCGGACAAGTCTTCAATAGAGTTCACTCCTCATGGCGGGGTATTAGGGATTAAAAAAAGTCGTAGCTCGCATACCGTAATCTTTCTGCATCGGCTCGACCGACAAGACTAATCGCCGTTAGATGATACCATGCTATTAAAAGACAGATATTTAAACATTTGCCACCCAACACCCTACTAATTTATTAAGTTTTTGCTACGTTTATTATTATACGCTAATACCCATTTAGTAAAAGGACTGTTTAGTAAATTAGATTATAAGTACATGATCACTTCTCAGCTACATTTATCCCCCGCCAAAGGAGCCCCTAATTAAAAGCCCTCGCAGACTTCGTTCTGCGAGGGCTTCCTTATTGTTGCCGTTGCCGCCACTCATCAACCAAAATGCCATACTGATAAAGATCCACCCACTGACCGTCTTGGAAAACGGCCTCACGATTGATGCCTTCCCGGACGAAGCCTACCGCGGCGTACGCGTGAATTGCGGGGAAGTTATTGGCATTCACGTTTAAGGTCACCTTGTGAAGACCCAACTCGTTGAAAGCAAATGACAGAATGGTATCGAGCGTATCCGTCCCGAAGCCTTGGCCGCGATCGCTGGCCACCGGCAGGGCAATCCCGAGATCGGCTCGCCGATTCTTGAATTGGACGTCGTCGAGAATGACCCAGCCTAACAATCCATCGTCGGCATTTGCCCGTACCATGAAGAAGAATTTATCATCACGGTCGGGTTCCGCCGCCAGCTCGGCGTATTCCGCAGCCGTCCATGGATGAAAGGCGTCTGCGGATAGATTTCGCAGTAAGCCGGGCTCCCATTGGGTATCTTGCAGCCACTCCGCATCCCCATCACGCATTTCCGTTAAATGGACCAATTGCCCTTGAACCACATCTTTCATCCGACAGACCTCCCATTTCTTTGCTCTAACTCTACCATAGACTATCATTGCGAACCATATTAATTGGCGAATCACTTGGAAACCGCTATACTAATCGCATCGTAACAAATAAGGGAGGAAACTATCTATGAAAATCACAATTATCGGTGCCACTGGAATGGCCGGCAGCGCCTTGGTCAACGAAGCTTTGCGCCGCGGCCATCAGGTCACAGCGTTAGCCCGTTCTGAGGAAAAATTAGCCAAGTTGCCAACTGACAACCCGGCCTTAACCACCCACGTTCAGGATGCCTTTACGCTAAGCACCGCTGATCTTCAGGCAACGGATGTCGTGATTGATGCCTTTGCCACCGCACCTAGTCTGGCCTTCCAACACGTCGATTTGGCTGCTCACCTGGTGGCCCAACTTCGGGAGACGACCAGTCCTCGCTTAGTCTTCATCCTAGGCGCTGGTAGCCTCCAAACTGGGGATGACCACCATTTGTTCGTTGACGATATCGCCAAGGACCCGAACGCTGCCAGCTTCATCAGCGTGCCCCAAAATCAATTGAAGGAACTTAATTTCTTACGCGATGTCGACAATGTTAATTGGGTCGGTGTTTCTCCCGCAGCTAACTTCCATCCTGGGGATGCCGTCCCTGCCTTACTGGGTACGGATGAGTTACTGGTCAATGCTAACCAAGAATCTGGAACTTCAGCAGGAACCATGGCTGTGGCGATCCTCGATGAAATCGAGCAACCACAACATCATCAGGTGCGCTTCACCGTCGCCGATAAATAATCAAACGATCTAGAGTTTCGGGCTTTTGTCCGGAACTCTTTTTTGGTATGCTTACCGGGTGCTAAAATCTGAATCTAACTTTAAGAAAGTTGCGATGCCATCTTGAAAACACAATTAAACCGACGAGAGCTGCTCTTCATTGGCATGATGCTCTTCGGCCTATTCTTTGGCGCCGGCAATCTGATCTTTCCCATCTTCTTGGGACAACAGGCTGGATCCAATGTCGGCTGGGCGGCCATTGGCTTGTTACTCGCTGGAATCGGGATTCCCCTTCTAGGGGTCACCGGGATTGGGATCACCCATAGTGAGGGCGTCTTTGACCTCGCAACCAAAGTCAATCGTCCCTTCGCCTACCTCTTTACCATTCTGCTATACCTAACCGTGGGCCCGTTCTTTGCCCTCCCCCGTCTGGCAACAACGTCCTTTCAAATCGGTCTCGTGCCCTTTATCGCCCCGCACCACCAGTCGCTCGCCCTGGGACTCTTCTCAGTCGCCTTCTTTGGCCTCGCTTGGTGGTTAGCCCGCCGACCAGGTAAACTCATGACTTACGTGGGAAAATGGCTCACACCGCTATTTCTCATTCTCTTAGGCGCACTGATGTTAGCGGCCTTTTTGAAACCCCTGGGTGGCTTGTCGAGCGTTCCAGTCCGTGGCAGCTACGTTCACGCACCTATTTTAAGTGGATTTATGGAGGGGTATAACACCATGGATGCCTTGGCCTCACTGGCCTTTGGGATCGTCGTCATCGATAGTATTCGCGACCTGGGGGTTACCGAACCCGGCCAGATCGCCAAAGACGTGATTAAGGCCGGAACCATCAGCATTGCCCTGATGGGAGTCATCTACACACTGTTAGCCCTCATGGGAACCATGAGTTTGGGTCACTTCTCACTTGCAGCCAACGGGGGCATTACCCTGGCTCAGATTGCCAATTACTATTTTGGTACCTGGGGAACTGGCCTATTGGCACTGATTGTAATTATCGCCTGCCTAAAGACCGCCATTGGCCTCATCTCAGCCTTTGGCGATGCAGGTCATGCCTTATTTCCGCGTATCCCTTATGCCGTTTTAATTGGCATTGCCAGTGTATTGCCTTGCCTATTTGCCAACATCGGCCTGACTAAGCTGATTGCGGCCTCCACACCGGTACTGCTCTTTCTATATCCCCTAGCCATCGTGCTAATCCTGTTGGCCGTCTTGTCCCCTCTGATGGGGACCTCTCGTTGGCTCTTCGGAACTGCGATGCTCTTTACCCTTATTCCAGCCATTTTCGCTGGGCTCACCGCGCTGCCAACAGCCATTCAAAATATGGCCTGGTGTCGCCCGTTATTAATACTTAACACATACTTACCCTTAGCCAGTCAGGGCTTCGGGTGGGTAGTTCCCGCGTTGACCGGGACGCTGATTGGCTGGATTGCTAGTCGATTGACCACAAATTAATGACGAGGTAGGGCCTGAGCCTTTTTGTCTCAGGCCTTTCTTGCGCTCCGAACATCTACAGTCGAAACGTGTGACAGAAGGCAGTCAATGAGCATCAACCGCCTTTTATCACACTCTCTACCTCATCTTGTTCGAAAAGTCATCTTGCAATTTGAGTGTTTCGACCTCCCCTTGGCACAAAATTTCTGGTATTATATATTTAAGCTGTAATCGAATTCTCATATTCTCATTTAATTTAAACGAGGTGAAAATGATGACGACTACCCGTTACCCTTTAAATATCGCTAAAATTTTCGTGCCGATTATCACCGTTGTGCTCTTGTTACTGATGTTGTCTGTCGGTGATCCCGTAATTGTTGCTTTTCTATGCTTTAGTTCCTTGATTACAACGATGCTTCACTTCAACGTCTTCGAGGATACCAGCGACACCCACCCGTTAAACCGGATTGACCTGGTTCTTCAAGTTGTTTTTCTACTCGCATCATTCTTCCGTGCCTTCATTTTAGGTGCGACTGATTATCACTAGCTGAATCTAAGCCCGGTTGTCCAAGCAGACAACCGGGCTTTTTAAAATCCATGACAATCCTTTACGGTTTCGTTTGATCATCTGTCAGGGCCAGCACCAACGTCACGACACCCAGGCTCAATGAAATACCACCCATAGCCAGATCGCGATTAGGGCGTAAGAATAGGATCATCCCCGCCACAAAGAATAAACCGGCATTTAACAAATAGATCTGCTTGCGGTTCATCCCCACACCTCCCCAAGAGTTGGCCACATTTTAGTCGTCAACTCGTCGGCAACCTCACATTCGTGGTAAACTTTATAGAAACCACGAGGGGGTCCCCTATCCATGAAAAAATATGTCATTCTCGATCTTGACGATACGCTCCTCGACTTCACCCGCGGCGAAATCGAAGGTGTCACGACACTGCTCGCCGAACATGGCGTCACCGATACCGCCCGCGGCCTGCAGGTCTACCAAACGATCAACACAGCGATCTGGCAACAGATCGAGCAGGGGGCGCCACGCGAGCCACTATTGAATACACGCTTTGCCAAAGCCTTTGGTGCCCTGGGAATTTCGGTCGACGGTGCGGCGCTCGAACGCCGTTACCATGCCATGCTAGATCACAATTTCTATGTACTCCCGGGCGCTCAGGACTTCCTGGACACCCTTCAAAAAGGGCAACTTACTCTGGTCGGCGGCACCAACGGAACCAAGACCATCCAGCTCAACCGACTAGAGGGCTCCGGCATCGCCGGCTATTTCGATCGGCTCTTCATCTCGCAAGACCTCGGGGTCGACAAACCCGATCCAGCCTTCTTTAACGCCATCTTTGCAGCCTATTCAGATATGACGGCCGCTAGTACCATCATGGTCGGCGACCATCTCGCCTCAGATATTCAGGGGGCACTGAATGGTCACCTCGACAGTATCTGGTACAATCCGCACCACGACATCAATTTCGAGGGCATTCAGCCAACCTATGAGGTCGATTCCTATGCGGCCGCCGAGCACGTCTTGCTCGACGACTAGCCTAATTCCACCTCACCTAAATAGGTTTCAGGATCATGAGCCTTGGCCGCTTGTAAAACGTCCCAATCCTGTTTGGTAATAAGGACAATTGAGTCTGTCTCATGACCATCCGTGGGTGTCACAACGACCGTTTCTTGTCCATCGCGGACCTCGGCTAATATCTCCATCAAAGCCTGTTGTGCCGCTGTTGGTGAATAACGCTTCATGTTTGTTCCCCCTCTATTTATCCGGCTAACCGTGCCAAAATCCCGGCTAAAACGGCCGCCAACAACACCTGGCTAAGTAACAGGTACTGGGTCTGACGGCGCCACCATAGTTGTTGGTCTTCTGAAACCCGACGACGTCGTTGAATCCGTAGCGCCACCACTCCGGAAGACAGATCGACCAACAGTAACAACCACACCACGCGCTGGTTTGTCCAAGCCGGTTGGATGACTGCAATCGTCGCATAAGCCAACCCCAAGTAGAGAAAACTATGACACATGATCTGATGCCGACTCAACCGCCAGCCATTGGCCGCTTGGATCCGCTTTAATAGTTGGCGATGCCACCACAGACTCACTAAGGCCAACCCAATACCCAGACCTAACAGAATCGTTTGCACGTTCAAGACTCCCTTATCCCGAGGTCGCCCTTTTAGCGACCATATTCGGCGTTCCGCTTGTCTTATCTCTTCTTCAAGATTAACAAGACCACGTATTGTTGCTGCAAAGAACGTGTAAAGATTGCGTGTTTTAATTATTAGGTATCGAATAACTACGCTACCATTACCATACAGCCAGTCTTACGGCCGTCACTAATTATTTATCTTTTGAAAATTAATTATTAATAATTAAAAAGAGGTGTCCTCCCGGTTATCACAACCGTAAGGACACCTCTTTAAGTTTTAACTACTTCACTTTCGCAATCTTACCCTGTTCAACGTAAACGCTCAGGATGGCGATATCGGCGGGATTAACCCCACTGATTCGGCTAGCCTGGGCCAGCGTCTCGGGTTGAATCTTCTTGAGTTTCTGATGTGCTTCAGTTGCCAAGCCATCGATCGCATCGTAATCGATGTTTGCAGGAATGGCCTTGGCTTCCATCCGCTTCAATTTCGCCACGTTATCCTCGGCCTTCTTGATATAGCCGGCATACTTCAACGAAATCTCAATTTCCTCGACAATGTGACGATCCAGAGGCTGTTCTGGTGCTGGAATGAACTCAAGTAACGTCTGGTAGTCCACGTAGGGCCGGCGCAAGAACGCTGCGGCCAACACACCATCTTGGAGTGGCTTGTCGCCGTGGGACTCAACAAAGGCGTTGATCGCATCGCTCGGCTTGATCCGGATGCTGTTTAACCGGTCCAATTCAACCTGAATAGCAGCCTTCTTGGCCAAGAATTCCTCATAACGGTCATCACTGATCAGGCCCAACTCGTGGCCCTTGGCGGTCAGCCGCAGGTCCGCGTTATCATGCCGCAAAATCAAGCGGTATTCGGCCCGGCTGGTCAACAACCGGTAAGGCTCCTTGGTTCCCTTGGTAACCAGATCGTCCACCATAACTCCAATGTAGGCATCCGAACGCTTCAACGTGAAACCTGGCTTGCCTAAGGCCCGTAAGCCGGCGTTGATTCCGGCCAGCAGACCTTGACCCGCTGCTTCTTCGTAGCCGGACGTTCCGTTGGTTTGGCCTGCCGTGAAGAGGTTCTTCAATGGCTTGGTCTCTAACGTTGGCCGTAATTGATAAGGGGAAACGACATCGTATTCGATGGCATAGCCGGGACGCATCATTTGGGCATCTTCGAGGCCTTGGATGGAGTGCAAAATCTTCTGTTGCACTTCTTCAGGCATCGACGTGGACAGCCCTTGGACGTACCATTCGTCGGTCTTGCGACCTTCTGGTTCCAAGAAAAGTTGGTGCCGTGACTTGTCGGCGAAACGAACGATCTTGTCTTCGATTGATGGGCAGTAACGTGGGCCCACCCCTTCAATGACCCCGGTAAACATCGGCGCGCGGTCGAGGTTTTCGCGGATGATCTTGTGGGTCGTTTCATTCGTGTAAGTTAACCAGCAAGACAGCTGGTTCTTTAAGGCCAAGTAGTCACTGTCGGGCGTGGTAAAGCTAAAGTGGTTGGGCTCGGCATCCCCAGGTTGTTCCTCAGTCTCGTCATAGTGAATGGTATTCCCATCCACTCGTGGTGGGGTCCCCGTCTTGAAGCGTTCGAGGTCGAACCCGTACTTTGGCAGGTTGGCCGTTAGCTTGTTGGCTGGTTGGGAGTTGTTAGGGCCTGATGAGTACATCAATTCCCCAATAATAATCTTCCCACGCGCGGCGGTTCCGGCAGCAATCACCACGGCCTTAGCGGCGTAACGCGCCCCAGTATTCGTGATGACCCCTTTGCAGACACCGTCTTCCACGATCAGGTCGTCGACGATCCCCTGACGTAACGTCAGATTGGGTTCGCGTTCGATGGTATGCTTCATTTCTGCGTGGTAGGCGTGCTTGTCGGCCTGCGCACGGAGCGCACGGACGGCCGGGCCCTTACCGGTATTTAACATCCGCATCTGCACGTAGGTCTTGTCGATGTTGCGGCCCATTTCGCCACCCAAGGCGTCGATTTCACGGACGACGATCCCCTTTGCGGGACCCCCAACCGATGGGTTACATGGCATAAATGCCACCATGTCCAGGTTGATGGTCATGAGGAGTGTCTTGTTCCCCATCCGGGCGGCGGCTAAAGCTGCTTCGCTACCGGCATGACCGGCGCCCACGACGATGACGTCGTAGTCCTGGCCGGGATATTCTTTTACTTCAGTCATGGTTTCTTTCCCTCCATGTCGGGTCACGGAACTGCCCGCGGCCAAACGGTTTATGCGTTATTTTCCTAAACAGAATTGACTAAATAATTGGTCGAGTAACTCGTCTTGGTAGCTATCGCCAGTAATTTCACCCAGCAGATCCCAAGCCCGCGTCATGTCGATTTGGACCAGGTCTACGGGCATCCCCGCAGCAATTCCACTCTGGACGTCATCCAAGGCGTCACTGGTCTGGTGCAACAGCCCAATGTGGCGGGCGTTGGTCACCATCACCGAGTGTGAACTTGACTCGATACCCTCATCGAAGAAGAGATGAGCAATCGTCGTTTCCAGCTTGTCTAAGCCGGCTCGCTGCAGAATGGACGTCTCAATGATGGGACTCCCATTGGCAGCCTGTTTGACGGCATCCAGATCGAGTTTCTGGGGTAAATCAGTCTTGTTTAAAATCAGGATTCGTTGCGTGTCGGCCGTAGCCTTCAGTAGCGATTCATCCTCGGTGGTCAGTGGCTCGCTGGCATTGAGCACCAACATGACCAAATCAGCGGTGTTGATGGCCTTGCGTGAGCGTTCCACCCCGATCTTTTCAACCTTATCGGTGGTATCGCGAATCCCCGCGGTGTCAATCAGCTTCAACGGCACGCCCTTAACGTTAACGTACTCTTCGATCACGTCACGCGTGGTTCCGGCAACATCAGTCACGATCGCCTTGTCTTCATGTAACAAGTGGTTCAACAGGCTACTCTTCCCAACGTTTGGCCGACCCACAATTGCGGTCGCCAAGCCTTCTCGGAGCACCTTCCCTTGTTTAGCGGTGGCCAAGAGGGTCTTGACCTGCTGCTGAACCTCTTTGGACTTCTCCAATAACATCTTGGTCGTTACGGCCTCAACATCATCGTATTCCGGATAGTCGATATTCACTTCGACTTGGGCCAGGGCATCCAAAATATCCTGCCGCAGGTTGCGAATCAAGTGGGAAAGATCCCCGTCCAATTGGTTTAAGGCCACCTTCATGGACTTGTCGGTCTTGGCTCTGATCAGATCCATCACGGATTCCGCTTGGGTCAAATCGATTCGGCCGTTTAAGAAGGCGCGTTTCGTGTACTCACCGGGTTCGGCCAGGCGCGCCCCATAACTCAGGCACAATTGAAGGATCCGGTTAGTCGCCACGATCCCTCCGTGACAATTAATTTCAATAATATCTTCCTTGGTGTAGGTCTTCGGGGCCCGCATCACGGTAGCCATGACCTCATCAACCTCTTCGCCATCCTCAGGGTCGACAATGTGGCCGTAATGAATCGTATGGCTGGCGACCTTGCGCAGGTTGGCTCCCTTGAAGAGCTTGCCAGCGACATCAAAGACCTCTTCACCGCTCAGCCGAATGATGGCAATCCCACCTTCACCAGGTGGGGTCGAAATTGCTGCAATCGTATCAAATTCTGTGGTTGTGACTGCCATGAGCCATCCTCCTTTTAAGTCTGTCAGTTGGTTCTTACCCTTGTTTACGCGGTCTAACGCCCCGGGCGTATCATTTTACGCCATAAAAAAAAGCACCCACTCCACGCCACCTAACTGTGCGTGGATAAAGTACTTTCACTACTTTATCGTAAACTTGATAAGAATGATTGTCTTCACTATAAGGGGTAAAGACGCTTTTGTCAAACGAAACTTAGGCCGGTTCGATCACCACGGCCCGGTGGGGTTCTCTCCCCGCCGAATAGGTTGTGACGTAGTGATTCTTCGCCAAAACCGCGTGGATCTGCTTGCGTTCAAACGCCGGCATTGGGTCCAAATAGATCGGCTTCCCGGTTGCCACGACCTCCCGCGCCGTACTCTCGGCCAATCGGTTCAAAGTGGCTGCTCGCCGTTCACGATAACCGGCAACGTCCAATTCAACCATGACGTGCGCAGCGCCATGATGATTCAAGAACAACTGTGCCAGGCTCTGCAAGGCGTTGATGGTCCGACCGTGCTTGCCGATCAGCAGGCCCTCCTTCTCTGTCGTAAAGACCAGCTTAACCTGCCGCCGTGCCGTTGATTCGACATCCAACGTGGCGTCAATTCCGAGCTGATCGACGATCGTGGCCAGATAGTCCTGAACGGCCTCAATGGCCGCCTCGCGACGTTTCCGCCGTTCCTCTGGCGTTGTCTCCGATTGCACCGGTTGAGCGGTCTCCGCCGCCTCAGGGGTGTCAGTTACGGCCGCTGCCGGCTTGTTTGCGGGCATCATCGGCTGCACTGGCACAACCGCTTGTTTCTTAGGTGTTGGTTTCGACGTCGCGACGGGTTCAACGGGCTTCAAAGCCACATCCACCATCGCGTCTCTCTGGCCAATTCCCAGCCAACCCTTACGTGGCGTGGTGACCACTCGGGTTGTCACTTGGTCCAACCGACAATTCAGGGCGGTCAATCCTGCCTGAATCGCCGCTTCTTCCGTTTTCCCCGTAAAGATTGTCATGTCGTCCATTCCTCCAATATGCTTTCAGTCATTTTTCAGTATACCATAGAACTTTCCGAGTCAGCTCATCTGCCATCACGCGTTCCGCGGATAGAAAAAGCCGTCCCACCATTGCGGAACGGCCTAAAATGCATTTATTTAGCTTGGTTTACTTGCGGCGACTCTGCTTAGCGCGACGCACGGCCTTCTTCATAACCCGTTCGCGAGCGGCCTTTTCTTTGGCCTTTTCATCGCGTTCGGCTTGAATCTTCCATGGGTTTTGCAGTAACAGCGTTTGACCGACTTGGAAAATGTAAGACACGGTCCAGTACAATGACAGTGACGAGGCCACGTTTAAGGCGGTAAAGAAGACCACCACGGGCATCCCGATAATCATCATCGTATTCATGGAACTCGTCTCCGGTGCCGACTTGGTGGTTAACCACGAACTCAAGAACGTGGCAAAGGCCGCCAGGAATGGCAAGATGAAGTACGGGTCCTTGTGGCCCAATTGCAACCACAAGAAGGTGCCGGACCGCAGAACGGCTGTCCGCCAGATAGCTTGGTACAAGGCCCAAATGATTGGGAGTTGTACCACGGCTGGTAGACATCCCATTAAGGGATTAATGCCGGCTTCCGAATACAGCTTTTGCTGTTCGGTCTGCAACTGCTGCATCGTGTCACGGTCCCGTGACGAGTATTTCTTCTGTAAAGCCTTTAATTGGGGCTGAATTTCCTGGGTCTTCCGCATGCTGCGCGTTTGGAAAACCATCAGTGGCAGTAAAATGATCCGGATGATAATGGTAAAGATGATAATACCAACACCATAATTCCCACCGAAGAAATGAGCCAACCAGATGATAGCACGCGAGAAGTTCAGAACGATTAAACCGTCCCAAATCCCGGTACTCTGGTTCGTGATTGGCTTATTGCTACAAGCGGAAAGGATCAAAGTCAAGCCCACAATACCAAGCATCAGTAGGGTACGTTTGTACTTTTTCACGTTTTTCACGTTTATTCCTCACTATAGTTGGAATCCAGCAGTTTTGCCAGCTTCAAGACATGGATCAGGCTGCTCTTCGCATCGGGCATCGAGATGCCATCGGCACGCGGACGTGCGATAACTAGGAAATCCACATCCTGCTTGAGGTGCGGCTTCAGCTCGAGTAAACTCTGCCGAATCCGTCGTTTCACCCAATTCCGGTGAACGGCGTTTCCAATCTTCTTCCCGACCGAAATCCCAACCCGAAAATGCGGTTGATCCGGCTTCTCCATTGAATACACCACAAATTGCCGGTTAGCGACTGAATTTCTGGTTTCAAAGACCTGCTGAAATTCCGCTTCTTTCTTAATGCGGTAAGATTTTCGCATGGTGCATCTCCAAAATTCTCATATATGAACAGGCCGCGAGGGATTGGGGTCCCAGTCTCCTCGCAGATAAAATAAAAAGACCACTGACAGTCAGCGGCCTATGCAGACAATACTTTACGTCCTTTTTGACGACGACGTGCTAATACTTGACGGCCATTGCTAGTGCTCATGCGCTTGCGGAAGCCGTGTACACGTGAACGGTGACGTTTCTTTGGTTGGTAAGTGCGCTTCATCGTGACACCTCCTTGAAATTTTTGAATTTTTTTCATCTGGATAATTCCAGACAAATACTAAATGCATTTCCTGAACATATTAGCATAAATTTCGACCGAATGAAACCGTTAGTTGAAAATATCCATAAAAAGTTGTCCCCGGATAAATTTGTTTCATGCACTTTGGCTGTGGATAACTTGTGGATTCAGAAAAAGTTATGCCGGGCTTTCCCACCTGGTTATCCACCAATCCACAGCCTGTTTATTTTTAAAAAAGCATTCCTGTTAATTCTGTGGATAACTTGTGAAACACTTGTCCTTGAGCTATTCCTACTCCACAGTTTCCTGTGGACAAGTTAAAATCACATTTATTATCCACAAGTTTCACCCTGCCTGTGGATAACTTTATTAACTCCCTGTGAAACAATTATGCACAGCGTCCATTACCCTGTGGAAAACTTTTTTTCTTCATGCTACACTGGACTTACGTTTTCGTTTGGGCGGCGTCCGTCCAAACTTACGATTACCATAATCTTAAATTTAGGGGGGCTACATCAGTGCCAGATATGTTAACTTTGTGGGCTGATATTACAAAATTACTCAAGCAAAACCTTGATCCGGCAACGTACGCAACCTGGATCGAAGCAGCTAAGCCAATTTCCCTCGTCGGTAACAAACTAACGTTGGAACTTCTCTCACCCCTACACCGTGACTACTGGACTCGGCGCCACCTCGATCAACAAGTCATCGAATACGCCTACCAGGTCACACATGAAGATATTCAACCTATTCTTGTCACGAAGAGTGAATTACAACCAGAGGTTTCCCGTAGTAAAACGGGAACCGGCGTGGTTACAGAGGAGCCTGGGGTTACCGATGCTCCCGATGCCACACCCACTTTTATGAAGGAAAATGCGTTGAACCCACGCTACACATTCGATACCTTCGTGATCGGGAAAGGGAACCAAATGGCCCATGCGGCGGCCTTGGTGGTTTCTGAAGAACCTGGTGTGATGTATAATCCACTCTTCTTCTATGGAGGTGTTGGGTTGGGTAAGACCCACTTGATGCACGCCATCGGCAATAAGATGTTGGAAGATCATCCTGACACCAAGGTGAAGTACGTGACCAGTGAAGCCTTCACCAATGACTTCATTAACTCGATTCGAACGCGGACTCAGGAACAATTTCGTCAAGAGTACCGCGACGTTGACCTCTTAATGGTTGATGATATCCAGTTCTTCGCCAATAAGGATTCGACCCAGGAAGAATTCTTCCATACTTTCAACTCCTTGTATGACGACGGCCATCAGATCGTCTTGACTTCTGATCGCTTACCAAATGAGATCCCAAAGCTCCAAGACCGGCTGGTATCCCGCTTCGCCTGGGGGTTGTCCGTGGACATCACACCACCAGATCTGGAAACGCGGATCGCCATTCTCCGCAATAAAGTCGACGCCGACCAGATCGATGCGCCGGACGACACGCTCAGCTATATCGCTGGCCAGATCGACTCCAACGTGCGGGAACTAGAAGGCGCTTTGTCTCGCGTTCAGGCCTACCACAACCTGACACATAAGCCAATCACCACTGATTTGGCGGCCGAGGCGTTGAAGAGTCTCAACCTGGCAAACGCCAACGATGCCATTACCATTCCAGTCATCCAAGACCGAGTGGCCAGTTACTTCCACATTTCAATGAAGGATTTAAAGGGGAAGAAACGTAAGAAGTCCATCGTAACGCCGCGCCAGATTGCCATGTACCTCTCGCGTGAGCTAACGGATGCCTCGCTGCCGCGCATTGGGAATGAGTTTGGCGGTAAGGACCATACCACGGTCATTCATGCCTACGACAAGATCGACGACGCGCTAAAAACGGATCCCGAACTTCAAAAGGATATTGATGACTTAAAGGAAGAATTACGGCGCTAGTCATTGGCCGTCTCCGAGGACCTCTGAGTGGGGGTGTTCGAGGCGTTTTTTTGGCCCCAACTGCGGTATCATAGAAATGAACGCCACAGCGTGTGTGGATAAGAAAAGATAAGTCTACGAGTTTTCCACAAGTTATCCACAGGTGGAAAAGCGTAGCCGCAACATAGTTTCTCAAAGTTATCCACATTACCCACCGCGCTACTACTTCTTCTATCTTTTTTCTTTTAATTAAGTAAATTACGCACCAAGTAAAGGAGTGTCATCACTAATGAAATTTACGATTAACCGGGCAGCCTTCATTAAGGAACTGAACAACGTCTCCCGAGCCATTTCTTCTAAAACCACGATTCCCATTTTGACCGGACTCAAAATCGTCGCCAGTGACGCTGGGTTACTTTTAACCGGGTCTAATGCCGATATTTCTATTGAAACGTTGATTAGAGCCGACGATCCTGATATTGGCTTAACGATTGACGAACCAGGGGCCATTGTTTTAACGGCGCGGTTCTTCAGTGAAATCGTCAAGCGATTACCAGAACAAACGCTGACGCTGACCGTTAAGGATGGTTTCCAAACTGAAATTACCTCTGGTTCTGCGGCGTTCAATATTAACGGACAAGATGCCAATAACTATCCACATTTGCCAGAAATTGATGCGGCCGACTCCGTGGTACTCTCAGGTGCCGTCTTTAAGGAGCTCATTGGCCAAACGGTTATCGCCGTTTCTAATCAAGAAAGTCGGCCAATCCTGACCGGGGTGCATTTCGTCCTGGCTAACAACCAATTCCTGGCCGTGGCCACGGATAGTCACCGCCTCTCACAACGGCAGATCGAATTACCAGATCCCACCGAAGCCGCCTTTGATGTCATCATCCCCGGAAAGAGTTTGACCGAATTATCCCGGATGATCGGTGACGATGACAGCACCGTTAAGATGCAGTTCTCCGAGAATCAAGTTCTCTTCTTATTAGGGGATACGTCGTTTTACTCCCGGTTACTGGAAGGCAATTACCCCGATACGTCGCGGTTGATCCCAAAGGAAGCCTCCACGACAGTCGAGTTCGAAGCACCAGAATTATTGGCCGCCGTCGAACGGGCCTCGCTGTTGTCCCATGAATCACGGAACAACGTGGTTAAACTGACTTTGACGCCAGCCGAAAATCATGTGACGATCTTCAGTAATTCACCCGATGTCGGGAATGTTGAAGAAGCGTTGGATCCTAAGGAATTGACGGGTGAAGACCTCGAAATTTCCTTTAACCCCGATTACATGAAGGATGCCTTGCGATCATTTGGTCAAACGACGATCAGAGTGGCCTTTACTTCCGCGTTGCGGCCATTCACCTTGGTCCCAACCGAAGATACCAGCAACTTCATTCAGTTGATCACGCCGGTACGGACGTTCTAAAGTTAATCACCACAAAGTGTTGTCCCTTGGGGCAACACTTTTTTTATAGGTGGTCGTCGATTTCGGCAGTGGGCCAGTTATGAAAACGGGGGAAAATAGGCGTCAATTTGAGCCATTTAACGGAAAATGCGTGCGCAAATAACGGTGTCCAGAACGGGGATCGCGATTTAGGGTCGTCAAAACCGCCAAAAAACAAATAATTCGCTAAAAGACCGCTATTTTCGAATCTGAGCAAATTTACCGCCTTTTTACCAAAAATATCAAAAACACCCCAAATAGCCTCAGAACGCAAAAATCAAGGGGATCGCCTGTACTTTTCCCTAAAAAGCGGTATAATATAAGAGAAGAATATTAAGGGGTGAAATTGTGAAAAAAGACGTTTTCATTGACACGCCCTACATTACTTTAGGCCAGTTACTCAAAGAAGAATCCGTCATCAGCACTGGTGGCCAAGCCAAGTGGTATTTACGTGAAAACACGGTAAATATCAACGACGAACCGGACAACCGGCGGGGCCGTAAGCTGTATCCTGGCGATACAGTGGCAGTACCTGAGGCAGGATTATTTTTTATACGCTCAAAGCAGGGTGAATAATGTATTTGCAAGAGTTGCAGCTGCAGCATTTTCGGAATTATCCCGAGGCCGATATTCGGCTGGGTCGGGGGATTAACGTCCTCCTCGGCGAAAATGCCCAGGGCAAGACCAATCTATTAGAGGCCATCTACGTGCTCGCGTTAACGCGCAGTCACCGGACAGCCAACGATCATGATTTGGTGAACTGGCAGGCCAAAACGGCCAAGGTCAGTGGCCGAGTCGTGAAGTCGGCAGGGACGGTGCCACTGGAGTTAACGTTCTCACGTCAGGGCAAACGTGCTAAAGTCAATCACCTTGAGCAGGCTCGGTTATCACAATATGTGGGCCAGCTCAATGTGATTTTGTTTGCCCCGGAAGATCTCGCGATTGTCAAAGGCGCCCCGAGTATTCGGCGGCGCTTTATGGACATGGAGTTTGGCCAGATGAATCCGCGTTATTTGTATAATTTAAGTCAATATCGGACGCTGTTGAAGCAGCGGAATCGCTATCTGAAGGATTTGCAACACAAACAGAAGCGCGATCTGCTGTTCCTATCGGTACTGTCTGATCAATTGGCATTATATGGTGCGGAAATTATCGCCCAGCGGCTGCGGATGTTACATAAGCTGGAGCACTGGGCGCAGGTCATTCACGCCGAGATCTCCCAGCAACGCGAGACACTGACGTTTCACTATGCCACCCAGGTGCCCGATGAGGCGTTAGCCGACGCCAAGAGCATCCAGGCGGCCTTGAGTGCGTTATATGAGAAACAACGGGACAAGGAGCTTTACCAGGGGACGACCCTGGTGGGCCCCCATCGTGATGACCTGCATTTTCAGGTCAACGATAAGAATGTCCAGACGTTCGGGTCTCAGGGGCAACAACGGACAACGGCACTGAGTGTGAAGTTGGCCGAGATTGACCTCATGAAGGAGGAGACCGGGGAGTATCCGGTCTTGCTTCTAGATGATGTCCTTTCAGAATTGGATGACGCGCGGCAGACTCATCTGCTGACAGCCATTCAGGATAAGGTACAGACGTTTATCACCACCACCAGCCTGAGCGGGATTACCCGCCAGCTGATTAAGAACCCGACCATTTTTCACGTGGCCGATGGGACCGTGGTGGCGGATGGATCGCCCACTAGTGACGATTCGGCAACAAAGGAGGATTAAGCAGTGGCTGAAAAAGAACACGAAACCAAGGCGGAACGGGCAAGAGAATATGATGCCAGCCAAATCCAAGTTCTTGAGGGCTTGGAAGCGGTACGTAAACGTCCCGGAATGTATATTGGATCAACGAGTGCCCAAGGTCTCCATCACCTCGTGTGGGAAATCGTGGACAACGGGATTGACGAAGCCTTAGCTGGCTTTGCCGACGAAATTCACGTCACGGTGAACAAGGACAACAGTGTGACCGTGACCGATAATGGTCGGGGAATTCCTGTCGACATCCAAAAGAAGACGGGAAAGCCCGCCTTAGAAACGGTCTTTACGATCCTGCATGCCGGGGGTAAATTCGGCGGTGGCGGGTACAAGGTTTCCGGTGGTCTCCACGGGGTGGGGGCTTCCGTTGTCAACGCGCTGTCCACCGAGTTGGATGCCCAGGTTATCCGTGACGGCAAACGCTACTCGATCACCTTTGATCGGGGTCACGTGGTGAAGCCAATGACCGTCGTTGAAGAAGGACTTCCTAAGGAAAAACACGGCACCATTGTGCACTTCCTGCCGGATCCAGATATCTTCAGAGAAACGACCACCTTTGACATCAAGACGTTGACCACGCGGATTCGCGAGCTGGCCTTCTTGAACAAGGGTCTCCGGATTACGATCCGTGACGACCGGCCAGAGAAACCAACCGAAGACGATTTCCACTATGAAGGTGGGATCCGTCACTACGTTGACTATTTAAACGAAAATAAAACGACGCTCTTTGAACCGCCAATCTATGTTGAAGGGGCCGAAAACGGGATTACAGTGGAAGTCGCCCTGCAATACACGGATGACTACCACAATAACCTGTTGACGTTTACCAACAACATCCACACCTACGAAGGTGGGACTCATGAAGAAGGATTCAAGCGGGCCTTAACACGCGTGGTGAACGACTACGCGCGGACCAACAAGCTGATGAAAGACAATGAACCGAACTTAACCGGGGATGATGTCCGTGAAGGCTTGACGGCCGTGGTTTCCGTGAAGCATCCGGACCCACAATTTGAAGGTCAAACGAAGACCAAATTGGGGAACTCCGATGCCCGGACGGCCGTGGATCACACGTTTGCCGATCACTTCATGCGGTTCTTAATGGAACATCCCGATATCGCCCGTAAAGTGGTGGATAAGGGGACGTTGGCTTCCAAGGCCCGGGTTGCCGCTAAGCGGGCCCGTGAAGTTACCCGGAAGAAGAGTGGGCTGGAAATCAGCAACCTTCCCGGGAAACTGGCCGACAACACGTCTAAGGATCCGTCGATTTCTGAATTGTTTATCGTCGAAGGGGATTCCGCCGGTGGGTCTGCTAAGCAGGGTCGTTCGCGGTTGACACAGGCGATCTTACCGATTCGTGGGAAGATCTTGAACGTGGAAAAGGCCTCGATGGACCGGATTCTGGCGAACGAAGAAATTCGTTCCCTGTTTACCGCCATGGGGACTGGATTTGGTGACGACTTTGACGTTGCCAAGGCCAACTACCACAAATTGATTTTGATGACCGATGCCGATGTCGATGGCGCCCACATTCGGACGCTGTTGCTGACATTGGTTTACCGCTACATGCGGCCGTTATTGGATGCCGGTTACGTCTACATCGCTTGCCCACCACTCTATCGAGTTCGGCAAGGCAAGATGCAACGCTACCTGGATTCCGATGACGAATTAAAGGAATTATTAGGCCAATTACCACCCGCACCAAAGCCACAGATTCAACGGTACAAAGGGCTGGGTGAAATGGATGCCGAACAACTCTGGGAAACGACCATGAACCCCGAAAACCGGCGGCTCTTGCGGGTCGATGCCCAAGATGCCATCAACGCTGACCAAGTGTTTAGCATGTTGATGGGTGACAAGGTGGCACCTCGACGCGAATTTATCGAGGACAATGCGACCTTCGCCGAGTTGGATGTTTAGTGAAGAACGGAGGGTAAAGATTTGGCTGATCAAGACTATATAGGTCGGGTTACCGACGTTGACCTCTCACAAACCATGCGGACATCCTTCTTGGATTACGCGATGAGTGTGATTGTCCAACGGGCCTTACCTGACGTACGGGACGGCTTAAAGCCTGTTCACCGTCGGATTCTGTACGATATGCATGAGTTGGGCATTACGCCCGACAAGCCATTCCGGAAATCTGCCCGGATGGTTGGGGATGTCTTGGGGAAGTACCATCCCCATGGTGACTCCGCCGTGTACGAATCCATGGTACGAATGGCACAAGACTTCTCATACCGCTACATGTTAGTAGACGGTCATGGGAACTTTGGGTCCGTCGATGGTGACGGGGCCGCCGCCATGCGGTATACCGAAGCGCGATTGAGTAAGATCGCGATGGAAATGTTGCGCGACATTAATAAAGATACGATTGATTTTCAAGATAACTACGATGGTTCTGAAAGAGAACCCGTGGTGCTCCCATCACGTTTCCCTAACCTGTTGGTTAACGGGGCGTCCGGGATCGCCGTAGGGATGGCCACGAACATTCCGCCACATAACCTGACGGAAGTGATCAGTGCCTTACACATCTTGATGAAGAACCCCGATGCCAGCCTGGCTGAGTTGATGGAGGCCTTACCAGGTCCCGACTTCCCAACCGGGGGGATCGTGATGGGGAAGGCTGCCATTCGCCGGGCTTACGAGACCGGGAAGGGCACCATTACCCTGCGTGCCAAGGTCGACATCGAAGAAGAAAAGAACGGCAAGCAACGCATTGTGGCCACGGAAATTCCATACATGGTCAACAAAGCCAAACTGATCGAACGGATCGCCGAATTGGCCCGTGACAAGCGGATCGAAGGCATTACTGATGTCAACGATGAAACCGACCGGACGGGGATGCGGATCGTTATCGACGTCCGGCGTGATGCCAGTGCCGAGGTTATCTTAAATAACCTCTACAAGATGACGTTGATGCAGACCTCATTTGGGATCAACATGTTGGCGATCGTTAAGGGTGCGCCTAAGGTCTTAGGCCTAAAGGCCATCCTGCAGTATTACCTGGACTTCCAGCTCGAAGTTATTCAACGGCGGACTGCCTTTGAGTTGCGGAAGGCCGAAGCCAGAGCCCACATCCTGGAAGGGTTGCGGATCGCTCTGGACCACATCGATGCTATTATTACTATTATTCGACAGTCTCAGACCGCCGAAGTGGCGAAGAATGAATTGATGACTCGTTACAGTCTCTCCAACAAACAATCGCAAGCCATCTTGGACATGCGGTTGGTTCGATTGACCGGACTGGAACGTGAAAAGGTTGAGAAGGAATACAACGACGTCATGGCCAACATCAAGGATTACAAGGAAATCTTGGCATCCCGTGAACGCCAACAGAGCATTATTTATGATGAATTGTTGGAGATTCAAAACAAGTTTGGGGACGACCGTCGGACCGAATTAATGGTCGGTGAAGTCCTGAGCTTGGAAGATGAAGATCTGATTGCCGAAGAAGATGTCATCATTTCACTCACACATAATGGGTATATCAAACGTTTACCAACGTCTGAATTCAAGGCCCAAAACCGTGGGGGTAAAGGGGTTCAAGGCATGGGTGTGCACGATGATGATTTCATCGAACACCTCGTGGCTACCTCGACGCATGACATGCTGTTGTTCTTCACCAACACCGGGAAAGTTTACCGGATGAAGGGTTACGAAATTCCTGAGTATGGTCGCACGGCCAAGGGAATTCCCGTCATTAACTTGTTGGGGATCAACAACAACGAACACGTTCAGGCGGTGATTAACGTTTCGAACGCCGGGAAGGCTGAAGAACGCGATCTGTTCTTCACCACGGTGCAGGGGACGGTTAAGCGCACGCCGGTCGACGAGTTTGCCAACATTCGGAGTAATGGTCTGAAGGCCATTAACCTGAAGGAAAATGACGAACTGATCGACGTGTCGATCATTGACGACACGGCCAACATTATTATCGGGACCCATCTGGGTTACGCCGTTAGTTTTGCGGCCAAGGACGTCCGGTCGATGGGCCGTTCGGCTACCGGGGTTCGGGGAATTCGTCTCCGTGACCAGGATTACGTCATCGGTGCCAGCGTGTTGAAGCCAGACAGTCACGTGTTTGTCATTTCCGAAAAGGGTTATGGGAAGCAAACGGCCGCCGAAGAATACCCAATTAAGGGTCGAGGCGGTAAGGGAATCAAGACCGTTAACGTCACCGCCAAGAACGGGCCGTTAGCGGGATTGACCACCGTTGATGGTGATGAGGATATTATGCTGATCACTGACAAAGGGGTCATGATTCGCTTTAGCGCCGCGGATGTCTCCGAGACCGGTCGGGCAACCTTAGGGGTTCACCTGATTCGTTTGGGTGATGATTCCGAAGTGGCGACGATGGCCAAGGTAGCTAAGGAAGACGATGAAGCTGAGGATGCGGACGCACCTGCCGGGGAACCCGACAAGCCAGCCGATGCCGCAACGACACCAGACTCCACCGCGCCAACGAACCATTCTGAAGACTAACTAAGACGAGAGGCTCACTGCCAAATTGACAGTGAGCCTCTTTTTTATGACTATTTTTTGAGTCGTTCCCGTAACTGACGCTGCTTGTCGGCGTCAATACCGGCAAAGTTGAACCGAAAGGATCGTTTGTCGGTCCCGTAGATGGGGCCTGGCTTGACCAGAATTTTCTGGGCCAGGAGCTGGTTAAAGATATCAGGATCGTCTTGCGTGACCCACAGATAGAAGCCCCCCTTGGGTGTGGTGAACCGCCAGTCGGGCCGGCACTCGCGGAAGATGGCGGTGACCTGATCACGGCGACTGGATAGCTGAGCGGTTAATTTGGAAATCTCGGGTTCAAATGACGCGTTGTTGAGAGCCAGATTGGCCATGACCTGGGCCAACATGCTGGGCACGATGTCGAGTTTCTTTTGGACCTGCAGGAGGCGTTGACCGATGGCTTGGGGCGCCACGATCCAGCCAATCCGCGTGCTTGACCCCAAGAGTTTGGAGAGTGAACTCAGGTAGATGACATTCTCCGGCGCCAGAGATTTGAAGGTCGGCACCTCGTCTTGCTTGGCGACGAGCCAACCAAAGACGTCATCCTCGACGATGGGGATCTGGTAGTTTTGGCATAGCTTCAGGATGCGTTGCCGTTGTTCCAGGGTCAGGATGCTGCCAGTTGGGTTCTGGAAGGTGGGATTCATAATGAGGAGTTTAATGCGGTGTTTCAGGATGGCGTCCTCGAGGGCCGCGAGATCCAGGCCGTCTGAGGTTAGGGGTACGGGATAGGTGTGAATCCCCGTGGCTTGAAAGATGGCACTCGAGTTGAAGTAAGAGGGCCGGGCGAAGGCCACGGCATCCCCAACCTGCAGGAGGCTTCGGAGGACCAGCAAGAGCGATTGTTGGGCCCCACCGGCGATGATCAGGGTCTGGTTGGCCAGGTGGAATTGCTTTTTATCGGTGTGAATTTGGCCAATCGTGTGAATCAAAGGCTGATAGCCGGCATCTTGTTCCTGCTTTTGCGCCAGAAGAAAGCCATGCCAGTCCAGCTGTAACGCCCCTAGTTCGGGGATGAGACCAATGGGGAGTTCATTGGCGGCCCCGTCGATCAGGGTCCCGTGGTCCAGTGCTCTGGCCTGCAAGAGGCGTTGTTGGTAGGCCTGATCACCGCGAGATTCCGTGTTTTCCAAGAAGAAGTTCCAGTTCACCTTGTCGGCCTGACTGGCGATTTGGGGGAGTGTGGAAACATAGGTCCCACTCCCGGTCTTTTTAATTAGGAGCCCGTTGGCTGTCAGTTCGAGGAAGGCTCGGGTGACCGTGGAGCGGTCGACCTTTAAGAGCTGCGCCAGCTCTCGTTCGGCCGGGAGCCGTTGTCCCGGCAAGAGCTTATCGTCTTCGATGAGGCGCTTGATGAGTTGCGTAATGGCGCGGTACTTGGGTTTGATGGGTGGTAGATCCGCATACCAGTTAATCATGGCAAATCCCTCCAATTGGTTTCCTTCAGTATAATAATTGGCTGGATTAAAAACAAGCCAATTGGCTGTTGTGATCCAACCGTGAAGGGGCAATACTAGAGAGTGTTGGAGGGAGCGCTCATGGAAAATGTTTTAACCATTGCTGGTTCGGATAGCCTTGCGGGTGGCGGTATCGAAGCCGACCTCAAGACATTCGAAGAGCTAAATGTGTTTGGGCTTAGCGCGCTGACGAGCGTGGCCAGCATCACCCCCGCGGGAGTGAATCTAAGCCAAATTCCACCGACCGTCATCGGGCAGCAGTTGGATTCCATTTTGAGTCAACTGCCGGTCCATTTTGCCAAAACGGGGCTCTTGGGTAGCCAAGCGGCATTAACGATGGTCTGCGACAAGTTACAAGCCACTAAGCTCAAGTTGGTGGTCGATCCCGTCCTGGTCTTCAAGGAGGGCGAGACACAGCTACACACGACTTACATAGACGCAATGACCCATAACTTATTGCCTCTTGGTTACGTCACAACGCCAAACCTGGATGAAGCGCGCCAGCTGAGCGGCCTCGCCGAAATCACCACTAAAGATCAGATGCGTGAAGCCGCACTGCGGATTCAGACCTTTGGTTGTCCCAATGTGGTGATCAAGGGCGGGAGCCGCCTGGCGGGGGATGTGGCTCTGGATTATCTGCGGGCTGGGGATCAGGATTACTGGTTCACGGGACCGAAGATTAACCGGCAGACCACGGACGGTGCCGGTTGTACCTTCTCAGCGGCCATTACCGCCGAGTTGGCAAACGGGCAGTCGTTACCCGCTGCGGTTGCTGCGGCCAAGACATTCGTTCGGTTAGGCATTACCCATGGCGTGGCAATTAGCGCGACGCTCGGGAGCGTGTGGCAAGGGGCAAGCCGACAGGAGGAAACAAAATGAAAAAGGCAAAGGATCCAATTAAACAGATGACGTTAACCGCGGTGCTGACGGCGATGACGGTGGCCATGTCGTTATTGGTCATCATCCCCGTTCCAGCCACCAAAGGCTTTGTGACGCTTTGTGAAGTAGGAATTTACGCCACGGCGATTCTCTTTGGGAACCCCATGGGAGCCGTCGTTGGGGGAACCAGTGGCTTTCTGATTGACTTATTGTCCGGTCATCCCGAGTGGTGCTTGTTCTCACTGGTAATCCATGGGGCCCAAGGAGCCGCCGTAGGTTTCCTGACCCCTGAGCACAAAACGATTAAAACAACTATTTTTCCTTTATTAGTTGGAAGCGTTATTATGATAGTTGGGTACTACTTTGCGACCGCCTTACTTTTCGGTTGGGCAGCCGGATTGGCCTCGATCTTTGGTAACATCGTTCAAGTCGGGTTTGGGATGGTCGTAACACTTTCCATCGTGGAGAGTCTTGTGAAATTCAAGCCTAATTTAGTTTAAGGAGTGACATTTGATGGCAGTAGATACAAGTAAAATTGAAGCTGACCTGAACGTCATTGTTTCTGACGTTTTGGATGCAGCTCACTTACGTAAAGGTGATTTGTTTGTTCTGGGATGCTCAACCAGCGAAGTTGTTGGCGGGCACATTGGTAAGGATTCCAACCCCGCAGTGGGGATGGCCATTATCAAGACCTTAGTTGCCAAGTTACGCCCACTGGGCATTCACTTGGCGGTACAAGGGTGTGAACACATCAACCGGAGCTTGGTGGTTGAACGCGAAGTTGCGGAAAAGAATCACTTTGAGATTGTCACGGTTGTGCCAGCCTTACACGCCGGCGGGGCCGCTTCAATCGCTGCCTTCAAGCAGTTCAAGGATCCCGTTGAAGTCGAACACGTTGTGGCGCAAGCCGGTCTCGATATTGGGGACACGGCCATTGGCCAACACGTCAAGTTCGTTCAGGTTCCGGTACGGCCTTCATTGAAGGAATTGGGTGGTGCTCACGTCACTGCCTTACGTTCTCGTCCTAAGTACGTTGGTGGTCCACGGGCAAACTACGATCCTATTAAATAATTAAGTGAGAAGAACGGCGCGAGTCGTTCTTTTTTTGTGGGTTGGGCTGGCAGACCCATTCAGAGAGCCATAATGGTTACTGACGAGAGGGTAATAGGAAATTCGATTACCGGGGAGTCAACCGACCAACGGCGCTGAGAAAGGTCGTGAGCCCAGATTTTGACGTGACGAGTTCTTCTTTAAAAAAAGTTTCGGGGATTTAAAATAACGGCCCTGAAAATCCGGAATTAACCTTGTAACGTAAACAACACCCATCGGTCGGCCCCGATTTGCTTAACATTTCTGTTTATGCTATACTACTAGCTTGTGAGTATCTGGCTTACGCTAGTGTCTCTCCTTGCTTCCGCATTGTAGCGGGGGCCTGAAGTCCATAAGGAGGTGTAATGATTCATGGAAACTACTAAATACGAAATTACCTACATCATTCGTCCAGATCTTGACGATGGCGCAAAGACCGCTTTGGTTGAACGCTTTGACAAGGTTATCACGGACAACGGTGCAGAAGTGATCGGTTCAAAAGACTGGTCCAAGCGTCGTTTTGCTTACGAAATCGGTGGCTTTAACGAAGGTATTTACCACATTATCACGGTAAACGCTTCTGATGACGAAGCTTTAAACGAATTCGACCGTTTAGCTAAGATCAATGGCAGTATCTTACGTCATATGATCGTTAAGCGCGAAGATTAATTTAACTACAGACTTTTAAATTTGAGAGGAGTTATTCAGCAATGATCAACCGAGTAGTACTTACTGGCCGACTGACACGGGATGTTGAGTTACGTTATACCCAAGGCGGTGCTGCTGTTGCCACATTTACTTTGGCCGTTGATCGGCGGTTCACCAACCAGCAAGGTGAGCGGGAAGCTGATTTCGTTAGTTGTGTCATTTGGCGCAAATCCGCGGAAAATTTTGCGAACTATATGCACAAGGGGTCTCTTTGTGGCATTGAAGGCCGCATCCAAACCCGGAACTACGAAAATCAGCAGGGTCAACGAGTTTACGTGACTGAAGTTGTCGTCGAGAACTTTTCGTTCTTGGAACCACGTTCGAGCAATCGTAACGCGAACGCCAACGGTGGAAATGAAAACTACGGTGCACCCGTGAATAATGCTCCTCAGAATCAGAATCAAAATGCCAATCCATTTACGAGCGGGAACCCAACTTCGAGTGCCCCAACTCAAAATCAGAATCCAAGACCGACAACGCCAAATCAGAACGCCGGCAGCAATGCTAGCGACCCATTTGCGAATACCGGGGATTCAATTGACATTTCCGATGATGATTTACCGTTCTAAACACTAAAAAACGAGGAGGGAATTTCTCATGGCAGGACAACGTCGTGGCGGCCGTCGCCGTCGTAAGGTTGACTTTATTGCAGCCAACCACATCGAATACATTGATTACAAAGATACTGACTTATTACGTCGGTTTATCTCCGAACGGGGTAAGATCTTACCTCGCCGGGTTACTGGCACTAGTGCCAAGAACCAACGGAAGTTAACTATCGCTATCAAGCGTTCACGGATCATGGGCTTAATGCCATTTATCGGTGAAGAATAGTTTTTAAAAGCCATCCCTGCGGGGGTGGCTTTTTTATGCCAAAAATTAGGCTATCGTATTCGTGAGAAGATTGCTACAATTGAGCCACAGTTGTGTCCGCAACAGGAAAGGATGAATGGTTATGCAGTCTCGTTTGATTCCTAGTCTTTCATTTACCAGTGCCAAGGAGGCTCTCGCGTATTACCAAGAGGTCTTCGGCGCACAGGATGTTTATCGCTTCAGTCCCAGTGCCGAGCAGGCTACCCAATTTGGGCTACCGGCCGATGCTGACTTGGAGGCGATGACAATTCATGCCGGGTTTAGTGTCCTGGGAACTAGCCTACAGTGTGCGGATGCCTTTCGCGGGGCACCCACACCGAGCAACCAAATTGATCTGATCTTGGATATCAATGCGGATGACGCTGCCAGTGCGGCGGCCGCTGAGGCTTTCTATCAACGCGTCGTGGCCTCACAGACAGTTACCGTGGATATGCCCTTTGAACCGCAGTTCTGGGGCGGTAAGATGGGGCAATTCACCGATCGCTATGGGATTTCCTGGATGCTTCACGTGATGCCTTGGAGTCAAATTAAAGACCCCACGGCCCAATAAGAGACAGCAAAAAGGTGTTGGAACCCAGCGGTTCAGCACCTTTTAAAGCCTTATTGCGCATAGTGTTGAATGATGGCGGCCAGGGTTGCCGTGGCATTGGGCAAGCCCACCCGATCGTTGTAGTAGCTAGCAAAGCGGTCGTCACTCAGGTAAAGTTCGGCCAGACCGCGATGGGCGGCTGGTGAGTAATTGTTCCACGTGAAACATAACCAGGTTTTGTGGTCGTTGAAGACTTGGCGAGCTAGGTCGCTAGCCACGTCACCAGATTGGGCCACGGCCTTGAGAGTGGTGAGCAACCGCTGTTCACAGGCTTGCATCGCCTGATAATCCGTCTCACTGAGTGCGGCAAACTGGCGCTGACTGGCAACTACCGACGCTGTGCCGTAACGCTCACGGGCTTCCTGACCGAACTCACGGTCATTCGTGGTGAGTTGTTCCTGTTTAAAGGCACTGAATTTTTCTGAATCCGTCATTTGCGGACCTCCGTTTCTGGCCGCTAGGGTGCGGTCCAGGGTAGTCAGCAACGTCGTGAGGTGTTCCCGTTCATCCAGTAAGCGTTGGCGTTGTTGGGCGAGAGCTGCCGTTTGTCGGGCGGGCGACTGGTCCAAGAGTTCCTGGATGGCGTTGAGACTGAAACCAAACAATTGAAAATAACGAATCATTTGTAACCGATCGACGGCACTAGTGTCGTATTCGCGGTAGCCGTTTTGGGGATTGCGTTTTGCTGGCAACAGACCAATCTGATCGTAATACCGCAGGGTGCGTGGACTTACCTTGGCTAGGCGCGCCAGTTCTTGAATGCTGGTGGTCACGGGACCCACCTCCTTTCGTGCTTACAACCTACTATAAGGGTTACCGTCGCGTCAAGGTCAAGCTAAAATGGAAATTAAAATAAATCGGATTCATCCCCGCCACGTTAAGGTTTCATCCGGTTAGTCGGGTCTTTGTGATTGCCACCGAATGTGATAAAATAAGGGTATTATTTGTAACTTTTAAGCCCGCTAATTTTCAGAAGCTGTTTTAGTGGGTGAACACAAATTTTTCCAGATGAATCAGATGAGGAGCAAAATGAATAAATTATTTTCGCGATCCAACATCCCCGAATTCTTACAGAATCGGCGCTTGCGCGGTATCGCTATTATGACCGCTGCTCTGGCCATCCTCGGCATCGTCCTGTCCTTCCTATTAAGCTGGGTCTTTGGGATTATCATCTTAGTTTTGGTGGGGATTGCCACGCTGGTTGTGTTCAATACCATGGCGGAGATTGGTGATGACACCACGCAATATATTTCCGACCTGGCATTTCGCATTCAGCAAGGGGAGCAAGAGGCCTTACTGCGCATGCCACCGGGTGTGATGATTCTGGGGGATAACGACCAAGTGGAATGGGTCAATCCCTACCTGCAGAATTACTTCGGGGACACCGACGTTTTGAGTCGGCCCATTAAAGAAGTCGACCCCGAGTTGGCGACCCTGATTAGCACGGCTGAGCCGCAGACGATGACCACGATTAAGTGGCAAGACCAGCGGTTTACGATGTACGTGCAACCAGATTTTCATGCCGTCTACCTGTATGACATCACGCATTACCAGTTGATTCAAGAGCAGTACGACAACGAAAAGATCGCTATCGGCCAAATCTTCTTGGATAACTACGATGAGATTACCCAGTCGATGACCGACCAGGATATTTCCAATCTACGAAACTACGTGACCAACGAGTTGTCGGCCTGGGTTCAGCAGTTTGATATGTACCTCAAACAGTTGGACGATGACCACTACTTCATCCTGGCCTACGCCAAGTCGCTGGCCGCGATTGAAGCCGACAAATTCAAGATTCTCGATACGATCCGGGAGACCACGTCTAAGCAAAACTTCCCATTAACCTTGAGTATGGGGATTGCTTACGGCGATCCCAACCTCAACAAGCTGGCCGATCAAGCCCAGAGTAATCTGGACCTGGCGCTGGGCCGGGGTGGGGACCAGGTCGTGGTGAAGGCCGCTGACCAAGCCGCCCGCTACTATGGTGGGAAGACCAATCCGATGGAGAAACGGACGCGGGTTCGGGCCCGGATGATTTCACAAGCCCTACAAGAGCTGATGAACGAGTCCGACCAGATCTTCGTTCAGGGGCATTCGCAACCTGATATGGATTCGCTAGGCGCCTGTCTAGGGATTCGGCGGATTGCCAAGATGAACAACAAGACCTGTTGGATTGTCTTGGATAAGGAAACGGTCCACTCCGACGTTCAGCGGTTGCTGGACAACCTGAAGGACTATCCATCGATCGATGCCGCGATTATCTCGCCGGAAGAGGCGTTGGAGAAGGCCACCGACCAGAGTATGTTGCTGATGGTGGACCATTCGAAGCCGTCGATTTCCATTTCCTCGGCGCTCTACGACCGGTTGGAAAACCGCGTGATGATTATTGACCATCACCGGCGTGGCGAAGAGTTCCCTGAAAATCCACTGCTGGTCTACATCGAACCATATGCCAGCTCGACCTGTGAACTGATTACCGAAATGTTTGAGTATCAGTCGCAAGAGGGTGAACCGATCAACAAGCTGGAAGCCACGGCAATGTTGGCGGGGATCTTCGTGGATACGAAACACTTCTCGTTACGGACCGGGACGCGAACCTTTGACGCCGCTAGTTACCTCCGTTCTGCGGGGGCCGATGCGCTCGAGATGCAGCGTTACATGAAGGAAAACGTCGATAGTTACCTGAAACGCAACCACCTGATCGAAATGGTGGAATTCGTCAATGAAGACATGGCCCTGATTGCCGGGGAAGAGGATCAGACCTATGATCCCGTCACCGCGGCGCAGGCCGCCGATGACCTCCTGAATATGTCCGGTGTGGATGCCTCATATGTCATCACGCGCAGAGACGATGGCCGTGTCGGAATTTCCGCGCGGTCGTTGGGTGAGATTAACGTCCAGCTCACCATGGAAGCCATGGGTGGTGGGGGTCACCTGTCTAACGCGGCGACCCAGATTAGCGACAAGTCCGTCACCGAGGTTAAGCAACAGCTGATTGAGCTGCTCAACCATAGCGGCGAACCGGAACCGGTCACCACATAGTTAATTGATTCTGGTGAGGTTTCGGCGTAGGATTAAAGTTAGCATATTAAATGAGGAGTGACCGACGTGAGAGTTATTTTTACCAAAGATGTCCGGGGTAAGGGTAAGCGCGGAGAAATTAAGAACGTTCCCGATGGCTACGCCCAAAACTTCCTGATTAAACGGGGGTTGGCCAAGGAGGCTAACCAAGCTGCCATGAGTCAACTCAAGGCAGAAAAGAATGCGGAAGACCGGCGTGAGGCTGAGAATTTAGCCGATGCCAAGGAACTCCAAAAGCACTTGGAAGACGACAAGACGGTGGTTGAAATCGTCGCCAAGGCTGGGGAAGATGGCCGGTTGTTCGGCTCAATTCCTAGCAAGCAGATTACGCAGGCACTTCAGAAGCAATTTGGTCTGAAGCTCGACAAGCGTAAGGTGGAACTCCCAGAACCCATTCGGGTCTTGGGCTACACAAATGTTCCCGTTAAGTTACACAGCCAAGTGACCGCGAAGATTCGCGTTCACGTGACGCAAAAGTAAGACAAATGTCTAGGGAAGGCCGCCGGTCATGGTGGCCTTTTTCATTACCATTCTGATGTCGGGAAAACTCGGGTCACTTTTCCCCTTGGCTCGTGATACTATGGTAGAATAGAAACCTGATGTTGAACTGGTGTCCAATAAAGAGGTAAATAATCAAGCATGGATAATAACGTATTAACAGACCATACACCACCACAGAACCTCGATGCCGAAAAGGCGGTCCTCGGGGCTATCTTTTTGAGTACGGATGCGTTGGTGGATGCGTTAGAATTTTTAGAGCCGGAAGACTTTTATCGTCGGGAACACCAGATTATCTTCCAGGCGATGATCGAACTTAACGACCGGGACGAAGCCATTGATGTGGTGACGATCACGGACCGACTGACGGCTAAGAATCAGTTGGATGACGTGGGTGGGATTACCTATATTGCTGAGTTAGCAGGGGCCGTTCCGACCGCCGCTAACGCCACGTACTATGCCAAGATCGTCCAAGAAAAATCGATGCTTCGAAAACTGATTCAAACGGCGACGAACATTGCGACGCAAGGGTATCAGCAAGATGGAGATGTTACTGACCTTCTCGACAACGCCGAACGGGATATTATGAACGTGGCAGGGACCCGGAATCAATCGGGATTTAAGCCGATCCGAGATGTCCTGAATACCTCCTTTGAAGAGATTAACAAGCTCTCTGAACAGGGGGATGTAATTACGGGGTTGTCGACGGGCTATGCCGAGCTGGATAAGATGACTACCGGTTTACACAATGATGAGTTGATGATTCTCGCCGCCCGGCCAGCCGTGGGGAAGACCGCCTTTGCCTTGAATATCGCGCAGAATGTGGGAACCAAGACTGACAAGACCGTGGCTATTTTCAGTTTGGAAATGAGTGCGGAGTCCCTGGTTAACCGGATGTTGTGTGCGGAAGGGTCGATCGATGCCAATCACCTGCGGACGGGGCAACTCTCCGAGGATGAGTGGCAGAACCTGATCGTGGCCATGGGCAGTTTGGCCAAGGCTAGCATTTATATCGATGACACCGCTGGGAATAAAATTACCGAAATTCGGGCTAAGTGCCGACGGTTGGCCAAGGAAAAGGGTAATTTAGGCCTCATCGTCATTGATTATTTACAATTGATCGAAGGAACTAATCATGAAAATCGGCAACAAGAAGTTTCCGATATTTCACGGCAATTAAAGAAACTGGCCAAGGAACTTCACGTGCCCGTTATTGCGTTGTCTCAACTTGCTCGTGGGGTAGAACAGCGGCAGGATAAGCGGCCGGTTTTATCCGACATTCGAGAATCTGGGGCCATCGAACAAGATGCCGACATCGTGTCGTTCCTGTACCGTGACGATTACTACGAACGTGACGGGGATGATAGTGATAGCAATGACAGTGACCCCCGTGATGAGGGCGACCAGGACGTGGGGGAAGTCGAAGTCATTATCGAAAAGAACCGTTCTGGTCCACGAGGAACGGTCAAATTACTCTTTGTAAAGTCGTATAATAAGTTCTCATCGGTGGCTTACGTCCCGGATGGGCACTAAATCAAATTGAATTGAACTCATTTAGCCCCGTAATCATGGTGATTACGGGGCTAATTAGCATTTAAATAGTGTTTATGCGCAAAATTCATGGTGGCGTGCCAAAAAGTTCACATTTTCATCATATTTTCCGATTAGTATGGTCAGTATAGAAGTTAACCGAGTGGTTGCTTCTACCAAAGATTAACAATCTTTTTTCATGTACTCCTCCTCCCCTGGAATAATGAAAAAATAGTTAACGTCATTCTTATAAATGACGTTACCCCTACTCCGATGATCATCGCTTTCCCCGAGCGATGATCTTTTTTTATGGTTATTTTGGTTCAGGGGGTCGTTCAATCGGGCTGACAAACAATGTTTCACATGAAACATTGTGGCCGTCGATGATGGCTGTGGCAGGTGAACTGGGAGTCACATCTTCGCTGAGAATGATTGATGGTGTGACATTTGTGGGAATAGTGACGGATCAAGGGTTCTTCTAGCCAGGATCTAGTGGCGCGATATCCCACTTTTTAGCGTATTAGCCACTCGGCAAGTGCCAATCGGTTATGAAAACGGGGCTGCCGATGAATCAGAACGGCCCCCTCAAGGGATTGGGGCGGTTTTAACAAAATTTGGTGGGGTGTCTTATTAGTTTAAAGGGGGGACTGGTGGAGGCCCCCCCTCTAGTGCTAGAATAAGGCTTAACATGTTTTAGGAAAGGAGGAGCTGTATAGTATATGCAAAAAGAAATTCGGTTGCGTTGGTTAGTCGTGGGCGCTTTGTTCAGCAGTATCGGCATGAGTTTTATTTGGCCGCTGACGACCATTTACCTGCATAACCGACTGGGCGCATCACTGACAAAAGTTGGGGTGATCCTGTTACTTTATTCCCTAGCAAACGTTGTCGGGAGTGTCCTCGGGGGCCAGTTATTTGACCGCCGAAACCCTTATTATTTAACAATTGGTGGGATTTTACTCTCACTAATCACTCTGGGGGGACTTATCATTAATCATGGTTGGCCGGCCTTCCCGATTGCGCTAGTCTTCTTGGGATTAGCGTCGGGCTGGACGTTGACCATGGTGAACTCCCTGGGGACAACGATTCATAGCCGCGATGGACGCTACATCTTCAACATGCTGTATTTCGCACAGAACTTAGGGGTGGTCTTGGGGACAGCCCTGGTGGGATACGTGTACAGCACCAGTGTCACGCTATTATTTGCAATTGCCTTTGCACTTTTCGTTCTATTTCTCATCGTGGTGGTTCAACACTACAAAGCGCCTGCCGTGACGCAACCCAAGGTGGTCTCAGCCAAAGAAAAGGTTAAGATCAAGATTCCACGGCCTAATCAGCGAATTATGTTGACGTTCTTTTTCTCGTTAATGGTCATTTGGATTATGTACACGCAGTGGGAGTCTAACCTGTCCGTCTATATGACGGGGATGGGAATCCCAATGAAGAGTTATAGTCTGTTATGGACCTTAAATGGGGGCCTGATCGTCGTTCTACAGGTCTTTATCAATTGGCTTGGGAACTACTTCAGTAACCTGTATCTACAGGTCTACGCCGGTATCTTCTTCCTGGCAATCTCCTTTGTCACGTTGATCTATGCCAAGGACTACGCCCATTTCACCATCGCCATGATTATCCTGACGATGGGTGAGGCGACGGCGTTTCCCGCAATTCCAGCGATCGTCAATAATCTGACTCCCGCTGCGGTTAAAGGGAAGTACCAAGGGATGTCCAATGCCTGGACGTCCGTTGGGAAGGCCATTGGGCCACTGATGGGTGGGATTATCATCGATCAGACTTCCTATATGTTGCTGTTCATTATTGCTGCGGTAACGATTATGGTTATTCTGGGATTGAATATTTTCGTGGTGACGGTCAACCGTCGGCGCGTGAAAACTTTTAAATGAGTTTTCACCTGAATGGTGTATAATGTCTGATAGTAGGAGATTAGTCGTACACTAGGGAAATCAGGGGAAGGCTCATGAACAGAAGAATACGGGGAATTAGCGGCCTGCTGATTGGTTTAATTGTGGGGCTCATCATTTTAGGGCACCCATCGGGAAACCGGTCAACCATTACGGATTCCGTCGTTCAGCCCACTTCGGGGCAAACGGTGGTGCAGGTTACCAATAAGACAAGAGGTCATGGTCACGTTGAGATTAAGACGCAGACCACGACTAGTCAGGCGGGGAAGACGGTTAGTCGTCAGACAACCACTTCACCGCAAGTACAGCAACAGACTCGGGGAAAGTAACGTCTGTATAAAAAAATAATTTAACGGCGACTTTATGCAAATAAGGCCGACGATGAGAAGAGCTAGCCATACTGCCGTATGGGCTAGCTCTTTTTTTAGATTCACGGCTCATAATATACATAAAAATGAATGTTTATAAAACGATTGACAACGAAAATGAATGATGATAAATTTAGTAACAACATTTGAGACCAGGCAAAGAAGAGTAACGTCGAGGGCGGGTCTAGCGAGTTCGGGAAGATGGAAGCCGAATCGACCCCTCGACGTGAAGCGCATCGGAGCGTCGTCGTCATGAATCAAGTAGTGATGACTGGGTCGTGCCCATTACCGCACGTCGCGTTGGCTAAAGGCCGCGCATTGAGAGATAAAACAAGGTGGTACCGCGAGTCGTTCGCCCTTGTTGGTTGTAATTAACCAGCAAGGACGGGCGGCTCTTTTGATCGGGCCGGATAAGTGAGGGACTTTAAAATGAAAAAATTATTGGGATTGAGTTTTGGATTGTTAGCAGTGGCCGCTTTGGCCGGGTGTGGGACAACACAGGCGGAGAGTAGTACCGACCGGACGTTAAAGGTCACCATGGTGGGGAACCCGGCAACGGCGAACCCAGCCATTTCTGGGGACAGTAACAGTTCAAGTCTGATTGCACAGACGGAAGAGGGGCTATACACCCTGGATAAGAACGGTAAGGTGGCCCCAGGGGTAGCGGAAAAGGTCGTCAAACCAACCCATAACGGGACGGTGTATACCTTCAAGCTTAAAAAGAATGCCAAGTGGCAGAACGGTGATCCCGTGACGGCACAGGATTTTGTCACCTCATTCCAATGGCAGGTGAATCCACAATCCAAGTCTCAGGTGGCCAACAAGCTGAAATTTTTGAAGAACTACGATGCCGTTCAATCTGGCAAGGCTAAGCCGACGACACTAGGTGTGAAGGCCCTCAACCAGAAGACCTTGCAACTGACCCTGTCAAAGCCACAACCTTGGCTGGGTGATATCCTAGCGACGGCAGAATATCCGATGAAGACGAGCCTTTTTAAGCAGTACGGCAGTCAGTACGGAACTTCCGCAGACAAGACCTTGTCCGATGGGGCCTATAAGCTGGTTAATTGGAGTGGGACCACGGACAGTTGGTCTTATGAAAAGAATGATCAGTATTGGAACGCCAAGAACGTCAAGATTAGCCAGGTGGATGTTCAGGTTGTCAAGGATCCCGGGACCTCATCAAGTCTCTTTAAATCCGGGGCGGTTCAGGAAACCACGCTGTCGGGTCAGTACATTAAGCAAAATGCCAATGATCCAGAAATGAAGACCACGTTGAATAGTTCGATGCGGTTCTTGGAATTTAATGACAAGAAAAAAATCACCCACAATACGAAGCTACGTCAGGCCTTCTCCTATGTTGTGAACAGACAGGCCCTCACGAAGAACGTGCTTCAGGACGGGTCTTCGGCCGCTAAGAACCTGATTCCTTATGGGGATGGAAATGACCCCAAAACGGGTAAGGATTTCTCAGAGGATGTTGGTAATTTGCTGAGCTACGACCCAGCCAAGGCGACAAGTTTATGGAAACAAGCCAAGCAGGAGTTGGGGATTAAGACGGCCAATCTGGAGCTCCTGACGGCCGATACGGACGAACAGAAGCACACGGCCCAGTATTTACAACAACAGGCCCAGAAATACATGCCAGGGCTTAAAATCACGATTAAATCGATGCCCCTGGCCCAACAAATTGCCAAGGGGTCGGCCGGAAACTTTGACATTGACCTCGATGGCTGGAATACCGATTGGCGAGACCCTTCTGACTTCCTCCAAATGGCGGATGGTAAGAGCTCGGTTAATTTCACCAAATGGGACAACGCCCACTACAGCCAGCTGATGGCAGACATTGATAACACGGCCAAGTACAGCACGCAACAGCGGTGGAACCTGATGAAGCAGGCTGACACGTACGTCACCCAGCAGGCAGGCTTAGTTCCCTTGTACCAACAAGCCAAGGCCCACTTGGTTTCTAGTAAGGTTGGCGGGTTGAAGTATACGATGATGAGTGATGCACAGTATAAGTACGCTTACTGGAAGTAGAGTGTGAAACAAGGCGCTTAGGTCCTGAGCATTAACGTCATAAAGTTCCGGTTCGACGGAGTCGGACTGGGGCTTTATGGGGTTAAGCGCAGGGACCTGACTTGTTTTGCACGTTTCGGAAGTTGCCAGTGCCAGGATATAAAGGCGAGAGCAAGATGAATTAGCGTAGATAAGTGCCAGTTCGGCGCAGCCGAGCCGGTGCTTATCTGGGCTAAGCGGAGGGGACAGCCCGAGCGAACACGTTTCGGAAGTTGGCCAGTATCGGGATATAAAGGCGAAATCTCAAACTAGGTGCCCCCATCCAATGGTAATAACCGTTAATCATCGTTTCTCCCGCAAAATAAGCCCCATACGGCTCGGATAACGGGCCACAGTGAATAATTAGTCCAGCGAGGCCAGATTCACGCTGAGCGGCCAATCTGGAACGCCAAAAGCCCCGAGAATTTTCCCGGGGCTTTGTTTGATCAAGATTAAATAAGGGGTAAAAGGTTAAACCAAAAACTAATTTTGAAAAACACCTGAATTTAGCCGGAATTTTTGTTACGATAAGACTAGACTAACCAGGGGAAACTAGAACGGCCTGCGATCATGGGGAGTGATTGGTGTTCTAATCACGCAAGTGGGTGGTTTTAGACAGGTTAGGTCGGAGGAGGAGATGGCGTGAGTTTTAGAAGGATCTTACGGGATCAGATTAAACAATCGCTGGATTTGGTCGAAATCTTCATTTTCTTATTAATCCCTGTGTTTTTTATTAAGGCATTGGTGGATTTTTTGATGCAAGGGCAAGTCTTTTGGCTCAATGATGCTTTGGTTTTCCTAAGAAGTGCTAGCGGCTTTGTCTTACTCCTCTTTGTGATTGAGGTGGGAGTTGCGCTTCGCCGTTATTGGTCACGATAAGCAAAAAAAGCTCACGACATTGTCGTGAGCTTTTGCATTTCTGGCGCCTATTTACCGGTCAGAATTGAGAAACGAGACTCGGCTTGAAAGCCGGCCACGAGCTGTTCCGCAATACTAGTGGCAGCATGAGTCGTTAGGCTTGGCCGAACGGTTCGAACCAGCGCGGCTACATCAGCAGTAGAAGTGGGTTGCTGTTTCACAGAACGTTGGATGAGGTCCGCTTCAATCTTCTTGATTTCGCCAGGTTTGAACTCATAGTCGAGAAAAACCAAGGCACTTGATTGAAGGTCAAGCTTTTCGCAGATGGCATCCAGCACCTCAAGTGTGAGGGCTTCCTTAGAAAAAACTGAGGACATGGGCGATCCTTCTTTCATATGTAAGAGTGGTTGCGAATCCAGGGTAACAGACGCTCGGCAAAAACACCAGTGGCAGTGCCCCCCCTTGCAACTGAAAAAAGGGTCGATGGGGATGCCCCAACGCAAGCCACACGAGAATGAATAAACATAAGGGAAACGGATAAATATTCTTTTAGGACACAAAAAAATCAGCAACCACGAAGCCATTCCTTCGTGAAAGCTGATTAGTAGTTATGGGCAGCCAGGGGATCGAACCCTGGACCCACGGATTAAGAGTCCGTTGCTCTGCCAGCTGAGCTAGCTGCCCATGTGCTAAGTTGTTGCTGTTGTATGTCTTCCATATCAACGAGAACTATCATATCATGAGGATTAGGGGTGCGCAACCCCTTTTTCAAAAAAAGTTGATTTTTATTCAAAAAATTGGTTATTTAAGAAAGCCAATCCCCGGTATTTCAAGGATTAGACGAATTTGAAAAAATAAAAGTTTTTTTACGAGCCTTTGATTAAAAGGGGTATTTGGCCTGGAAAAACGGGTGACGGTAGTCAAAAATAATTGAAAAAAGTTGAGTAATAGACATAATCCAACCAATTGTTTATGACCGCAATGTATTTCCCAGGAAATGGTAAGTTAAAAGCACCTTAAATCCTTTGCAGCCAAGGCCTGAAAGATAGGTCATGATGTGTTATAATTTAGGCAACGTTGCTTTACCGGTCCTGGATTTTTCTCAGGCCGCGCAACGCCCTTTAATTTTTTAACCGAGCCGACCCGCTAAGGGGGCTCACTTCTAACTTGACTTTAAACGAGAAAAAATTGCAACACTAACTGTAGTGGCCCCGTTGTCGATGGTTTTTTGACATCCAATGGCTGGCCTGCCGATAATCCTGTAATTATCGGATCGGACTGTATTTCCCTTAAGGAGGAAATTTTTAATTATGCCTAAAAAAATTCTAGTTGTCGATGATGAAAAGCCAATCACGGATATTATGAAGTTTAATTTGGAAAAGGAAGGGTACGAAGTCGAAGTTGCCTACGATGGTGAAGCCGCTATCCAGCAAGTTGAGGACGCTGCCCCTGATCTGATTATCCTTGATCTAATGTTACCCAAGGTTGATGGCTTAGACGTTGCCCGTGAGATTCGGAAAAAGCATGACATGCCCATCATCATGGTAACGGCCAAAGATTCGGAATTAGACAAGGTTCTCGGCCTGGAATTAGGGGCTGATGACTACGTGACGAAGCCCTTCTCTAACCGGGAATTGGTCGCACGGGTCAAGGCAAACTTACGGCGCCAGAATACGGCGGCCCATGCCCAACCAGAAGAACCAGAAAACCAAGATATTGAAATTGGGGATTTAACGATTCATCCCGAAGCCTACTCAGTTTCCAAGCGGGGCGCCAACATTGAGTTGACCCACCGTGAGTTTGAATTGCTTCACTACCTGGCCCAACACATTGGCCAAGTCATGACGCGGGAACACCTGCTCCAAACGGTTTGGGGCTACGATTACTTTGGGGACGTACGGACGGTCGACGTGACTGTGCGTCGTTTACGAGAAAAGATTGAAGATAGTCCAAGTCACCCAACCTGGCTGGTTACGCGGCGTGGTGTGGGTTACTATTTGCGCAACCCTGAAGATCAGGCCTAAGCGAGCGGTTTACCGCTAAATCTCGCATTGGAGGAGTATGTCACTTCGTGAATAGCAAAATTAAATTTTTCCAGTCGATTCATTTTAAAATCGCGCTGGTCTTCGCGCTCCTCCTGTTGTTAACGCTGGAGATCGTGGGGGCTGTGTTCGTCCGACAACTAGAACGACAGAACTTGAATACCTTTAAGTCCCAGCAAGTGGTGCAGACCTACATTGTGAACCGCTTGTCTGACGAGCTGTCGACGACGAATACCACATCCGCAGATAAGAAGATTAAATCGACCCTCTCAGAGATTAACAACACCAACAATGCTCAGATTAGAGTCATTGACAACAAGGGAACCATTCGCGGAACCAACGAAGTCGATAACCAAGGGGTTGTTGGCCAGAAAACCACTGACAATAACATTAAGAACGCTATCTACAATAACCGTGACGTGGTCCGGACAACCTATAATTCTCAGAATAATAGCCGGTACTACACCACCATTACGCGAATAATTCGGACGCAAGGTAACAACAGCGAATTAGTCGGGGTTATTTCGATGCGGTCGAGTTTGGACTCCGTTTATCAGAATATTAATCAAATCACTTTAATTTACGTGTCTGCAACCTTTGTGGCCATTATCTTAGGGCTAGTGATGGCCATTATTATTTCCCGGGCTATCACGAGACCCATTGATGAAATGAAGAAACAAACCTTGCGGATCGCGCGCGGAGACTACTCTGGCCACGTGCGGGTCTATGGGAGTGACGAGCTGGGGCAACTGGCCAGTGCCGTTAACAACCTCTCCGTGCGGGTTGAAGAGGCCCAAGAATCCACGGAATCCGAACGCCGCCGGCTAGACTCCGTCATGGCCCACATGACCGATGGGGTTATTGCCACCGACCGCCGTGGGAATGTCACGATTATTAACGAAACTGCCACGAGCTTCTTGGATACTGATTCCGATGGGGCCGTTGGCAAATCAATTCTGGATTTACTGGATATCCGTGACAACTATACGTTGCGCGAATTGCTAGAAAACCCGGATGATTTAGTCTTGGATTTTTCTACTAAGGAACATGATCTGATTCTGCAAGCCTACTTCTCCCTGATCCAGCGGGAATCCGGCTTCATCTCCGGGTTGGTCTGTGTGCTTCACGATGTCACGGAACAACAGAAGATTGATCAGGATCGTAAGGAATTTGTTTCGAACGTCTCCCATGAGTTGCGGACACCGTTAACCAGTGTGCGGGCTTATATCGAGTCGCTTTCCGAAGGGGCCTGGAAGGATCCTGAGGTAGCGCCACACTTCTTAAAGGTGACGCAGGAAGAAACAGACCGGATGATCCGCATGATTAACGACCTGTTAACCTTGTCACGGATGGATTCCGGGACCCAGAAGGTTGATCTGGAAATGGTCAACCTGAATGAACTTTTCAACTACGTGTTGGACCGTTTCGACATGATGTTGAAGCAAGATGACCGGCCAGAGAAGACCTATACCATCAAACGTGACTTCACCAAGCGCGACCTGTGGGTTGAAATCGATACCGACCGGTTCACACAAGTGTTGGACAATTTGATGAATAATGCCATTAAATACTCGCCAGACGGTGGGGTTATCACCTGCCGGCTGTTAGAGACCCATAACAACGTGATTTTGAGCGTCGCTGACCAAGGTTTGGGGATTCCGCGGGCGGATATTCCACGAATCTTTGATCGGTTCTACCGGGTTGATAAGGCCCGTTCACGGGCACAAGGTGGGACTGGGTTAGGCCTGGCCATCTCTCGTGAAGTTGTCCAGTTACTGGGCGGTCGAATCTGGGTTGATAGTCGTGAGGGCAGAGGGTCAACGTTCTACATTTCCCTGCCTTACAAGCCATACGAGGAGGATGATCTCTGGGATGAAGATAACTAAAGCTCTCCTACCATTGGGATTGACCGTCGCGGTGGCCGTCAGTGTGGTCCTGTCCGCGATGATTTGGACCAACCCGGCGCAGTATGAACACAGTCGGCAGCGGAGTTCCAATACGCCGGCGACGGACCTGAACACCCGACCACAGAAGGATGTTTACCTCCCCACGCAGGTCATTTATAGCGATGGTACCGGAAAACAAGAACTATTAAACAACCGAAAAGTTAATTTGACGACCGAGATTCGTGAATCTTTGGAAAAATGGGACTTCGGTCGGATGAGTCGGGTTCGCGTGGCGTCCAAGGCGGACTACATGGCTTACCTGACGCGCAAGAACAGCCTGTTGTTGTCGTATGCGAGCCCGATTAATGGTCGGCTCTTCAATACGGTCTTTAACAGTAAGTTAACGCGGACCACGACCCAATTTTCACGGATCATGGTGCCGCTAGGCAATAGCGACCATATCTACCTGCTAGACGACCGGAAACAGAACGTCTATCAGGTTAAGGTGAAGTCGTCACAGGTCACGGCCATCAAGAAGATTCTGAAGGAAAATCTCTTTCGGATTGACGTCAAGATGCAGTGGCTCGGGGATTCCGCCTCGGCCTACGTCACCAATAGTGTCACGGTGCCGTCTTATAGTTATCTGGTCAACCAGCAGTCCACGGACTACTTCACGACTCGCCTGTTAAATAAAGGGGAGTCGACCAACGTTTCGGCCAAGAAGAATAAGGAAAGCACCATCTACAGTGATGGTGCCTCACGGCAACTCACCGTATATAATAAGAGTGGAACCGCGTTGTTTGAGGATTACAGTGCTTTACAGGCGTCGCTGAGCTTTAACCAGGCGTTAAAGTCCGGCTATGATGCGGTGAAGACGATCGGGATTCCGATGGAAAACCTGCGTTACTATGGCTACAATGCCAGCAAGTCGACGGTGACCTACCGGAGCTTCGTGGAAGGTTTCCCAATCTTCAACCAAAGCAACTACGGCGCGGCGCGGATTCAGATGCTATCGCAAGGTGTGCGGCGGTATAACTTCGCGATCTATAGCCTGCAGGTGCCTGTGCCAACCGATAAGAAGTCGGTCACGTTGTCTGGGACTCAGAGCGTGATCGATCAGCTGGTCGCGGCCGGTTATCACAAGTCTAAAATTAGCAGCTTACAGATTGGGTATCAGTGGCTCGCGTCCGCCTCGTCGGATAAGGTCGTCAACCTGACACCAACCTGGTACGTGCACTACGACGGGAGTTGGAAGACTGCCACGCAGATGCTTAAACAATAAACAAGAGGTAAAGGGGGCCAGTCCGGTATGGATTTTCGACGCATTGAGTGGCTATTTCTAGTCGCGTTCATCGCCATTGATATTTTCCTATTTGCCGCGTTCCAGCGCGACACCACGGGCCAGACCGAGACGGCCTCCAGCCGTTCGGTGGATAGCGACACCACGATCGTGAAGGAAATGCGGGCCGATGACATCAAGTTCTCGACACCGTCTAAGAAGAGTGGCGAGGGCTACTACATCTCTACCAGTAATAACGATAGCGTCAAGAGTAGCCTGACCAGTCTGACCGACCAAACGGTGCGTTACCAGTCGGATGGGACCTTCATCTCAACGTTCAAGGCCGCCATTAACGGCGTGGATACCAAGCATCCGAACCAGGTGCTGGATGAGGTGGTCAATAACGCCTCGCTGATTCTAAATGGGGATCAGTATAAGTACAACGCCCAGTTATCCAGTCATAACACGGTGGTTTACACCCAGCGGGTCACGGACGGGCAGATTTACTCCAAGTTTGGGGAGATTCGCTTCAGCCTGACCAATACCGGGTCGGTCACCGGCTACTCGCAAGGGTATCTGCCGGGTGCCAAGACCCTGCGGGAAAAGACGGATACGATTTCCGAACGTAAGGCCCTCATCTGGCTGTATCAATACAACCAGATCGCCAATAACAGTAAGGTTGTGTGGACCAAGCTGGCTTACACGCGGTACTTCAACTTGAAGAACAGTAGCGTGTATATTCCAACTTGGATCATCGCGTACAAAGCCGATAGCGGCAATAACGCTGGGGTCCTCCAGCTGAAACGGGTGAACGCCTTTACCGGCGCCATCCTGAACTCGGACAGTAGTGTGAAGTCCGTCAGTGGAACCGGGACCGCCACAACCAGTGAATAAAGATTTCTGAGGGGCGACTGCGGTCGTCCTTTTTTATTGGCGACGTATTTGGGACGAGAGGGGCCGCTCAGGGCCGGCTGGTTGTCGAACTGGTAAATCCTCATAAATGGCAGAGGCAAGGCTGTCCGGCGTTGTGACGGCGTCGTGGCCTATCCTTAGCGGGTAAGTGCGGGATCAGTCGGGGATGAAGCTTGAATATAAGTTGTTTGATACGCGGTTAGTTACAACGGTACGGAAATGCGGTATTATTACGGTATTGAATTTAAGGAGAGGGCAGATGGAATTGCGGACAGATGCAGCAGATGATTTGCGGATCAGTGTCTTATCCAGTGGTAGCACGGGGAACGTGTGCTACGTGGAAAGCCCTAACCAGCGGATCTTAATCGACGCGGGCCTTAGTGGCAAGAAGATTGAAAAATTAATGGGCAACATTGGCCGGGACCTCAGTGACGTTAACTCGTTACTGGTCACCCACGAACACTCGGATCACCGCCAAGCGGTGGGGATCTTGGCACGACGGTACCAACAGCTCAATGTGTATGCTAACGAAGGCACCTGGGATGCGATGAGTTCCAAGATCGGTAAGGTCGACTTGGCTCAGAAACACCTCTTTGCCCCAGATACCGTTCAGACCTTTGGCGACATCGATGTGGAGAGCTTCTCAGTCTCCCATGACGCCGCGGAACCCCAGTTCTACGCCATTCATTACCATGGCAAGACCTTCGTCATCTTGACGGATACCGGCTACGTGTCCGAACACGTGGAAGGTGTCATCAAGGATGCCGACGCCTACCTGTTGGAATGTAACCATGACGTGGAAATGTTGCGGATGGGCGAGTATTCTTGGCCACTGAAGCAACGGATCCTTGGCGACAAGGGTCATTTGTCCAATGAAGAAGGGGCCGATGCCCTGATGGACGTGCTGGGCAACCGGACCAAGAAGATTTACCTGGGTCACCGAAGCCTGCATAACAACATGCAGTCGCTGTGCCACCTGACCGTGGCCTCCATGATGGAGAACCGTGATTTCGGTGTGGGCCATGACTTCCAGTTGATTGATACCAATCCGGAAGAAGCCACGCCGTTAGTCGCCCTGTAAGAAAACTTTAGGATTTCACCATCTATTTATCAAAAAAAATTCACAGGATCCGGGTAACATAGAAGTTACTAAACTAGCGGTCGGTGACACCCGATCGATGATTGAGGAGGGTTCGCGCTTTTTGCGCAATATGATGGATAATAATAATCAAAATAATAAATCTAATGATAATAACCAAGAAACACCAACACCTCAGACCCGTAAACGCGGCGGTTTAACCCTGACAAAGGTAGCTGTGACGGCACTGGTTGCCGGACTATTAGGTGGGGGTGCCGCCTATGGTGGAATTACTTACTTTAATAATAGCGGGATTAATGATACGGCAGTTCCTAGTGGTAGTAATTCGACCGGGAATACCAAGACCTCAAATGTGACGGTCAACGTCAGCAGTCAATCCACCAAAGCCTTTAACAAGGTGAAGGGGGCCATGGTCTCCGTGGTCAACCTGCAGAATCAAAGCAGTAGTAACAGCACGTTGGGCCAATTGTTCGGTCAGGATTCCTCATCGTCTTCGGATTCTAGTTCGTCTAAGGCAGCCTTAGAGGAAGCCTCCGAAGGGTCCGGGGTTGTTTATAAGAAGGACGGCAACACGGCCTACATCGTGACCAATAACCACGTGGTGTCTGGGTCATCCGCACTGCGCGTGGTGACGAGCTCTGGGAAGCAGCTTCAGGCGAAGTTGGTCGGAAAAGATTCCGTCACCGACTTGGCTGTGCTGAAGGTTAACGGCGCGTCCTTGAAGACCATCGCTTCATTCGGGAATTCCGATGACATTAAGGTCGGTGAGACCGCGTTAGCCATTGGGTCGCCACTGGGTAGCCAGTACGCGACGTCCTTAACCGAAGGGATCATTTCCGCTAAGAAACGGACGATTGAAACCACGAATTCCGCCGGGACTCAGACCGGGAATGCCACGGTTATCCAAACCGATGCCGCCATTAACCCCGGGAACTCCGGTGGGGCGCTGATTAACGTCGGTGGCCAGGTTGTCGGGATTACCTCTTCCAAGATTGCCAGTGATGCCGAAGGGACCAGTGTTGAGGGGATGGGCTTTGCCATTCCATCCAACGAAGTGGTCAACATCATCAATCAACTGGTTAAGAAGGGGAAGGTTGTGCGGCCAGCGTTAGGGATCACCTACGTGGACCTCGCCAACGTTTCCAGCTCGCAACAGAAGTCAGTCCTGAAGTTGCCATCTAGCGTGGATGCTGGGGTTGTTGTGATGAGCGCGTCCGCAGATTCACCCGCTAAGAAGGCTGGTTTGGCCAAGTACGACGTTATTACCGAGTTGGGTGGACATGAGATTTCTGACCAGTCAACGCTGCGAGACCTCCTGTACAAGTACAAGTTGAACGATACCGTTTCGCTGACGTACTACCATAACGGGAAGAAGAAGACCACGAAGGTCAAGCTGACCGAGACGTCCTCACAGTTGAGTAAGACGACGAGTGCCACGTCAGAAAGCTAAATTAAACCTGTGAAATTGAAAACGCCGCTGGAGATTTTCTCCGCCGGCGTTTTTTGCTGTGATAAACTATTAATTGAAAAGCCGAAGTTTCGGGGGTGGCGAACTCGAGTGAAAGCGGTCGTCATTGGATAAGGAGCCGAACGAAGAGGTTGCCAAGGCCTTGGGTAATTCAGGGCGGAAATTTTTTGAAATTTCGTTTGTGGATAACTTGGGGGATAAGCGGACCGAAGTTGCGGTGGATAACTTATAAACAGGATAGTACCGCGGTTGGAACCGGTGTAAAAGTTATCCACAGGTTCGGTGGATAACTGTGGACAGAAACATTTTTATTGAAAAATTGATAGTCAAAAGCGCGACGTGACGGGGATTGTAAGCGGTAGCCCCGAACGCCCGTTTCGGGGGACAACGGTGGATAACTGAAAAAGCATTGACTTTTTTTGAAAAAATAGATGTCGTAGGTCGGACATCGTTTACCCCCAATATCTAGGAACAGCGTTTGTCCACCTGTGGATAACTTTGTGGATAACCTGTGCATAGGAGGATAATTATGAACATCAAGTTTGTCGTCGTCGGGAAGTTAAAGGAAAAGTACTTTAAACAGGGGATCGCGGAGTATGCCAAACGGCTCTCTCGTTTCTGTAAATTCAGTATCGTCGAGGTGCCGGATGAAAAGGCCCCCGAAAGCATGTCACAGGCCGAAATGGACCAGGTCATGGCCGCGGAGGGCGAACGTATCCTGAGCAAGATTAAGGACCGCGAATACGTCTATGCCTTGGCCATCCTGGGCAAGGAACGGTCATCCGAGGAGTTTGCCAAGGAATTGAAGGACTTGACCACCTACGGCCACTCAGACATCACCTTCGTCATCGGCGGGTCCCTGGGACTGACGCCAGCTGTGTTGAAACGGGCGAATACTCAGATCTCCTTTGGCCGGTTCACGCTGCCTCATCAGTTGATGCGGCTGGTGTTGACGGAGCAGGTTTATCGGGCGTTTATGATTAATGAGGGGTCTCCATATCATAAGTGACGCGGTTTTTCTTGGGATTAATCGCTGAGTGAGTGGTTATGGGAGTCCGTATCATAAGTGATGGTGATGACCATAAATTGAGTGATTAACGTTATAGGATAGTAGTATGTTAGCCTATATTTATTAATCAATCGAAGTATGGACTAGTGAGGAAGGTTAAGTTATAACGTGCTACACGAGCACTTTGTTAAATAGCATCTATGCTATGTTTTAATTGATTGGAGGAAACATAATGGCTATAAAAAGGCTCAAATTAAAAGAAAGTATCAATAAAGCAGTTCAGGCAATCATGCCACAAGAAGAGGCTAAAAGAAGCTTTGAACAGGGACTAGTGGCATATATGACAACACTGCGTGAACACTATGCTGAAACAGAGGAAAATCAAAAGAATATATTACGAGATTTTTTAAAGGATTATGTTTTTAAAAGCGGGAACTACATCAATACTTATGGCAGAGATGATCTGGTCATCTTTAATGGAAAAACGGCAGAATCTACGATTGGAGTTTTAATTGAGACAAAAAGCACCACCAATGATGCAGAGATGATGACCTCAGAGAATCTTAATACTAAGGCATTTCAGGAAGTGATTTCATATTATCTGAAGGAGCGCTTGGATAATAACAATATAGAAATTAAAAGGTGCATTGTGACAAATGGATTGTCCTGGTTTGTGATTAGTTCAGAGCAAATTGAAAAATTTTTTATTAAGAAAAATAAACTCATAAAGCTTTATCGCAGTTGGCAAAAAGGACAATTAGCTAGTAGTAGTACTGATTTTCTGTATAAGAATGTTGTTTCACCAGCAATTGAAGAAGCAATGAATGCAGGTATTGCGATAACGCATTTTAATTTAATAGATGCACAAAAAGCTAAGCGACAAAATAACATACAGTTAAAGACCACAAACGTGACACAATTATATCGTTTTTTTACCCCGGAAAATTTACTGAATCAGGAAGTATTTACGGATTCTAACCGGCTTAATAAGCGCTTTTATGATGAATTGCTATATATAATGGGATTGCAAGATGTGATTTCTGAAAAAAAACATATAATTACTAGGTTTGATAAAAGTAATCGACAAGAGGGTTCTTTAATAGAAAGTACAATTCAAGCTTTAGATTTACGAGACGTTCCAGTAGAGAAACAATTTGATAATGCTATTTCATTATCGGTAGTTTGGATAAATCGTATACTCTTTCTAAAATTACTGGAAAGTCAGCTAATTAGTTTTAATGGTAATGATGACGGATATAGTTTCTTAAACACTGATAAAATAAAATCATTTGATGACTTGAATGCTTTGTTTTTTGGGATACTAGCTAAGCAAAGAACAGAGCGTAATGAAAAGCTCAGCAATAAGTATCCACATGTTCCTTATTTGAATAGCAGTTTGTTTGAATTGGATAGATTAGAGAAATCTAGTTTAGGGACTAGTATTTCTGGGCTAAATGAAATGGATATTGAATATTACAATAAAACGGTATTAAAAAATAGTAATCGAAAACGGAAAACAGGTAAAACGAAATTATTAAAGTATCTTTTTGATTTTTTAAATGCATATGATTTTACCACCTCGATTCAAAACAAGCAGCACGACCAGAGTACCTTAATTAATGCATCTGTTCTTGGATTGATTTTTGAAAAAATCAATGGATATAAAGATGGTTCATTCTTCACCCCGGGAACTACCACAATGTTTATGAGTCGAAGACTTGTACGACAAACTATCACTAAAAAAGTAAATGAGATAAAAGGTTGGAGTTGTCATAGTTTTGAAGATATTAGTACTAATATTAATGTGAGGGATGGTGTGGAGGCATTTAAAGAGTTAAGTGACATTATTGATAAGATAAAAATATGTGATCCAGCAGTGGGATCAGGACATTTTCTGGTATCGGTATTAAATGAAATTATTGCTGCAAAAGTAGAACTTGGATGTTTAATGAACCGTGACGGTAGCGTGCTTAATAAAGTTCAGTGCAGAGTTGTCAATGATGAGCTTATCTTTCAAGATATAAATGGTGACAATATTTTATATAAAAGAGGAGACGCGTTTAGTACAAAAATTCAGAAAGTTATTTTCCATGAGAAAAGAAAGTGTATTGAAAACTGCTTATTTGGTGTTGATATCAATCCTAATTCAGTGAATATCTGCCGATTACGACTCTGGATTGAGTTGTTAAAAAATTCTTATTATAAAGTAGAAGATGGAATCGAGGAGCTAACAACATTGCCAAATATTGATATCAACATAAAGATTGGTGATAGTCTGTTACATAATATTCCATTGGATACAAGTATCGATGGGGATAGCTTGATTGATAAAAGATTCGATGTTATACATTTAAATGATTATTATGAGAAAGTTTTTAAGTATAAAAACACGCATGATAAGCGAATTAAGGCTGATCTCACTAATGAAATAAGCAGAATAAAGAGTAGAATTTATACTAGTTTCGATATTCCAGAGAGAAAAGAATGGAAAAAATATCAGCGTCAATTGGCCAAGGCTGGTACTATCGACATTTTTGAAGATTCAAATCCTAAAACTTTAAAAAAGCAGCAGGAACGAATTGAGAATTTAAAGGTTAAGGAACGTCAAGCGTGGGAAAAATGGCAGAATCAGGTTAACAAACCAATATTTAATTCAGGATTGGAATGGCGGATGGAATTTCCGGAGGTTTTGGATGGAGATGGTGATTTTAAAGGATTTGATGCAATCATTATGAATCCTCCGTATATATATTCTCGTGTCGGGTCTCCGTTTACTGATTCTCAAAAAGAATATTTTAGCCGTGAGTATGATTTGAATGACTACCAAGCCAATACATTTGGTTTGTTTTTAAACTTGGCGTTTAAACTGTTAAATAACAATGGAATATTTAGTATGATAATACCTAACTCTTTTATGACTGTAAAACAGTATGGGGGATTAAGACGCTATCTTCTAAAAAATACTGGAGATTTGTTTATATTAAATTCAAAGGATCGAATATTTCCAGATGCTTCAGTCGATAACTGTATCATAAGCTCCGTGTTAAAGAAGCCGACAAAGGTAAAAATGGTGGAGTTGCATAAGGGAATTATGAGTACTCCAATTGTTATAGCCCCAAAAGATTTATTATCGAAAAGTGTGTTTTCCATCTCAGCCTTTAAAACTGATTCTAAGGTAATAGATACTATGAATGAAAATGGTAAGATGTTGGACACAGTAGCTCATATATATGACGGATTGAAAGTATTTGAAGGTGGTAAGGGTGATCCAGAGCAACCAATAAATGTTGAAAACGACAGAGCATTAGATAGATTTAAGACGAATAATGATTTCTTTTCAACATCTAAAAAGGATAAAAACTATTTTCCATTCTTAGATATGATTCACAGATATGGGGACAATTGGGATGGAAGATATTTAAGATATGGCAGTCATTTAGCAGCGAAAAGAAAAATTGAGAATTTTATGGGTCCACGATTGTTAATAAGACAGGTTTTGGCTACTGATAATTATCCTTTTGTAATTACTTATGTAAAAGATACAATACTTAACGAACAGAAATTTAAAATCATTAGCAGGATAAGAGTTGATCCGTTGTTTCTTTTGGCCGTATTAGAATCTAAAGTGGAATCTTACTATGGATTAACAAAGTTTGATTTTTTGCAAAGAAGTACTTTTCCTGCCATGCGTAATTATCAAATCAAACAGTTAATTGTTCCGAAAGTATCTGAAAAAGAGCAAAGAGAATTGGGAGAGATGGCTACTAGAATGCTACATGCAGTAAAAAGTAATCTTCGTGAAGATATCATTAATTTAAATGATGAAATAGACGAGAAAGTTATGGATTATTTTCTGCTGTCAGAAGATCAAAAACAAAAGGTTCGTGATTTTGATATTGATGATTAGTAGTTTTGAACAGATACTTTTATTACGGATGGAAGTTTTAGATTAATTACGTATAGTTTATTCGGTGAATACGGAAGCACTTGATATTGTCTGCTAAGTGGATTTTCTATTTTTATAAATTCAGTATCGTCGAGATTTCAGATAAAAAAGGAAGCATGATGTACCCCGAGATGGGCTAGATTATGGCTCCGAAAGGCGAACTCATCCTGAACAAGGTTAAGAGACTGCTTAATACGTTCATGTCTTGGCCATCCTGGGCAGGAAGGGGAATCGAAGGAGTTTTATCAGAATCTGGCTGCCTATGGATATTCAGATTATCTTTGGGTACATTGCCATATCAGTTGATGTGGTTGATGTTAATGGAACGAGTTTATCGAGCATTTGTAATTGATGAGGGGTACCCGCATTGTAAGTGATACAGATTGCAGAAATACAAAGGAGAAATTTGTATGACTGGAACATTAGTGCTAAAGCTTGTTGATACAAAGTATCTTGATAATTTTTTGAAATATGGAGAATTACATTTTGGTTCTACTGTGTCGTATAGGGAAATTGAAGAACTTAACGATAATATAGGCATAGGTGACAAGCACGAGGGGGTATTTAGTCCTACTGTGAGTTATAGTGGATATTATCCGCATAATGCTTTGAAGGGACTACCAGACTCTATAAGTTTTAAATACCCGGCAAATATTTTTTGCGTAACCCAACTTCATCCAGGAATAGAAACTGCAAATATCATTAGGTACGATGTGATTAAAGACCTGTATCAAATGCTTATGAATGATACAGATTACCCAAAAACAATTGTTGGTTTTAAAGACTTTAATATTGTTGCCAATAGAATTGAAAGAAGACTGAATAAATTCAATGGAGGAGGTCCGATTAGGAATTTAAAGGCGCCTGTACATTATGTAAAGAGAGAATATATGGCAGAAGAGGCTCAAAATATTGCCGAAAGTGAGTGGAAGGGCCGGATTCCGTTGAGGTTAGGATCAATATTGGCTGCAAATTTAGTAAAGGAGATTAAGTTTTCAGGTGAATATGAGTATAGGTTCGTATTATTTCCATCAAAGGGTGGTCTAGAGATTTTAAAGAGACATCACGACAATATAAGAATTGGTGATTTAAGAGATCAGGCGATTGTCATCGGTTCATTAGATGACTTGGTTAAAAAGATTGAGTTTTCTTTTGGTACACACGTTGAATAACCATGTGCTCCTATCCTAGTATTTGGTACATAAATTTCTGAACAGTTGTGCCATAATTAATAAAACAAGCATAGGAGCATTC
>NZ_BROB01000008.1 GCF_024345185.1 Levilactobacillus humaensis | reverse complement strand
GAGAAAGGTTCTAGACTACTGTACCCCTGAAGAAGTTTTATTTGATAAAGTGTTGCACTTGGTTTGACAATTCGTCCCAGTGCGGAAACCTTTGCCCAATGTGAACGGCTTGTTCAGACCTTGCTGACCACCGAATTCGATTTTCCTATCGACTTTCGCTTAATCAGCCGGCCGGAATTTCTGGCCGATCTGGCCTTGGCTCCGGACTGGTGGGGCGCTGATCCCACGCTACGTCACAATGCCTTGTTCAAGCTCAATACTTACGAACCTAGCAACGACAGCTGGCTAACCGAACACGTTACCAGCGACTACGACCGGATTCTCATTACACCGAACCTGATCTTCTGGACATCCACCCTCAAGGTTCATTTCAGCCGGTCATTTTATAGCAAGATTCTCGGGACACCTCTGTATCGCCAGACCAGTGCCCGTAACTTCAACACCACCACGAAACTTAAAAAAATTTTGGAGGAATTCTCATGATTAGAAATTTAGTTCACGATCCAGCTCTGTTACAAACGCAGTCTACCCCCGCTACCGAACTCGACGGCCCAGTGGTGACTGACCTACTCGATACCCTGAAGGCCCACAGTGTCAATGGCATTGGTATGGCTGCCAACATGATTGGTGTCAACAAGCGCATCATCGTGATTAACCTGGGGATGATTCCAATCGCCATGCTCAACCCGCAGATCGTCAAAATTTCCGGCGAATTCAAGACTGAAGAAGGTTGCCTGTCACTCAAGGGGACTCGGCCAACAACGCGGTACAAAGCCATTACCGTTCGCTTCCTGGACCAGAACTTCAAGCCTCACGAACAGGTCTTCGCCGGTCTGGTCGCCCAAGCCATTCAACATGAAGTTGACCATTGTAATGGGATTTTGATCTAGGAGACCTGGCCATGACTGAAGAAGAAAAGATGTTGGCCGGCAAGCTCTACGACCCGACTGACGCCAAACTAACCGCGCGGCTTCACTACGCGCACCACTTATCCCAGGAGTACAGCCAAACCTTTGATGACGAATCCGATAAACGGGAAGCCATTTTGGAAAAACTACTCCCTAATCGGAAACCCGGCATGTACTTGCAAGGACCCATTTTCTTTGACTACGGCTGTTACACGACTTTTGGTGAGAACTTCTATGCTAACGCCAACTTTACGGTGCTAGACTGTGGCCCCGTCACTATCGGTAATAGCTGCTGGTTCGGTCCCAACGTCACACTGGTTACCCCGATGCATCCCCTCCGCTACCAAGATCGTAACGCTCGTTACCGGGCAGACGGCAGCAAGTACAACCTTGAGTACGATCGGCCAATCACCATTGGCGACAACTGCTGGTTTGGCAGTAACGTGACCGTGATCGGCGGCGTGACCATCGGGAGTGGCTGTGTCATCGGTGCCGGCAGTGTCGTCACCAAGGACATCCCCGACAACTCACTTGCCGTGGGGAATCCGTGCCACGTCTTGCGGCCAATTACTGAGGAAGACGCAATCAATTTCCATCAGGAACTTCTCTAAGGACGACTGATCCAACAAGGGAAATCGACAACAATGTGTTGTGTTATCATAAGATCCTCGGGCAAGTAGATGAAGTAACATGACTCGTCATTCTAAAAAATGGCTGAAATGGTTTTTGCCAACGCTCGTCTTGCTTCTATTGCTTCTCACATTTACGCCATTTGTTCCCAGTAATGCCGTTAGACTGTGCATTCTGAAAAATGGTCATCCGTTTGCGGCGCTTTTGTCCGGCCCCAGTAAGCTTCCTAAATCGGAAATTAAGTATTACAGTGGGAGTAAGCGGCAACAGCACTATCAAATCAATGTGCCTTTCCCTACAGAAAGCGCGAACATTGATGTGTTAGTCGTCCGTAAGGTTGCTAAGAACCATTTCTATAATAAGTATCTTGCGACGCCTTCCTATGCGGTTGGACCATAAAACCAATTTTTTTAAAACTAAGTCATTACGTTTCATTAATTGAACCCTCAAAGTTGGATTTTCTGTCCAACCTTGAGGGTTCAATTTTTCCTATAAAGTCAGTTAGGCTAACGATGCCGCCACCAAAGCCGATAGCCACCCCAAACAATCAGTCCTAAATCTAGCATCATCAAAATCGCCCACAGCCAAAGAAAATCCGCCATCAACGGTGAACGCTGCGTCTGCCAAAGGTCGATGGCCATCCCAATCACGAGGCAGCCATTGATGACTAGGCCCCACTCCTTGGACCGACGTTGTTTAGCCAAAGCCGTGAACCCAATCACCACCAGGATGGCAGCGACAAGCCACAGGTATCGTGGTCGCCACGTCAATTCCAAATCAAGCTCTGTGGTGGTTGGTATCATCGACATCAGCCACAGAAAATACAGACTCGTGAGCGCGCTTAACATCGGCACATAGCGATAGAGCTTCTGCATGGCCCTCACCTCCCGTTTTGACTTCACCCGTACTGTAGGCTGGTTAGAACTGAAAGGTAAACAAAAGCGGCTCGATTTACCCCCAATGGTAATTCGAGCCGCTTTACTGTCTTCGTATTGATTGTATTTAAGCCAAGGCTTCCTTCAAAGCCGCCTCAAATAGTGGCTTTGGCCGGGCACCGACCAAGCGGTTGATGACCTGGCCATCCTTCTTGATTAAGAACGTTGGAATGCCTTGAACCTGGAACTGACTGGCGATTTGCTTGTCATGGTCGATGTTGATCGACGTAAACGTCACCTTGTCCTTGAAGTCTTCACTCTCGGAAAGCTTCTGTAAAATGGGATCCATCATCTTACAAGGTGGACACCAGTCGGCGCGGAAGTCGACCACGGTGACCCCGGTATTTGTTTCTTTTTCAAAGTCCTGGTCGTGAATTTCCTTAATCATGCTCATTCTCCTCTAGACTCCCCATAGGGATTATTTAGGGTCGCCACCCTCGGCTAAGAGCGAATCCAACCCTGTGTTGGATTCATAAAAAATTTCAGTGGCGGCCTTTGATGTTCTCAATATACCCCCATAGGTATAATAAAGCAACCTTTTTGCTCTTATTGGCAAATGTGATCGATCCAATCGAAGAGTTCTGGCAGGTCGTAATCGCCGTCGTGTGGTCGTCCCCAAGGGAATGCCAGGTCAACATCTCGACCATGATTCTTAAGTAACGTTGCTAAGATGAAGGGAACAGCAAATGAGGTATCTCGGTCGGAGGCCCCATGCCGAATCCGCCAATGTTGGGCAACCTGACTTCGGTTTGTCTCTAAGTAACTCGCCGGGTTGATCGCGGCAACGAGAACTGGATCGGTCTGTTGTGCCCGTACGGTAGTGTGTTTCTGAGCAAACGACGTAAAGTGTCTAGCCGCAAGTAGGCGGCTCCCAAACAGACTGGTCTCCGGACTACTGAGGTCCAAAGCGTCAAACGCCGGAACCGGTTTTTGCCGCGTAAGCCCCCTGAGGTATTGTGGCCAATCTAACTGCGTCACATGACCGGCCTGAATCGTCAGCCCTCGTTGGGCAGTCACGTCATCTCCGGTATCTAATGCCTGCTGAGCCGACCACTTAAGTTCATTGATAATCGCCTGTTGGAACGGCCCCTGTCCCTGCTCATTTAACGTCAACCGGGCCTTCTGGTCATTCTGCAAATGCAGTGAATTAACATAAGCTGGAAAGGTAGCCTTCAACTGGGCCGATAACGCCTGTTCCTTGGTGGTAAGCTTGCCAGCCACCGGCGTCACCTGCATGCGATCCCCGACTCGCGTGAACTGCTGGCTATGCCAGGTGTTCAGACCGTTGAACTGCCATTCATAAGCCGCATCAGCGTGTTCCAAATCAGAAATTGGGCAGTAGGTCGATACGGCAAAAACATCATCGGTAGCCGGGGCCGCACCTAGTTCCGCTAAGGGGGTCGCAAAGAAATCCGCATTGCCGCTGGCCCCCGCCAACGCCGAGGCAGCCCCACCGGCACTGGTTCCGTTGGTGATAATCTTTTCGGTATCACCGGGGATCCAGCCGGCATTGAATTTCACGTAACGAATGGCGGCCTTCAGATCTACGATAAAGGCCGGGGCCTTGCCAACAAATTCGCCCCCGTTCTGCGTTGTCCGCCCACGAACGCCGGCGGAAACCACGACATACCCACGTGCTAGCGCCTGGAGAATCGTTGCTCCGCGACTAAATGGCGCCGAGTTTCCTGGAAAATCTCGGGGTCCAGGCAAGTAACCCCCCACGGTATTGGGCATGAAGATGGGAGCCGTGACCCGACTGTAGCCGTTAACCCGACCTTGATTAAAGTAAGGCTCCGGCACAAAGACATTGAGTCGCTGCTCCTCCGCGACCGGCATCATCAGATAGTCCAGGTCTAAGAAAGCCCGGTACGTGACGCGTCGGCCACTCATAACCACCGTTTGGCGTTCAAATTTCTTCTCGTTAAACCGCAAAGGTGTCATTGCCACTCCTCCATTTCACAACTCTTTTCCCTAACCATAGTGGAAATACTGAGCCGGGGCAATCATTTTGATGGGGCATCTTCGCCCACTGTTGGTGATGTTGCCCCTGAATGGTTCGCTCCCTAATCGCTTGTGAACTTTCAGAGTCACTTTCGTTGTTGCAAACGCTATCATTCAGTAGAATGAGAACCATAATTTCACAAGTCTTCGAAAATCTGTTCAATGAAAGTGAGCCATCACCATGCAGAATTTAACCCGCCATATTTCATTTCCGCGGCTCCTGATTCTGGGGGCCTCAAGTGTCATTGGAAGTAGCTGGATTTATACCAATGGCATCTTCTTCTCTAAATACGGGGCTGGGGGCGAAATCTTTGGCTTCGTTCTGGCCATGACAATCACCGTCCTGGCCTCGCTAGCCTTCGCCGAGCTCTCCTCAATCTTTCCTCGAAGTGGCGGACCCGTCGTCTACAGCTACCTGGCCTTTGGTAAACGCTGGGGCTTCGCAACCGGTTGGGCCATTCTCGGGGCCTACCTGAGTGCCCTGTCATTCTACGTCACCGCTAGTAGCATGCTCCTGGCCACCATCTGGCCGCAAATCAGCCAAGGTCCAGGCTACACGATCGCCGGGGCCCATGTCTCGCTGATGGAACTCGCGATTGGCGTTGCCTTCACCCTGTTTATCTTCGCCCTCAACATCCGGGGAACCCGCCTCACCGCTGGCGTTCAGGCCGTGTTGTTTGGTGGTCTCGTCATCTTAGGTGGGGCCCTCATCGTGACCGGATTCTCTCAGGGCAGTCCGAAAAATTTCTGGCCGGCCTTCGCCACCGGAAGTGACCCCCTGTTGAACATTGTGCGGTTCGTCCTCCCCGCCATGACCTTCTTAACTGGTTGGGAAGTCGTTACCATCCTGGCGGAAGAGGCCGACATGCCACCGGCTAAGATTGGGAAGGCCGTGGTTGGCGCCATCGTCCTGGCCGCCAGCTACTACATCATCGTCCTCCTTGCCAGCGCCTGGGTTTACCCGTGGCAGAAGACAGCAACCTTCGATATGGGGTCGATTACCGCCTTTACCAAGGCCGGTTTCCCACTGCTAGGGCAAGCCGCCTTCCTCATTGCCTTTCTGGGACTCTTTACCAGCTTCATCGGCCTCTTCACCGCGGCGCCCCGGCTGATTCTGTCGTTGGCCCGGGCCGGCCTCTTACCACCGCGCTTCGCCCGATTAAGTGAGAAACACGGAACACCCCTCAATGCCACGGTTCTCGTGCTCCTCTTTGCCATCGGTTTCGGGTGGTTGGGCAAAGGGGCTATGACCTACTTTCTTGACCTTGGCGGCTTCTTCGTAGCGATGGCTTGGGCCATCACGGCGATGTCACTGTGGCGTATTCGTCGTGACTATCCGAACCTCAACGGTGGCTTTCGTCTGCGCCGCCTGTGGCCCAGCATGCTCGGCGGCTTTCTCGCGGTGGTCATTGCCATTGGTACCCTGTATCCCAAGTCCCCAGTTGCTCTGGCCTGGCCGACGGAATACATCATGTTGGCCGTCTGGATCGGTCTTGGCTTACTCTTCTATTGGCTAGGTCGATCGGAACATCAGGACAACGACACCGCCTTGCATCACCTACTGGGTGACAAGGAGTATGAGCGATTGGCTAAGGTTAAACGACAAGATGAAGAGAAAGATGCCTAAGTTTTGTCCCCATAACAAGTGATCTTAAACCTCGCGAACGAGAATTTTAGTAAGCGACACAAAAATCGGTAACCTCTATCTGATAATTAACAGATAATGGCTACCGATTTTTGTGCTGAATACTTAAAACAGATTAACCCGAGCCGGAGGAGGCCAAGGCTGGAGCCGGCCGTGGTGAGAATGTTAGACCGAGTGGTTTATCTCGGCCTTACATTCTGGGCGACTTTGAAGAGTCGCGATTTTTGCGAGGCTTCAAATCGAGCGAGAAGCCCGAGGGGCTGAAGCGTCCCCCACAGCAGGCGTAATCCTTGGCAGCCGCAGGCGAACAAGTTAATCTACTGTAAAATGCTTAGCACCCATTCCATCCAAGCCCGCACGGTACTGACTCGCCGATTGATCGTGGTGGCATTGAGATCGGGAATATTAGCTTGCATCACCCGACGAATCTCGTCCAGATCCAGCCGTTGGTCATTGGCCATCGTGACGTCAAAGATCAGTTTAAACGTACGATGCGCCAACAATTGTTTCAAAAGCAACTGGTTTCGCTGATCGCCATTGGGCAACGTCCGAACGTGCTGACCGAGCTCGGTTAACGTGAACTGATGCGTAACCTTCGTGGCCAATCCCAGGTAAACGAGGGCGTTCCCATAGTAATCCCCCTGCCGTGCATTTAATCCTAGTTCAGTGGCCAGCTCCGGGCCAGTCAGGGGCGCTTGCAGGCTCTCCAGGCTGCCTAAGACGCGACTAAAACTGTTGGCTTGCGGATAAATGCCTTGCTCGGGATCGTTGGGACTCTGTGCCGCAATCTCCCGTGCCACGGCTACCGGCGTCCCCCAGGTTGTATTCAGAACAAAGTTCACCTGGCGCACTTCGTAAATACTCGAGTAGTTCATGGGATCCGTGAATTCATAAATATGAAAGGCGTAGACCTGATCCACATAAGTGAAGTAGATCGGAACGACCGTCTTGCCTGTTTGTAAGCTCTGATAGAGCCGGTAGGGATAATATAACTGGCGAATCATGAAGTCCTGTGGCAACTTACGTTTGGCCTCAATGACCGCTAATTTATCCCGATTCTCGTAACCGGCATCAATTTCTACCTGACTGTTGGCGACCGCAAAATCGAACTGCTGGCCCTTAGTTGTCGCAATCTGGTAGGTCAAATGGCCACTTTTAACCCGTCCTGTCAGGGTGTCCACCGCCGCCGGATCACCTGGCTGACGGCCTAGAACGTCATCGATCATCCCCGATGCTTGCGCCACATTCAACGCCATACTCTCCGAGGTGATCGGAAAGTGGTCAAACGAATGAACGAAGTCCGGCAGCTGTTTCAGAATTGGCCGCAACTCCCGATGAACCAGGGGTTGGTAGGCCTTGAACGGGCCAATCTTGTAAGTTCCCCGACTGTCTGGCAGAATGGCCAGCTTATGGGCCTGAAAGATTTGAGGTAAACTACTCGACCAATCATATTTGGTGACCAACCGTGGTTCATAGAATTCCTTGATCTGATTGGCCGTAATTTCAAAGATACCATCGCGTTCGATGGCCGCTAAAATAGCGTACTTGGCAAATAATTGTTCCCAGACACGGTCGCGAATGTTTTCCTTGGCCATTGTGGTCCTTCCCCTCCGAAGTTAAGTTAATATCATTGTACCAAAGGTTCCCGGTTCTACGCTCTTTTTGGAGAAATAGTATTGGTCTTTTGGACTCGTTTTCTTTATACTTGAGACAATATGCTTCAAGACAGTTATGGAAGGACCTGACTGCATGGCCGAAAAAATCGAAAATCCAATTCAAATCACGCCAATCATCAAGTGGGCGGGCGGTAAGAAACGTCTAGCACCCACTATCGAGGCCCTCACCACCCAACAGGTCGCCTTCGAAAATATCGATACTTACGTCGAACCCTTTGCCGGGGGGGCCGCCTTCTTTCTCTACTTGGCCACGCGCTATCGTTTCAAGCATCAGGTGATCATGGACGTCAACGCGGAACTCATCAACCTCTATACGCAGGTCAGAGACCACCTGGCGGACCTCATTACCGAACTTGGAAAGCTAGAGGTTGCCTACAACGCCCTCTCCGAAGATGATGACTTCGTTGCCAAGAAGGCCTACTTCTACGACATGCGGACCACCTTCAACAACGGGATTACCCAGTCGGTAACAGACGAGACTGTCACCGAGATCCCCACGCCGGTTCGTCAAGCCGCCCTGTTCGTCTTTCTCAATAAGACCGACTTTAACGGTCTCTACCGGGTCAACGCCAAGGGAACCTTCAACGTGCCCTTCGGCCGCCGGAAAACCGTCTCCCTAGTCGACCAAACCAACCTACAAAACTTCAGCGATCTCTTACAGAATACGACAATTTTACAAGGTGACTACCATCAATCCCAGCAATTTGCCGGCAACCGCACCTTCTTCTACTTTGATCCCCCCTATCGGCCCCTCACGGATTCGGCTAGTTTCACCAGCTACACCAAATCCAGCTTCAACGATGATGCCCAGGTAGCCCTAGCCGACTACACCCACGTGTTAGCCGCAGCCGGCGCGCACTTTGCCCTCAGTAATTCGGATCCCCATCAGAGTGATCCGACCGATGACTTCTTCGATACCCTTTATCAAGATTTCACGATCAATCGTCTCACGGCGGCTCGCATGATTTCGGCGCGGAGTAAGGGCCGCGGTAATGTTTCCGAACTGCTGATCGTTCACTAAGACTGGAGGACTACGTATGACCCTCATCACAGATTATATTGACCAGGCACCAGCAGAGACCCAACCACAACTCACAGCGATGTATCACTTGTTGAAAGATCTCTTGCCAGATGCCACTGAAAAATTCAGTTATGGCATGCCGGCATTTGCGCTGGACAAGCCCGTCGTTTACTTTGCGGCCATGAAACACCACCTGGGATTCTATCCCACATCTGGCCCCATTGAAGCGTCCGAAGACGATCTGTTGGGCTACTACAAGTACTCCAAAGGCGCGGTCCAGTTTGCCTACGACCAGCCGCTTCCAGTCGACCTCATTACGAAAATGGTGAAATTCCGATTGAGTGAAATTAACGCTTAAATTTGTCGCCTACGGCTGTCAGGGATTCCGCCTGCTGTGGGGACGCTTCAGCCCTTGGGGCTTCTCGCTCGATTTGAAGCCTCGCCAAGAACGCGAGTCTTCAAAGTCGCCCAGACTGTAAGGCCGAGATAGACCACTCGGTCTAACAGTCTCACCACGGCCGGCTCCACCCCTGACCTCCTCCGGCTAAGACTGGCGGTTCAATGCAACAAAAACGCAACCATTCTCAAAACATAAAAAAGGTGTCGAACAATTATCCCTGAGGTAATTGTCCGACACTTTTGGTTTTTCACCTAAATTTCAAATTGATAATGATTGCGAAAACCAATAACTGAATGACACCAATCTAAAACTGAACGCAAATGTTAGCCGGAGGGCTGGTGAAAATGAGCCCAGCCGTGGGAGTTCCCTTAGTGACGGTCTGTGTCGCTTAGGGAACTGCTAGGTTTGAGACTCGTCAGAGGCTCGAACCTAAGCGTGGAGACCGCTCTTCGGCTCCGCGCGTGCGCCCACAGCGTTCCGGCCTCATTTTCACCAGCCCGGAGGCGCTGCTAACGCCCAATTTAATCAGCATTTCAAAGCAGTCTAATCTTCGCTACCCATTAACCGAGCCGCAAAGGCTGCCAGAATAGCCCCAACTTCAGGTGCGACAATGTAAAGCCACAGGTGTGACAAGGCACTCCCACCAGCAAAGATGGCTGGACCAAATGACCGTGCTGGGTTCAAGGAACCACCGGTCAGGTTCAAAGCCACAATAATCAGGAAGGCCAAGGTAATCCCAATCGTCAAGCCGGCAAAGTCGCCGTTACCATGACGGTCGCTGGTAACATTTAAGATGACCATCAAGAAGAGGAACGTGACCAAAGTCTCAACAACAAAGGCTAAACCAGTCGAGATCTTTGGAAAGTCCGTCTGACCTAACTGCGTCGTTGCTAAGCCCAAGCCGCCTACAAAGAGTCGAATGCAAGCCGAAGCCACCGTCGCCCCTAAGAACTGAGCGACGATGTAACCCGCGGCATCACGGCCATCAATCCGGCGATTAATCAACATGGCTGTCGTGACGGCCGGGTTGAAGTGACCACCCGAGATGCCACCGAAGGCGTAGGCCGAAATCGTAATCGCTAACCCGAAGGCTAACCCAATCGTCAGGGTATTCCCGGCGGCTACTGTCACGGCCCCGGTTCCCAAGAACACCAACATGAAGGTGCCCATAAATTCTGCTGCATATTTTTGCATCATAAGTCCTCCCATCAATTTCACTATTATACAAATCCTATTATAGAATAATCCGACACGTATGGGACTAATTATGATGAAATTTATAAACAGGCCGTGATGCCTTTTTTAGTAAGATGCCCGTCAAATCAGGATTTGTTACCCCTTGCTAATTTCGATAAAGTTCACTCACCGTCTAAGCAGGAGCGTCTGACTAGCTCTCAGTGGGCGCAGTGACAATCGCGGTAATCGCTGCCGTAATCCCTTTGACGTCGTCGGCCAAGGACAGTGACGGCTGACCAGGCTTACTTACCACCTGACTTGGTAGAAAGGGAATATGTAGAAAGCCAGCCCGCAACTCTGGAAATTCCGTCGCCCGCAGATACTGGACACGATACATGAGATCATTGCAGACGTAGGTTCCTGCCGTCGTGGAGAGCTGAGACGGAATCCCCACCGCTCGAATGGCTTGAACCATCGCCTTCACTGGCAATTGCGTGAAATAGGCCGCTACCCCCGCCGGTTCAATCGGTTCGTCTGTCGGCTGGTAACCCGCATTGTCTGCGATGCGGCCATCGGCGAGATTAATCGCCACCCGTTCCGGTGTGAGGCCGAATCGGCCGCCAGCCTGACCAATACTGAGCACCACATCGGGATGCTCGGTTTCGATAGCCGATCGTACAACCGTCGCACAACGTTCAAACTCGGTTGGCACCACCAAAGGTACGACCCGAGCACCGGCGATCGTGGCCGGTAGCCGTTTGACCGCTTCCATCGCTGGATTAGTGGTCTCCCCACCAAAGGGATCAAAGCCTGTCACTAAAATTTTCATAATCCCAGCCTCCTCGACTTTAAAATTAGGTTTATTATACGCCAATTTCAGGCTAATCTGACGTTATCATCTGCTTAGCCGCCACTCACTGGCGTTACTAAAAAAAGAACGTATCTGGACAGCGTGCCCACCACGTGATATGATAAATCTCTTTGAATGTCGACTGCACACGTCTCACTTCATAACATTTAATCACTCTAACCGATAGAAAGGCGGCAATTAACTAATGCCCTTAACGCAACTCAATCTTGGCTCCGAACTCGGCGTCGAAATTTTACATCACCGTTGGTACGCCCTGGTCCTCTACCAACTCACCGAAGACCCCACTGAATTCATGGACCTGCGCCAAGCAATCCGCGGGATCTCCACGTTTAACCTCTTCACAACCCTTCACAAACTGGAAGACTGGGGTCTCGTCGATGCCTTCGAGGACGACGATTACAGCTACCAGCTCACCGTCAATGGGGCCATGTTTCACCGTATTCTCCACGACTTCGAGTCCTGGGGAAATCATGAACTGACTAACAATTTAGCTATCTAATCATTTGGAGCCTTCTTGAGAAAGCTCTTTTTTATTACAATTATCATGAAAACGACGTCCTTATTAGCTTTTCAATGATGAATATTGAGAAATAAAACGGAACGTAATAGTTTCGTATGGTTTCCGTATCGCTTTGCCTAAGCCTGCTGACAAGGGGATCAAACTCCCTTATGATAGTCATGTAACAGCTATGAAAACGCACCTCAACTTCGAAAGGTAGGTTATTTTCATGAAAAACAGACATCGTCATTGGGCCCGTAAAGCGGCTACGGCACTTTCTTTAGTTGCTGTCACCTTACCCCTGGTTACGACCGTAACCACGGCTCACGCCAGCCACAAGGCTAAGCAACCCGACCTCGCCAAGCTCCTGGCCCCACATAAGGCTGGCTACGGCTACTTTGTCGACACGTACCAACAGAACACCGACAAGTTCACCACGCCCACGACTAACCCCGTAATCGGCCTGGTTGACGAGTTCTCTACATATTGGACCCACAATCAAGAACCACTCGACAAGCCCTTGCTCGACCTCAACATCGAGAAGTCCGCTGCGATTACCCGTAACCGGACTGCCGTTGATGCCGAACGGTCATTTCTGACCGACCAACGGGATAACCGTTACGCCGTCATCCAAGCCCTCGGACCTTACGCCCCAGCATTCATCCGCAATGCTAACGCGCAAACCGAAACGGACTCGATGCCAAGCGAGCCGCTTCCCGTTGGCTTTAAAAAGAAACATGTTGAATGGGCTTCCGCAACATCCACATTAGGTCCTGTTGTTCAATTAATGAACCTCACCAAGCAAATGCCTTACTCCGGGACCAACACCGTGAAGCACTACTACGACTTCGTCCGGCCATACCGGATCAGTCCTTCCGTCTTACCATTACCTGCTTTAAAGAACAGCATGGCAACCGCTGCTAAGGACTCCTACGACTTCCCTAGTGGCCATACCACTGGTGGCTTTGAGAGTGGCTTGTCCTTGGCCTACGCCTTCCCAGAACGGTTCCAAGAACTCGCAACGCGTTCTTCTGAAGTAGGTTACGACCGCGTTATTGCTGGCCGTCACTCACCACTCGCTGTCATGGGTGGCCGTATGGTTGGTTCAGCCATGACCGCCGCAACACTTTATGACCACAATAACCAATCTCTCATGAAGGATGCCTTAGAAGCCGCTCATTCCAGCGCCTTATTAGGGAGCAAAGACACCTCCGCTCATGACGATTACGGTGACTACGAAACCAACCGTGCCGCCTACCGTTACCGGATGACTTACGGCTTTAGCCAAACGGGTGACACCAACCAAGAAATGCGCGTTCCTAAGGGTGCTGAGACGCTCCTGGGTAGCCGTCTGCCTTACCTGAGTGCTAACCAACGTCGGGCAGTCATCTTCACGACTGGGATGCCTTCTGGCTACCCTGTGATGGACGACGCCGAAGGTGGGGGTCGGATCGACCTCTTCTCCGCAGCCAATGGTTACGGGGCCTTCCTCACCAACACCAAGGTCACCATGGATGCCAAGAAGGGTGGCTTCAACGCCAAAGACAACTGGCGTAACAAGATCACCGGTACCGGTAAATTCACCAAGGCCGGAACTGGGGCCCTCACGCTGAGTGGTGCCAACCGTTACACCGGTGGGACTGTCGTTCAAGGCGGGACGCTTCAACTCGCTAACAAGTCTGCCTTCGGAACTGGTAACGTACAACTCAAGAAGGGAACCATTACCCTTTCTGCCAAGACGGTTGCGGTCAAAGGTCTATTCGAAACTGCCAAGGCTGGTAAGCTGACGATGAGTCGTGCCGGTCATCTGACGGTTAAGAAAAACGCCAAATTCAACGGTACCCTGAAGTTAACTAAGGGTGACTTGAAGAAGGGCGCCAAATTAATCACCTACAAGAAGCACAGTGGCAAGTTCCGTCACGTTTCCGGCCTGCCTAAGGGTTGGCATGTCGTTTACACGAAGCATGCACTTAAATTAGCTAAGTAACCACAACACCCAGAAAGGGCTGGAATCAATTACTGATTCCAGCCCTTTTCGTGTTCTGATTAGCTTGTGAAAGTGGTTATTCACCATAGAGATCCCTCTTATCCACTTGTATTGTTCACTAAAGAACCACAAGAAGACAGGATCTCTCTTTCAATTTTTTGAATGACTAATATTAAGATTCTTACTCAGTGTGAGCCGTGAGGCCGACAGATATGGGCTCAGGCGCGTCGTTCACCTTAGTCGACGGGCGATTTTCTCCCGCCGGCTTAGGTGAAAACCAATCTTGTAGACTCGTGGTCTTCGAGGCTTCAAATTGTGTTCGCACCGTTCCAGCCCATATCTGTCGGCTGGTAAGGCGGCCCACCGGACCGTGTTATTCCTTGAACTGAATTTTGACGTAGTCCCGGTACAACGGCAGTTTGTCCATCAATTCTTGATGGTTCCCGTTACCACTAACGTGACCATTTTCGATGAAGTAAATGTTGTCGGCATCCACAATGGTACTCAGGCGATGCGCGATAATAAGCGTTGTCCGCCCCTTCATCAACTCGCCGAGCGCCTGTTGAACCATGGCTTCGGACTCGGATTCCAAGCTGGCCGTGGCTTCATCCAAGAGAAGGATCTTAGGGTCGCGGAGGAAGGCCCGAGCAATCGCTAAACGTTGGCGTTGACCCCCACTGACCTTGACCCCACGTTCACCAACCTGGGTGTCCAGGCCAGCTGACATGTTGTGAACAAACTCATCGGCTGACGCCAATTTCAAGACGTGCCACAGCTCCTCATCTGAATAGCTACGGTCGGCCCCATAGGTCAAGTTGTGCCGAATGGTTCCCGCCATAATTGCGGAATCCTGGCTGACATAACCAATCTGTGATCGCCAATCGCTGAGGTTAAAGTCGTTAACATCTTCGCCACCAATCGTTACCCGGCCATTTTGTGGGCGATAGTAACGTTCGATAAGGCCGAAGATCGTGGATTTACCCCCGCCGGAAGGTCCAGCAAAGGCTACTACCGTATTCGGTTCTGCGGTGAAGTTCACGTCGTGCAGGACCGGTTGCCCGTCATCCTCATAGGCAAAGTCCACGTGTTCCATGGCTAAAGCCTGATCGGTGACGGATTGAGTTGGCCCTTGTGCCAATAATTCTTCCGGTTCTGCCAACAACTCGCGAACGCGGGCCGTTGAGCCACTAGCCTTCGCCGTATCGGTAAAGAACCGAGCCAACGTCCCAGCGGGTCCAATGATTTGGAACAGATACATCAGAAATGAGAACATCATGCCTGGACTCATGGTACCAGCGGAAACCCGCACTGCGGCGTAGGCCAAGACACCCACGAAGACGGCCAACATGCTCGCAGTCATGGCTGGACCGGCAATTGAATCGTAGATGGCCTCCTTGAGCCCAATCTGATAGAGGTCCTGGATCTGAGCTGAACCCGTTTGCGTCTCGTAATGTTCGGCGTTAGACGACTTCACCAAGCGAATCTCACTCAATGTTTCGTCGGTCTGGCCGCTGAAGGTGGCCATGGCATCTTGCCGTTGCCGACCAATCTTCCGGGACTTAATCATGATTGGGAACATGACTAACATCACCAGTGGTACCGCGACAAACATGATCATCGTCATTCGCCAGTCCATCAGGAGCATGATGACCAACGCCCCCACTAACTGGAGCAGTGAGGTGACCATTTGTGGGAACGAATTCGCCAAAAGATCCTTGATCTGCATGGTGTCGTTGACCAGCCGAGAAGTCATCTCACCGGTCTTCACGTTGTCAAAATAACTCACGCGTAGCCGGATTAACTTCTGCCACAGCGTTTCTCGTAAACGGGCCACCACATTTTCACCGAAGAATCCCAGCAAGGCCCCTGATCCGGCGCTGACTAGGGCACTCACAATGAATAACGCGATAACCGTAATCAATAGCGGCTGGTTCATCGCATGTCCCAGACCGTTAATCAGGGACTGAGCTAACTTCGGCACGGCCAGTTGCGCACCAGTCGCCAGCATCCCTAGGAATAGACCTACCCACAGTTGCCAATACTTCGGCTTGGTTTGGCGAATCAACGCTAAGAAGCCCTTAAAATCAAATTTTTCTGCGCGCCGTTTCCCAGCGGTCCGCGGTGTTGCTAATCTGTGTTCCATCTCTTATGCCTCCGGTGAGTCAAAATTAGAAGCGGGGACGGCCCATCCCATGGTGGGGCCAGCCGTGTCCGCGTTGCATGAAGTCATCCCAATCCAGATCAGCGATCTGATGATTTAACTTCGTTAATAGCTCTTCAAGTTGTGTCTGTTCGGCCGCCGTTAAGCCACCAAATAATTGATCAGCGACCTCACTGCTTCGTTGGTCGTACTGGGCAAATAAATCCCGTCCGTGGTCACTCAAGCGAACGATCACGGCTCGCTTATCCGTGGCACTCGGCACCCGTTCAACAAATCCGGCGTCCACCAACCGACTGATTGTGGCACTGACTGAACTGGGACGAATGTCCAAAATTTCGGCAATCTCCGCGTTAGTCAAACCATCTGGCGATTGCGCCAAAATCTTTAACAGGCGTCCTTGCCCCCGGTGACCTCCCCGGCCACCAGGTCCACCCATCCCAGGATGTGGGCCCACCGCCATTAGGAACATGCGATTTGTCATCAATTTTCCAAAGCTCTGAAGTAAGTCACGACTCTCGTCTGTCATATCAAATTCCTCCTGTTTTCTTGATGGGATAAGATTAGCACCTTGGTTAGCTTTTGTAAACTAAAACTAACTAAAAACTAACTAATTGTTTTATTTCAGATGGCGAATACTCGTGTAAATCCCTTTGTTGACACGGCTTTTCCACGTTAAAATTATTTTTAAAAAAGAACAACTTAGATGCCTATTTAACCATTCCGAAGCTCCCAAAGCCCGTAAAGTCTCACCAACCTAAAATCCCTGATACTCTTACTAACGAAATTCGCCCGGTTTTTTTTGCATAAAATCATCAATTAGACAAAAAAATCGACTAGACCCTCTAAAAGGATCTAGCCGATACCTATTTTCAAAAATTTAATCTAAGCTGCTTGGGATACAACGCCAGTCGCCAAACTCTTAGTCAGTCAGCCATGCGTTCTGCGCCACTTGAGATTATCATGCTGTTCCGTAGCGGCGACTTGTGTCGTCGCTTGCGAAGCACTATTCGAGACCGATTGGGAACGTTTAGAGGCACCGTCCCAGCCATCCAATTGTGTCATCACACACTTTGCAGAACCATTCTTGGTAAATACGAGCGGTTGACCATCCATTAACGTATTGATCATCCGTTGAAACCGATCGTGTAGACTCATTGTGGGTCTCGAAATTCTCATCATGTTGCATCGCCACCTTTTGGGTCACTATACCACAGACCACCGCCGATGGAAAGCGAATTCAGGAATTTTTTAACACCCAATTTAGATTGGGTTACTGAGCCGCGTAACGCCGCTATTTTGCTTGACCCACCGCGAAATAATTTCCTTCGGGATCACGGAAATTAAAGGTACGCGTGCCACTGTTAGCCACGATGTCACCGGCCGTTGTCAGGCGATCATGCAACGCATCAAAGTCCGCGGCAAAAAACATGAGGGAGGGCGTACTCCCCAACACTTCTGGTGAGTATTGCCGAACGTAAGCCTTGCTGAAAAATGACAACTCCGCCCCCGGTGCAATAGTGATAACGATGTTATTGGACTCGTCAGGCAGGACATTCACTTCAATCACCGTCGCTCCGAGGTTATCTTGCCACCATTGGGCGGTCTCTTCCACGTCATCGACATACAACATTGTCCGCATCTTTTCCATTGTCGTCACCTCATTAATTAGTTGTTACCCACATCCTACCACGCCCCTTAATTAAAGCAATTCAAAATTTAGCTGGCTATTCTGTTAAATGTCGCGTATGATAGGCAATGCAGGTTTGCACCTGCCCAGTTGCTCTGTACATTCCAGATGCATCCTATGGATCAACTGGTTGCTCTCATCTCGGATTGATGAGGGCATTTTTTTGTGCCTAAATTTATCAGCAAATAAAAACGGGAGTTGACCAAGCGGCCAACTCCCGTTTTTTAATTTAATTTGGTACCGTTTCAACCCACTTTTTTAGCAGGAAGACACTGGCAGCCGATTCGATGACAATCACCAAAACCATGCCACCAATGGGCAACCAGAGATTCATCAGGCCACTGCCAATCGAAAACGAACTCGTGACCTTCGAGAACAAGACAATCAGGAAGGCTGCGACCCGAACAACGAGGAAGATAACCACGATGTAGAGGACGAAGTTAACCAACCGTTTGCTAGCACTTGGTAAAAAGTTCGAGGTTGCACTGACAACCAGGTGAACAAACGTAATTGTCGTCCACATCAGGATAAGTACAACCAACAGGAGCAAGGCAATAATCATGGCCACTTTGGCGATGTCCCAAGGGCTATTGGGTCCCAGGTCTACCGGATGGGCACTGAAGATACTACCCATGTCCTTCCGTAAGACATTCCAGCCAATGCCAATACCGGCCAGATGCAAGAGAACTTCAACCCCTACTATGTAAAAGAACATCACAAATGATGATAGTAGGTTGCCCAGGTACAAGCGGGTCTCCTCCACTGGAATCAGCCGAAAGGTATCTTGCGTGTAGGCCTGTTCCGAACGTCGGGCGATCAGGTAAAACCCAACCACGTAGGTTACGCCGGCCCAACTGCTGACGGCCTGAAGTAAGCTGGTGGTGGATAGCGTCCCCGTGATCAGAATCCACACCAGACTTACCGCAATGGCAATCAGTTGAATTAAAAGTAGTAAATTTGCCTCACGGAATTTACTCCGTGTCAGGACTTTGAAAATCCGCCCAAAGCTAGTCATAGTCGTTCCCCTTTTCGTATAAACTCTCGTAGTAGGCTTCAATCCCCACATCATACTTCTCCCGAATCGTATCCGTCGCTTCATGGGTAAAGATCGTTTGGTCCTTGACGACTACGATTTCATCCAAAATGGCCGCAACCTCCGAGACGTAGTGGTCACTGATGACCATGATGGCATCGTCCGGCTTCCACTGGAGAATACTGTTAATAATCCGCTTACGACTCATGCTGTCGATCCCACTGAAGGGTTCGTCCAACAAGTAGAGGTCCGTCCGGCGTGAGAGGGTCAACGCGATGATCAGCTTCTCCTTCATCCCCTTGGAGAGGCTCGTCAACTTCAGCGAGCCATCAATCTGTAAGAAAGTTTCCATATCTTGGTAACGCTGAAAATCAAAGTCCCCGTACACGTCACGATAGAAGTTCACGACCTGATCAACGCGGGTTTCACGAGCAAATCCCCGTAATTGTTCCGTGAAGCTCACGTGTTGTTTCCGTTCGCCAACCACTGTGGCATCATTAATAGCGATCGTGCCTTTCCCCTTGGCACTCCCCGTAATGAGCCGCATCAGAGTCGTCTTACCGGCCCCATTTTCCCCTAACAAACCAATGATCTTGCCTGGCGTGATGGTCAGGTCAACGTCGTGAAGAATTGTCTTCATGCCGTGTCGGTACTGCACGCCCTGTAAAGTTAATCCTGCAGTCATTCCACGTTCCCCCTCTGTGTCATGTAGTGCTTAAGACTGTTTAGAATCTCTTCGTCACTCAAATTCAAGGCGTGAAGCTGTTGATAAGCCCGTGCCACCTGTTCCGTAATCAATTGGGTTTTTAAATCTGTAATCTTGGTTTCATCCATCGTCACAAAATTCCCCTTACCTCGTTTAGAGTCAATTATCCCCGCTGCAATCATCTCGCTCAACGCGCGTTGAACCGTATTAACGTTGGCCGTCACGTCCAGCGCCAGCTGTCGAACTGATGGCAACTTCTCGCCCGGCTGTAACGTCCCCATGATGATCTCGTGATAAATGTGGGTCTTAATCTGATAATAGATTGGAATCTTATCGTCGAAATGCATATCGTCCCACCTCACTAGTGTTCTATTTCCCTATTACACTATTACCATAACATCATCCTGGGGTATTAGCAACCCCCGTTGACTTCTTTTTCGGAATCCGGCAAACTTAACTTAACTTGAACAAGGGAGACGTTTTGATGACCTGGTTACTGATTCTTGTTTTCGGCCTCTTGGCCGGACTCGTCCAAGGCCTGACTGGTTTTGGATCCGCGATTATTATGATGATTGTGTTACCATCGGTGATGCCCATTGCTCAGGGGGCCGGGGTCGCCACTCTGATCATGGCGGCCAGTGTGGTCACCTTGACCATTCGCTATCGTCACGACATTCATTTACGACGCGTCATCCTGCCCTTCGTGGTCTACGCCGCCATGGCCACCTGGTCGGTGCATCTGGGCCAACATCTGGACCTCCAACTCCTCCGCCACCTGTTAGGGGTGCTGCTGGTCGCGTTGGCCCTCTACTTCACCCTGGCACCCAAGGCTGGTAGCCATCCCTATCCCCTGATCATAGCGATTGGGTTCATGCTCATCTCTGGCTTCTTCAATGGTCTCTTCGGGATCGGCGGACCACTGATGGCACTGTACTTCTTAACCCTCTCCTCAACGACGGGGGAATACGTGGCCACGGTCCAGACCTTCTTCCTGATTGATATTATCTACATCACAACCCTACGTGTCAGTCAGGGAATTCTCACTGTCAGCAACGTTCCCGCCATTCTAATCGGAATGATTGGCGCATTCGTCGGCACGGTCATTGCCGCTCACTTACTCAATCGCCTAAATATGGCCGCCGTGAAACGCTTGATTTACCTGTTCATCGGGTTGAGCGGATTGTACTATCTCTTTTTATAAGGAGTGGGACACCGGGCGGTTAACTAGTGAGCATTAACGTCGTTTATTGAAAAATCTCGGGCTTGGAGTATTCAACAAACGGGGTTAAGCGGAGCTGGTTGCCTGGTGACGCACGTTTCAGCTAGATGGCCTGATACGAAAAAAAGTTTGGAACAAATTGAGCTAGCTCTCAATTTGTTCCAAACTTTTTTAACTCAACCAGCTGTCCATCCAAAACTTTTTGGCCTGAATCACCTCGCCAACTGTCGCTGCCAGTTGCTGTGTCGTCCTGAGAGCCGGACTGGCCGCTAACCGATCCGCGAAAGCTGCCTTCAAGTCAGGAAGATCATGGTCACTGATAAGCCAACGTAACGCGTCCTGCTGAGCCAAGATCAGCCAGAGGTCGACCAAACCTGAGTTGTCCCGCCGTTCCCGAATCGTCGCAACCAACTCATCGCGTACCCGTTGTCGGCTAGCCGGTTGGGGCACTGCAATCACGTGCGGCTTCAGATTATTTTGAAAGACCTGTGGGGTGACGTCACCCTGTTTCTGGAGCTGCGCCATGATGCCATCATAGAGATCATTGGCAATTGTCCAGCTCGTCACCAATTTTAGCGAATCTTCTGGTGTCTCGGCCTTGGGTAAATCCGTCAGTAGCCGATCACAGAGTGATTTCAGAAATTCGGGTTGGGTCGTCAAAACAGTCGCCTTTCCCAAAGCCAATCGGCCATCCGCAATCTGTAAGCCACCCTGTCGGATCAGGTCGAGGACTGCGCCAAAAACAAAGTAGGCCTGCGTCGTGAATCGCGTTCGCAGGACCGGCTTCTGTCCAATATGTTCGGTAACTAATAAGTAATCTTCCGCTGTGATTAATGCCATCCAATCGTCCCCCATTCAAGTGTTAATTGTGGGTCAGTATACCACCGGGGACAAAATCATAACAGGTGCGTCAGTGGCACTCAAAAAGCGATTGGCCATGACTAACTCCTGGCCAATCGCTTCATAAAAATCGGTTAATTTATCAGTTTTTAGTCTTCCGCGACATTACCCAACGCGGCAATAATCGTTGGTTCCAGACTTTCTGGCGGCGTCCCTGGTGCGAAACGACCCAAGACTTCACCGTCACGCCCCACGAGGAACTTAGTGAAGTTCCATTCGATTGGACCGTGGCCAGCTTGAGACTTCAGGTATGTGTACAAGCCATCTTCACCCTCACCGTTGACCTGAACGTGCTTGGTCATTGGGAAGGTCACGCCAAAGTGCATTTGACAGAAGTTATGGGTCGCTTCGTCGGAATCGAGTTCTTGATTGAATTGATTGGAAGGCAGACCCAAGACTTCAAATCCCTTGTCCTTGTACTGCTTGTAAAGGGCTTCCAGGCCGGTTAATTGGGGTGTGAACCCACACTTGCTGGCGGTGTTCACAATCAGAACAACCTTCCCCTTGTAATCGTTAAAATCAATGGACTGGTTACTCATTTCGGTTTCTGTGAAATCGTAAACTGTCGTCATTTTCTCCCATCCTTTCGGTAATTTCGCTGGTGTTCAGCGGTGGGGGTAGTCAAAATCGGTTAACAACTGACACTATCATACAACAGTTGCCGAAATTCCGCCTTCAATCTGCTTGCTCGAAAAGAAACAACGGGGCTAGTGATCGCGCCAGTAAGTTTGTATAGTCAACCAATATATATTTAAATCATTTTGTGTTACTATCAATAGTATAGTAAACGTGACCTTCGATTGGTAAGCATACTAGGACTAGGATACTAGGTTCCACCCAATCGATGGTCTGACAGGAGCAACTCACATGTTTAGACATGGAAACCAGCTTCACCAAACCACCCCTAAAACACACTACAAGCTTTACAAGGCTGGCAAGCTCTGGCTGACGGCCGCCATCACCACCGTTGCCATTACGGGTGGCGCCATCGTCACCGCACAAGCCGCAACAACTACGAGTGATGACACAACGCCACAGACCACAGAAACAGCGGATAAATCGCAATCCGATCAACCCGTCACAACTGACATAACCGATACCGATTTCTCAAAAACCGATACTAACTCTGAGTCGACCCCACCAGATGAAGCGACTGGTGATGACACGCAATCTAATACTGACGAAGACTCGTCTTCTCAAGACCAGCCGGCAAGCGACCCAACTGAAGATATTAATTCAAACAACTTGTTGAAAGACGACGATGAGGATGATCAGCCAGACGACCCGGTAGAGACTACCTCTGAGAGTGACGAGACGTCTGTTTCAAATGGCTCAAAAATCGACACCGATAAGATAAGTGCCTTATCGGTGACAGCGCCGCGTCAAGCACGTGAAGTTGCGGTAACCGCACCAACCGCAGTACCCCTGACCACGGTGCCCAAAGTCTCTAACTTCTATGTTGATATTACGAACGGTATGGTGACAACTTATGGCGCCTATGCGCCAATCTTACTGATGCCCTACTTTTTCGGTGGATCAAATGGATTGGCCGTCAATGATCCCCTCTATGGCTTTTACGTTGTGATGCCTGCAGGTACTTCCGCCACGCTTGATGATTTTAAAAAGGGCGCCTCAGAATATGCCACGGCAATTCAAAAATACGCTGACATCCAATCACTCGATGTCTTCCAATTGGGGAACACAACAGACGGACGACAGGCCTTCTACTTCCGGCCCAATGATGGCGCCAAAGTCACCTATGTGGACCCAGCAGCAAAGTACAAGGACCAGACTAAGATGATCTTGCCTATTAAGACAACCACAGACCGTTCCTATACGAGTGTCTCCGCTAATGCCGGAAATCTCGCCGAAGTGTCGGAAACGGGGGTCCTTTTTGCCGGTATCGGTGATTTAACCAAGTCGCTATCCGGTGGTTATGTGTCTATTCCTGTTTCTTCACTGGGAGACAACATTGGCGCACCCGATGCCAATATCGAAGGCATCGCCTTAACTTCTGGTGGAACCAGTATGAAACGGGTCGTGAACTACGTTGAGTCCAACGTCACCGACACCTACACCGTTTATGACGCATCCAACGGAAATCAACTGCTCACTTCAACACCAGTTTCAGTAACTGGAAACTCGGGAACTTCCTATAAGGTCACCCTTGCCGATCTTGGTCTGAGCACTACCGACTACTGGGAACCATCCCTTAAATTAGCGGACGGCACGCCCGTTGGCACTATCACGCGAACGGCCTCGCAGATTGAATACAAAGCCCCGGCTGCCGGTGCCACGCTAAACGCAACTGGTGGTCAGGCCTATACGGTCTATGTCACCCGCATTCAAACGGCCCTAGCGCCGAAAGACAGCACTTTGGTCGCGGGGCCCAAGGCCAAGTGGGATTCCAGCACGAACTTGGAAAGTGCGATCGGTCCCGATGGCACGCCCCTGCAGATCAGTGACCTCACCGTTAATGGTAAAGTCGACACCACACAAACTGGAAAATATACGGTCACCTTCAGCTATCTCGATGCTCAAGGAAACACAACGACTAGTGCGCCAGCCACCATTAACGTGACTACCAGTCCACTAGCGATTCAAACGGACACATCCCCCGTAACCTTACCTTCCGGGTCCTCCTGGACGACAGGAACGGGTATCACTGGCTTAACCGGTAGTGATGGACAACCCGTTTCAGTTGCCGACGCCCTCAGCAGTCAGGCGCTAACTGAAACGATTCAGGATGCCGGTGGGCAAACCGTAACCGCGATCGATTCCGCCAAAGCGGGAACCTACACCGTCACCTATACGTATACCGATGATCTTGGAAATACGGTAACCGCAACAGTTCCTGTAACCGTTTCTGCCCCAGCAACGACTGACCCCGGGGATGGGTCCGGGACCACAACGCCTGGTAATGGGACTGGAACGACAAATCCAACCGAGCCTAATCCTGGGACTGATCCGACAGATCCCACGACACCACCGACCGTTCCAACCGATCCCCAACCTGGCAAAACACCACGACCGGTCACCAAACCGACAACTGGTCAAAGACCAGGTATAGTGAGTCAAAAGCCACATTATCGTGCGGCAACTCGGGCTAAAGCGCCGCGCCATTTGGCGTCTGGTTATGTGAAGACGTCATCGTCAACACAGACTTCGACAACGACCAAATCTACAAATACTCTTCCGCAAACCAACGAACAGTCAACCTGGTGGGCAGCACTGGGGGCACTCCTCCTATCAATCACGAGTGTTCTCGGATTCCGACGTCGGTGGTAATTCCAATCTGACTAATCAAGCTTAAAACAAGTGACCCCCTAACCAGAGACGATAATTATCTTTGTTTAGGAGGCCACTTGTTTTCATTTTTTATGTAAACGATCAACTTTCTTTTGATAATCCGCCCTTAACGTCGCTAATGAAGCGTCATCCACGAAAAAGGTCACTTGCCCCGTCTCAAGATCGACGTCGGCGTTCACCGTGACCAGGTTGCCAAGGAACATATTAGATGCCTTACGGCGGATTCGGAGTGGCCCATTATAGGCCACTGTTCGATATTTCTCATGCATGGCTAGTCCTCCCCAGGATAGTCGTTTTATTTGAAATGACTGGTCAGGCCACGCACCCCTGGCGTGACCTTTTTTTCTGATGGATCAGGTGTGGCGTAGTGTTCCGTCACAATCGGCTCCGCGTAGCTTTTATGTAGCTGAAGGCCCAAGATGACACAGATGCCCACCATCAATGTCGATGACAGGTAACTGAACTTAATCCCCACCAGCTGGCTGTTCATTGACCAATGAAATTGGCCACTCGCCGTGATGCTGATGATCGCCACCAGCAGCGCCGTCCCAAAGGAAGCCGCCACCTGACGTAGCGTGTTGTACACCGCAACCCCATCCGGAATCATCGGGGTTGGCAACATGGACCAGGCATGAGTCTGAATCGGGATCAGAACCAAAACGAGTCCTAATTGTCGAATCGTCTGACCCAGAATGACAAACCCAATTGACGCCCCCGGTCCGGTCGAGCTAAGTAGCAGAGACCCCGTCATGTCGATACACAGCCCACTAATTACCATTCGCCGGAAGTTATACCGGTCATAGAACCGACCGCTTAGCGGTGAAATGATGGCCGTTAGCACGGACCCTGGCAGTAGCGTCAAGCCAGAAATCACGGCACTGCGATGAAACACATTCTGGACGAGAACCGGGATGATGACGGAATTCCCATACATCGTCACCATTAGTAGCATGTTGATAATCAGTGGCAGATTGAACTGCCGGTAACGAAAGACGTGAAGGTTCAGTAGCGGATAGTCACGCGTCCACTGGCACTTGACGAACCAGGCCAACAGCACCGCGCCAACAACCAAGGGAACAATCCCCTTCAAGGACAGAAATGCCGTCTCGCCAACGTTTGAGAAGCTATAGAGCGCCAGCGCTAATCCTAGACCAGATAGGACCAATCCCTTGCGATCCAGGGGTTGTTGATGCTGTTCGCCGACGTCCTTTAGGAAGCGCCAAGCGAGCAAGGCGTCTAATAACATCAATGGTAACGTTAACCCAAACAGGTAACGCCAACTCAACTTAACCAGGATCACGCCAGATACGGTTGGCCCCAGGACCGGCGCTAAGTTTAACGCCAGACCCACGACCCCCATGGCTGCCCCGCGTTCGGTGGGCTTGGTGGACATCATGACAACCACATTAACCAGTGGAATCACGATACCGGCGCCCAAGGCTTGAATCATCCGCCCAACAATCAGAACGGGATAGACGGTGGCGATGGCGCCAATCAGCGACCCCACGATGAAGATTAGACTCGCCGTTAGATACAATTGACGCGTCGTAAACCGCTTGATCAGGTACGCCGTAGTGGGAATCATTAGCGCATTAATCAACAGGTACCCGTTATTAAGCCACTGTCCCTGAGCGGTGGTGATGTGAAACGCCCGCATAATGCCGGGTAAGGCCGTTGACATCAACGTCTGGTTTAAAACGCTGAGGAAAGCCCCCACCATGATGAGGGCAAAGGAAAAACGATTTTTATTCATGACAGGCAAACGACCCTCAATATGTATTTTAGTTGACAAAAGCAACTGTAATTAGCATAATAGCGATAGTTGCTTTTGTCAACAATAGAAGGAGCATTCCCATGAATAGTCAAGATATCCATCAAATTAGAGCATTCGATCGTTTCTACACCCAAACCCTGCACCTCACCGATAAATATCACCTGCAAACGACATTGACCCTAGTCGAGGCTCGCCTCCTACTAGAGATTGGCGAAAACGGCCGCAATACGGCCATCCAATTAGTTCAAGAACTCCGTTTAGACAAAGGTTACCTCAGCCGGCTCATCACGCGCCTAGAAACTAACGGACTCCTGCAACGGACCCCTGACGAACGAGACAAACGGGCCAAGGTTCTCTCACTCACCGCCGCCGGTCGCGACCAATTGGCCCTCATCAACCAGCGAGCGGACGACCAGATTCGACGGCTCTTCGTCGATCTGACACCAGAAGAAACCCAACGCGTCATCACCGCCATGCAGGTCATTGAAAACCACGTAGCCATTGACCCCCAACTCAAAACACCCAACCAGCAATAATAACTGGTTGGGTGTTTTTTGTCAGAAAGTTTTAAACGAAAGCCAACACGGCGAAGTTAATCACGAACAGTAACGAGACAATCCAGATCAACGGATGAACCTCGCGACCCTTGCCCGCAACCGTCTTGACGATGCAGTAAAAGATAAACCCAGCGGCAATCCCGTAGGTAATGTTATAGGCGAAGGCCATGATAAAGGACGTCATGAATGCCGGAATGGCTTCGTCCAGATCGTGCCAGGGAATCTGACTGAAGGAACTCATCATCATAATCCCAACCAGAATCAAGGAAGGCGCAATCGCGGCCGTGGGAATAATCGACAGCAAGGGTGATGCCAAAGCGCTCAGTGCAAAGAGCACAGCCACAACCACACTGGTTAACCCGGTCCGACCACCGGCCCCGATCCCCGCAGAACTTTCCACGTAGGTGGTCAAGTTGGAGGTTCCAAAGATGGACCCCACCCCGGTTGCGATGGAATCGGCGAACAGGGCTTTATCCAATTTGGACTTGAAGCCTGGTTCCTGTTCTAAGGCCAATTCCTTTTCCCCAGCGAAAATTCCGGTTTGACGCCCAGTTCCGATGAAGGTTCCCAGTGAATCGAAGGTGTCGGAGAGACTGAAGGACAGAATCGTCATCAACACCAAGATAATCCGATTATGTTCGGAGAAGAGTGACCCCATCCCCTGCGCAGAGAAGGCCGCGAGGAAGGTCGTGCCTAACTGATGAACCGAGGATCCAATCGAGTAGTCACTGGCCAAATGTAGGTTGGTGACCCCCATAGGAATCCCAATAATCGTGGTCAGTAAGATCCCGATCAACAGGGCTCCAGGAATCTTACGAACCTTCAGGATGACCGTGACGACCAGGCCGATCAGAGCTAATACCAAGGCTGGCGAGTTGAATACGGCTAGGGCTGGTGTAATTCCCCCGCCAGTCATCACGGTGCCAATCCCGTGTTTAAAGGTTTCCTGAGTGGCGTTAAAGACCTTGCCATTCACTGACAGAATGTTGCCGGCACTACTCGTGAATTCGAGGAAGTTGGCATTCTTCAACCCGACGTAGGCAATGAAGGCCCCAATCCCCCCACTAATGGCGAGTTGCAGGTTCATTGGAATTGCAGAAATTAACATTTTACGAATCTTAGTTGCGGTAATGATGATATTAATAATGCCACAGAAGAACACGAGAGCCAGCGCCTCTTGCCAGCTAAAGCCCAGCCCCAAGACAACGGTGTACGTGAAGAAGGCGTTCAATCCCATCCCTGGTGCCAAGGCATACGGCACATTAGCGAAGAGTCCCATGACCAAAGTCCCAGCAACGGAAGCAATGATGGTGGCCAAGAAGACAGCCTGTTGGGGCATCCCCGTCTGCCCTAAAATTTGCGGGTTGACGAAGAGAATATAAGACATGGCGAAGAAGGTCGTGATGCCGGCACCGATTTCGGTACCCACGGTGGTTCCTGATTCCTTTAGCTTGAAAAATCGATCCACGGTTAAGCCCTCCTATTCAAAATACGAACATTATAAGTCGAATTATAATTAATCGTTAACTGTTTCAACATGACTATAACAGATCATCATCCGTAATGGAAGAATAAAGATAATAAACGAACATCACGCGATTATGCCTTTATATGAAGAACCCTAATTTTGGGTCAATGATAATCACAATTACCCGTCGGTTTTATCATTTTGCGGCGGTTCGTTAACTAACTGGTCGATGACCCGCCATCAATTTTTTAATAGCCAATTGGCCTTTAAGCCAAAAAATCAGTCGTCAGATGATCAACGGCTGAAATTACTTTTATCCGGTACTCGTGGCCAACAATCGATTCAACTATTAGCCCAACCCCAGTCTGGGCTTGCTTTCATCAAAACGTTTACATAATTAAATAAATCCAATCTTTACACGATCTATATACCTTTTTTGCGAGCGATTTACATGAGTCGGCTAATATACACCTCGTAACTAAAACAGAAGGAGTGTTGATTTGATGTTTAACAAACGTAATTTGGTGATTGCGGCTGCGGCCCTCACGATGGTTTCAACTTTAGCAGGATGTTCAACTAAGAAGGCGGAAGGAACTTCCGACGACTGGAAGACCATCGAAAAGCAAGCCAAGAAGGAAGGCAAGGTTGCTTCCGTGGGGATGCCTGACACCTGGGCCAACTGGATTGGTAGCTGGCAAGACATTAAGTCCAAGTATGGCATCTCACATACGGATACAGACATGTCTAGTGCCCAAGAACTCCAAAAGTTCAAGACAGCCAAAGGCGCCGACGCTCCTGACATCGGTGACGTTGGTCTGAACGTTGCCCCAACCGCCGTTCAACAGAACCTGCTGACTTCTTACAAGACCAAGTACTGGAACGAAATTCCTAGCTGGGCTAAGGATAAGAAGGGTTACTACTCTGCTGGTTACTCTGGTTCTATGGTCTTCATCACCGACACCAAGAACGTTAAAGCCGCTGACGCTCCTAAGTCTTGGGCTGACTTGGCAAAGGGTAACTACAAGATTTCCCTGGGTGACGTTGCCATTGCGGCTCAACCACAATACGCGGTTCTGAACGCTGCCTACGTTAACGGCGGAAGTGAAGACAACCTGGAACCCGGTTTGAAGTACTTTGCTAAATTACAAAAGCAAAAACGGATTTCTACGGTTGACCCATCCGTTCAAAACCTGCAAAAGGGTGAAATTCAAGTTTCAATTATGTGGGACTTCAACGCCCTCAACTATGCTCACCAAGTTGACGCCAAGCGTTTCAAGGTGACGGTTCCAACTGATGGGACGGTAACTAGTGGTTACGCCGAACTCATCAACAAGAACGCCGCTCATCCAAATGCTGCCAAATTGGCTCGTGACTTCATCCTTTCCGACCAAGGTCAAATCAACCTGGCAAAGGGTTATGCTCGTCCAATCCGTAGCAGTGTGAAGTTACCAGCAGATGTGAAGAAGAAGTTATTGCCACAAAGTGACTACAAGAAGGTCTTCCACGTGAAGAGCAATGATGTTTGGAACAAGGCAACCGTTAAGTTAGGCCAACAATGGCAAAATGAAGTTCTTGGAGCTAAGTAACAGCCATGAAAACGCGACTGAAAGTATTTTTTCCACTTGGCTTGCTAGTCGTCTTAGTCCTCTTGTTGCCAATTACGGTTATGATTATCGCGAGTTTCCAATCGGCGGATGGTAGCTTCAGTCTTGAAAATTATCATCAAGTCGTCTCGACGCGCTATTACACCGAAGCCATTCGCAACAGTTTGGCAATTTCACTGGTAGCCTCGGTTATCTCATTAATCATCGCGATTATTGGCGCCTGGGCCTTAACTCGTCTGGCTCCCAAGACCAAGAATATCCTGATCTCTCTGTTCAATATGTCCTCTAGCTTCGCTGGGGTTCCCCTGGCTTTCTCGTTAATCATCTTATTCGGAAATGCTGGTATCTGGCAGGCCCTGATGACGGCCCTGCACCTGCCCCGCACGTTTGAGATTTATTCTCTGAGCGGGACTACCCTGGCCTACACCTTCTTCGAAGTCCCACTGGGTATCATGTTTCTTTTCCCAGTCTTCGAGGAATTGAATCCGGAATGGAAGGAAATTTCTTCCGTCCTCGGGGCAAAACCCATGTTTTTCTTTAAGAAAGTCATCTTTCCGGTCGTGTTACCCAACATCGTCGAAGTCTTTACCTTACTCTTCGCCAATGCTATGGGGACCTACGAAACGACCTTTGCCTTGACGGGAAACAGTTTGGTAACCATTCCAACCCTGATTGGAACCCTGATTGATGGCGGATTAACCGCAAACGTCCCACTGGCCTGTACCTTCGCCACCCTGTTTGCCCTCTTTATGACAGCCATTGTTTGGCTGGGTAACCGGGTCACGCGTAGTAAACGGGAGGTGAAAGCCTAATGAGTCCAAAAGCTAGCACCCGCGTTGCTCGCGGTATCATTACCTTTCTCTTTATCTACCTGGCAACGCCCATCGTTGTCACTATGATTTACTCATTCTCAACTTCTTGGGTGAAGACCATTTTGCCTAACGGCCTGACCCTGAAATGGTATAGCGAATTAGTGGCTAGTCCCGAATTCATGGCGGTTCTCTTACGGTCATTTAGTCTCGGCTTGCTGACTACGTTGATTGCCATGGCTTGCTTCCTACCTGTTGTGTTCTACGCCAACGTCTACAATCCCCAAGTGAAGTCGCACCTGCGTTTCATCACGGTACTTCCCTTCACGATTCCTGGGATCATCCTGGTGACAGGTCTGATTCAGTTATACGCAGAATTGCCAATTCCTAAGATTATCATCTTAGTGCTGGCCATCTCGTTGCTAAGTCTCCCTCTCACCTACCAAGCGCTAGACAACGCGTTCATCGGTCGCGACTTCCGGGCCATGTTCGAACAAGCATTAGTTTTAGGCGACTCGCCCTTCAAGGCCTTCGTTAAGGTGATCATCCCCAACATTCGTGCCGGTGTCCTGGTCGCCATGCTCCTGACCTTCACCAGTGCCTTTGGGGAATACGTCCTGACGAACCTCCTTTTAGGGGGAAACTTCGAGACCCTCAAGATCTACATGTACCGATTGATGCGTAGTAACGGTCAGGCCAGCAGCGTGCTGACGACCATCTACTTCATCTTCCTCGCGTTCATCTCGCTGATCTTGATTCTCATCATGCAACACTACTCGGCACCACACAAATCCACCAAGGAGGGCGCAAAGAAATAATGCAGTCAGACTTCTTACAGATTCAAGGCTTAGGGATTACCCTTTCCGGCAACAACATCATCAAGGACATGTCCTTCAAGGTGCGCCGGAACACCCTGACAACCTTTCTCGGCCCTAGCGGGAGCGGGAAGACCACCGTCTTGCGAGCAATTGCCGGACTTAATACCGAAGTTAGTGGCAAGATTTTACTGGACGGCGAAGAGATTCAAAGCCGTTCCGCTAACCAACGAAACATCGGTATGGTCTTCCAGTCCTACGCGCTCTTTCCCAACATGTCCATCTTTGACAACGTGGCCTACGGGTTACGGGTTCAAAAGAAGAGTAACGACGTCATCAACAAGGAAGTCATGGCGATGCTCCAAACGGTCAGCCTGACTAACAAAAAGGACGCCTACCCAGACCAACTCTCTGGGGGTCAAAAGCAACGGGTAGCCATTGCACGAGCCATGGTACTCAAACCTAAACTCCTGTTGCTTGATGAACCACTGAGTGCCCTGGATGCCAAGATTCGAGTTAGCTTGCGCGAACAGATTCGCGAGTATCAACAAAAGCTCGGCATCACCATGCTCTTTGTCACCCATGATCAAGGCGAAGCCATGGCAATTTCCGATGACATTGTGGTCATGAATGAAGGTAAGGTACAACAACAAGGCTCACCAATGGCCATCTACGCCCAACCTGAGAACGTCTTCATGGCGCAGTTCATCGGGAATCACAACCTTCTGACAGGCACGCAACTTCAACAATTGGGACTGACCACGGCCAGTGGCCAATCCCTGGTTGCCGACACCCACTACGTCGTTCGTCCGGAGCTCTTCTCGCCAGAAGCCACGCCGGAAGCCACGGCGATTGCCGGTCAAATGACGACTTGCAGCATGTTGGGTGACCGGGTGCAATATCACTTCATGAGTGACGCCAAGTTACCCCTCAAGGTTGAGCTATTGAACCACTCGGAACCGCTGAAAATTGGCGTTCCCCTCACGCTCTACCTTGACCCCGCCGCCGTGCATCCAGTAGGTCCCGCCAATGCTGAGTAAGACGAGCCTTGGTGCCATTGACCGCCACACCTGGAGTGGCCATAACCACACGGAGTTTTGCCCCCACGGTTCCGGTGAGGACGTCGAGGCATTCATCCGTCAGGCCATCCTGAGTGGTTTCAAGACCTACTCCATCACGGAACATTTTCCCCTACCACCGGCCTTCTACGACCGGCCAGCGGGGTCACGACACGCCGTCTACACCGCCTCATTCGGCCTGATCGAATTACCAGCCTATCTGGAAAAGATGGAACGGCTCAAATACAAGTACCGTGACCAAATCCGGATCCTCGTGGGATTCGAGGTTGATTTCTTCCCGGAATACGCCGACTGGACTGCCGCTCAACTGGCTCACTACGGTGACCAAATTGACGACGCCCTCCTCTCCGTGCACTTCCTGCCGACGAAGACGGGTTTGCGAGCCATCGACGACACAGCGGCCGACTTCAAGGACGGCGTGGTGGCGGCTTATGGATCACCTTTGACGGTTGCCAACGCCTACCTTGAACGCGTCCAAGCAGCCATCGATTGGGAGACCCCCAACAAACCTGCGCGTTACGGCCACATCATGTTGTACCGCAAGTGGCGCAACACCTTCCCCGCAATTACCGCTTGGGAAGATGCCACTACCCGGACACTCTTAACCCACATTCTGGATACGGTGGCCGATCGTGGCGACCTCCTAGACTGCAACATGGCGGGACTCTTCCGCCCAACTCAAACGGAGTTCACCCCCACCTTACCGTGGATTCAGGCCGCGCAACAGCGCCAGATTCCGTTGGTCTTTGGCGCTGACGCCCACAGTGTCGCCGCCGTTGACCAAGGATACAACACGTATCTTGAAAACCACTTCGATGCCTAGAAAGGAGTCCGCGTCATGCGTCTCGAAACTACCGGCCAAAAGGCCTTTAAGATTTGCCAGTTAACGGATATTCATTTGAGTGACACACCCCTAAACGAGGCTAGTCAGAAATCCTTAACGGCTATTGATACGATGCTTCAAACCAATGACTTCGACCTCATCATGATTACCGGGGATCTTCTTTGGGGCAAACAAGCCTCAAAGCCAGCGGAAACGCTCGGTGCTCTGTACGACGTCTTGAACCGCTACCCGGTTCCAGTGGCTATCACGTATGGTAATCACGATGCCGAAGGTGCCCTCAACAGAGCCGGTTTACGTCAGTTAGAAGCTGGCTTAGCCCACCCTGCCGACAAACACCACGCAGCCGTCGTTGACGACCGTGAAAGCTACACGTTAGAGGTAACGCGAGATGGTGAACTCGCCCACGTTCTGTACGTTTGGGACAGCGGTGACTATTCTCACTGGCCAGCCGACGAACAATACGCGGCTATTGAACCAGAACAAATTGAGTGGTTTACCCGCTTGCCTTACGCCCGGACCCAGGCGCAAACTGACCTCGGATTCCTGCACATTCCCTTACCGGAATACACGCAAGCTGGTCAAGCCATTCTCACCGGTGAACAAGGTGAGGCCGTCTGCTCACCCGTCACCAACTCAGGGTTGTTCTACACCTTGTTGAAGTCGCAAAACGTCAAGGCCCTCTTTGCCGGCCACGACCACGACAATAACTTCACGGCCAACTACCGTGGTATTGGCCTGAACTACGGTAACCCGACCGGATACAACAGCTATGGGACACTCCCTCGTGGTGCCCGCGTCATTTCCCTGTTGCCCGACGGTTACGAAACAGAAATTCTCAACTTCTAGGTCACTCCTGGCCGCCACACCTTCATTACTGAAGATGTGGCGGCTTTTCTTATGCACCTAGCTGTTTAAATTATGTAAATCTTGCATGCAGAAAAATGAGCTCTAGACCTTCTACATCAGGTCTAGAGCTCATCCCTATTTTCTAGAGTCTATCCAAATAAATATCACGACGATGACCCACGGTTAACACTAGAACCAGTAACTGGTCATCCTGAATTTGACAAATCACTCTAAAGTTACCAATTCGATATCGCCAAAGTCCCCTCAAATTTGCCGACAGCGCCTTTCCTTTACTGCGCGGATCCGCTAGTCCATCGATATTAGCATACAACCAATTCACAAGTAATTGGGCCTGATGCCGGTCCATCTTTTTCAACTGTCTCCAGGCACCTTGACTGAAACGTAAATGAAAGCTCATCGGTCAGAACCGCCAAATTCTTCCAGGATCTGATCCATTGACAAGCTCTTCTGTCCGCTTTCTTGATACCGCTTATAGGCAACCTTGGCTACCAATTGGTCGTATTCATCTTCCAACTCCGTCATTGAATAATCTTTAACTAATTCTGATAAAGAAACCCCATAAAAATCGGCCATATAGGTCAACCATTCTTTTTCCGCATCGCTAACCCGAATCGAAATCATTGCCATTGGTATTGCCTCCCTTGCTGTATTACATTGTATGACATATCTTCCTATTCGGCAATCATTGTGCCTCTGATTTTCTACCATCCGATACACACGATTCGCAAATCTATGCCATGACTAGCCTGTGCTAGGTCACTCCTGGCCGCCCCACCTTCATTACTGAAGATGTGGCGGCCTTTTCTTATCCAAATACCCATTTCTGCCGAATCCGACCAGTGAATGGCAGGCATTCCAGCTGACGTTCAGGTATAATGAAAGCGGATACAGAAAGAACACAACTACCCAGAAAAGGATGTGTTTGCGATGAGTGATCGTTTACAAGGAAAGGTTGCCATTATTACGGGGGCCGGGTCTGGTATGGGGGCCGAAATGGCCAAGCTCTTTGCGGCTGAGGGGGCGCGCGTCGTGGGCGCGGATATCAACTTAGATCGTCTCCAAACAGTCGTGAGCGCCATTGTAGACGCCGGTGAGGAGGCATTGGCCGTTAAGACCGATGTTTCAAATCTAGCCGACATCGAAGCCCTCTTTGCGGCTGCCAAGGCCAAATTCGGTCAGGTCGATATTCTTGTCAATAATGCTGGAATCATGGATGACATGGCCCCAATTGGTGAACTCACAGATGAGATGTGGCAACGTAATTTCGCCATCAATACCAATAGTGTGATGTATGCCACCCGCGAAGCCGTCAAGGAATTTCTACCACGGCATACCGGCGTTATCCTAAACATCGCCTCAGTTGGTGGCACCAATGGCGGGCGCGCTGGCGTGGCATACACGGCCGCTAAGCACGCTGTAGTTGGTCTCACCAAGAACACCGCCTTCATGTATGAAAACGAAGGTTTGCGGATTAATGCCATCGCACCTGGTGGCATCAATACCAACATTACCGAATCCATGACTGGCGTCAGTCAATTTGGCATGGGCCGCCAGCAACAAGGCCAGGGTCTGATGCCGCAGATTGGGACGTCAGAAGCCATTGCGACCGCCGCCCTCTTCCTGGTTTCCGATGACGCCGCCTACGTTAACGGGGCGATCGTCCCCGTCGATGGTGGTTGGACCACTTACTAATTAATCTGATGGCAATACCAAAATGAGCTTCAGACCTTCTGTGATACGGGTCTGGGGCTCATTTCCTATTTTCTAGAACTTATCCAAATAACTATCACGACGCTGCCCCCGGCTAACACCAAAACCTCTCAGATTAGCCGACAAAGCTTTGCAATTGCGACGCAGATCTGTAAATCCGGCAACCTTGACTATTCTGCAATCATTGTCCCTATATTCTCTATCCCAACACGCGAGCGCCATGAATTCGAGCCATAACTAATCGAGCCAACGGTTGGACCACAAAGGCCTCGACGATAAAAGCGATGGTAAAGTTCCGCGGCCACTTCAGGAAGAAGTGTTGTAGTGACGCCAAGGTGACCTGTCCCGTTCCAATCCAGGTCCCCACAACCGTCAGAACCAACGACATCAGAAAAACGTTACATAGAGCCGTAATCAGCATGGTTGATCGAAAGTTAGCCGCTTCCCCCAGAAAGTAACTTGCGAGTTTTGTGGCCGGCTGTTGCGTCAGAATCACTAAGATGATGACGGCGGCCCACAGCAAAGGCATCTGGCGTAGCACCATAACCCAGTGCTCGAGCGAGAAACCAATCTCCATCCCCGTAATGACTGGTGCAATGATATTCACTGAAAGAACTGAGATGACAGTCATGAAGAGTGCGGTTTCCCGCAGATTTTGTGGTAAGCGTTGTTGAAATTCCAAATGACACACTCCTTTTAATTTTAGCCGCAAAAGAAAACAGCACGCCCCCAAAAAGAATTGGGAAGCGTGCTGATCAATTATACGCACTATTTAATTGGACTTAGTTTAGCATTTATTTTCTGGAAAAAGCAACCACAACTTTCAAATTAATTGTGACGCTTGCTCCGGAAACCAGCTAATCCTAAGGTAGCCACTAAGATCGCCATGCCTGCGGCAATCCAACTAGCAGAAGAAGCTTCATTGGTTTGTGGCAAAGTGGTCTTGGCCGTCTGTTGAGCAGCAGCCGTGTTCTCATGGCTAGCTAACATCGTGGCATGACCAGCCTGAGCTTTCGCAGCTTGACCACCCTTGTTGGCAACAGTGTTAACAACCTTATCACCGTCACCACCGTTAACAATCTCACCATGTCCCGTTTCAGGCTTTGCACCTGGTTCTTCAATCGTCGCGCCATCCCCGCCGTTAGCTAATGAGCTGTAAGTGAAGGTGACCGTTGAACCAGCCGTAGTGTAAGTCCCAGTGACGGAACTTGGACTCGTCAATTGATAGCCATCTATTTCGGGTGCGGTGACCGTGTAGCTGTCCCCGACCGTCCCAGTTTCAACGTGTTGACTGATAACATTCCCATTTTCATCGACGTTAACCACCGTAACCGTCCCGGTAGTCACACCTGGGGTTGGGTCAACTGGCGTGACAGGATCGATGGGATCCTCACCATTGACGATGTTGAAGGTCAGGTAACCAAAGTAACAGTTATCACTCGTGTTGTAGTTAGCATTTTCCAGGAAGAGGGTGTAAGACCCATCTGGCACATCGCCAACAGCTGTCATGGTAAAACCTAATGGATTGTCTGCATCGGCACTGAACTTGAAGAGTGAAGAGGCATCGGTCTGTGTCCGCGCCCAAGCATCAACAGCAGCACCTTTCATGCCAGCGGTTGGGGCCCCAGAAACGACCGTCGCGCCGGAAGAGAAGCGCAGTGGCACAATTGCATCAGTCTGGTCAAGCTTACCATCGGAACCTTGGATCCCGACCACGACATCCGTCAGAGGATCAAAACTTTGGACCTTTGGCGTCAGTTTGTAGGTCTTGCCAGTAACAGTTTCATAATAAACCGCCACATAGCTTAAGCCACTACCAAAGTGATTTTCCATTCCCCAGAACTTTCCATTGTAACCACTGAAGTCTGGCAGAATACCACTCAACTGGTTATCCTGAACATCGAGCTGAGTTAATCCAGCCCAGGTACTTGGGGCGGGTAATTCCCCAGTCAATTGGTTATCAGAGACACGTAGAACCGTTAACTTCGACAGCTTTGTCGCTGGCGTCAAATCCCCCGTCAGTTGATTGCTAATCAGGTGTAACCCAGTCAATTCCTGGTAGGCTTCAATTCCATCCAAGGTTCCAGTGAGACCGGCATGACTAACCACTAACTCTTGTAACTTAAGATTCTGTTTTAAGTACGTGTTTAAGAAAGTTGCCAGATTCATATTGAGATTCATACTCTTACCTGAACCATCAAGCTGATAATCTACCAAGTTAGGAGCAAAGCTCATATCAATTAAGCCATTGTCAGGTAAGGCATTGTCCCAGTGAAAAGAGTTCATGTTGGTGAAGTACTGAAGTCCTGTGAGATCTTGAATCTTACCGTAACCAGCCGAATCGGTACTCAGATAGGCGAAGTTAATGCCATCCGAAACATACTGATAGAGATTAGCAGGGGTCACAAAAGCATAAGCATTGTGATTAACATTTGCTTCAAACTGTTTAACCGCAGAAATTACCCAGTTCTGCGTCGCTTTGTCTGGCATCCATTCATCAGCGCTTTGACCCACAATGGATGGGGCTTCCTTAACCAAGTTTGCCCGACTCTTCATCCGTGACTGTTGTAAAGTTTGTGCTGGTTGTTCATCTTGAGTCGTTTCACCTGGTGTCTTGACGTCAGAAACAATAGTCTTTTTTCCAGATTGAACAACGTCTTGACCTGGTTCATTATCCTGCTGAACATCTTTTTCGGGAGCGGGTTCATCGGACTCAGAAGCTTCAGGCTTCTGAGTCTGGTCAGGATCACTTAACTTATCTGACTGAACGTCATTTTTATTAGCTTCTGGTTTAACGTCGTCCTTAACTTCAGGCTGTTCACTGGAGTCATCCTTAGCAACCTCAGTCGTTGCGGGATCGGCTGCTGGTGCGACATCCGCCTGTGCTGTCGTGATTCCCGTCAAGCCTAAGCCCAACGCAATAACCGTAATGCTAGCGTAAACCCAGCGCTTGCCAGCCTTGTAACTCTTGTAGTGTTCCTTGGCTTGTCCCATCATTGGCGTTCTCATGATTGCTTCCTCCTCGTGAAGTAAACCTGCCCTAGTCATTCTTTTATGTATTCGTTTTCAATTTTGCCTAAATAAAAAACAAATCTCGTTGTTGTTTCCTCACACATTTTCCAATGTGAGTAGTTTTCCTTACAAATCTATTATAGCTGAATAAGAAAGCTTTTCAAGGACTAATCGTCAATTACGTTGACTAATTTTAAGTTGAACGTTTTACTTTAAAGAATCCTTTTATCTCGGGCAATAAGTTATCATTTCTAGATACCGATAGAAGCGTGTACTATCCACATTTGTGGCGATGGGTAAGGACATCCTAAAAACGGATGTCAGCTAGTTATGACACTTTACTTTCTCTTTTAAGACACCCCTTTCACCTTTTATCCGGGTATGAGTGAGATCTAATTCTGCCAAAAAATAAAAGGGACGATGCCCAACGGTATCGTCCCTAACAACTATGTCATTTTAATTCAGCCTATCGGTGAGTTTTCTCGCCTAATTATGACGCTTGTTTCGAAAAACAGCTAACCCCAAGGTGGCAACCAAGACAGCCATCCCCGCAACAAACCAACTCGTAGAAGAAACTTCATCAGTTTGCGGTAAAGTCGTCTGGATAGACTGTTGGCTAACTGCCGAATTCTCATGGCCGGCTAAGGTTGCGACGTGCCCAGTTTGTGCCTTTGCAGTCTGACCGCCATGATTGACAACCTTATCGGCATTCCCATCGTTAGTGATCAAACCATGCCCTGTTTCGGGCTTTGCGACAGGCTCTCCAATTGCCGCACTATCCCCATCCTGGTCTGACGTTTTGTACGTAAAGGTAACGGTCGAGCCAGCTGTCGTATAAGTTCCAGTCACTGAACTTGGGCTCGTTAATTCATAACCATCCAACTCGGGTGCGGTAACCGTGTAGCTGTCCCCGACTGTCCCGGTCTCGACGTGTTGGCTAATGACATTGCCATTCTCATCAACGTTAACCACCGTCACGGTCCCAGTCGTGATACCCGGTGTTGGATCCACTGGCGTAACGGGATCGACTGGGTCTTGGCCATTAACGATGTTGAACGTCACGTAACCCAGGTAAGTGTGCCCAGCACCATACTTGGAACTGTAAACGTAAATACTGTAAGTGCCATCTGGGACATCCCCATTGGCTGTCAGCTTGAAACCTAAGGCGTTGTCTGGGTCGGCACTAACCGTGAACAATGATGAGGCATCCTGCTGGGTCTGTGCCCATGCATCGAAGGTGGAGCCCTTCACGTCAGCCGTTGGCGTTCCCGAAACAATGGTCCAGCCATTACCAAAGCGAGATAGTGCCAAGGTATTGTCCGGGTCAATCTGACCGGTGGCATCCTGAACCCCATTGACAACATCCGTGATGGGGTCAAAACTCGTCTGGGTTGGCGTCAACGTGTAAGTCTTGCCACCAACTGTCTGATAGTAAACCGATTGGGTACTGTAGGTCCCCGTACTGAAGTGATTATCATCCGCCCAGAAACTCCCGGTGAACCCGGTAAAGTCTGGCAAATCGCCACTCAGTTGATTATTTTGAACGTTGACTTGTGCTAAATTAGTCCAATTTGCTGGTGCCGGTAACTTACCCGTTAACTGATTACCATCCACAAACAATTGCGTCAAATTTGGTAATTGAGTCAGTGTAGAAAGCTCTCCCGTCAGCTGGTTGTTAGAGAGCCGCAGCTGAGTCAAATCCTGGTAAGCCGCCAAGCCGTCCACAGAACCGGTCAGTCCGGTATCGGTTAAGTCTAATTGTGTCAGTTTGGTGTTTTGACTCAGATACGTGTTCATGAAAGTCTTGGGACTCATTTGCATATTAATCTTCACGGTCCCCGAAAAATCACTCCCAATCAACATGTAAGTCTCGAGGTCTGGGGCAAAGCTCATATCGATTAGACCATTGGTGGGAACGTTGTAGGCCCACTCAAAGGCGGTCATCTTGGTAAAATACTGTAGCCCTGTCAGATCATGAATTTCACCGAAAGTTTTAACGTTGGTCTTTTGATAACTCAAGAACAGGGGTGCACTGACATATTGGTAGAGATTAGAGGCGTCAATTGTTAGAAATTGATTGTGTTCCGCCTGTTTAACCGCGGCAATCACCCAACCCTGAGTTGCCTTATCTGGCATCCACTCATCGGCATTCTTGCCTACGATGGATGGGGCTTCCTTGACCAATGTGTTGGGGCCCATCATCCGTGAACTTCTTAGCTTCTGTGATGCCGGTTGTTCGTCGTGGGTCGACTTGTCTTGTGACTCAACATCCGGAATGACATCAGACTTTTCTACAGATTGGTCGGGTGCTTGACCCGGTTGTTTATCCGGCGTGACATCCTGCACAGGATCTGGCGTCTCGGCTGGTTGCTGAAGCTTGTCAGCATCATCTAGCTTGCCTGCCTGGTCATCATCCTTTGTGGCCTCCGGTTTAACGTCATCCTTAACTTCCGGCTGATCAGGTTGGTCCTTCGCAACCTCCGTCGTGGTGGGGTCGGCAGCCGGCGTGACATCTGCTTGTGCCGTCGTGATTCCCGTTAGACCTAAGCCCAACGCAATAATGGTTATGCTGGCGTAAACCCAGCGCTTGCCAGCCTTGTAACTCTTGTAGTGTTCCTTGGCTTGTCCCATCATCGGTGTTCTCATGATTGCTTCCTCCTCATGAAGTGAAATCTGCCCTAGTCAGTTTGCTCATGTATGCGCTTTCAATTTTATTTAAATTATCGAGCAGCCTGCATTATTAATTCATTTATTCGCCACATATTTTAAAATATGGATAATTGTCTCTACAACTGTATTATAACTGAACCAGAAGGCATTTCAAGGATTAATCGTTAATTAGATTGACTAGTCTCCAGGTTAAACGTTTTATCACGAATAAGGGCTGTCATCATTGCCATCACGCGATTCCATCAATCTCAATTCAGACTGTGATTTGAGCCGATCGGACTATTTGCCGACGACGATCGGTCTGTCCTAGTTATCTCAATTTACTTTCTATCAGCCAAACTTTCGAACCGGGTATGAACGAGATCAACCTTCTATCTACAAAAAGGGCGACACCCGCAGGCATCGTCCCATACAATTCTTCAATTAAGGTCGTTGATCAACAATCTCACTGCCAGTAACCCGATAAACCAGCTGATCGTCGATGGTCCGAACTAGCGGATCAATCATCTCAGCCCACAGCGGATTGGTTGTGCCATCCGCCAAGATCCGTTCGGTCCGCCGGAAGTAGACGCGAGCCCCCTTGGCTGGCTGAAGGGCCACTAATTCTGGCAAATCCAGAACAGCGGCGCGGTTACGTTTGTTAATTTGGATATAGTTTATCAAGGCCTTGGCCAGATCACCCTGAATATCCACGATGTGCTTGTCTTCACCCAATGGCAGGAAAGAGTTCTCCGGATCCCCCACCAACGTCACGTAACTCTGCCAGTCGTTGTGCACCGGCCAATCATGCCCGGGATTCTTGCTCAACAATCGACGCGTTGGCGTGTCAATATAGGGCAGATGATTTTCAATGGCCTGCCCGTCACCCAAGTAGGCCGGGGTCGCCTGAAATTGTTGCTGGAGGGCCGCCAACGTCAATGGCGGATTATCCAACTGCCATTTCACCTGTGCCTGAACCGTCATCACGGTATCAATCTGCACATGAGTGGCATTCTTCCATGACGGCCGTCCCTTCTCTGGAGCTGGCAGTGCCAGAAAGATAATTACCGATCCCACCGGAACATCCTCCAGTAGGGATCCCTGATAGCGATTGCCATGGGCATGACAGAACGTGTAGAGAAAGTTCGGCGCCCAGACATAGGGATCTTCATTGTCGCCGCCGACAGCGTCCACCCCAATGGTCAGATCGGTCTCGGCCACGTGCACCGGGACTTCCTGGCGGACATTGTGCGGGACTAGGAACACCCGTGGGGCATCCGCCAGCAGCTCCGTTAAAGTCTTCTGTTGTTTCATCTTTCTTAACCCAACTTTCTTGACTGACCTATGGTAACAAATATTTAGCGTCGCGTTCGTGGTCAAATGACGTTAAAATCTTTGGCCCATCTTCGGTCACCACTAAGGTGTGCTCGTACTGACAGCTCAGGCTGCCATCGACCGTGTGAATCGTCCAGCCATCGTCATCCGGGCCGGAACATTCGTAGGAACCTACGTTAATCATGGGTTCAATGGTAATGGTCATCCCCGCCTTAAGGCGTTTGCCGTGACCGGCCTTGCCATAGTGTGGCACGTCAGGACGTTCGTGCATCGTCGGTCCAATACCGTGGCCGATGTAATCACGAACCACGCCGTAACCTAGCTGATTTTCCGCATAGTCTTGAATGGCAAAACCGATATCCCCGATACGGTTACCTACAACCGCCTGGTCAATTCCTAAGTAAAGCGCCTTGCGCGTCACGTCCATCAACTTTTGAACCTCGGGCGACGCCTTACCCACCACGATGGCGTGGCAAGCGTCGCTCAGGTAACCTTTGTAATCGATCACCGTGTCGAGCTTGATGAGATCGCCATTTTTAACGATGATATCCTTGCTGGGACAACCGTGACAGATGACATCGTTGACACTGATACACGTCGAGTACTTGTACCCTTCGAAGTTCAGTTCACCAGGTGTTGCCCCGTGACCCACGATGTAATTGTAAGAAAAATGGTCGATGTCCCAGGTGCTCATCCCCGGCTTAATGTAGTCCTCTAGTTCGTGAAACAGGCCCGCTAAAATGTCGCCCGCCGCCTGCATCCCCGCGATTTCGCGGTCTGATTTTAATGTAATCATGTGTCCTCCTGTGAATTAAAAATGATTACCTCTCAGTATACGCTTGCGATCGCCTGGCGCCAAAGGAAAAATGGACTGAATGACTACCGGAAAGTTTTGACAAACGCCTTACGCCACGCCGATACCACTAATAGTTTCAACACGAGCGATGATGAGTTAACAACCATACTTAGTCGAAGGGGGCCAGGGATGAAACCAGCCGTGAAGGTGTTGTTAGACCGAGTGTTGTTTCTCGGCCTTACAACACGGGCGAATTTGAAGACGCCGACCCTGGCGGCTTCAAATCGAGCGAGAAGCCCACAGGGCTGAACCGCCCCCCACAGCAGGTGGAATCCCTGGCGGCCGCAGACGACCAATTTAGGTGGCCCATAGTTAACGCCTCAATTCGTTGACTTTTCAAGGATGAGATGGTTTGATAAGACTATCTTGAACCACTAAGGAGTCTTACTGATGGATGATTTAACGTTACCCGCTGCGATTACGGCCTTCATCAACACCACGAATGCCAGCGATTCCGCCGGCTTTGTCGCCTTATTTACCGCCGATGCCGTGTTAAATGACTGGGGCACCGAGTACCATGGCACAGATGGGATTGCTTCCTGGAACCAGACCGACAATATTGGCAAACAATCGCACTTCGAACTCGCCGACTTTCGTCAAACTGATCCCCAGACTTGGATCGTCGACCTAGTGGTCACCGGAAATGGTTTCAACGGCACGAGTCCGTTCCAGTTCACGATTAGCGAAGACCACCTCCAAGAAGTTAAAATCCTACCAGATTAATCCTGAAGTTTGGGCGAGCACGCGATGCTCGTCTTTTTATTTGCTGGTAACAGCCGTAAAGACCTGTGATATGGGCTAGTTTACGAACTTTTAGTCAGTAAATAACGCCATATAGGCAAGATATTTTTAGCCCGTTCGAGCCTGTTTTCTCGCGGTATAAAAGGCCTCGTCATTAGGCTAAATTGTCGCTATGTGCCTGACAGTTTGACAATCACTACGCCTGTAAACCGTGGGATTGCTTTTACGGTTTAATCAATGTGTAAATAAATAGTTTTGTGGTAACATTACCTCTATAAGAAACCATTCGACCGCAGCGTTCTCCTCGGATTTTTCAACCGTCAGCTGCACGGCTAAAATGAGTGAGGAGAAATCACGATGAACATCCGCAAAATTGAGGACCATTCACAAACCACTAAGCTTCATTTCAAACTTTATAAAGCAGGAAAATTATGGCTGGTGGGCGCCATTGCATCCGGCGTTCTCGTTGCGGGATTAAGTGTCTCAACCACTGCCAACGCCGCTACAAATGACGACAATGACAATACCGCTGAAGTCGCTGATTCAAGGACAGTCACCCCTAAATCGGTAAAGCTAACAACATCATCCGCTGCTCCGGCTACATCTACTGCTGAGCCAGCTCATTCTGTGGCTAGTCTGGCTTCGTCTACTGCTGAACCAACCAATTCTGTCGCTAGCCAAGCTTCGTCTGCCACTGAACCAGCGCATTCTGTCGCTAGCCAGGCTTCGTCTACTGCTGAACCAGTTCATTCTGTCGCTAGTCTGGCTTCGTCTACCGCTAATCCAACGCATTCTGTCGCTAATTCAGCTCTGTCTGCTGCTGAACCAGCCTCCTATTTTCACACTAATCGAATGCTTAAGATGTTGTCTCCTGTCGCCGAAGATACCCCCGTTGTAAAAACCGGTAAGGACATCAATGGCGTACCGGTAACCGGAACCCTCGTCACGACGCAGCCCCGTTTAGGTAATTTTTATGTGAGTCTTGGTGGTAGCAAATATGTTCCCTACGATTCGATGGCCTTAGTTGGGTTAGTCCCCTATGACACGGAAAACTTTCCTCCCGCTGATTTCCCCGAAAGTGTCTATGCCTTTTACGTTATACTCCCTGTTTCGATCACAGCGACGTTAAACCATGTTCAAGATGCTGCCGACGCTTATGTCAAAAAGCTTCAAGCCGATGTCAATCCCACGACCGGCATCCCCTACGTCAACGTCTCGAGCCTCACTGTCTCTCAACTCAGTAACACCAGTGACGGACGTCAGGTCTTCTACTTCAAACCGAACGCTGGAGCCCAATTCACTGGCAAGGATGGTGTCCAAGGATTTTCTAGTCAAATTCACATGGAGACCCTAGTTTCCACGGCACCTTCAACCGATTCTCAAACATACACTTCTTTGACGGTTAATAACCCTAGCGACCCTAATGACACTGCCCATCCTAGTGGAACACCAATTGAGTCGACGACTACCGATGTGCTTTACATGGGTATTGGTGATCAAACCTATGCCGACACCAGTAGCGGCTATATGAGCCTCAACGCAATCAACCTTTTTGGACCTAATGCGGCTGACTGGCCGGATACTAATTTAGTCGGTATTTGGAAAAATAACGGTGCTGATGTCTACGCCAATTACGGAAAACTCGATTATGTCGCGATTAAAGTACAGAGTAGGTTCCAAGTTAGCTTGACCACTACCCCTACAAAAACACAATATAGCGGCGTCGTCTATCAAGGTGACCCTGGAACCCAATTTAACCCTGCCGAAATGATGAGTACGACGGTCGATAAAGCGTACACTAGTCGTTATTGGCGGCCACAATACATGGGAACCGACCCCAACAATCCCGTTGCACAGGCACGTCCAACTACTGCCCTGTTAGAGCCAACCAAGATTGACTTGAAATCCATCAGCGATACAACGCCAGTTCCCGGTCAAACTTATTATTTCTACACAAATTATATTCAAACTAAGCTAAATTCTAGTGATAAAACCTATTATGCTGGAAATACCAATACTTGGGATCCTGCTGAGACCTTGAGTGGACTTGCCCCTGATGGTAGCATTCTGACGGTAGACCAAGCCATTGCTGGTGACACACCTGATTTGGGAAAAATCATTATGACGATTAAAGATAGTGATGGGAAAGTTATCACACAAGCAGATCTGCAAAAAGATATACAGAAGCCTGGAACCTATACTGTGACCTACGAGTATGACGACGCCCAAGGCAATAACAACCATTACGCTTCAGGAAATCAAGTAATTTCGACGATCGCCACATCGACAATCACGGTCAAACCAGCAGAAAGTACCTTAACCGTAGCGGACCAAACCATCACAGCCGGAACCAAGTGGACGCCAACTGACGCCATCACTGGCCAAACAGCTGTCGACGGGACTGCCATTACGACACCATCGATGGGCAGCGCAGCCGATGGTTCCACGCTTGCGGTTACTATCACGGATAGTGATAACAACACGATCGATCCAGCCACCTTTGACGCTAGCACGCCAGGGACTTATACCCTGACCTTCACGTACACGGATGCCAACGGTAATGTCGTGACCCCTGATGCGGTTACGCTGACTGTCAATGCGCCAACCATTCCCGATAACGGTGGCAATACCACGACCGGAAACACTAATACAGGTAGCACCACAACCAATCCTGGTACGCCGGGTACTGGCACGACAACGCCAAGTAAGCCAACGACGCCTTCTAAACCAACGACACCCACAAAGCCAACCACACCAGCCAAACCAATATTGAAGACCGTTCACGCACCTCAGGTTACACCTGTACCCAAACACCCCGTTGAACACCCAATGGCCATGGGTACCGCACCCGCAAAGGGCGTTCAAACGACCGGTGGTCATGCGATGACGACCTCAACGAATGCTGGTCAATCAGCTAACAACGACACGCTGCCACAAACCAGTGAGCAGAACACACCGTGGTTAGCCGAATTGGGGCTCGTGCTCTTGGCTTTAAGTCAAACTCTCGTGGTTCGACGGAAACAAGATTAACTGAACAGAATTTCTAACGCGTTGCGGTCATCAGGCTGTGACGCGTTTTTCTTGAACTGGGATTTTCTGACAACTACTGTGACAGCTTCCCCTACAAGTACTAACGAAATCCGCCGCCAGTTTTTCGCATATTTTCAAAAACTTTTTTTAAAACTGTGAAAACTCTTAGAACAACAAGGTTTTGGTCACGATTTCATAAGAAAATTACTCATTTCTTTTTAATTTTTCTGTTTACAAATCAAAAAAAGATGCTAGTATAGGTTTCACAAGATAAAAGACGGAGGAAAGACAAGTACGATTCGTCAACCTGCCAGTGAGTTGGGAGCTAGTGAAAACCCAATCAGCGTTGACCTATCCGAATAACACTTTCTTAGTTGCTGACCGAACCAACTTAGGTTGAAGTAAGTTAAGCCGTGACCGATACGTTACCATCGGTGGAGTATGATTGTACTCCAATTGAGCTGGTCTATTTTAGATAGACAACTTGGGTGGTACCGCGAAAGTAGCCTTTCGTCCCTTGATTTTCTGAGGGGACGGAAGGCTTTTTCTTTTGTCTTAATCCAACACGTAAAGGAGAAATGGACCATGCATTTAATTATTCCAGAATCATACGAACCAAAGCTGTCGGTTAAAGAAACGCAAAAGGCTATCCGGTACATCCGTGAAACCTTCCAAGACGAATTCGGTGACCAATTAAATCTGTCACGGCTGTCCGCACCCATGTTTGTCGACAAGGCCACTGGGCTGAACGATAACTTGAACGGGGTTGAAAAGCCGGTCTCCTTTACCATGGCTGACATGGGCGATGCTCAAATTGAAATCGTCCACTCTTTAGCGAAATGGAAACGGGTCGCCTTAAAGCGTTACGGCTTTGACCTGCACGAAGGCCTCTACACCAACATGAACGCCATTCGTAAGGACGAAGACCTGGACAACTACCACTCCGCTTACGTTGACCAATGGGATTGGGAAAAGGTGATTACCAAGGAAGAACGGACGCTCGACACATTGAAACAAACCGTTCGGACCATCTTCAAAGTAATCAAGCACATGGAACACGAAGTTTGGTACAAGTTCCCTCAAGCGGTTCACCACTTGCCCGATGAAATTCACTTCATCACGACTCAAGAATTGGAAGACCGTTACCCTAAGTTCACGCCTAAAGAACGGGAAAACGCCATTACTAAAGAACTCGGCTGTGTCTTCTTAATGAAGATCGGTGGGGAATTAAAGAGTGGCAAACGTCATGATGGCCGGGCCCCTGACTACGATGACTGGGAGTTAAACGGGGACATCCTCTTCTGGTACGAACCTTTGAACCAGGCCATGGAAATCTCCAGCATGGGGATTCGGGTCGATGCCGACTCACTGCGTAAGCAACTTAAGTTAGCTGACGCCGAGGACCGTCTGACCTTGCCATATCACCAAATGGTCTTAAATGAAGAAGTCCCATTCACCATCGGTGGTGGGATTGGCCAATCCCGGCTGTGCATGTTGTTACTGGGTAAGGCTCACGTGGGCGAAGTGCAAGCTTCCCTCTGGCCACAAGAAATGATCGACAAATGCGAAGCTGCTAACATTCATTTACTGTAAACAAATAGCCATGATTCGCCTTTAATTGGCGGATCGTGGCTTTTATTTTGTGCTAAATAAATGAATGGAAGGCCGCCTGCGGCTGCCAGGGATTACGCCTGCTGTGGGGACGCTTCAGCCTGAAAACCAGGCTTCTCGCTCGATTTGAAGCCACGAAGACCACGTGTCTTCAAAGTCGCCCGTAGCGTAAGGCCGAGCAGAACACTCGGTCTAACGCTACCTCCACGGCTGGGGCCATCCCTGACCTCCTCCGGTTACATTGGCCTTTGCCAAATAAACAGCCATTACACAATTTCGTGCCTTCATCACCAATACATTATTCTTTACTCTCATTTGAATTCGTCAACTTTGATAGACTATCTTTCCAGCTTGAAAAGGACTCAAAGGTTTCTCCAGTGCCATTTTTACTTTCCTGAATTGCCTTCCTAGTTTCTTCTTTTAGTTTCCGTTTCCCTTTTTCTTCAGAAATATCTCGTTTTCTATCCACCTAATACCTCCTTAGCGGCCTAAGTTTCTTCAATATAAGTAGTATATCGCTAACACATATCGATGTATTTCAATTGGACTTACACAAATGCTTCTTTCTATCACACTGAATCGTCCCATTTACCAACATTTTACACAACCGCAATCTCACCTTTACACCAATTCGATACGATGAACCCTAACCGCTGTCACCTTGTGGCAGACTTATTCGTTCTAGAAAGAAGGACCTTGCGTGTTAGAAATCATTAAAGTGGTCATCTTGGGTATTATCGAAGGGATTACGGAATTCCTACCGATTAGTTCCACTGGCCACCTGTACTTAGCCGACGCCTTCGTGAAGCTCAACGAACCCACGGCCTTTATCAATATGTTTATGGTGGTTATCCAGCTGGGCGCCATCTTTGCGGTGGTCGTAATCTACTTCAATAAACTCAATCCCTGGGCCCCGCGGAAATCCAATCTGGAGCGGCACCAAACCTGGGTACTCTGGTTCAAGGTCATCATTGCCGTTCTGCCAGCGATCATCGTGGGCTTGCCGTTAAACGACTGGATGGATGCGCACCTCACAAGCTGGCAGGTCATTGCGGGCACCCTGATTGTCTACGGCATCCTGTTTATCGTGATCGAAGCCTACAATAAAACCAAGCGGCCCCGTTACACTGATCTCAACCAACTCCCAATCACGATGGCCGTCCTGATCGGTCTGTGCCAAGTGCTGGCCATGGTCCCCGGAACCTCACGCTCCGGTGCCACCATCTTGGGTGCCATCTTATTGGGAACCTCACGTTACGTAGCTACCGAATTTTCCTTTTTCCTGGCCATCCCCACCATGCTGGGGGCCTCCAGCCTGAAAGTCTTGAAGTACCTCATCCACGGCAACCATTTCACTGGCATGCAACTGGCAGTGCTCACGACTGGAACCGTGGTGTCCTTTCTCGTAGCCTATCTGGCCATCAAGTTCCTTCTCAGCTACATTCGTAACAATGACTTCAAGGTCTTCGGGTGGTATCGAATCGCCCTTGGAACCTTGGTAATTGCTTATTTTGGGTTGCTCAACTAATTATCTGACCCCAATATTGCCAGTTTGTTACAAGTTATGTGACAGCCGTTTGTAATATTTGAACGGCTGTTTTTTGATTTCTTAAGAACTTCTTAAGCCCGGTATCATAGGATCCTCAAGGAATTGAAGGCCCCACACCAATCAGGGCCAACCCTAACTCCCCAGATGTTGTGAAGTCCTTTTAACTGCCTGGTAACCGGCTGTTAACATGTTTGCAACATTTCTCCGGTATACTGCAATTAGCAATTAAGGGATGAGGAAGTTATCGAAATGTCAAAATTTAAAATTAAAATCGCAACATTATTATTACTATTTGGCTTCTCCTTCGGGACTCTTACCGATGTGACGGCCAACCTCATGCCTGAAACCACGACTACGGCTCAGGCATCGAGCAAGGTCTCCAAGAGCCAGGCAAAGAAAATCGCCGAAATCAATAAGAATCTTTCGAAAAAACAAAGATCTGCTAAGAATTGGATCGCTAAACGCGAATCCGGCTACAACTACTCCGCTCGTAATGGTCGTTGTTACGGTCGTTACCAATTATTGAAGTCTTACCTGCACGGTGATTACTCACCTGCTAACCAAGAACGTGTTGCCAACAACTACGTCAGTGGTCGTTACGGCACTTGGACGAAGGCTAAGCGTTTCTGGCAGAGTCATCACTGGTACTAAAATAGCGTCGGCTGTTCGTACCTTATCGCTACATAGCACAAATCATCAGGGTTCTTGTTTGGACATAGAATTGACTGAGTAACTGACCGACTAGCTGGGGCTAGCCGGTTTTTTATTTTTGCGCTTTTAGTCCTTAACGACTAAACTAGAAAACATAATTATTCTGAGAAAGGACCAGCCAATGTCTAAGAAAATCTGGGCCACGAGTCTAATGATCATCCTGGCCAGCCTTACGTTGACGGCCTGTGGAGCTAAGACAACCCCCACACCTCATCAACCCCAGCCAACGACCACCAAGCCAAAAGTAAAACCGCTGACCGTCTCGGAACTGCAACACGATAAGTCATTGACCTATGCCGCCATCATCTACTTTGCCATCCACCACACCAAGCTCCCTCGTTGGCAAGAGGTGGCTGACATGCAGGCCGGCTGGCAGGTCGAGATCTATCCCCACAAGGACAGTCGCAAGTATTTGGTCTGGCCGGATCAACACATGACCAGCGCACAGAAAAATTTGGCCCCCAACTGGTTTACCATTAAGAACCAACAAGTTCTTTACGACAGCTTCATCGTCCACTCCTTTCGAAAGGATCAGACGGCCACGACGACCCTATCCAAGATCGTCAAACAGCTCAACCACGACCACGTCGAGAAAAAAGTTCGGCACATGCCACACAATCTGGCAGTCGTTAATCATTCAAAATAACCAAAACAGGCACACCGAGAAATTCTGCGGTGTGCCTGTTTTAACCCCTAGCTCGCGACGATCTGGGCGAGTCGAGTCAGATTCTGGTGAAAGGCGCGCTTCGCAATCGGCGCCATCAATTTGATTGGCAAACCGGTATGATCCGGCACGTACAAGGCCTCTTGAATCAGCGTACCGGCTTCCTTCGCGGTCAGGGTAAAAACCAATCGGTAAGCCAATCGTCCCTGAGTACTCTCATAGGTCACTTGGCCATCCCCTGCCGTCACGGTGATCCGCTCGTGTTGATTCAGCGCCGCACCTTGCCGGGTAACCTCGAAGGCATTTGCCCCCGCTGTCACCGTCGTAATGTCTGGGACCCACTTCAATAGTGACTGCGGGTCGGCCAGAACCTTCTGGCTATCTGCGACCGTCGCCTGGGCTAAGACCTCATTGGTAAAGACTGCTGTGTTTGTCATGTTAAGAACCTCCTCTAGATGATGACCTCATTCTAGCGGGTTCCTCCAAAGGGATAAAATCAGTATCCTGATATTTAGAAACGGTCGTATATTTTTTCGTGAAAGAGTTTGGCGAGTAGCTTCTCGGATCGGCGATAGTCTTCGTCTGCCAAACGTTCACTGCGTTCCGCAATCACGGCCAACAGATGGTAATCGTTAGCCAATAGATAATGGGAGTTATGGTCGGTCGCAAATTGAATCCCCATCACGATCCGTTGCATGGCCGCGTTGTCCCGTTGGGCTTCAAAATCAAAGAGCGCCGCTAAGTAGAACAAAATGTTTAGATTTTCCTCATAGGGACTGTTGGCCAGATCGGCCAACGCCGTAATCACCAGCTTCTGAGCGTCTGCCTGCCGATGCTGGCGCCCTCGCACCAAAGCCAATGACATCTGAGCGATTCGGGTCAGTGTCGTGGGGCGACCACTCACCGCACTCGCTAGACTCAACTGGAAGCTCTGTTCTGCGGCAACGAGGTCGGGGCCCAGCTGAATATCCGTGACCCCCAGATAATAGTAATAGGCCTGGGTCTGTTCATCGGAATCAATCGCCGCCATCACGTCATCTTGTTTTAGAAAGGCCTGAAGTTCTGCATAGCGATGCTGGTTACAGAGCACCTCAACGCGCTGGTTAAACGCCATCTGCGGCCCCACATCGAAGTTCTGAGCCAGACTAATCTCACTTAAACTGATTGTCAGTCGTTCGCATAACCGCATTAAAAGCGTCGCATTGGGCGTATAACGGTCGTTCTCGATTGCCGACAACATCGACTGGGCACAGATGTCCTGAGCCACCTCCCGTTGGGTGAGATGCCGTTGTTGGCGAACCTGTTTGAGTGTCGTGCCTAAACTCATCGTGGTAACCTCCCTTACTTGTTGTTTTGATTATACCGAACTGAACCCTTTTGCCAATGATTAACCACCATCTGCTGAAAATCAATTCAACGTGGGACAAACGATTAAACATCGATTAAGACCACCAACTAATCATTTTAGACCTGAAGGTATCTTGTTAAACTAGAGTAAAGTCTACACACAACCTATCCGTACCGAGAAAGAAGTCTGTCCGCATGAAGCACCAACCAGTCAAAATAATCACAGCAATCGGTCTACTGGCCCTCGCCCTAGCCGGTTGCCAGTCACCATCCGCCACCTCAGGCTATCAACCTGGGCAGACCATCAAGACCGGCCAACGCCGCGACACCACTTTCTCCTTGGTTGCGAGTGCCGAGAATTCAACCACAAATTATCATCGCCAGTACGGTTATATCGAAGATATTGGCGATGGGCGTGGTTATACCGCTGGGATCATTGGGTTCACGACGGCCAACGGCGATCTCCGTCAAGTCATCCAACGTTACGTTCACTTGAAGCCCCAGCACAATGGACTCAAGCCTTACCTGCCCGCTCTCAAGGCCGCCGTTGGGTCCGCAACCCACCATGGCCTGGGTCACCCCTTCATCCACGCTTGGCAACAGGCCGCCAAGGATTCACAACTCGTGCAGGCCGAAAACCATATTCTAGATACCGAGTACCTGAATCCGGTGCTACGCGCGGCTAAACAAGATAATCTGAGCCCGTTGGGACAATACATCTATTACGACGCCATGGTGGTTCACGGTCCTGGTAACGACAAGAGTAGCTTCGGCGGTATTCGTCGTCAAGCCAAACGGCTGGCTAAAACACCGCGTCAGGGCGGTAATGAGGCCCACTATCTCAATGCCTTTCTCAAAGCTCGCACCCCCATCATGCGCCAAGAGGCGGCCCACCACGACCTCTCTCGGCTGACTGCTCAGCGTCAATTCATCCGCGATAAAAATTTTCAACTCAAGCGTCCCCTGAAATGGCAAATGTATGGCGACCATTACCATCTCAACTGATCACAAAGGACCGTTTCCCTCAATCGGGAACGGTCCTTTCATTTTGTTCACATTCAAAAATTTCTTCACAGTCTAAGACACACTGTTGGTCAACGTCCAGGTAATCGTCCCCGAATAACTGTCGGCAACCACACTACCGGAAGCCTTCAGAATCAGGCCGTTACTGGTCCTCCACCCACTCGAGATATCCACGGGTAAATGATCCCCGGTGGTATGGGTCAACACGGGCGTGACCGTATTCCCAATCGTTGTCGCAATCCCGTTATTCTGGTAAGCCACGGTGGCGGCCAGTTGTTTCCCAGTATTAGTACCGGTGAAACCAGAATCACCGAGTTGGGCCATCAAGGTCCATTTGGACCCTAGACTCCGATTATCCTGAACTGCCAAGCTTGGACTAGCAGTCGCCGAATACGTCGTGGCAATTCCCGTCAAGACGTGGGTCCCAAAGTCAACGCTACCTGGGGTATTGCTGAAGAACAGCTCGCCCTGATAAACGTAGGTAACCGTGGTGGCCGTAGTGCTGAATTTACCTGTCGCATTAGCTGGCGTCTGACTCAGCGTATAACCACTGAAGGTCTGCGGCGCGGTCGTGTAAGTCGTCCCAGTATCACCGGTTAAGACCTCATCACTAGCTAGACTAGTGCCATCAGTATCGACATACCGGACGGTCACATGACCTTCCTGGCCCCAGTTATACTGACCAGCCATCGTGCTGCCGTCATAGGTCGTCATCAAGTCTGCGACACTGTAAGACGGTCCATCGGTACCCAATTGCCATTTACCACTATACGGGCTCACCGAAGACGCCGCTGGTAACCCCCAAGCCGTACTACCGTGGAAATCAAAGGCCTTGCCTAACGTCAGGTGCTGTAATTTGTAATCCTGCTGAAAGACCCCAGCGTAACTCGTGACGTTACTCGTATCCCAATTGCTGAGGTCCAATGAGGTTACCTTGCTACAGCCCAAGAACGCGCAGGTCAACATGGTGACCTGACTGGTATCCCAGCTGCTTACCGGCAAAGCTGTCAGCCCAGTATCACCGTTAAAGATATAGTCCATTCTGGTTACAGCACTCGTATCCCACTTGGAAACATCCAGAGTGGTCAACGATGAACAGCTAGCAAAAGTGTTACTTAGCGTCGTCACCTTACTCGTATCCCAGTTGGCAACGTCTAGGCTAGCCAGTTTTGAACAATTAAAGAAAAGGTAGTCCATCGACTGGACCTGACTGGTATTCCACTTGGCAACATCCACGCTAGTCAGCCCCCGACAGTTTCCAAAGAGAGCAGACATCACACTAACTGCCTTCGTATCCCAGTTACCCACTGACAAGCCATTAATCACCGTACAATTATAGAAAAGGTACCCGATATTTGTCGCCTGGCTAGTATTCCAATTAGCAACATCCACCGTGGCTAACTTACTGTCACCTAGAAACAAACTATTGAAGTTCTTGACGGATGCCGTATTCCACTGACCAGTTTCTAGGGTCGTCAGCGAACTGCAGGCGGCAAAGGATCGTGCCAACGTCGTCACATTTCCCAGTTGCCAATCGGCCGTCGTGACAGTGGTTAACGCCTTATCACCATCGAACATTTGGGTCATGTCGGTCACCTGACCATCTTGCCAACCCGTGGTGGTCACGGTCGTCAACGCTGAACACTGATAAAACATCTGTAACGTGGTCGTCACTTGACTGACATTCCAGTTGGACATATCCAAACTGGTTAGCGCTGTACAGCCAGAAAACATTTGTTGGAACGACTTGTCGGCACCAAAGTCAGCATTGGGCATCTGAACCGAAGTCAAACTGGTGTCTCCCTGAAACATACTTCTGGAACCGGTGATACTGGAGAAATCATTATTGCCAAAGTCAAGACTAGTTAGGCTAGTATCGTTTTGGAACATGGCCATCGACTTCGTCGCACCTGCCATATTCAACTTGTCCAATCCGGTAATCGTAGTCACGTTGGGCAAACCAGCGAAGAGAAAACTGTACTGGGTAGTCTTTGCCGTCGTGGTAATCTCACCTTCGATACTGATCGCAGTGATATCTGCGGCATAGTTACCGCCAACGTTAGCCGTCATCGTATCATTCGCCCAAGGCGAAAACGCGGCTGGTAAATACTCGAAAGACCCACCGCTCAGATGCAACACCCCGGCACTGTCAATCCGCCAGGTAACGGAACCATTGGTGCCACGGGCAATATCCGTGGTGGTCGTCGCTCTAGCCAGTGAGGCCTTCGTTACCGATGGGACAGCGCTAGTCTTGCTGTCAGAGCTACTCGTCTCGTTAGACGTACTCGAGACTGCGGAAACATTGCTGGCAACTAATTGGTCCAAAGCCGAACTGTCCGTGGTTGCCGCAGCAGCCGGGACCGGCGTTGACATCAGAAGAACGCCAATGACTGGTGTCAAGCCAATCACTAATGCTGTTAAGACACCTAGCCATTTAAACTGCCATTTGTGCAACATTCTCAACCCTTCTATCATAGCCAACCATTTTTATACTTATTGTTTTCTCATATCGACCATTTGTTATTAAAAAAGTTTTCTGCCATTACTTCTTTATCCTATCATTTTTTGGAAGCGATGACACGTTTTGAATACAACTTTTACCGACTGATATCTCGCCTTTTCCAGTGTTATTTTGAACACTAACTTTCCATTTAACTTCTCATTCTATCAAAGGAAGACGATCTCTCAGCCGCCATCATTTAACAAATTTTCAAATTGCTCCAAATGAAGTAACTGTGGCAGTGATTAGTTAAGACCCTCTCTCTTGCCAAAATGGTATTCAAAAAACCAGCCGCAAATTTTGCGACTGGCTCACTTGGATCTAATTGTTTTCTCTATTTTGAACAATTTCCCCGGCTGTCCCGGTATTGATCAGATTTTCAATCCGATCCAGCAACATCAGCAACCACCCAAAGGCCAAGACAAATGCCATCATCTCAAACGCCGTCAGGGAGAAGTAGCCGACCCAGCGGAAAAGAATTTCCGCCACGAACAAGGCCACCCCGACACCATAGGAGAGATACAGGAATTCCCGAGTTACCTGTGGCAGGAGCCAACGCACCCCGACGATCAGGGCCATGATGAGGTAAACGAGAAAGGTCGCCACTTGGTCATGCAATGCGTGGGAGGACACATTGTTGGGGAAAACCCCAACCAGTCCCAAGTCCACCGCCGTCAGCGTTAATAAGATTCGTAGCACCAACAGCCGACGCGACTTCGGGAAGAACTCCTGGAGACTGACGAAGAGGTAATCGATGAGGGCAATCATCAGCAAGGCCGCAAAGATCAACGTCGCGTTGAATTGCCACCCACTGGAGGCATTGTTCGTCCCCAGGAAACTCAGGTTGTGTTGCCACCAATATCGCTGGTTGTTCACGGCCATCGCAATGACGACGCCGCTAATAATCACCAGGGTTAGTACAGTGGTCAGCACGCCCGCATCCACCATCAAGGCAAAATACACCATAACCAGGTTCACAACGGCACTGAAGACCATAAAAATCACACTAGCCGTGAAGATATCGAAGATGGCTCCCTTGAAGAGTGTTCCCAGTAACCACATACTGCCACTCAACATGAGCACTTCGATCAAGGCAAAGGATAACACGATCACCGGGAAGTTTCGCCAATAAATATTCTGGGTGAAGTGGTTGCGGGGATTATTGCGGTCGCGGATGAAGAACCCCGCAAACAACAGGGTACCTACCACCGTCCCAATCACAATAATCCCGGTCGCCAGTGAGTTGTCCCCCACCAACCGAACCGAATGCAGCCCCTGACTGACACAGTAGATAAAGTAGCCGATAGCTGACAGCAAAGCTAATGCTAGCGGCCATACCAATACCCGACCCTGAAAAATCTGAAGCCGGGGCTCGGCGAACTGGACCACGAGGCGGTCCCGCTTCACCACCAATTTCACCGGTGTGTCCTGATCCAACTTGAGTTGTTCACTCACATCAGCTGGTAACTTCAATTGATACTCGTCTTTCTTCATGCTTTCCCCCATTAATATCGTTATACAATGATCCTTATTATAACAAAGACCACCGCCTGTGAACCGGACGATTTGCAAGGTATCGCAATGACGCAAAAAAAGACCTGCGATAAATCCCAGGTCCTTTGCATCTCAAATTTTATATGGTGGAAACATGCGCACAAAGGCAGCTGGTTCCGCTTAAACCTGATGACCAAACAATCCAAGCCCAGGATTATTCGGTTATCAGCCTCGATGCTTGCCAGCTAATCGCCTTTTGTCACACTCCCACATAACTTAATCGTTGGCGTGAACGTCAAAAGCCTTCAACAACATCTCCTGAACGCCAGGGGCATCAGGATCGTGCATGCCATGCCCCTTATCCAACGCCACCAGACTGGCCATTTCGTCATCAGTCAACGTGAAGTCAAAAATATCCAAGTTACTCTTAATCCGCGCCGCGTGAACCGACTTCGGAAAGACAATGATCCCCAGCTGATTTTCAAAGCGAAGGATAACCTGACCGACATCCTTGCCATACTTCTTGGCCAATGCCGTGATCACCGGATCGGTTAACAGGGATTGATTACCTTGACCCAGGGGTGCCCAGGCTTCTACCTTGACGTCAGCGGGGTCTAACAACCCGCGTAAGGCCTTCTGCTGGGTATATGGGTTCCATTCTACCTGATTGACGGCCGGCATCGTGGTGAAGCTGGGAACGAACTTCTGCCAGATCTTCGGCGTCATGTTAGAAACCCCGATGGACCGAATCTTGCCAGCCTTTTGGCCTTCTTCCATGGCTCGCCAAGCACCCGGAACATCGCCATAAGGCTGGTGAATCAGGTAAAGATCCAGATAGTTCATCCCCAATTTCTTTAGGGAAACATCGATAGCTTTCTTGGCTGGTTCATAGCCGAAGTCTTGGAGCCAGAGCTTGCTGGTTACCCAGATATCTTCGCGGGCCACATCACTGTCGGCGATGGCTTGGCCAACTTCACTTTCATTAAAGTAGGCCACGGCTGTATCAATGTGCCGGTAACCGGCCTTTAAGGCCTCAGTGACGGCCTTGTAGGTCGACCCATCAGCGGGGATTTGAAAGGTCCCAAAGCCGATTGCGGGAATTTTGTTGCCATCATTTAATTTAATCGTTGGTGTTGTCATTAGTCGTTGCTTCCTTTCTTTAATTGGGCCAGGCTAGAGCCAAAAATCTGTTCGATCGTGACAGGATCACGATGGTCGAAGAACTGGCTCTCGTTGCGGTCCAGACTCGTCATCAGTTTCATTTCAGCTGGTGTCAATTCAAAGTCAAACACATCCATATTCTCAATCATCCGTTCACGATGGACGGACTTGGGAATCACGGTAATCCCGCGTTGAAGCAACCACCGTAAGATAACCTGCCCCGTTGCCTTGCCATGTGCTTGGGCAATTTTAGCAATGGTGTCATTGGTAAAGATGTCATGCTTTCCCTCGGCAAATGGGGCCCAAGCTTCAACGCGAACATCTTCGCCTTGGTTAAAGGTCACTTCAGTGGGCTGTTGATACCATGGGTTCACTTCGATCTGATTAATGACGGGTTGCACATCCATGGTTAACTCCAAATTCTTCAATTGGTCGGCATAGAAGTTTGACACGCCGATCGCCCGAATCTTACCGGCGTGGTAGGCTTCTTCCAAAGCGCGCCAAGCCCCCATGGTATCCCCATAGGGTTGGTGCAACAGGTAGAGATCCAAGTAATCCAGACCCAAGCGTTCCAATGAAGCGTCGATACCGGCCTTGGCCCGTTCATAAGTGAACTCAGACACCCACAACTTAGAGGTAATGAATAACGCTTTCCGGTCAATGCCACTCTTCTTAATGGCCCGGCCCACGGCCTCTTCGTTTTGGTAGGCAGTGGCCGTGTCAATCAGCCGATAGCCAACTTCTAAGGCATTGGTGACAGCCTCCTCACAGTCTTTCAAATCAGGGACCTGGAACACCCCAAAACCGAGCTGAGGCATCTTCACGCCATTTTTCAAGGTAATCATTGGTACAGTCATTGTAAACAATCCCTTCCGTTTATCTGATAGTCTTACTATAGGCCCAAGCCAACCGGTTGAAAATTACCAGTTAAGCATGCTAGTATACGAGTAACGTATACTAGGAGCTGAACACATGCTAGATAACTACTTATTAGAAGAATTAGCAACCTTTGCGGCCACTGGCACCCTAGCGGAGACCGCCGCTAAACTGAATGTGACCCAACCCACGGTGACCCGGGGGATGCAGAAACTGGAAGATGATCTCGGCGTCCAGCTCTTCATCCGCCAACCCAACCGGATCACACTGACGGCCACGGGTGAGCTGGCCGCCAAGGAAGCCCAACAGTTAATTACCGCCAACCACGCGGCCGTCGAGCGCATCCGCCACTTTGATCAGAGTCAACGGTCGCTGCGACTGGCCGCCACAATTCCGGGGCCCTTAATCTTCTTAAACACCCTCACTGAGAAATTGCCGACCACCGTCACTTTGGAACACAACCTCCTGCCGACCGCCGCCCCCGAACTCATCTTAAATAACGATTACGACCTCGTCTTCACCACGAGTCCCCTCAAGAATCCAGCGATCACGACCCAACTTATTGGCGTCGAGAAACTAGCCGTCGCCCTCAATCGTTTCATGATTCAGGCCAACCAACCCACGGTCAGTTTCGACGATTTGGCCGGACTGAGCTTCGTGGTCGCCAGTGATATTGGCATATGGCGCGACATCATTCAAGATAGAATTCCCCACGCCAAATTCTTCTATCAAGAACAACGAGCCGCGTTGACCGAAATCACCAAATATTCTGACTTCCCTTACTTCACCTCGAACCTAGGTGGCACTGATGGCCAACTCCCGGTTCCCGCTAGCGACGATGACAACCGGGTCCTCCGCCCAATCTCGGATACCAGCGCCCAACAGCCGATCTACGCGGCCTATCTCCGGGTTAATGCATCCCGCGTGCGGCCTATTCTGACAACATTGAAGGCCCACTGGCCAGCCGAATAGACGCCATAGTGTGGGGTGAACATGCTTTACTTGGTGCACGAAAAACCTTAATATTTAGACTGGAAACACTTAAGGAGGAATTTTATCTATGAAATCTACTGTCTTTATGGAACCAGGTAAAGTCGCCATTGAAAACGTCGACAAACCAACGCTCCAAGCCGACGATGATGTTATCATTCACGTCGTTCGGACCTGTGTCTGTGGCTCCGATCTGTGGGCCTACCGTGGACTAGAAGATAAGGCTAAGCACTCCGAAAATACCGGGCACGAAGCCATCGGGATTGTCGAAGAAGTTGGCTCTGCCATCACCACGGTGGTTCCCGGCGACTTCGTCATCGCTCCATTTACCCACGGTTGTGGCCACTGTGCCGCTTGTCGTGCCGGCTTTGATGGCGATTGCCAGAACCACACCGATAACTTTAGTGTCGGTATTCAAGCCGAATACATTCGCTACCAACACGGCGAGTGGGCCCTCATCAAGATCCCAGGCCAACCAGCCGATTACTCCGAGGGCATGCTGGATTCCCTGTTAGCCTTGGCCGATGTCATGGCAACTGGTTACCACGCCGCTCGTGTTGCCAACGTTAAGACGGGTGACACGGTGGTCGTTGTCGGTGACGGTGCCGTTGGTCTGTGTGGGGTTATTGCCGCCCAGATGCGTGGTGCCAAGCGGATCATTGCCATGAGTCGTCACGAAGACCGGCAAAAGCTGGCTATCGAATTTGGTGCAACGGATATCGTGGCTGAACGTGGCGATGACGCTGTTGCCAAGGTGATGGCTATGACCAACAACGCCGGTGCCGACGCCGTCCTCGAATGTGTTGGGACGGAACAGTCTAACGACACGGCGATGAAGGTTGCTCGTCCCGGTGCCATTGTTGGCCGGGTCGGTCTCCCTCACGAACCTAAGATGGACATGACCAACTCCTTCTACAGCAACACGATCATCGCCGGTGGTCCCGCTTCTGTGACAACCTACGACAAGCAAGTTCTGTTGAAGGCTGTCTTGGATGGCGACATTCACCCTGGCAAGGTCTTCACCCAATCCTTTAGCCTCGATGATATCGACGACGGTTACCAAGCTATGACTGACCGTAAGGCAATCAAGGCTTTAATCAAGATCGACTAGGACCCTAGAATCTTAAAATGCGCAAACAAAGACACCGCATCAGTCTCGTAAGTGAGATTGATGCGGTGTCTTTTGATCAAGCTCTAGCAGTTAAAACCAAGAAAATTAGTGTTTGCGAACACGTAGCCCTACAATACCCGCAACCAAGCTGGCGGCAAATAAAGCTAATCCGACCAGACGGAACTCAGTAGCCGTGTGGCGTTCACCCGTCTGTGGCAAGGTGGTCGCAGACTTCGTCATGAGGTTTGGACGCGTTGTGCTAGCGTTCCCAGATTGACTCGTCGCAGAACTAGTTGCCGGTGTCGCCGATTGCCCACCGTTGTGAACCGGTGTGGTAACACTTGGGTGGCTAGGTGTCGTGACACTAGGATGCTGTGGCGTTTCCGGAATTTGAGTCCCGGGCTCCTCAACCCCAGGAACTTCGGGGTGCCCAGGTTCTTCGACACCGGGTGCTTCAGGATAAGGTTCTTCGCCAGGATATTCTGGGTGTGGTTCCTCGACGCCAGGAACTTCTGGATAAGGTTCTTCGCCGGGTTCTTCAACTCCAGGTTCCTCAGTTCCGGGCTCTTCAGTTCCAGGTTCTTCAGTTCCGGGTTCCTCAACTCCAGGTTCCTCAACTCCAGGTTCCTCGACTCCGGGTTCTTCAACCCCAGGTTCTTCAGTTCCGGGTTCTTCAGTTCCAGGCTCCTCAGTTCCAGGTTCTTCAGTCCCAGGTTCTTCAGGATAAGGTTCCTCAACCCCAGGTTCCTCCGGATATGGCTCCTCGGTCCCAGGTTCTTCTGGTCCAGGTTCAGTAACAGGAGGCTGCGTTTCCTCTTGCTCATCGTGCGCGCCATAGGCTTCAACGTTGATAAACCCTTTTTTACTAATGCCTTGAGAAGAAAAGTAGTTGTTGAAGACAACTCGTCCGGTGAGCGAGTTTTTGGTGACAAAGATTTCTCCTACTGTGCCGATCCCAATATTCGACCCCATTGCAAACGAGCGCGTGCGAGTTATCCGAACATTAGCTGGAAAATAAAAGTACATATAGTCGCCACTATTAATCCGAATATCATTGCTGACTGACCACTTGTATTCTACTCGGTAGCCTTCGTCCAGCGGTAATTCCGCCGTGTGTGAATACACCGTCTTATCCGGATAATGGACAATTTTGGCATCGGCAGCCGAAACGCCACTAGCCTTAATCTCTTTAGCCTTGGCCTGAGCTGTTGCTCCCCCTAAGAAAGCAAATGCGGCTAGTCCAGAGGCAATCAACAACCCAATTCTCTTTAAATTACCTCTCATTTTTCAAACCTCCCCTTTCGACTACTCACTGACCTTGCCGAACACCTCAAAGTTAGCACCTTTATACTCGAGGGGTTATTCATATGGCCGATTAGTAAGTCCCCCTAGCATACAATTTAAAGATACGTGACTTTAGTTCATCCGCTAACCCACCAATTTGGCGCAAAAAAAGTGTGGGGCCACAAGGCCTCACACTTCCGTTACTATCTATTCAGTTCTCAGTCGTGTTGCCCTAGTCAAGTCCACGGCTACTTTAAAACGGCGAAACCACCGGTCCAGCCAATTTGTTCGCTGGCTGCCAAAGTCATTTGTAAGAAACCAAAGCTTTCGAGTTCGCGAGCCCGCTTCAGTGAACCAGCGTTGATGAAGGCCACGCCACTGTCGGTCAAAGCGTCTGCCAATTGTTGCTTAGCAGCGTCGTCATCCCCGGCAGCCATCACCGTCGTTTGTTCCTTGTCGCTAACCTTGCGACTCATTAAGGTGCCGGCGAAGGTCGTGTTGAAGGCCTTGATGACCTTAGAGTCTGGTAACAAAGCAGCAACTTGAGCTGCGGCTGAACTATCAGCAGGAACTTCTAAGCTGTCCCAAGTTTCAAAATTCAGAGGGTTGGAAATGTCGACAACGACCTTACCAGCTAAGGCATCTTTGTTAGCCTTCGCAATGCTCAATGCAGCGTTGTAAGGAACGGCCAAGACCACGATGTCACCTAAGTTCTCAACAGGATCCTTGGAGTCGATGAAAGCGACCTGATTGCCACCTTGTTTGAAAACGTCACCGATTGCTGAACCCATGTTACCTTTACCAAAAATCGTAATTGCTGCCATAATGCATACCCCCTGATTGTTTTTATATTTTTGTATTATTTTTAAGTACACTTTAGAGAATAAGGCATTTCTGATTGAAAGTCAATTCTTTTGTATTTGCTTTGGTGATCTTTTTGAAAATCTACTGGTAAATGCCCTATCCTCAGCATTTAGGTCTTGATAGTCGCCCACGAACACTATTTAGAAAATATTAGTCATTTAAAGATTAATCCAAAGAAATAAAAATAAATCATCTTTTTACCTGACATTTGGCCAAAGCTGTTATAGAATATGATACAGAAATGAATAATTAGCGCACATCCAACGTGTCCGCTAGTTACTTGACACGATTTAACTCACTAAAAAAAGGAGGTCGCTCATGGCGAACACCCAGTTCAGCGATACCATTCATGTCTTGGTCTACGTCGCCTACTTTGAAGGGAAGAAGATGACCAGCCAAGAGATTGCCAGCAGTCTCGAGACATCCCCGAGCCTCATTCGGAAAATCATGGCTAACCTGAAGCACCACGGCTTGTTGGCCCCAACTCACGGTCCCACCCAACTGGCACTGGCCCGTGACCCAGCGACCATCACCCTTCGCGACATTTATGCCACGCTTCCCAACCAAGCGCCACTCCTAAATGTCGATTCCCATACCTCAAAGAATTGTCCCGTGGGGCAGACCGTTCCACCGGTTCTCACCCACTATTATCAAGAAATCCAGGCGGCCGCCGAAGCCAAGATGGCCAAGATTTCTCTTCAGGACGTCCTCAACGACGTCACCCTCATGCAACGCCTAGCAGAATAGAACGTCCCACCGGAAGCCCCGACAATTGTCAGAGCTTCTTTTTTTCACTATTAACAACGACTAGTAACGATGCAAGAGGCTCGAACTAGCCTCAAAACCCGAGCTAACAAGAACAGATAATTCCATGCTATAACGTCCATCGGGAAAACTTGATGTACACCGCTTTCCACTAATATGATGGTCACCAGCAGTCTTAGCCGGAGGAGGCCAGGGATGGAGCCGGCCGTGGTGAGAATGTTAGACCGAGCGGTTTATCTCGGCCTTACATTCTGGGCGACTTTGAAGACACGTGGTCTTCGTGGCTTCAAATCGAGCGAGAAGCCTGGTCCCCAGGCTGAAGCGTCCCCACAGCAGGCGGAATCCCTGGCAGCCGCAGGCGGCCAATCCTAGAACACCTCCCATCAATTACCCACTGAACAATCCAACTTTTACCAGTTAGTATACGCAATTTCTTAAGCATACCCTTTTGATACTTGCTTAGCCTGACCCCTGCTAGGATAAGGTTGCCGCCAAGAGAAAGGGTCCGAATCCAGACCTAAAGAAGTTGTCACTGCAGTTATTTTTTCGTATAGATTGGAGGTAAATACCATGCGTGTCATGAAATTAGTGAGTGGTGTCGGGAGTAGTGTTGCGATTACAATGCTGGCCTTAGCCCTCACCCCTTTGGTTGCGCTCGCCGCAGGTCCTGGGACTTCTACCAGTAACCTGACGACCATTTCCAGTGGCTATGTGGCAGACAGCACGGGAGGTGCCGAGGCCACGTCCAACGCCGAATTTACCGTTACGCCTGGGCCCCTGAGTTTGAATCAGGTGCCTAACATTGTCTTCGGTAGCGTCGGCGTCAAGGACGTTGCATCAGCCGATACCAGCGTGCCAATCTCAACCGGTACCCCAACTGGCGGAGCCGGCTATGATGGCAATAACACTGGTGCGTTGAACGTTTCCGACTACCGTGGTGACCATGACGGCTGGTCTCTGACCGTCGGCATGAGTCCCTTCACGTCAGGAAGCAACAGCATCACCAATGCGCAACTGACCCTCGACGAAACGGCGGGAACGTTGGACAACACCGCCACCGCCGCACCATTGAGCTTGACGCTGCCACAATCCAACGTCACTAACGGTTGGATCAGCAGCCCTAAGACTCTATGGACCGCTGCCGCAAACTCTGGCGAAGGTAGCAACAGTGCTACCACCGCGGCTTCTAGCAAATTAACGATTACAAAACAACCAGACGTTTCCGCTGGGACTTACAACGCGACGCTGTACTGGGCATTACAGAATGCCCCAACACCAGCCACCACGCCAGCTCAATAGGATAAACGCCTAGCTGTCGATGAAGGTGGGGCTGACTATGAAATTAAAATGGTTTAACTGGTGCCTCCTGGTCTTAGCTGTGGTGGCTGGGATCTTCGTGGGTGTCCCTGCGTTGGGTAAAGCCGCGCAGACACCACCCACGAACTTCTTTGCGACCCCACTGCTACCCAAGAACCAACTCACCACAAAAGCAGGATATTTTGATTTAAAGGTGCTACCTGGAACGACTCAAAATTTGAAATTGGCCGTTACTAATCCTGGGAATACGCAAAAGACGTTGCAGGTCATCCCCGTCAACGCCACGACTGCTGACTCGGGCAACGCCGTCTACGTCCCTTCCAATCGAACCGACCCGTCGGCACAAACGACCTTTACCAAGATGACTTCAGGCGCCGTGACGGTCACGCTCGCCCCTCATCAGGGGAAGACCGTGACCTTCAAAACCACCATTCCTACCGGCGGATTTCAAGGTGAGGTCTTGGGTGGTCTCTTTGTGACGGACCCGCAAGCGAGTGCCGCCGCAATCAAGAACGGTGGTTCCTCCAGCTTCCGCCTGCATAACCGCTATGCTTTGGTTACCGCAGTTGCACTGTGGTGTCACCCGAATCAACGCCTAACCACGATGTTAAAGCTCGCCAAGGTCACAATCGCCAATTCAGACACGAATCCCGTCGTCCAAGCCAAGATTCGTAACTTGACTCCCGCTCTCTTCGGAGATCTACAGGGAACGGCACGAATCACTAGCGCCAAGACGGGAAAGCAGGTTGCCCGTCAGGACCTGAAGAATGGGTCCATGGCGCCCAACAGTTGGTTTAACTATGGTGTTCCATTGGGAAACAAACCCCTTGCGGCCGGTCAGTACACACTCAATCTTCACCTGACCAGTGGCAAGCGAGTTTGGAATTTCAGTCATTCCTTCTCACTAACTAAGAAGGAAGCTCGCGAACACAACACCATCGTTCGACCAGAACGTGGCGTGGATTGGTGGTTCTGGTTACTTTTGGCCCTCCTGTTAGCATTGCTCATCTTCGGTGCTTACTGGTTAGGCAAACGGCGTTCACGTTCGTAACTTCGGGAGGTGTGAACGATGCGTAATTGGAAACGATTACTAAAAATGGGGCTAGTGGGACTGATGGTTGTCATCGGTTCCTTAAGTCTCTGGGTTCCCGCCCAAGCGGCATCTTCCGCCCCACAAACACCAACGTCATCTCCCGTGTCAATTATGGGTATCAACCTAGCCGGGGGCTTTACGCAAGAACCGTTGGATTCTAACCAAGTTTCTGGACACACTGTCACGCTGGCTGCAAAAGGAACGCGGAACATTTTGGAAGCCGCAACCAACCCCTTTGGGAGTCGGAAGTACGTTTGGTGGGAATCAACCGATGGTGGCAACACGTACAGTACGGTCGGGTCAAATAGCACAACCTATACCTTTACCGCACCTAACGTCACGCAGCCAACCGAACTTCTCTTCCAAGCTGAGTATGATTTCACCGGAATTGGGCTCTTCTACAACGAGTGGTCACGGATTGCAGCCGTCGAAGTCGAACCCAGCCGGGTACCCGCGACAGCCATCAAGGTCACAGCTGATAAGACTTACCTGAATAACAGCGATACGACCTTGGTTCATGCGGACCTCACGCCAAGTAACTCCACCGATCAGGTGACCTGGACCAGTAGTGATCCTAGTCTCGCCACGGTCGATGAATACGGTGACGTCACAGCAACCGATGTTTCCAGCAAGACCGATGGCACCGCGCATGACCACGGAACCGTCACCATTACCGGGAAAGCCAACGGCCATAGCGACGACGTTAAGATTACCATTGGGGCCCTCCAAGACGTCAATACAGTTGAGGGCAAGGCAGCGACATTTAGTCTCAAAGACTTACCGGATGGGGTTACGGTTAACAACTGGTATCGTGTTCAGGACGGCGAAAGTACCGCGCTGAATTCCACCGATACCAGCTACACGATTAATAAGCCGACCCAGGCCGGGGATGATGGCACGTCCTACTACGCCGTGCTCAACTACACGGTCAGTGGTAGCACCAAAACCATCACCACCAACTCCGCGAAACTGAATGTCGAGAAGAGTGGCTTGATCTCTTTAACCGCCGTGCCCGACTTCAACTTTGGCGATGTGGACCTGCTTGATCTGAGTCAAGGACTCACCTTAGACAACCTCGATGCTATCGCTGACGGCCAAGCCTATGATGGTAACAGCAACGGTTCCCTATCGGTCATGGATAGTCGCGATACCGGCGGATCTTGGACACTTACCGCCGCCCTACAGCCATTTGGCTTTGTTGGGAGCAATGGTGGCCAACTGGGATCCACTAGCCTGGACCTCTATGATCCGAACAACCGGTTAGATATCACGATTCCGGACAACGACCAGGCCACGTCAATCTACACCTCCAGCGACTACGATGGTCAAGACTGGGATGTCAGCAACAGTCAACTCGACATGGGTGCCAGCCCACTAGCTAGCGCTGGTAGCTACGAGAGTACCGTCACGTGGACACTCACCGTAGCTCCAAGCTAAGTAGTCACCTAAAAAACCAGAATTGCTCCTGTAAGGGGAGTGATCCTGGTTTTCGTTTGGCCAATTTTGCTAAATAAATCCCGTTTTCCGGTCCAACAGTGCTATTCTAATCTCTGTAAACACGATTCTAGAAAACTGAGGGTACCCATTTTCCCTCCAAAGAAGGTTATCACATGAACGAAGCTGAACAGGAACGGACTGACCACGCCAAGAAGACCCGGGTGATCAGTTCCGAGCACTGGCAATCCGAACGAATCCGGAAAGAAATCTTTACGGATAGCCATCAGAACGAATCGACCGTCGTCATTCACGAACCCAATTACGTCCCCGCCAAGGGCCTTATTATTGACTTTCACGGGAGTGGCTTCGTCCACCTCCACAACGACAACGATACCTTTTTCTGCAAACGCATCGGCAATGCCACCGACTACACTGTCCTCGACTTTGACTACCCGTTAGCGCCAGAGCATCCCTTCCCGGCAGCCTTAGATGCCTGTGACCAATTCGTGCAGCACGTCCAGGCCAACTACCAGGATTATTGTGTCGATCCCCAGCAGCGACTGGTTTTAATTGGCCACAGTGCTGGTGGTAACCTGGTGATTGGCACCCAGATGCGGGCCTTGACGCGGCAACAACCCGTTGCCACACTAGCCATTCTCGACTATCCGGCATTGGATTTGGACACCGATCCCGACGACAAATCCTACCCTGAGGGGGCAGTCATTCCCGCCGAAGTTGCCAAGCGCTTTAACCGTTTCTATCGGGCCAATGTGCCGCTCGGCAATCCTTACGTATCACCGGTTCTGGCGAAGCACGACGCCTTAGTTGGCTTTCCACCAACGGTCATTCACACCGCCGATCACGATACCTTAGCCGATGAAGCTGAAAGCTTTGGCCAACACCTCATCGCGGCTAACGTCACCGTCACCATACACCGCTATCTGAACTCCCTACATGGGTTTACGGTTGGTGAAACCGGAGAGGGTCACGCCTCTTTTCTGGCAATGGTTCGTCACATTCGTCAACTTAGTTTAGGTTAATTAAAAGGCGTCAATTCCGTTCATTGGAATTGACGCCTTCTGTCTAATCTCGTTTATTCTGCTAGGCCACGGTAATCTGCATCCGTCCGTGTCGCTTGGAGTGATACAAGTTGCGGTCCACGCGATTGTAGAAGTCCATTGGTGACTGGTCATCTCTAACGACAGCCGAGACGCCGACTGAGATCGTGACGTTAAACTTGTGCACGCCGGACTGGATCTCAAGATGATTGATGGCTTCGAAGATTTCGTCGACCACCGGCTTCACATCGCCGACCTCGGTCCCGGGAAAGAGTACGTTAAACTCCTCGCCCCCGGTACGGTAGAAGGTCGCTGGCAATGGATTGGCATCGAGCACCGTTTGCACGGTCGACGCCACCTCACGCAACACCAGATCACCAACAGAATGGCCATAGGTATCGTTGAATTGCTTGAAGTGATCGATATCAAACATCATCATCGACAACGGCTGATTGTCTGATCGGCTCCGGTGGAAGTACTCATCCATGGCATCGGTATACGCCGCAAAGTTCTCTGTCTGAGTTAAGGCATCGTGGCTGGCAAAACGCGCCAACCGGACCTTGAGCTCACTATCATGCGCCAGCATCGTGACGTAGAGATACAGGAGTACCTCAAAAATCAGGAGGTAAAGCCATTCTTGGGCAAAGAGCGTCCAGGAGAAGTTAAACTTCAACTTCATCCAGAACCACAGCAACCCCCCAAAGGGGATAGTGACCAGCAAGTACAATAGAATCGAATCTCGCTTCGTGTGGCACTTGATTCGCGTCTCATTGAGAACCCAGAAGAATGTCATTAGGGTGACCGCGTGGGCCCAGGACTGCCAATAACCAAGTGAACCATTAAAGAACATGTAAATTAAGCTAATCGGGATAAAATAGTAATAGGGAACACGAATGTTTAGGAAGTAAGCACAGAACACGACGGCAATTAGCTGAAAATTCATGAATTGCCAGGACGTGCTGGTGCCAGCCACGAGTGACTGAATACTGAAAACAAAGACTAGCATATAGATAACACCATACCAGGTGTTCACGACGTCATCGGCTACCTTGAGGCGTCGCTGATGGACCCAGGAGACTAGCCAGTTGTATGTGACCCAGTAAAGCGTCAACACGCCGAGAATAAAGAATACGCCCGTGACGAAAGGTGGAACCTGCCAGTGGGACCATGTCATTGCTAAAACCCTTCTTCTTTTAGAATAATCCAATTATTTCAGTCAGATTGTCCGCCAATAAGGCGCACTTATATAGTAATATAAGCGCTCTGCAAGAAGAAAACCATAACCAGAATGGGGTAAGTGTTGTGACGTGTGAATATTCTGATAGGAATATTGGGTTAGTAGGTTAACCATACGAAATTTTGAAGTACGCGACCGTTTTTTCCCCTTACTTGGGCTGTACGCCACCCAGGTTCTGGCTAAAGACCACCAGACAGAACCCTGCTAAGGCCGTTAACGAGGCGGTCGTATCAGATAAAAAGAACCCACCAACCATCGTCACGATCCCTAATCCAATAAATACTGTTCCCACTAGCTTGTGTCGTTGCATGCTTCTCGTCCTCCCGCAATCTGTCTTTTAATCGTTGGTCCAACTTTAACAGATGGGACGGACGGAGGAAAATAAAACGGCTTACAAATGCTGTTATATCAACGTTTACCTAACATTTACACGATTCATATCAAAGCACAACATGACTTTGAGCTAATCCGCAAATCGGATCAAGACCTTTCCTTTGGCGTGCCCATGTAAAACCAAATCCAGAGCTTGGTTAATCTCCGCTAAAGTAAATTCAGTGGGGTCAATGGCTGGGGCCAGTTGCTTGTCGGCAACGACCTTGGAAACTTCCTTAAGTTGTTCCCCAGAACTTTGAACGAAGATAAAGCGGTAAGATGCCCCAACCTTCTTGGCTTGGCGGTCTAACCGGAGTCCAGCGAAGGTGAACAACAACCGTTTGAAGGCAGACAACTGATGGTCAACCGCGAATTGCCGGTTAGGCCCCATGACCAGTGAAAGTAACCGACCACCGGGCTTGAGAATAGCCAACTCGTGCTCCAGTTCCTTAGGCCCGATAGTATCGATCACGTAATCCACTTTACCTAAGGTTTCCCAGTAGTTATCCTTCCGATAATCGAAGTACTGGTCCGCCCCCAAAGCGAGAGCGGCTTCTCGGCCCCGGGCATTTCCGCTGACGGCAACGGTTAATCCCATCGCCTTAGCCAATGGAATCGCCATCTGGCCAAATGAACCCGATCCCCCGGGAATCATGACGGATTCCCCAGCATGGGCGTCTAAGACGTCGTGAAGCCCCTGATAAGCAGTGAGCCCCGTCAGAGGAACCGCCGCGCCATGTTCGAAGTCCAGATCATCTGGCATCACAGCCAAGGCATCTTGATCAATGGCGATGTATTCAGCAAAGGCCCCAATCTTGGCCAATGGCATCCGGGCGTAAACCCGCTGCCCTTCCGTAAAGGCGGTCACAGCAGACCCAACGGCGGAAACGACCCCGGAGAATTCATTTCCCATCGTGATTGGCTTGGCATAATCCTGAATCAATTTGACACTACCAGTTCCGATCAAGCCATCAACCGGGTTGACGGCGGCGACTTTAACCTTGACGAGAACGTCATTTGCACCAACTGTTGGTGTTGGGACATCTTGTAGGTCGAGTTTAAAACCTTTATTGTAGGCACGTAATTGGGCTGCTTGCATGGGACACCATCCTCTTTGATTTTTCAGTAATCATATTTTGAGTTCATTCTACCGCCTCAAGTTACAAAAGTCAAAAAAAGTAACCTAATGTGGTACACTAGACTTAAATCTAACGAAGGAGGGACCCCACCTATGATCCAAACGACCCGCGAAAAAATTCTAATGACCGCCGAAAGCCTTATCATGCAGACCGGGAACGCCGAAGTGACGCTATCCGAGATCGCCCAACAATTGGGGATGACCCACGCTGCCCTCTATAAACACTTCAAGAATAAACAAGACCTCTGGGCCGCCGTCGCGACCGCCTGGTTCAACCGCGATATCCTCAGTCAGACCCAGATTGACCCTAACCAATCACAAAAAGACCAGCTTCACGACTGGCTGTGGGCCTTCGTCTCTGCCAAGAAGCAGGCAGCCACGTCCAACCCCCAGATGTTTGCCCTTAACACCCGCTACGTCGACAACCACCCGCAGGTCTTGCGTCAGGTTCTCACCAACGCCTACCGCGATATTGACCGAATCATGGGCTATCATGACGCCCACTACGAGCGTGCTGAAGCGATCCTGTCAACCCTGACCGTTTTCACGTTGCCCACCTTCAAAGACACCTGGGAGACTCCCGATTATCAGCACCGATTCGAACTGAACTGGTCCCTCATTAAAAATGGCCTTTAGGGCCACTTAGACGAGCCAAAGTGCAAAGCTTTGGAATTTTTCACAAAAAAGGCCCCACTCATTTCTGAGCGGGGCCTTCTTGTGATTACATTTTAATTAAAGAGAATTACTTCTTTAATGGCGTCCATTGCCACTTCGTAAATTCTTCAATATCGCGACCTTCGTCACGGGTAACCTTGAAATGCTTAGCTAAGATGTCATCCATCTTCTTGTCGAAGGCCTTACCGGCAGCTTCGTCAATAACACCCTTGGCGATCAAGGTGTTAACAGCATCCTTGGCTTGGTGGAAACGGTCTAATTCGGAGTATACACGCATGTCGTAGGCAGTCGTGATATCCCCATCTTCACGGTAACCGTGAACATGTAAGCCTAAGTGTTGACGTTCGTAGAATACGGATTCGATTAAGTCTTCGTACCCATGGAACCCAAAGACAACTGGGGTGCCGGATTCGCCGAACAGTGAAGTGAACTTGTCATCAGACAAGGCACGTTCTGCGTTCAGAGGGCCGTTCTTCTTTTGCAGACGTTGTAATTCAACAACGTTGACGTAACGCATCTTAACAGCTGGGAAGGCTTCGTTGATCAAGTCAACAGTAGCCAAGGTTTCGATGGTTGGTTCAACACCAGCGGAAGCAAAGACGATATCTGCATCTTCACCTTCAGCAACAGTGGAAGCCCAGTCGATTGCCTTGATACCTTCAGTAGCTAATTCTTCTGCTTCGTCTACTGAGAACCATTGTTGACGAGGTTGCTTAGAAGCCACGATGTGGTTAAGCTTTTGACGGTCAGTAAATGCCCGGTCAAAGACAGCCAATAACGTGTTCCCATCGGCTGGAAGGTACTGACGGATAAAGTCAGACTTCTTTTCAGCCAAGTGGGTCAACATACCAGGGTCTTGGTGGGTGTAACCGTTGTGGTCTTGTTGGAACACAGTTGAAGTAGAGATTAAGTTCAATGATGGGTAGTCATTCCGCCATGGTTCTGCGGCGGCTTGACGAATCCACTTGAAGTGTTGCGTGGTCATTGAATCAACAACTCGTAAGAAGGATTCGTATGACGTGAACACACCGGTACGACCAGTTAAGGTGTAACCTTCAAGCCAGCCTTCAGCTTGGTGTTCTGATAATTGAGCATCCAAGATACGGCCTTCTGGGGCTTCGTATTGGTCATTTGGTTCTTCGACCTTACTCATCCATTGACGGTTCGTAATCTTGAACATTTCCCAAAGACGGTTAGACATGGTTTCATCAGGTCCGAAGATCCGGAATGATGAAGGGTTCTTCGTGGCAACACCAGCGAAGAAGGTTGACAGAACGTTCATATCCATGTTCTTGTTGCCATCTGGCAAGTTCGTTCCACGGTTAGAAGCGTTGATGTCGTTAGCGTAGTCTTTCCAGTTAGGTAAGTCTAACGTTTCTGGCTTTTCGCCACGAGCGCGACCACCATTAGCAACTGGGTTAGCAGCCATCCGCTTGTCACCCTTAGGGGCAAAGTCAGCGACTTCTGCCTTCAAAGTACCGTCAGTGTTGAATAATTCGGCTGGCTTGTATGAGTTCATCCAGTCTTCAAATTCTGGCAGTTCATCGAAGTTGTTTTGGCTCAAGCCAAGTGGAACTTGGTGAGCACGGAAAGAGTTTTCGATTGGTTCGCCGGCTGGGTTGTGCGTAGGACCGCCCCAACCCTTAGGTAAGCGAGCGATAACAACTGGCCAAGCTGGGATAGTCCCATCTTCGTACTTGCCGTTTTCGCGGGCGTCTTTTTGGATTTGTTGGATATCAGCAATTGCCTTATCGAATAAAGCAGCAGCTTTTTCATGGTAAGTCATGTAGTCATGGATGTCGTCGTTTTCGAGGAAACGAGGTGACCAGCCCAAGCCTTCGAAGAACTTGGCAATCTTGTCATCGCTCATCCGTGAGAAGATGGTTGGGTTAGAAATCTTGAATCCGTTAACGTCCAAGATAGGTAATACGGCACCATCGTTCTTAGGGTTCAAGAACTTGATTGAGTTCCATGCAGTCATTGCAGGGCCAGTTTCAACTTCCCCATCACCAACAACAGTGAAGGCAATTTCGTCTGGGTTGTCTAAGACAGCACCAGTTGCGTGGGAAAGTGAGTAACCGAGTTCTCCACCTTCGTGAAGGGAACCTGGCGTTTGGGCCGTCATGTGGGAACCAATCCCACCAGGGAATGAGAACCGCTTGTAAAGACGAGCCATACCTTCGAGGTCCTGAGTAATTTCAGGGTAAGCATCCGTGTAGGTGCCATCCAAGTATGAGTTCGTAACCATAACTTGGCCACCATGACCGGGACCACCGATATAGAACATGTTCAAGCCGTACTTGTTGATTAAACGGTTGGCGTGGGCATACAGGAAGGTTTGTCCTGAAATGGTACCCCAGTGCCCGATAGGCTTAACTTTAACGTCTTCTTTTTTGATAGGTGTATTGGTAACTGAGAACAGTGGGTTGTCCTTCAGAAAAATCATTCCACCGGAGAGGTACGTTGTAGCACGCCACCAGGCGTCAACTTTTTCCAAGTATGACTTGGAATCGTAATCTACTGTCATGAATTTTACACTCCTTCGTCTTGGTCACAAACTTCTACTAGAATTAACCCGAGTTATTAGAGGTCAATTTATGTTCTTAATGATACTAATATTTTTCAAAAAGTCAACCTTTTTGAAAATTGATACGATCCAATTATGAAAAAGTTGGATTTCAGCCGGTTTTAACCGCCGTCTGGTGCGTCTTTCATCCCCATCGAAATCGATGTAATCGGCATGGAAGAATCGCGTAGGACTTCAATTGCCCTCAACCTGACTCGGAAGCTAACCCGTCAGTTGGCCACCAAATCCCCGGTTTTACAGCCCGGAACCTCATGATCGAGGGTCCGCGCCACTCACCGATTATTGACAACCAACTTGTGCACAGTATACCAGAAGCGAGCTGGTTCTCGCAGTAGTTTGCCTTGCCACAAGCAACCTTTCATAAATTAGGGTCAGGTGCGGAAGCGAGGACTTCGGGTGGTGCTCGGTGATACGAGCTGCGTGTGTTAGACGCAAAAGCCACGACAGTCGTCTTGGACTATCGTGGCCCTATCCTTTTAAAAGTCGTTTACCTGAAAATTTCTGTTCAAGGAAGACTAAATGTGCTTCTCAGTTATTATTTCAGCTTGTCTGACCTCAATGGAGCCACCGAAGTCGTAAACCTTGAATGTCGTCTACCATTTCACTATTGTCTTCTAACAATCCCAGTTCTTCAGCGCGAGCAATTAATAAGGCTTTCTCTACTTCAATGGGCAAGTGCGATACCCCTTTAGAAACTTTCTTTGTAATTACGGGATAGCCAAATCCCTGGTCATAATTAAACTTGGTAATGAAAACTTTAATGGCCGCCGCAGCCGTCAACCCAATATTTTTAGCATTCTGTTCGAACTCAACCTTTTCCTTTTTACTTAAACGAATTTCAATTGTTTTATCAGTCATCCCGAACGCCCCCGTTTTTATCATCACCATAGCATGCATTGACTTATTATGATGTCGCGACGTCTTAGGACTTTAGGTCATTTCTAATTTTTGGGTAGTACCGAGCCACTTTCATTTTGGCGTGTCATCGTCCTAACCAAGATGATTTGTTTAGGAAAATCCGGGAACCCCCGCTATACTTGACCTACGACAGTAAAGGAGTGTGTTCACTCATGAAAATAACTTTATTTTATGCCCCTGGTGCGAGTCCGCTGGCGCCTCATATCTTATTAGAGGAACTCGGATTGCCGTACCACCTGGAAAAGGTGGATTTAGACGAAAAGACTTGGTCGCAAGGCAACTACAATCAGTTGAATCCCAAATCCTACGTGCCTGCTCTACAGATCGATGACCGTCCCCTGCTGACAGAGTGTGCCGTTATCTTAGAAGTCATTGGCACGTTGGCCACGCCGTCCCCCCTCCCACCATACAATACGGCGGAATACTGGGAACAACGGGTCTGGCTCAACTACATTGCCACCGAGCTCCACAAGAATTTCATCTCCCCTGCACGCTATGGCAACTGGCTGCCCAACACGCCTGAAACCAAAGACCAGGTCTGGACACGAGTAAAGCCGCGGCTGGCCTATGTTGAAAAAGTGCTGGCGGACCGCGGTCCCTACCTGCTCGGCTGGGAATTTTCCATTGCCGACCCTTACCTATTCGTGATGACCAATTGGATGCAACGCCTGAACTATTCCTTCGATGATTTTCCTTGGCTGAAGGCCTTCGATGCCACCATGCGCGAACGGCCAGCCGTCCAGCGGGTCCTGCAACAGGAAGGCCGACCACACTCGCTGGAAGCTAAAAAAGACTAATCGCAGTGTTTGCGATCAGTCCTCTAAATATAACAATCAGTTAAATGACTCTATTCATAGTGACTCCATGCCGAATATATTTTAACAGTCTTATTCATTTCATCTAGCCGATGAATGTCTGGAAAAATTATAGAGAATCCCAATCAATGTGATCGGCATCCGCGTAGCCATGATCCTCTTTAGCCTCTCGCTCACGAACCTTATCCATTACGCCAAAATTTCCTAGGTGGATTGTCTCTTGAATAGAGTCCCAATCACTTTTGCTAACAAGTACGACCGCTTCGGTTTTATCTTCATTCGCCGATTGAATCGTAATCGGCCCTTTTTGACGATTAACATCCCTGAGTAACCTGTAAAGATTCTTGCGAGCCTTGGCGGGTGTGTATGTATCCATAGCGTCTCTCCTCTCAGCTAGCCCCCACTATCGTACAGCGACCGTCATACTTTGCAATAATAAAGTCCTGGCCAAGAAATTTGGTCAGGACTTTTAAGCACTATTCATTTCGGCAAATGATACGTCAGCTCTTCCGCCGTATAAGGCCGGTCTGTTCGGGCTGGTTCAAATGCACCATCTGGGACCTTGATGCCACAAGCTCGTGCCGCAGTAATCGCAAACTCCCGGAAGAATTGGAAACTGGAAGTGATGATCCCGTTGTCAGAAACTACCGGTTCGCGAACCAAATTCCCCTTAGGAATGAATGGGTTCAGCTCATAGGTCTCTTCAAACAGGCCACCAGTGAACTTCGTGTGATCCAACACCCCCGCCTTAGCCAAGAGAACTGGCGAAGACGACATGGCCGCAATGATCGGCCGTTTGGTCGACACATTCAGCCGGGCCAGAAAGGCCGCGTTACGTGGATCTTCTAGGGGAATATGGTAGTTGTCGATGCCTGGCAGGATCAGTAGATCGTAGTCCAACGGGTTCACCTCGGTGAAATCCTTTTGGGCCATAACCTGCAGATGATCCTCCCCTTCATACAACTGACGATCGGCACCAACGGTCGTCAGTGACCAGTCGCCCTCTTGAAAAGCCAGAATTTCGGTTAACGCCGAGATCTCAAAGTTACAGAAACCTGGGTACAACATGACTAGGGAACGCTTCATTGTCATGACCTCCATTTTCATCTGACACACCTGTCAACCACTTACTTAGCAGCCACTAGCGCCGCAATATTAATCTTCTTCATCTGCATCATTGCCTGAACCTGCGCGGGGGTCTGTGTCAATTCCGCCATGTTAGCTGGCACAATCTGCCAAGAAATCCCGAATTTATCTTTGGCCCAGCCACACCGTTCGGCTTCAGGGACGTGTGATAGTTTCTCCCAATAGTAGTCGATCTCGGACTGATCGGCACATTCAATCGTGAAGGAAATGGCTTCATTAATTCGAAAGGCTGGCCCGCCGTCGAGCGCCAGAAACTTCTGCCCATTCAGATGGAATGACGCATTGAGAATCTTACCCGCCATCCCCTCAAAGTGCTTGTCTAGCTTGGCTTCAGGATAGTAAGTGATCTCGTCGATTGTCGAATTAGGAAAGACCTTCAGATAGTAATGAATCGCTTCATTACAGTTATTATCAGCAAACCATAGACTTGGGACAATTTTATTCATAATAGCCTCCTAGATAGCCTTATTAGGCTCAAGTTTACCCGACAGTGAAAGCGAATTCAAGCACCAGTTAAAGTAGTTCCCCAACCAACATTCCGGACTGTTTTATGAACATCATAATAGCTAAATTAAGCGGTGCCCTCACTTTTACACAATCAACATGTAGTCTTTACATCCGCCGCGTATTCTGGAAGCTGTACCAAAGAAAGAGGAGGAGTTAGCAAGATGAAAAAACGAATGAGTACCTTAGTGACTGCCCTGTTGTTGACCACCACGCTGGGTTGGCAACAACCCCTGATGTCGATCACGGCCGCCGCTAAAACCAAGACGACCCAAACGACGAAACGGACCAAGGCCAAGACGGCGAAGTCCCAATCAACCCACATTAAGCTCCAAGGCGCCTCAAACGCCCGTGACTTAGGGGGCTACATCAACAGCAAGGGACAGAAGATCAAGGTTCACCGCTTAATTCGTTCCAACAGTCTCTCGACTTTATCCAAGTCCGACCAAAAGAAATTGGTCAAGACTTACCACGTCGCAACCGACGTTGACTTGCGGACCGTCATCGAACAAGAAAAGAGTCCTGATGTGAAGATGAAGGGCGTTAAGCTGGTTAAGGCTAACGTCTTCAAATCCTTCGGTGCCTTCCCCGACTTCTCTAAGAAGAACGCCGGCGACAAGATGATGAAGAAGTCTTACCACGACGCCATCACCACGGCTCAAGGACGTAAGGCTTACAAGTCTCTGTTCCACCAACTCCTGAAGAACCCGAAGAACAAAGCCGTTCTATGGCACTGTTCAGCTGGTAAGGACCGTGCCGGCATGGGAACTGTATTGGTGCTCTCAGCCCTCAACTTCAACAAGAAGGCTATTGCAAAAGATTACTTGAAGTCCAATACATACCTGGTCAACACCAACAAAGAAAACTTGAAGCGTCAAGAAGCCGGCTGGAAGGCCCAAGGCAAGGAACTGACCCCAACGGTCATCGCCAACTTCAAGGCCCAAAACGGCGTTAAGATGGCCTACCTGAACACCATGTACAAGGCCATCAACACGAAGTACGGCAACATGGATAACTTCCTACACAAGGGTCTGGGGTTATCCAACACCCAACTGAAGCACTTGCGGTCAAGCTACTTAACACCCGCTAAGTAATCACCTAATCCATTTTCCATAATCATCCTACACAAAAGGCTCCTAGTTTCGAGGTAAGAAACTAGGAGCCTTTTGATCAATCCGTGTTCCAAAATCTGTTGCGGTTAGTGCCGCTTACGCCGGAATGGCACTAACAAGGTTGAGGATAACAGTAAACCTAATGCTACCAAGAACCCTTCATTCTTTTCATCCGTTTGTGGCAACTCTGTCTGTTGTTGAGAATCCACACGTCCAGTGACAACAGTGTCACCTGCAAGTGCTTCATTAACGTCATGAAGATTCGTTTCACTCTGAGCCAGTGGCTTCACAGCGGCCGATTGATTACCCAAGCTCTTGCCGTTGGTTGTGCCGGCCTTCTTCTGCGCTTTCTTCTGCGCTTTCTTCCGTGACGTTACCTTGTGGACATTTACTTTATCCGCAAGCTGACGGGTAAACGTTGGTGCGGTTCCAGTCTTATCAAACTTAATGGTAGTAGAACCACCCTTGCCATCAGGAAGAGTTGCAGATAAGGCACCAGATTTGATCGTACGCTGCTCAATGAGGTTGCCATCTTTCAGCTCACGAATGATCCGCTTACCACTTACTGGATCATACGTATAAACTACCTGAAGACCATCAGGCCATTTCTTGGTAATCTTCACAGTCTTGTCGGCGTCCTTCGTTGGCACAGTGACGACTGCTGGCGTATGCGTAAACGTCGGCACTGGATCTGAATCACTGAATTTGACAGTTGCGGTACCACCAGCACCATCTGACACGGTCACTTCCGGAGCATCGGGGTCAACTGGCTTCTGCTCAACAGTCTTCCCATTTCTTAGCTCCGTCACCATCCGCTGGTCAGTTGTCGGATCATAGGTAAAGGCTGTCTCGCTACCATCTCGCCACTTCTTAGCAACTTTGACGATAACGCCATCAGCGTTGGTCGTCGTGGCAGTAACATCACCCGTAGACTTATCAGTCTCTGTCTTCGTCGTTTCATGCTTAAACGTTGGCTCTGCACCTGATTGCCCGGTATCAACAATTGTTTCGATACCATCCCCAGTTGCCAATGTTGCCTCTGAGGAATCAGGGTCGATTGTCTGCTTGTCGACTAACTTCCCGTCCTTTTGTTCCGTTACATTCCGATTTCCTGTACTTGGATCGTAGGTGTAGTCCGTTTGACTGCCATCGTTCCAGGTCTTGACAACTTTAACAACATTGCCGTTCTCGTCTTTGGTCGTGGCGGTAACGTTATTAGACTTATCAGTCGCCGTCTGCGTCACCTCATGATCAAATGTTGGTTCATTGGTTGTTGGGTCAATGCGAACGGTAGTGTTCGTATTGTCATCATCAGCAAATGTTGCCTTATCAGAATCAGAGATCAGCTGCTGTTTGTCGCCAACTGGTTTCCCATCTTTTTGTTCACTTACAAAACGTTCTTTTGTAGAGGGATCATAGGTGTAAGTTGTTTGGGTGCCATCAGGCCACTGCTTAACGACCTTGATGACGTTGTTTTTGTCATCTGTCGTCGTGGCAGTAATCACATTGTTGGACTTATCAGTTGCCGTCACCGTCGTGTCATGTTCAAACGTTGGCTGCGACCCTGCTGGTTGCACAGTATTAACGATGGTATCCACACCATCACCGTTGGATACCGTTGCCGTCGTATCACCAGACTTGAGTGACTTCTGATCAAGTGTCTTCCCGTCTTTTTGATCCGTTACCGACCAATCTCCCGTAGCTGGATCATACTTGTACGTCGTTTGGCTCTTATCTGGCCACGTCTTGACGACCTTAGTGACGTTTCCGTTGGCATCAGTCGTCGTGGTCGTGTCACCATCCGTCTTCGTTGTCTCATGGTCAAACGTTGGCAGCGTCCCTGCTGGTTGCCCAGCATTAATAGTCGTTTCAACACCGTTGCCGTCCGATACCGTTGCCGTCGTATCACCAGGCTTGAGTGTCTTTTGGTCAAGCGTCTTCCCGTCTTTTTGATCCGTTACCGTTGCAGTCTTAGTCGTTGGATCATACGTGTACGTCGTTTGACTATCATCAGGCCACGTCTTGACGACCTTAGTGACGTTCCCGTTGGCATCGGTCGTCGTGGTCGTATCACCATCCGTCTTCGTTGTCTCATGGTCAAACGTTGGCAGCGTCCCTGCTGGTTGCCCAGCATTAATGGTCGTTTCAACACCGTTGCCGTCCGATACCGTTGCCGTCGTATCACCAGGCTTGAGTGTCTTTTGGTCAAGCGTCTT
>NZ_BROB01000007.1 GCF_024345185.1 Levilactobacillus humaensis | reverse complement strand
GTTACCGTTGCAGTCTTAGTCGTTGGATCATACGTGTACGTCGTTTGACTATCATCAGGCCACGTCTTGACGACCTTGGTAACGTTCCCGCTGGCATCGGTCGTCGTGGTCGTGTCACCATCCGTCTTCGTCACCTCGTGATCAAACGTTGGCTGATTGGTTGTCGGATCAAGAGAAACAATAGTATTCGAATTCTGATCATCAACTAGCGTTACCTTACCAGAATCAGAGGTCAGCTCCTTTGGATCGCCAACTGGTTGGCCAACTTTTTGTTCACTCACAGTCCGTTTTTCAGTAGCTGGATCATAAGTGTAAGTCGTTTGATTACCATCGGTCCACGTCTTAACGACCTTGATGACGTTGTTCTTGTCATCTGTCGTCGTGGCAGTAGTCACGTTATTGGACTTATCAGTTGCCGTCACCGTCGTATCATGTTCAAACGTTGGCTGCGACCCTGCTGGTTGCGCAGTATTAACGATGGTATCCACACCATCACCAAGGGTTACCTTTGCCTGCGTATCATCTTTTCCGAACGTCTTTTTACCAGACGTCTGCCCATCTTTTTCTTCGGTGACTGTCCAGTCACCGTTACCGGGATCATACGTGTACGTCGTTTGACTATCATCGGGCCACGTCTTAACGACTTTGGTAACGTTCCCTTCGGCGTCTTTCGTCGTGGTCGTATCACCATTTGTCTGCGTCGTTTCATGGTCAAACGTTGGCTGATTGGTTATGGGGTCAATGGCAACGGTCGTGCTCGTATTGTCATCATCAGCTAACGTTAACTTATCAGAATCAGAGGTAAACGTCTGTGGCTCGCCAACCTGCTTTCCATCCTTTTTCTCTGTCACTGTCCGAGTCTTAGTGTTTGGGTCATAGGTGTAAGTCGTTTGGCTACCGTCGGCCCACTTCTTATCAATCTCAACCACATTGTCGGCTGAATCTTTTTCAGTGATCGTCTCATTCTTCTTGGAATCAACGTCATGACCCAAGATCTTCAGCGTCCCGTCTTCAAGCGTGACAGCGTAGTTTGTGGCAGAATCAACTGATCCTGAAATTGCATACGTCCCAACGTTGGTATCAGTGATTTCATTCAGCGTAATACCAAGTGAACCATTGTTGTCGCCATCGACTAACTTATCATCCGGTGCAATGCTAAAACCATTTGCCTCGGGTGCCTTACCCGTGTAATCAGTAGTGACATCATTGATTTTCACCGTAATTGGGCGTTTCTTGACAGTCAATCCACCCGCAACAAAGTTGAGTGTGTAGTTAGGGTTAGCTTTTTTCAAAGTATCCTGAGCGTCGGCGTTCAATTGTAAACTGTACTTGCCACCTGCTTGTAACTGGTTGGCACTGACGACCTTGTTCGTAGCATCCACAATTTCAAAATTGCTTGCAGGGAGAGCACTAGTGGTTCCGTTAACTGTGACGCTAACGGTTGCTGGCAAACTGTCACCATAAGTCTTCGTAACCGTTGGTGCAGTCACCGTGATGTCTCGCTTTGCCACGGTCAACTTGGCTGTTCCAAAATTACCAAAAGTATAATTCGTATCTTCCTTTAAAGTGTTCTGTGCATCAGTGGTGTATTGGATCGTGTAGTCGCCACCAGCTTGTAGCTGATTACTCAAAACAACCTTTTTAGTAGCATTATCAATTATTTCAAAATCACCCTGTTTAAGTGGATGGTCTGTATTTGCTAAATCCGATCCTAAGCTACCCGTGATCGTTGGCTCTGCACCGTACACCACACTAGTATCTTGAATCGTTGGTGTTGCAGCTGCGGGCGTAATCGTAAGTGTGGCAGAAACGTAGAGTCCAGCATTTGGGTTGTCTGGCGTTAAGCTCTTAAGATAAGCCCGCCCATCGTCAGTTAATTTAAAGTAATAAGTCCCAACATTCTTAGGCGTGACCTGCGTATCCGAATTCGTAGCATCGACGTAATAGAAGAAACCAGCCTTATTAAAGCCGTCTTTTTGGGCATCAGTAACCGTCGCGCCGAATCCATCACCAAAGGTCACATCAGGAAAGCCCAACGATTCCCCGTAGACTTTTGTCCAAGGGACAAAGCTGGCTAAACTGGCCTGAGTAGCCGCATTCGTCGTCGCCATATCATCAATGTTCTTTTCAAATGCACTGAGTGAATCATCCATGTTAGCCATGGCTTTATAGCCTTTTTGACTTTCATCAACAATAGTTGCTGGATCGGTTGCGGCTTCGGCGGCTTCTAAGGCCGTCTTGGCATCCCCATTACTGGTCGAAAGATCACTGTACATCTTGCTAACAGAATCTAGCAGTGCTTTAGCAGCGGCCTTTTGGTCATCAGTGATGCCAGCTCCCGCGATGAATTTATCATAGATACCTTGGGCCTTAGCTTGGTCAGCATCGGCCTTCGTTTGGTTGTCGGTCGCCTTTTGCAGCCATGTATCTAATGTGCTCTTCATTGGCACCAAGATACTTCCACTGGCTTGCGGCGTATCTTTATCCGTGGAATCCGTCCCAGCGGCATTAGGAACCTTCGACCAAGTGTAGGCTGGCGTGCTACCGTCAGTGATAGGTTTACCATCTGCACCGATTGGCGAAGTAGCGTTGAGGGCATCCGTGACGGATTGATTCGTCCCTACAGTTACATTGGCCGTAACCGGGGTCCCATCAATCGTTTCACCGGTAGCCGTGTAATAGTGTTCGATTGGGTTTGCAACATCAGTTTCTGTCGACGGTGTCGTACTCGTGTTAATCTTCACCTTATCATTGGCAACTGTCTCGCCGTCAGCTGGAGCATTCAGCTCAACCGTCACAGGCGTATAGCCTGGGAACTGAACCACAGTTGATTTACCAGCAACCGTCGTCACTTGGATAGGAGCCACGCCAGGAATGGCTTCATTGGTCACCGAATCGACTGGCGTAACGTTGGCAATAAAGGCTTGACTAACGGGCACACTAAACGTTTGGCCAGCATCCCCGGTCACCTTGTAGCTGTAGTACGATGCAGCCGCAAGGCTTGAGGCGTGAACCGTCCCATTGCTGGCAGTGGCTTGGTCGCCATCAACAACATAAACATTGTTAGTCGTGCTTGCAGGAATGACCGTCACCAGGCTAGGATCCAGCGTTGGATCTGCGGCGACTGCTCGTTCCGCTGCTTCCTTCGTTGAGAAGACAGAAATGGTATCCCCAATGTTGGCAGTGACTGGCGTCGTCGTACTTACATCTCCAGCCGCAGTCGCCACCTTCACATTCACTGACGCTGTCTTTGGAGTGTAGGTAAAGCTGTCGATTTTGGCGGAGTAATCATTAGACTGTCCTCCGGTTGAAGCCGCAATTGAAATTGAATAACCTTTCGAAGTATCGATGTCAGCAAGTGATCGAGTGAAGGTTTGGTTCTGAATAGTCATGGTCAACGCTTTAGTAAGTGAGTCATAGGACATCGTGAAATCTATAAGCGGATCGGTTGCCCGATTGCTTAAGTCAAATGAGCTAGCCGCTTTCCAATCGCTTGCGTTGGTTACATTTTGAATGGCACCATTGGCATCCGTCGACCGCCAACCAAAGTATGCCCCTGAACCAGGGTCAACAACTTTAGTATCATCCGAACCATCGTTATGAATATCATTCATAAACGAAGGCAAAGGCGTTATCCAAGCCACCTACACCTAAATTACCACCGACCTTACCTGTCGTTGCATATGCCGGATCACCTGGTGCGAAAACAATGCCGATACCATCGGCCCCGCCTGAGGTTTTCGTCCCAATACCTAAGGCACCTGTTAACGTAAAATCATGGCCAAAATCAATGTCATTTTCAAAAGAAACATGGGCAGTTTGGGGGCCTGCATTGTTGTGCATTGTAAAGCCAGACTTAGATGTAAAATCATGCCCGTCTTTACTAGTCAAGTGCCAAACGCCATTCTCATCGGCTGCTGGCTCTGTAATATTCTTACCGAGGTCACCTTGTTGAACATCCGGATCTGTCGATGACGTGTTAGCAAAGTTCTGGACCGTATTCGTAAAGTGGTCCTGAACCTGGCTACCAGATAATGTCACACCGGACCCGTCCGTTTTGCCAACCGTCATAGGTTGGTCTGGCGTTAAGGTTTGATATTGCTTATCACTGGATGTATCGGTTGCCGCACCGGCGGCTCCTTCAGTAGACACATCTGCACTTGCGGCAACTGGGGCCGCTTGGACCGTTGGTGTCGTGGCCTTTGAAGCGCTGAGCGTCGCCGCATTCCCTTGTTCAGCAGCCGGCTTGGATTCTTTATCAGCAACCGGTGCATCTGGCGTTGTCGTTGCCGCGTGAACATCCGCCGTCCCAATAGTTTCAGCGATGGCTACCGCGGATAAACTAACGAGTAAGGTCCCAAAAATACGGGTCTTAATCTTCCAGCCCGTGTGACCCTTGTATAAAATAAAATTCTTCTTGGTGGTTTGATCTGCCGCTTTTTGTCTCAAGCTTAACCTCTCCTATTCCCTGGTGTCGGACACTTGACTGTCCAATACTTCCCCAGCTACTCCTAATTACCAGTTGACACTTGTCATAAAAGATCGCCAGTAAACGACTGACGACCGTTGGTTAGTAAACATGATTTTCACCGATCTAGTTGCATATGTTTATCAATAAAAACTGGTGATACTGTTCATGATGGGTTTGATCATTTCCGGTCAAAAGCGCCGGTAAAGACCCGCAACCAATTAACTTAATCCGTTTACTCACACCCGATTGTTTGTCCAATCAGATTCTTTTAGATTAAAAATCCACTAGCCTACCAGGTCTATACACAGGCGTCTAAACAGCTGTTCACAGCTAACCAGCTAATTATCAAGTCATGTGGCTTGAACCGTTTTGCCCGCAAACCGTTTCGAGGATACTTTAATCATACTCACATTATAATAGTGTGGACATTTATATTCAAGATGTCCGTGATCCTTAATCCCTACTCCCCACAGGATTCCAACTGTGTGACACTTATTTATACATAGCAATGTATACTTGTTTTAACTCGTCATGACTGTCGCTCAAAGTTATTGGACCACAACGACTCTTCCACTAGCACATCGGTTGATACCGGACCCATTTATCAATTAAGTACCTTTTCCAGTCTTACAACGTGTTTTACAAAAAAAGCCGTTCTTTTTACCAGCACGGTAACGAACGGCGATTGAAATTCTTTCTCAGGCAGCTTAAATCTGTTCAAAACACGACCCCTCACTAAGAGTTGGTTGCACCATATCTTCCATCTATGTTCCTGACTTTAGTGGAAGTCAAAACTGCATCCGATAACCACGAATGTGGCCACAATGAATAAAATTTTCTATTTATCCAAATTACTTTGAAAAAATAGAAAATCAAGGTCTGGGGAACTCTGACCGATAAACCAATTAGCCCACTGATACCCCAAGCTTGGCAATCTACGCCCAGTCGGTTATGCTAAACCGTAATACGTCACCCAAAGGAGCCCACACCATGTTTCGCCAAATTCAATGTTTCATTGCGGTCGTGAAAAATCACAGCTACACTCAGGCCGCCATCGAATGCCATCTTTCACAATCATCCCTCTCTCAACGCATCAAAGAGCTTCAAGCGAGTTTGGGCGTAACCTTAATTAAGCGGAAGGGTAGAAGTTTTGAACTAACTGCCGCGGGAGACTACTTCTACCAACATTCTCAAGAACTTCTCGACCAAGTGGACCACCTCATCACCGAGACGCAAGCCATCAATACCCATACGGCTGAAACGTACACGCTCAAGCTTGGGTACCTTCGTAAATTCGGTTCGCAAGAATTCCTCGAGGCCGTCGCCGAATTCTCCCGCCAGTTTCCCCAAGTTAAGGTTCAGATTCACAGCGACTCCTACGCCGAGCTATTCACCCAAGTTCGTGAGGGCCACATTGATTTAAACTTCTCCGACCAACGTTATGAACTGTCATCTGCCTTTGAAAATGAGTTTCTGACCTCCGCCGACTACATGGTTGTCGTTGCCCCCAAAGCCTTTAGTGCTGATCAATCTGTGGTCGATACGACAGAACTCGCGGATCTCCCTTGTATTCTGATCGTTGGGGCCGATGAATACGCTTCGGAACAGACCTACTATCGCGAGGTCCTTGGCATCCAGAGTCCCTTCCAGATTGCCTCTAGCTTTGGCGAAGCTCAGATGCTAGCGACCACCGGACAAGGCTACATTGTCGTCAACAGTCGGACTGCCAATCAAATCAATCCCAGCACCAATCGGGTTCTAAAATTGGTGGATCATGGACGCGACCTGACACAACATTACTATGCTTATTGGAAGAAAGATAACTCGGGCTACTACATTGAATCCTTTGCCCAGATTTTAAAAGAACAATTTGATTAACCCCTTTGACTCGCCTAACCATTGGCGGGTCTTTTTATATTATCGGTTAAAACGATTTGTCCTATCGTGAGACGCAATTGGTTTTGATCGCACCGCCCTCTATGATTAATCCCATAACTTGATCAAGAAAGGCGGTCAGATACATGATTTCATCCGAATCAACCTTACTGGCTGACTGTCACACACTTCTAGTGGCAGTCAGCCACAGAGACATCTGTCAGTTAAACCGGTTCCTGGCGATCACCGCCGAGCGACAACCCTTGCAGGGCCCAACGCAGTCCAAATACGACTGGATCGATGCCCTGCAAAATAGAGAGCTAACCTACACAGATTTTGCGACACCCACTATCGCGGCGGTGACCAACCACCACGCTCGGATTCAGGTGACCGCTAAGTTCCAATCGGCCACCCTTTCCACCACTGTCTTCCTCCAACTCACCTTCATTCGTGACCAGACGCACTGGCAACTTTGTCGGCAACAGGAACTATCGGAAAAACCGATTGATTGGATTCGATCCTGAAATTGGTTCTTCACCCGTCCCCTTGTAAGATTAGAGACGATTCAAAATTAAAGGAAGTGATAACATGCTACTCTTACTTTTTCCCATTGCAATGGGTGCTGGCTTAGCCATGCAGACGGCTGTTAACGCCAAGCTCCGTGACTTCGTTCTTTCCCCCTACCTCTCATCTGGCTTTTCATTTTTGATGGCATGGGTGTTCCTACTTCTTCTCAACCTCGTCACGCGGCAACCGCTACTCATCAGTGGCACCTTTATCACTCACAATCCCAGCTGGTTGTGGCTGGGTGGCCTCTTCGGCGCCATTGCCCTAACTGGGAACGTGGTCTTGTTTCAAAAAATTGGCAGTCTCCAAACCACGGTCTTACCCATCATGGGCCAAATTATCATGAGCATTCTCATCGATCAATTTGGTCTCTTTCAGTCCCCTGCCAACCCCTTAACCTGGGCCAAAGGTATCGGCTTGGTACTCATCGTCAGCGGCGTCATTCTCTCATTAGGTCTCTTCGAACCGCGTGACCCGTTGCTAAAAGCGGCGGAACGACATGCCGCCACGGGAAGTCAACTCTTCTATCAGCTCTTTGCCATCCTGGCTGGCATGTTGATGGCCATGCAAACGGCGATCAACGGTTACCTGGGAACCACCTTACACTCACCCATCCGGGCCTCGTTTATTTCATTTACGATTGGGGTGCTTTCCCTCGTATTGGTGAATCTCGTCACACATGCCCAATTCTCCAATATTCGCCTGGCGCTTATGCAAGGCCCACGATACTGTTGGATTTGGATCGGGGGTATCATCGGGGCGTTATACGTTCTCTGCAGCTCCTGGTTGGTTCCCCTGATTGGAACCGGGCAAGTCGTCGTACTCGCCTTATTTGGCCAATTGGTCTTTAGCGCTTTAGTTGAAAACTTCGGTTTGTTTGCCTCGCAAGTTAATCGCATGACCCGAGTCAAAATCATCGGTTTAGTCGTCATGTTTGTTGGTGTTTTAACCGTTAAATTTATCACTTTTTAGGAGGAACTATCTAATGAAAAATGTTTTAATTCTTGGCGCATCTGGCTCCATTGCCACCTTAGTTACCCGTAATTTAATCGAAGACTCACGTGTCCGTCTCACCCTGCTGGTTCGTAATCCGGATCACTTGGCTGACGATATTCGCTATGATAGTCGTGTGACCATTGTCGTAGCCGACGTCGTGAAGGATACCGCACACTTGACCACGGCTATGCAAGGACAAGACCTCGTCTACGCAAACCTCTATGGGGCCAATCTGAAGCAACAGGCTCAAGCGGTCGTTTCCGCCATGACGGCTGCGAAGGTCGCACGGATCATTTGGATTTCCGCAAATGGCATTTACAATGAAATTCCCGGCAAATATGGCCAATGGAACGCCCAGATGCTTGGGTCTACGCTGACCGCTTATGCCGCTGGGGCTAAGATCATCGAAAATAGCCGGCTACAATATACCCTGGTCCGGCCCGCCTGGTTCTCCGACAAAGACCTTGTCAGCTATGAGCTTACCCAGAAGGGCCAACCCTTCAAGGGAACCGAGGTTTCCCGTCAGAGTGTTGCCAGCTATCTGTCAGCGCTCATCCTTGACCCCAGTCAGGCCATCAACCAATCGATCGGTATCAGTGAACCCCACACCGACGGGTCCAAACCCAGCTTTTATTAACATAAAGAAGGCTTTATTTTGAAAATTATGATTATCGGTGCCTATGGTCATCTGGGGCGGATCGTCATGCGTGCCGCCATCAAACGTGGCCACGACGTCGTCGGTATTGCCCACCGGCAACACCCACAATTGAAACAACCCCAAGTCATCATTAAGGACATGCGGGACCTCGGACAAGACGATTTTGTCGGGGTTGACGCCGTGGTCGATGCCGTTGGCGCCTGGACACCCGCCACAGAGGTCGTCCACTATGAAGGCCTTGAACACGTGGTCTCCCTGTTACAAGGCACGCCAATTCACTACCTCAAAGTCGGGGCGGCCAGTACCCTTTTCATTAATTCGGCCCACACGCACGTCCTCCAAGAACTCCCACACTACTACCCGGATTACATGCAGGACCTCTGCGCCGCCCATGCTGAGGGCCTGGCTATCCTGCAAACCTACACTACGGTCAACTGGACCTATGTGACCCCTACCTACAACTTCGACCCGGATGGCAACAGTACGGGGCAGTATCACGTTACCGGTGACGAATTTAAACCCGCTCACTCTCAGGATCCCGACGATGGGCGCCAAGACTATATTAGCTATGCCGACTATGGGAAGGGACTGCTCGATATCATCGAAAACAAGTCCTATTATCACCAGCAAATCACCTTGTTTAGTGGGAATAATCCGCATCCCCAGCAACGGTACTAATGTCCTTATCCAAAATAAGATGGGAAACCTAAATGTTTATAGAATTGTTATAATGACTACGGTTTGGCAAATATTCCCGTGAATCAAAAGGCAACCCACTAAACTGTGCTATAGTTAAAACGTTCCTAAGGGAATAAAATCTGGGGAGGTTTTACGAAATGAAAAAAGCAGCATTACTTTTAGGCGTCGCCGGTTTGATCGGAACCATGGGGATGGGCACGGTCAGCCAGGCCAGTTCATTAGTCGGCACCGTTCAGTACCACAAGTTCCATGGGACGGCCACGATTAAGAAGAACTACAAACACTTTAAGTTAACGAGCCACCAACCGAACAGTGACTACAAGGTGATCAAGACCTTTAGCTGGAAATCAGCTAAGCTCAAGGCTGGTAGCAAGGTCAAGATTGACCGCAGTGCGAGTCAGGCCACACAATATGACTGGTACCGAATCAAGGCAACGAGCAAGCACCACACCCGTCGTTACTGGGTTTACGGCCAAGCATTGAACGTTAAATAGGTTTGCGACAAACAAACGGCTAGACCTTCGTTGGTCTAGCCGTTTTATATTAGCCGCAAATTTAATTCCGATCGTAGGCCCACACCGTCAGCGGCGCGAAGATGGCCACAATCACAAGTCCAAAGACCAGAACGACCCAAGCTTCATGGGTCCAGCTACCCGTTGCCAAGATTTGTCGGATGGCCGTGATGACATAGGTCACCGGGTTCAGGCGGGCAATGAACTGAAGGGGCTTCGTCAGGGCCTTCATGGGAACGAAGGCATTTGACATAAAGGACAGCACTAACATTGTCATCAAGGAAACACTCTGGACCGCGGCGGCACTCTTAGCCAATAGGCCTAATAGCGCGAAGACCCAGGACAGCACCCAGCCCATGAAGATGGCTAGCAAGCCAATGGCAACCACCCAGCCCAAACCAACACCGGGACGCCAGCCCATAAGATAGCCAGTAGTCAACGAGGTGATGGCGGCAATCAACAACCGTAAACTATCAGCGAACAGCTGCCCAGCCAATGGGGCAATCCGGGCCATGGGTAATGACTTGAACCGGTCGAAGACGCCGGAGTCGAGGTCCTCTCTGATTTGGGCCCCCGACCCAGAGGCCGCTGACAGCATCGTTTGAATTAAGATCCCGGGAACAATGGTTGGCAGGTAAGCCTTAACCCCGCCGGCAATCGCCCCACCGAAAAGGTACCCAAACATCAACATAAATAAAACGGGTTGAATGACGACATCCATCAATTGATCGGGATTGTGAATCGTCTTTAATAAGTTTCGATAAGCCATGGTTGCGGTATTCTGAAGCACATTGCCGCGGTGAATTTGTACATCCATTTTCAGTTCCCTCTTTCTTAGTTCTTGCCGACGGTCAGGCTCATAAAGACGTCATCCAACGATGGCTCTTGCACGGCCAGGTGGCTGATGCCAATCTGGGCGTCATTTAAGGTCGCTAGGAGGGTCGCTAGCTGGGCTACCTGCCCCAGGCTCACGCTGAGGTCCGGTCCCTCCTCTTGGACGTCTCCGGCCACCTGAGTGGCTAATAAGCGTTCGGCTGCGGCAACCTGACTCGTTTGACTCAGGGTGAAGGTGACCCGTGGCCCACCGAGTTGTTCCTTAAGTTCGGCAGGCGTGCCCATCTTGACCACCTGGCCGTGGTCGATGATGGCTAGATTATCGGCTAATTGGTCCGCCTCGTCCAAATATTGGGTGGTTAAAATAATTGTTGATCCCTGATCAACCAACTTGCGAATCGTGTCCCACATTTGGGAACGGGTCCGTGGGTCCAGCCCCGTCGTCGGTTCATCCAAGAAGATCAGGGCCGGCCGCGTAATCAGGCTAACCGCCAGATCCAACCGCCGACGCATCCCACCGGAAAAGGCCTTCAGGGGCTTGTCCGCTGAATTGTCGAGCGAGAACTCAGTGAGGAGTTCCGTCGTGCGTTCCTTGGCGGCCTGACGTGAGAGCCCATTCAATCGGGAAAAAATCATCAAGTTCTGCCGAGCGGAAAGGTCCTCATCGACGGAAGCATATTGGCCAGTCAGACCAAACATCGAACGGGCCAACCGCCCTTCCTTCGCGGCATCGTGGCCGAAAATCTTGACCTGCCCACTGTCGGCCTTGAGCAACGTGGTAATCATCCGCAAAGTCGTGGTTTTCCCCGCCCCGTTAGGACCCAGGAGTCCGAAGACCTCGCCCTGACGGACCTTGAACGAAATATCATTAACGGCGACCTTTTCGCCGAATTTCTTAATAAGGTGGCTGACTTCAATTGCATTTTGTGTTGTCATTTTTAATTCCCTCTTAGGTGTGCGTTTTAATCAGGTCCCCCTGACTAAAATTATAATAAGGCCCCCTGATCAATATGTCAAGACTTTACTCGCCTTCGCTGTCTTTTTTGAGGGATTGTCGGGTATAATAGCTACAGGGAGGCGATCTCATGCCTGATTTAACCAAACAAAGAAATGCAGCGGGTAAGTTAATTGAGTTCGATATGGTCCACCATACCGCCGACGAGGTAGCCCACCGCAACCATGCAGACAAAACATTACGGTTCCAAGGTCAGGGGAAAATTCTACTGGCGCTCTCACAAGCCGATGGCCTCTCGCAAAAGGACCTAGCGACCCGCCTGAATCTCTCGGTCCAATCAACCGCGGAATTTGTGAATAAGCTGGTCAAGAAGGACCTGGTGTCCAAGGAAAAGTCCACGACCGACCGACGCAAGACCATCATTCGCCTAACGAATCTGGGTCAACAGACGGCCTCGACCGAAACGGCCAAAATCCCGAAATTTCTGACCGGTCTGAGCGATACCGAGTTGGACCAACTCACGGCAATTCTGACGAAGATTAACAACAACCTTTACGCTGAAATCGATGCGGCCAGTCCCACCGAAACCAATAAGTTTGAAGCGGTGGTTAAAGACCGGTTGCGCGACTGGTTTCTATAAGTTGATGTATAAAAAAACACGATCAATCCACATGACGGATTGATCGTGTTTTTGTAATCTTCGTTCAATTAACCTTTAGTCAGTAAAGTCTTCGGTCCCACCAGTTGGGTTGAACGCCTTGGCTTGACCCTTGGTCGTGTAATAGTGTTGCAGGTGCGCTTCACCATTACCGGCATCCCACATCGCATAAATGTACAACGACTTAATGGGTTGCCCCTTGTATTGACGGGTGATAATCTTATAGCTTTCCGTGCCGACTTCTCCAAAAGCCGAGTCACTGGAATGTTCCCACCAAGACTGGTCCACTAGCCAACCCTTGCTCATAAATATCAGGGTATTGTCCTTTCCTTTTTTAACGCCACCCAGGTCTTTCTTCAGGTTAGCGACCTTGACGGCACTGTGACCGGTCTGCCACTTCTTACCGTAAAAGTTACGATACGAGGTCTTCTGAGCTTCAATATTGAACTGGTTGTAGTGACCGTTCTGGTAGTAATACCAAGTCCCCTGGAACTTCGTGGGGAAGCTGGCAAGACTCATCTTCGTGCTAGCCTGCGCCTCCGTTGTAGGTGTGGCAACAACCAACGCTGCCCCCAGACTAACTGACGCCAAAAGGGCGCCCATCATGTGTGTTAACTTCATTGTGTAATTCCTCCTTATCTCGTCTATCGTCTACTTGTGCAAGGCGCCAACTGGATTGAAGTACTTGGCCTGGGCCTTGGTTTTGTAGTAGTGGTCGGCTAACTTCTTTGAGCCGGAGCTGTTCACAATGTGCTTGTTGTAGAGCACCTTAACGGACTTACCTTTGTAATTCTGATGAACGACCTTGTAGGTTCCGGAGCCATTCGTCGCGAACATCCCGTAGGAAACGATCTTGGTATAGCCACCCTTGACAGCCTTGGCACTGGTCCAATGGCTCTTCTTGCCACCATATTGCCAGACGTCATTCTGATTCTTGGTTGTATGTAAGGTTCCGGTCCACTTGCTTTGCTTTTTCGCAAAGATATCCATGTAATTCTTGACCGTCAGTTTCTTGGAACTAATCGCCATTGACTTGTAGTAATAGCCATTGTTTTCCTCATAGTGATACCACGTTCCCCGGATACTCTTCGGGAAAGTCTTTAACGTCGTCTTCGCCTTGGCGTGAGCCGTGGTCGGAGCGGTGACCAGCGCCGTCGTTCCAAGCGTCGTCGCCACCAGCAGGGCACTGAAAATATGAGTCATTCGCATACTTTTTCCTCCTCAATTTTGAACCTATTCCTAGTTATCCATCTAATTATATTGAGCTGTAATTGTTAATTGAAATAACTATGTCCTTAATATAACAGCGTGTGGTGACACAATGTGTCATATATAGACTGACTTCAACAAAGATACTCGTGATTCCCTCTTTTTTTAACAACTCATGCCAGTCAAGAACGGCCAGTCCCGGTAAAGGACTAGCCGTCTCTTTCTGTTGCTTTAAAGCGACTTAACTTAAGATTGCTCTTGCTGTTTCAAATGAGAAATTTCCTTTAACCCGGCACTCATCAAGACGAAGACAACGATCCACGCCACGACAATTAGCAGGATCAGCTTGGCATAGTAACTACCGAGAATCGTGACGTCCCAGTCCCAACCCGCGTGCATCAAGACCGCTAAGGCAAAGAAGACTAGGAAGCGGACGTCCAGCATCTGACTGAATTTAAAGGGTTTGGCGCGCTTAACCACCATCAAAGCCCCACCTGAAATGGCTGCCCACACCAGGTGTCCACCAATGGCCGACCAGCCCCGGAGAATGGCGACCGCAACCAGTTGATTACCGGCGCTATAAATATAGCCAGCAGTTTCAAAGGCCGCAAACCCAGCTCCAACGGCCGCCCCAATCAAGATCCCATCGAGGATATGCTTAACGTTCAGCTGACTAATAAAGTAGCTGACGATCAAGGCCTTACCTAATTCTTCAACCAAACCAATTGATAGGGAATCCTTTAACGTCATGACTCCAAAGATTTGGCTGGTGGTACTGAAGGTCACAAATTGATATAAAAATAACGTGACGACTAGCGAAAAGATTCCACCAATGAAGAAGACCTTGACGACTTCAAAGAGACTGACGTCTTTAAATGCATCGGCCTCAAAGAAGAAGACCAAGCCGGAGAACGGCACGGCAAAGGCCCCCACTAGAATTAAACCTGGGATCGCGTTCTGATTATGAAAGGCATCGGCCATGTACAGTAACACAGCGAAGGCCAGTAAAAAGCCCAGTAAAATCCGTGAAAATAGCCAGGGCTTCGCCCACTCGTCAGACACGTCGGCTAAGGTTGGCGTGGTGGTCTCCGTGCCGGCAATAAAGATGGCATTGGCTTCACCCTTCGAATGATGCTTGAAAACCTCAGAAAACAAATCAGATAGGTTAACCTTGACGGCTCCTTCCTCGCCAGTATAATGATTCAACTTGGCGGTGGCGGTGTCATAAAGATCTTTGATTTGATGTGATTCATTGGCGACCGGCGCCGTCTCCTGTGTCGCTGGCAATGCCTTCCCACAGCTCGGACAAAACTTGGCGGTCTCCTTAACTTGATTCCCACAATACGGACAATATCTCATACTAAACCCTCACTACTCTAAAATATTCTGATACAATTTCAAGCCTAACTGATTCATCGCCGAAACTTGTTCGGCTTCTTTGCCATCCTCTGCGAGAACGACCGCAACGAAGGCACCACGCTTGTTGGCCACGATCTCGGCGTCATTCTGGACGCCATAATCTGCATATTCACCAGTCTTGTTATAAACCTTAGCCTCACTTGGCAATAATTTGGGAAGCTTGGCCCGGTTACGATTATTGGCTAGAATTTCCAACATGTCGTCATCGGCGGATTTTGACACCAACTGATGATTATAAATTTTCTTGAGGGTCATCCCCAAGTCCCGCGCCGAGGTGGTATTATCTCGACCATCGTCAATGGCAGCCGTGTCCATCATCTTCCGCTGGAGCTTGGTATCTGTGGCCCCCATACTCTTAATCTTGTTATTAATCAGGCTGAACCCGCCCATTTTGGCAATCATAATATTGGCCCCAGTATTATCACTGTCATCAATCATGTGCTTCAAAATCTCGCGGTATGTCAGCTTCGTTCCGGCGGACATATCCTGAATAACACCGGTTCCGCCAACCTTTTCACTATCGGTAACGGTATGCGTGGCATCGAGGTTAAAGACCCCCTCCTTGGCCATGGCATAAGCTGTGACGAGGATGAAAACCTTGATACTGCTGGCCGCACTCTGCGAGCCATTGTTGACGACCACGCTCTGTGAACTATCAACCGGCGAGACGTACGCGGAGCTGGTTCCCTGCAGGGGTTCCAAAGCTGAGGTGACGTTCTCTTTAATTCCGGCTTGATCAAAGCTAACCGTCGCTTTGTGGCTAGTTGCCTGGCTAGAGGACGACTGGCGAGGTTGCGACTGACTGCTGGCCTTTTTCTCCGAATGAGCTGGCTTAGCGGTATGGTTCCCGTTGCTATAGAGCAGGTAGCCTCCACCGCAAATGAGAATAATTAGAATTATGGCGCTGATTAACCATTGGCGTTTCGTTTTATTTTCTGGTGTCTCTGCCTGTTGTGACGACGCCTGACTTTCCGGCGCTTGCGGGTGAGTCGCGACCTTCTTGGACGCCACGGGCTCAACTGGCGTCGCTTGGGGCTCACTGACTGTCGACTCAGCCGTTGGTTTCTCTGGCGTTGACGCGGCACTTGCGGCAGATTCGGTGTCTGACTGTTTCGTGTCACCTGCCTCAAAGTCATAGCCGCAATTTTCACAAAAGCGACTGTCTTGAGGGTTTAGCGTCTGGCACCGCGGACACTGTTTTTGCTGGCCTGTGTCGGTCTGAGTCCCCGATTCGGACTTTAAATCAGTCCCACAATTCTCACAAAAGTTAACACCATCGGGGTTGCCATGACCACAATTTGGACAAATCTTCATTGGTCTACTCCCCGCTAGCTGAACGCATGCCCACAGTTAGGGCAGAACTTCGTGTCGGCCGAAACCACATTCTGACAATCAGGACAAGTCTTTTCCTCTGGCTTAGGATTCAAGTCCGTCCCACAATTTGGACAGAACTTCGTGTCTAACCCCACTGCGGCGTGGCAGTTTGGACATTCCTTCCCGAGCTTCGTCCCACAAGATGCACAGAATTTCGCATCGGCTTTATTGGCGGCGTGACAGTTTGGGCAAATGACTTCGCCCTCGTGAGCACCCTGACTGGCAGCCATGGAAACCGTCACGGATTTACCTCCGCTCATAATGAATTGTTCCACATAGGCAAAGAGCTCTTCCGGTAATTTTTTCTGATTCCAGGCACCGATAGCGGCGGTCACGGCTAAGGGCGCAAAGGCAATCATCCCAATGGTGGCAGCACCAGCTTTATCGATCCACTTCCCTGAACCCACGTTAACCATGATCTGGTTTTCGCCGGCGTTGAAAATCTGAACTTGGATAGCGGAATCCATCCCCACGATGGTCTTCCAGCTATCCTCCTGCTTGGCTTGAACCAGGTAACCTTCGTTGGTATGCATGCCCTCAGCGTGTAGTTGTTTCTTTTCACGTAGCCAATTTTGAATAGCCTGACCGACCTTCTCAAGGTCCAAGCCATCAGTTAGTTTAAAAATTCTTGAGTCTGCCATCTTGAAATCACTCCTATTTGTCTTCTTTAGCTTCCCGCATCACCATCTGAATCCATTTCTGCGAGTACCCATACTTGCGAGCTAACTCGTGTTGATTGTGTCCGTTGAACTCCTTTAGCACTAGCTGAGCTGTTACCTTACGATCATATAAGTGGACCGGAAAATTTAGTTGGGTTCCCTTGTAATGCTCGTAAATAATCAGCATTGATTCGGTCCCAACTAAATTATTCAAACTCTTGTAAAACTGATGTAACGCATCCAGCTCAATTCGCTCTGTCATTGTCCTCGCCACCTCCTTAGGCTAAATTGTAATTGTTTGCGAATCTTTTAGTAACTGCACTTATCCTCGCCCTTTTCCACGAAAAGTACCGTAACAATGGCGTGTAACTCGTCTTGCAAAATGCCTTTTGTTGGAAACGCCGTCACGATAGGAAACCCATTCCACGTCAGGACAACTTGGCAAAAGAATTGACGCTGGAGTCGCGAAATTTGCGATAGTGAGACCCGTAAAAAATATTTCGGAAACAATGAGTTTCCAGGATTATTGACTAACCGCTTTCTTTAATTTCCTAATATCACACGTCAAAAAAGGTCATCCTCAATTTTTGAGAATGACCTTTTTGAAGTCGTCCAGTTAGCTATTTTTACTGATTATATTTGAGGCTAAAACTGCCAATATCATCTTCTAGAGCCGTCATAAATCCATAAACTGGTGTTCCTTCTGCCCCTTCACTATAACCTGTATCCACTTGTCGGCCTGTAAGGGTTTCCGGATGCTCAACACCATATTGGAAGTCTGATTCATTGTATATCTTGAAGTTAGCTTTCTTTTGATAATAATGATAGATCAACAACATGGTCTGACCATCTTTCAGTACTGAGGCTGACTCAAATGGTGGTTCCCCCAGACTTCCTCGGTGGTCCTGTTGCATACCCAGAACCAATTCGGGCAGAACATCTGAGATGTGGCTCCTACCAAATTCAAATAATATGCCAGCGCCGCCGCCTAGATTGTGTGAATACCTTTTATCAGCGTAGGGATATGATGGATTGATATCCCCAAGAACTAATTTTGCCTGCTTAATGGACCATGGGGTCGCGTTATTTTTCACGATGTTATAAATGTCCTTAATTTCTTTCATGTAGGCAACACTCTTGTTCTTCTTAACCTTGGATCGAAGAACCCAGCCGGCAAACACCTTGTCCTTATCCATCACATAGTCATAGACGACGTGCTTTTCCCCTTGCTTAACCGTTGCCTGACGGTACACGTAGAAGATATGTTTACGATACTTCTTGCTAACTGTGAGCTTTCTGGTGAGGCGGCGTGACTTCCAGCTGAGGTGAATGCCAGTTAGTGGTTGGTAGACCTCGCTCGTGTCATATAAATAGTTCACCTTAAGATGAACGGGTTTAACCAGCGAAGGTTCCGTTACTTTGACGATACGCTTCGACGCAAACGCCGTTGTATTCCCCAATGCCCAAAATAGCCCGACAGTCACCACTATGGCCACAACAATATGTAAATATGTAATCCCTTTTTCATGTCATCACTCCTACATTCCGTCATTTAACCCCTTCAGTATATTGGGAGCGTATGGACGGTTCAAGAGTACAACGTCCTGCTGTATTCCTTAAGAATGGCATTGACTTACTGGAGAGAACATCAAAGGAAGAGATTCTAATTGCCAATATCGCCAATATAGAGTACAATTTGTTATTGAAATTTAGAATATCGGTATGAAAGGTGGTTACTATTATGATCTCTGGTATTTATATCAAGAATTTTAAATCTTATTTGGAGAGCTATATTGACTTGCACAAGACAAAAAGCATAGCTAAAGAAATGGTAGCAATTTATGGTGAAAATGGTTCCGGCAAGACAAACATTGTAGAAACCCTCGAGATATTGAGATTATCCATCGATACAGTCATTCAATCGAAGATGCTCACATCCATGCAAGCACACGCTCAAGACAACATTAGTATCGATGAACTGCGCCAAACAGTTAAGGGCTCGAGTTTAAGCCGTTTGCTACAGGAAACACATACTATCGACAGTTCGGATAACACCTTATTACACTTTGAGTTTATTATTGATAAAGTTGAGGGTTATTATGAAATCGAATATGACTCTAAAGAAAGATTAGTACATGAAGAACTATATTTCACTGGAAATAAACGTCGTACAACTTTAATATCTATAAGTGACAAACAATCAACACTCAACAAATCTTTTTTTAAGCGGAAAAAGGTTCGTGACGACCTTCAAGAAAATATTGAAAAGCTTTGGGGTACCCATACCTTTCTAGCAATTCTCAGAGATTATCTAACTCAAATTAACCACGACTATTTATCTAGAAGTTTTGCTACTTCAATTTTAAAGGTTATGAACGAGCTTGGTTCCATTTCACTTTTAACCGATGACGTAACAGGCTTTTTCCCACCGAAGTCCCTATTGCCCGACGTTCGACAAGGTACCATTTCCATCAATGACAGCGAAAAAATTGACCGAACAAGCGATGCTCTGTCTGAATATTTAAGAAATATGTATTCAGATATCAATGGTGCGTATTATCAACGAGACGTTACTGACAATAAAATTAACTACGAATTGATCTTGCAAAAAGAGATCGGTGATGAAGTACGGGATATCCCTATTCATTTAGAATCTAAAGGTACCAAAAAAATACTAGAGTTATTCCCACTATTTATGAATCTTTTTGACGGACGGATTGTAGTAATTGATGAAATTGATTCTGGAATCCACGATATTTTAATTGAAGGCATTTTATCTGACATGCAACACAATTTTCCAGGACAATTAATATTCACAACTCACGACACATTACTGATGAAGATGCTCCCAGCATCTTCTGTATTCGTCATTAGTACCAGTGGCCATGCTTCAAAAGAGATCTACCCTATCTCCGAATACACTGAGACAAATAACAATCCGACCAATCAATATTTACATGGTGAATTCAGTGGTGTTCCGGCCCTGAACGATTTACATTTTAAAGAGATCTGGCAAACTACGTTGTCAGATAGCCATGAGGCCTAACGCGAATGAAAAAAATTCCCAAGCATTTAAAAAATAAACATCATCGAAAAATTATTCGCTCAAGAACCCTTGTTATTTGTCATGGATTGACAGAGTATTATTTAGCAAGATACCTTAAGTCAAGCTTACGGATACCTCTAGACATAAAGCGTCGCACTGATAGTAGCATCCAGATCACTGCCTTACAGCAAGTTATGAGTGGACAAGAGTTCAAAAATGAACGTTCACTCTTAAAAAGATACAAGCACCTTGATACTGACGAATCTTCCAACTTAAACCAAATTAAAATTTTCCCGATTATGGACACAGACGACGCCAATAACGATGAAATTTCCCAATATAAACGTGCATCATTATTTGGGAATAAATGGTTTTTAAAATATTTTTATCCCATATATAATGAACGAAATATTGAGGACGTTTTAAAAAAGATAGGTTGGAACTTCACTCGTAAGCAGAATGAAAAAGGCAGTTTATATTTTGACTTATTTCCTGTAAACCATAAGAACACTCTTGAAATTGATCGAATTCAAGAGCTGGCAGCACTTCTAGCAGCGTGTCCAGAAACTAACCTAGATGAATTGTTATTCCATTGCTTACGAGAAGTGGAGCGTCTTAGAGAATAGGCACAATCAATTCCATTATTGACACTCTGCTATAGTCCCCTTGAGGTTGACAGATGAAAAAGTATAATTCATCTGTTAACTTTGAGGGGACTTTATTATGCCTAGAACTAGATTCACGGCCGCTGAAAAACTAAATATTATTCAAGGCTTGTCGAAAACTGATTTACCGAAGTTAGCGTATCTTGGCTTATTCAACATTAGTGGTCAGACTTTTACCAGATGGCAAAAATTTTACAAGCAGGATGGGATCAATGGCTTAGAAGAACGAAATAACTGGACTCGGTATAGTCCAGAACT
>NZ_BROB01000006.1 GCF_024345185.1 Levilactobacillus humaensis | reverse complement strand
ACCACTATAAAGTAATAGAGGCATAAGAGCATCCCGTCGGATAACTCTTATGCCTCTAAGCTTAGTATTTTTTAATTCATTAGAGACTATTCGAACTTGTCGACGTTCTTCTTAGTAACCAAGTGAATTGGTGAAGGCGTGGCCTTTTGAACCTTTTGGCCCTTAAAGTGCTTGTAAGCAGCCTTAACAGCTAATTCCCCTTCAACCTTTGGTGATTGGGCAATGATACCCGTAATCTTACCAGACTTAACGGCCTTGAGTCCTTGTTCCCCACCATCGATGGAGACAACAACCATATCTGGGTCGTTGATAGCCTTGATAGCACCTAAAGCCATTTCATCGTTTTGAGCGAAGACACCCTTAATCTTAGGGTGAGCTTGTAAGATGTTTTCAGTAGTAGACATCCCTTGCGCACGGTCAAAGTTGGCAGTTTGCTTAGTGACGATGTCTAAAGTACCCTTAACCGTGTTGTTGAAACCTTTCCCACGTTGGATAGCAGCATCGGCACCTGGGGTACCTTCAAGTTCAGCGATTTGGTCGTTCTTGTTCAACTGGCTCATCATAAACTTACCAGCCATCTTCCCGGCCAAAACGTTATCAGAAGCAACAGTCGTTAACAACTTACCACCGTTAGACCCACGGTCACAGGCGATAACTGGAATACCAGCGTTGTTAGCATCCTTAACAGCAGTAGCAATGGCGTCAGAGTCAACAGGGTTGATGATAATAACGTCAACCTTCTTTTGAATTAAATCTTCAACGTCGTTAGATTGCTTGGCACTGTCGTTTTGAGCATCGAAGATTTGAGTTGAGCTCCCGTTTTCCTTAGCAACCTTCGTAATCCCGTCACGGACGGAAACGAAGAATGGGTTACTCAAGGTTGACAGTGAAACCCCAATCTTTAAGTCTTTTTGACTCTTCTTGGCAGTTTTAGTTGTTCCGAAGGATGGTGGCGTCAAGGAGACGGCTTTACATCCGGCAAGGAACATTGAGAAGCCAGCAAATACGGTCAGTAGTACGACTAAATATTTTTTCCCTTTCATAAGGAACCTTCCCCCTAAGCTTTAGCTTGTTTTCTATCGAGTAAGACGGCAACTAAGATCACGATACCTTTTACGATTTGTTGGTAGAAACTGGAGATACCCAGTAAGTTCATCCCATTGTTCAGGACACCAATAATCAAAGCACCAATTAAGGTCCCAAACATACGACCTTTCCCACCGGCAAGACTAGTCCCACCTAAAACAACGGCGGCGATGGCATCCATTTCGTAGGCATTCCCGGCATCAGGTTGTGCGGAAGCTAAACGTGAAGTCAAGATAGCACCGGCAACGGCTGATAAGAAACCAGCAATCGTGTAGATTAAGATAATCATCTTGTTGTTCTTAACACCAGCAACGAAGGCAGCCTTAGGGTTACCACCTAAAGCATAAGTCTTACGACCAAACGTGGTCCGGTGTAACAGAATGTAAGCACAGATGTAGAAGATAGCCATAATGTAAACTGGGAATGGAATTCCGAATAAGTAACCTTGGCCAAAGAATTGGAAGCCAAAGTTGTTACTCATCTTAGTCCCAGTGATTGGGTTACCTTTGGTGAAGACGTAAGTAGCACCCCGCAAAATGGTTTGCGTTGCCAAAGTGGCGATAAATGGTGCAGCTTTCCCATAGGCGATGATAACACCGTTGATGGCACCGAAGATGGCACCGGTTAACATCCCGATTAAAAGAGATAAGAGCGTTGGCACACCGGCTAATACCAGTTGAGCGGTGAAGGCACCACTCAAGGCAACGATGGCCCCAACGGATAAATCAATCCCACCGGTTAAGATAACAAATTCCATCCCGAAGGCGATTAAAGCATTAACTGAAACTTGACGTAATAAGTTCAGTAAGTTTAACGGATCCAAGAACGAGAAGTTAAGTACTGAAACTAAAACAATCAATACGATTAAGGCGACCATTGGTCCTAGTTTCTTATAGAAGTCGCCAAAACTAAATTTTTTCTTTGCCTCTGCTTCTGTTTGATTACTCATTCGTTTTTCCCTCCTGTTGCTAACGTCATAATACTTTCTTGCGTAGCATCCTTAGTATCGACGACATCCATCAGGTGACCTTCGTAGACCACCGCGATCTTGTCAGAGAAACCAAGCACTTCATCCAAATCACTCGAAACCATAATAATAGCTGTTCCACGATCGGTTAATTCATTCATGAGATCATAGATTTCACGCTTGGCACCAACGTCGACACCACGAGTTGGTTCATCCAAAATCAGAACTTGCGAACCAGATCCAACCCACTTAGCCAAGACAACCTTTTGTTGGTTACCACCAGAGAGGCTACCTGCTTCATCATCACGACCGTTAGCCTTAACGTTCAGGCGTTTCAGTAACATGTCAACGAAGTCTTTGTCGGCCTTTTCGTCGATTAAACCGTGCTTGGAGAACCCGTCGATACTTGGTAAGTCAATGTTATCAGCTAACGTTGCATCGAGGATTAAACCTTCCGTCTTCCGGTCTTCAGTTAAGAACCCAACGTTATGACTGATAGCGTCGTTAGGATTCTTGATGACCAGTTCCTTACCGTCAACCTTGATGGTCCCGGCATCCAACTTGTCAATCCCGAAGATTGCCCGCATAATTTCAGTACGACCGGCACCCATCAAACCTGAGAAGGCGAGGACTTCACCGGAGCGAACTGAGAAGCTGACATCCTTGAACTTGCTGTTCGTCAAACCAGAAACTTCCAACATTGTCTTACCGTACTTAGGATGACGTTCTGGATAGAAGTCCCCCATGTCACGACCAACCATGTCGTGGACGATTTGCTTAACATTCGTATCAGCCGTGTTGTACGTATTAATGGTTAAACCATCACGCATTACAGTCACGCGGTCAGCGATTTCAAACAATTCTTCCATCCGGTGAGAGATGTAAATCAACCCAACACCTTGGTCACGAAGCTTGCGGATAACGACGAATAACTTTTGAATTTCGTCTTGGGTTAAAGCCGCCGTTGGTTCGTCCATGATGATAATTTTGGCATCGGTCATCAGTGACTTGGCAATTTCAATCATTTGTTGTTGCCCAACTGATAATTCACCAATTGGTTGAGAGAAATCAACCTTCATGTCCAGTTGATCCAAGGCTTTTTGTGCAATCGTTTTCATTTTTGCATTGTCAATCAGGCCGAAACCTTTCTTGATTTCCTTGTTCAAGAACATGTTATCCAGAACCGGCATCTCACCGAAGTTGTTCATTTCTTGGTGAATGAATGCGATCCCGTGTTGTTCGGCTTCCAACGCGTTGTCAAAGTGGGTTTCTTTACCGTCAACCAAGATAGTCCCGCTATTTGGTTCCAGCAACCCGGTAAGAATGTTCATCATCGTAGACTTACCAGCACCGTTTTCGCCCATGAGCGCGTGAACCTCGCCGCCCTTCACGGAGAAATTGACATCTTTTAAAACTTCGTTAGAACCGAATGATTTTGAGATATGCTGCATATCAATTTGCATTTACGCCAAACCTCCTTTTGCAAGTCGCAGCTTAAAACGTTACGCCGCTTTCCAATATAATGTTTGAGAACGGTGTCATTTCGCCTGTACGGACGAATGCGTGGCACTTACTCAAGTCTTGCTTCATTTGATCATGTGGGATGAACTTAACATCGACATCCGGTAATAATTGCAGAACCGCTGATAATTGGTCCGGATTCTCGGTCTTCATCTCTTCTGCCAAATAAATACGTTGTACCTGTAATTCAGCTAAGACATTCTTTAGGACGTCTAAGAAACTTGGAAGTTGCTTAGTCACGGCTAAATCAATCTTTTCGGTTCCCTTAGGAACTGGCATTCCGGCATCCCCGATAGCCAACGTGTCGAAGTGTCCCATTTGGGAGATGACCCGTGACAAATCAGAATTAATAACTGTTGTCTTTTTCATTCCTGCCTTATCCACCTTTCAGAACACTTGCAGATTCTTCATAAGGTAAATGGTTTTACCTGAGCCACTAAGTCGCGAGGCTTGAACCGAGACACCGTTCGTAAAACCGTTTACATTATTTCTACAAGACCTAAGATACCACAAAAGAAAAGCGCTTTCAATAAAAATTCATAAGTTTTTCAAAAAAAACGCGCATCTCTTGGATGCGCGTTCTAATCATTCTAATACTATTCTAATAGTGCAAAGACTCCGGTAACGCCGGTAGATCAGGGAATAGACGCCGTAACTTGACCTCTGGATGAGGATCCTGAGTGTCTCGTTCCTGAAGAACCTGGGTGACCCCATTGAATGTAAACATCAGTAAATCGTCACCCTCCTCGTCGCGAACTTGAAAGAATTTCACGCCAAGTTGCAAGGCAGTCATGACAAATCGCTGCGTCTGATCACTAACCTGCTTCAAACGAGGCAATAGTGGCTTGGCCTCTACCCGTTGACGATACCAGTCGGCTGCAATCTCCTGACCATAAGCCATGAGACTCCCATCCTGCAGGTGAGCCACCATCTTGGCAGACGGCGTCAGTTCGGGATGCGTGAGCACCTCTTCAAGATCATCAATAACCGAGGTTTGCTCCGCATGAATCTGGAGTTGATCGGTCATCTCTCGTAATTCTTGGAAGACCCGTTCGCCATCGGCCTGATACTGCGTCGGTTCCAATGGATTCTCCAACGCTACTCGCTTATTTCGCGTCTGGGCCTCGGCGAGTTGTTGTTCCAGCTCTTGGGTCGGCAACGGTTGCGTTAAGAGATAAATCATGAAGACCTTTAAGAAATACAGCGCGTGACGACTAACCCCATTTGGTATGAATGGCGTGTTATCGAAGTCTCGTAATTCCAGGTAGCGAATGCCACCGGTGAGATAGTCTCGCTGGTTGTCCTGTCCTCGAAGCCGCACAGGCCCGTAGAACTCGTGAGCGGAGAAATACGTGCCATTGTCAATCAAACGCTGGAGCTGGTTTAAATGCGCTTCTAGGGACGTATACGTGACCTGCTCATCTGGGCGGTTCACAAATCCGAAACGACTGTTGCGAATACTCCGCACCGGTTGGCTCAATTCCGATGGCATCGGGTCAAAGAACCCTTCCTCGGCCACGGGACTGGCCCCAAAGAGATAGGTCAATAACCACTGGTAGCGCACGAAGTTCTGGGCCAAACGGAAGTACAGGGCATTCTTGAAGGCCACAATAGACGTGAACTCCTGCGTATAGTGGCTGAATAACCGATGTAAGACTGGGTCCGGTAGACTGTAGTTCACATGGACACCGGTCAGACTGCCATGTTGTAAGCCATACTTTTTGACCAAATAAGACCGGTAAGGCCGAATAGCCGGTCGATCGAAGTGATCGGCTAAAAACTGCCAGTCAGTGTCATCCATCTTGGGTGGCGTGCTAAACGGCCAGATGCGATCGTCCCCTTCTAAAGAACGATAAGCCACCGTTTGCAGGGTATCTAACTGATCTAACGTTCCGCCAATATTTGGATTGGGGTCCGTAATGACTTCGAGTTGGCTTTCAGTAAAGTCCGTTTGAAAGTACGGGTGGAAGGTCCGGGAACCTAAGGTACTGGGATGGGGACGACGACTCAGCCGACCATGCGGATCGATTCGTTGCTCTTCAACTTCCACACCAATTAAACTGTGATACAACTGTTCTGCTAAATTTTCTTCACGAATAACCGCTAATAGATTTTCTAACATGGCGGTAACATCCCCTGACCTTAGACTTGGTTTACTAAAGTGTAAACAAAAATGGCGACGGTGTCACTGATATTGTTCCTTTTTACGAAATAAATTTTTGTAAACGCCCCTAACCGGTAATCAAGGAGCAAAAAAGGTGCCCGGACTCGCATCCAGACACCTCAAAACCGTTTAAAAATTACTTCTTAACTAAAACCGTGACACTTTCCACGTGTGGTGTTTGTGGGAATTGGTCAACGGGCTGAATAGCCCCGTCAATGTCGTAGCCGAGTTCTTGGAAACGAACCACGTCACGAACCAACGTTGCTGGGTTACAGCTGACGTAGACGACCTTCTTAGGACCCATCTTGGCAGTGGAATCGATCAGGCTTTCGGCCAGACCCTTGCGTGGGGGATCAACCACCACAACGTCGGGCTTGATGCCGTCTTCTTGCCACTTAGCCATTTGTGATTCGGCCTTAGCCACTTCAAAAGTCACGTTGCTCAAATGGTTCTTCTGCGCGTTAACCTTGGCGTCCTCGATGGCTTCAGGAACCACATCGACCCCGTAAACTTGCTTGGCATGCTTAGCCAAAGCCAATGAAATCGTCCCGATCCCACAGTAGGCATCGATCACGGTTTCTTTACCAGTTAAACCAGCCTTGTCGATGGCCATTTGGTAAAGTTTTTCAGTCTGTTGGGGGTTCACTTGGTAGAATGACCGGGCCGAAATAGCGAAGGTCAAACCTAACAGGCTATCCTCGATGGTTGGCTTACCGTACAACGTCCGCGTCACGTTACCCATAATGACATTCGTTTTCTTGGCGTTAACGTTCAGGACGATGCTGGTAACCTCTGGCAAGGCCTTGTGAATCTGGTCGACCAGTTGGGCCTGACTAGGAATCTTTTGCGTCCGGCTAACCAGCACAATCATCATTTCATGACTGTAGTAGCCCCGACGAACCATGATCGTCCGTAAGACACCCTTGTCACTAATTTCATCGTAAGCTGGAATCTCAAACTGACGGAGCAAATCGCGGACCTTGACAATGGCCGCATCGATGGCTGGGTCTTGAATGTAGAAATCCGTCAATGGAATCAAGTCATGGCTGTGTTGACGGTAGAAGCCGGTCTCCAACTGTCCCTTAACCTTGCGAACAGGTACTTGGGCCTTGTTCCGGTATTGGGTTGGGTTAGCCATCCCCAGCGTTGGGGCAACTTCAACATCGACGTGAGCCTTACTGAAGAGTTCGGCAATTTGGTGTTGCTTGAAAGTCAATTGGGCTGGGTAAGCCAAGTGTTGCAGTGGCGCAATCCCAGTCTGACGGTACGTCTTATCGACATCCTTTACCCGGTCAGGGGATTCCGTCTTCCAAGTCACGGCACGGGCAAAACCATAGTGGCTCTGGACCTTCGTCACTTGAATCGTGAGTTCTTCACCTGGTAAGGCGTTTTCGATAAACAGAGGGAAATCATCAACCTTAGCGACACCCATTCCCTGATAAGTTAAATCGGCAATGGTGACGTCGAGGCGTTCGTTCTTTGTTACGGGTGCTTTAGTTTTCATTCGTTCTCCTTAATGAGAAAGGGATCTTGCCCTGAAAATGCCGTGCAAAATCCCTTCAGTATCTTAATCTTCCGTTGATGTCGTTGATCCGTCGGGTAAGCTTTCCACTTGCTTGACGAATTTTTCTTCGGCCTCAAGGACCTCCGGTGATTCATTGGTAACCGCCGCATCCGGAATGTCGTCGAGATTGGCGTACATTTCGATGTGTTGGGCCAAGTTGGTGAATTTCATTGGTGCATCGCCACCGTATTCACCGTCCAGGTTAATCATCATGCGGTCTTCTACCGGCCGTGCAATGACCTTGCTGGTCTTCTTGTAAATAATGTGGGGATCGTTGATATGCTTCCCGCCGTTTAAGACGAGGCCCATCAACCGCAGGATTTCCGGCATGCTGGCAGTCTTCACGATAATCATCGTAAATTTACCATCGTCCAAGGCAGCGTCGGGCACAATCTGCTCGAAGCCCCCGATGGAGTTGGTCAGCGCCAAGAGAAACATCGACGCCTTCCCTCGGAAATGGCCATCGTCATAGGTCAAGTCCATATCAATCGGCTTGATCCGTGGCAACAACTCGGCACCCTTCAACAGGTAGGCCAGGTAGCCGAAGATCGACTTTAAGTTGGACGGCACATCGTAGGTTAACTCGGTCAGTAAGCCCCCACCGGCAATATTAATAAAGTAGGCTTCGCCTGCCTGACCAATGTCCATCTTGATGGTTTGATTCTTCAGAACCACCTTGGCTGCCGCTAACGGATCCTCACGTGGAATGTGTAAGGCCCGCGCATAGTCATTGGTCGTTCCGGCCGGAATGATGGCCATCTTCGGACGATGGGGTAACCCAGCAATCCCGTTCACAACCTGGTTGATGGTCCCATCACCACCGGCAGCCACAATGAGTTCAAACCCGGCCTTAGCGGCGCGCGTTGCCTCACTCTGTGCCGAATCCGGGGCGGCAGTTGTTGCATATGCACTGGTTTCATAACCGGCTTGTTCAAACACTGCCAGAATATCAATCAGATCTTTTTTTAATGCCTCACGTCCTGAGGTTGGATTGTAGATCACCCTTGCCCGTTTACGCATGCTGTGCCTCCATTGTTCTTATTGCTTTAAGGCTGTCATCAGTAACTGATTGACAACCTGCGGGTTAGCTTGTCCGTGGGTTTGCTTCATGATTTGACCAACCAGGTAACCAACGGCACGTTTCTTCCCGTTGTTAAAGTCTTCAATCGATTGTGGATTGGCATCTAGGACGTCATCAATAATCGGTTGGAGCTTAGCTGGATCGGACAATTGAACTAAGCCATGTGCTTCGACGAAGGCCTTAGGTTCTTCACCATTGGTGATGGCCTTGAAGACCTTCTTGGCCATCTTACTAGAAATGGTCCCATCGGAAATCAAGTTGATCATGCCGGCCAAGTTATCTGGTGTCAGCTTCGTTGCCTGTAAATCAACGTGATTGTCGTTCAGGAAGGCGTTAACGTCCCCTTGCAGGTAGTTAGCCGCCATCTTAGGATCAGCCTTCAAGGCAACCGTTGCATCGAAGAAGTCTGACATTTCCTTGGTTTGGGTGATAACCATAGCGTCATAATCCGTCAAACCAAGCTCGTTAACGTAACGTTCCCGCCGCTTAGTTGGCATTTCTGGCATGGCATCCCCGAGTTCCTTGATCCACTCGTCACTGATGTTCAGTGCTGGCAGATCGGGTTCTGGGAAGTACCGGTAGTCATCGGCACCGGCCTTGACCCGCATCAGGATCGTTTCGCCGGTCTTTTCATCGAACCGACGAGTTTCCTGTTGCACGGCGCCACCGGCCATTAAGACCTGCTGTTGCCGCTTTTCTTCGTACTCAAGTCCCCGTTGCACGTAGTTAAACGAGTTCAAGTTCTTCAGTTCGGTCTTAGTCCCAAACTTTTCTTGACCCACGGGACGAACGGAAATATTAACGTCGACCCGCATGGATCCTTCTTCCATCTTTACATCGGAGATCCCGGTAAATTGGATCCGTTGACGTAAGGCTTCCAGGTAGGCATAGGCTTCGGCTGGCGAAGCAATGTCTGGCTTAGAAACAATTTCAATCAATGGCGTCCCTTGCCGGTTCAAATCGACGTAAGAATAATCGCGTTCATGGGTGTTCTTCCCGGCATCTTCTTCGATATGCATCTCGGAGATTCCGATTTTCTTCTTCACACCATCCACGTCAACCTCAACCCAGCCATCGTGACCGATAGGCTTGTCGGATTGCGTGATTTGATAGGCCTTCGGGTTATCCGGATAGAAGTAGTTCTTCCGGTCGAAGTGGGTGTGCTGCTCAACAGTGGCGTGCAATGCCAAGGCAGCAATAATCCCATCGGCGACAACACCCTTGTTGGTCGTTGGCAATACCCCAGGGTATCCCCAATCGATGACGTTGGTGTTGGCGTTAGTCTCGGCCCCGTAGGCCACTGGTGATGGGCTAAAGATCTTTGAATGGGTCTTTAACTCAATGTGGACTTCAAGTCCAATAGTCGTTTCAAAGTTCATTAGTTTTGACCTCCTAACGTTGGAAGTTGGGTATGGAAGTCCGTGCTCTGTTCGAACGCGTACCCGGCCCGGTAAAGCGTACTTTCGTCAAATGGACGGCCGATCAGTTGCATCCCAACGGGTAATCCATTACTGAAGCCGGCTGGCAGGGAAAGACCTGGCAGTCCAGCCAAGTTAACGGGAATCGTCAAAACGTCATTCATGTACATCGTGATGGGATCCTTGATTTCGTCACCCAAACCAAAGGCTGGTGTTGGCGCAACGGGACCCATGATGAAGTCATGATCCTTCAAGATAGCCTTGAAGTCATTCATGATCACCGTCCGGACCTTGGCAGCCTTCAAGAAGTAGGCGTCATAGAACCCAGCGGACAATGAGAACGTCCCTAACATGATCCGGCGCTTAACTTCGTCGCCAAATCCTTCGGAACGAGACTTCACGTAAACATCTTCCAAGTTCTGAACATCCTTGGCCCGGTAGCCATAACGAATCCCATCGAACCGTTGCAGGTTAGAGGAAGCTTCGGAAGACGCAATGATGTAGTAGGCGGCAACGCCATACTTATTATGTGGTAAGGAAACTTCGTCAACCGTGGCTCCTAACTTACGGTAGGTGTCGGCAGCGGCCAGAATCGCAGCCTTGACGTCATCACTGACCCCATCGGCTAAGTATTCCTTAGGCAAACCAATGCGTAAGCCCTTGACGCTCGTGGCGTCGTTTAAGTCGGCGGCAAAGTCAGGAACGGCCTGCGTCGAACTGGTTAAATCGTGATCGTCATGGCCGGCAATGGCACTCAGTACCGTGGCATTGTCCTTAACACCATGAGTCAAAGGTCCGATCTGATCCAAACTTGACCCGAAGGCGATCAGGCCCCAACGAGACACGCGACCATACGTTGGCTTGATACCAACGATTCCATTAAATGAAGCGGGTTGCCGAATCGAACCACCGGTATCTGAACCCAGGGCAACTGGCACTTGACCAGAAGCCACTGCGGCCGCAGAACCACCAGAAGACCCACCGGGAACCTTAGTTTGGTCCCAGGCATTCTTCGTTGGCTTGAAGGCAGAGTTTTCGGTCGATCCACCCATGGCAAATTCATCCAGGTTGGTCTTCCCGACCGTAATCATTTGCGCAGCGGCCAATTTTTCAGTAACCGTGGCATCGTAGACCGGCTTGAAGTCCTCTAACATCTTAGAGGCAGCAGTCGTCGTCAGACCCTTGGTCACAATATTATCTTTTAAAGCCACAGGAATTCCGGCCAATGGCTGGTCTTCACTGATACCGGCCTCATCAATCTTTGCGGCCTGAGCCAAGGCGGCGTCTTCATTGAGGTTTAAGAAAGCGTCAATCTTGGTATCCGTGTCCTTGATGTTGTCGAGTGTCGCTTGGGTTAATTCCTTGGCACTGACCTTTTTGGCAACCAGGTCGGCGTGGAGGCTAGCGAGATCTTGGTTAAAGTAGTTCATCTATTCATTATCCTCGCTTTCATCGATGATGGCTGGTACCTTGATGAAGCCGCGGGCAGCGTCCGGCGCGTTCTTTAACAACGCCTCACTTTGTCCCCAGTTATCGGCGACATCTTCACGCATCACATTTAATTGGTCAGAAACACTACTGGTTGCTTCGACACCGGTCGTATCGACTTCACTCAGCGTCTCAAACAGGCCAATAATGTCGTCAAGTTGGGGCGTAAACGCGTCCAACTGGGCATCCGTAAATTCAAGCTTTGCCAATCCGGCAACGTGTTGAACTTGTTCTCGAGTAATTCGATTAGCCATCAATTATCCCTCTTTCTAATTTATCCGCATTCACCATTTACCTTCTAAAATCCAAAGATAAACATACATTGCCATTTTACCATATATCCACGTCAGACAAAGGATAATGACAAAAAATCGGCAACCGTTCAACTGACGGCCACCGACTCGCAATCTGTTTAATAACTATTAAAGACGTGACTCGTGAATTTCTTTTCGCCACTTGCCCGTGACAGGTAACTCTGAACACCATCTGTCGAAGAAACCTTGACGTCAATTGGCACGCCGGTTGGCAGGTATTTCTGGGCCGCCGTCTGGAGATACTGTGTGAAACTGATGATTTCCGTTTGACTGTAGAACTGGGTATTAATGTTCACGTGCATCCCCTGTAACGTGTTCCCGTCGTATTGCGCCTGAGCGGTCACCCCACTCAAGTTCGGGAAGAAGTTCTCGACCTGCGACTTAAAGTTGGTAAAGGAGCTGGCATCATTACTGTTCGGTGCCGTTTCTCCACTTTCAACTGGAAAGACCACGTTCTTCTGACCTAATGCCGTCCAGCTATTGACCGTCGTGGCGCCTGCCTTGTTCTGAGAGTAAGCCATGAAGGTTCCCCCCACCAGACTGTCGTTAGAAGCCTGCCGGTAAATAGCAATCACGATCGGCACGTTCTTCAAGGCTGACTTCTGGCGCATCCGTTTCAAAACAGTGTTGGCGGCCTTCTTGGCGTATGCCAGGCCGGCTGCCTTGCTGATCTTGGTCTCGTAGGTGGCCCCGTACTGTTCCTTCTTGTAGTAGTCCACGGAGTTCACGGCGATCCCAACAGTCACCCCACTGAGCGAAAGTTTACTGTTCTTTTGCGTCATGTAGTCTTGTTCTTCCAGTGCCTGGATGTAAACTGGATTTCGCTTGTTAGGTGATTTTGAACCATTGTCTTTGGGATTCAATCCCGTGTCATTAGACTTCGACTGACGGTCTAACCAGTTCTGAACCGTGGATGAACTCAGGTATTGACCTTCCTGGAAGACGTACTTCTTGGTTGAAAAGACCTTCTTGGAGACGTTCAACATCCCCGTTTCAAAGCTCTTCAAATTATAGGTGTTCCCGGAGTCCTGACTGTTCGTGACTCCCCGTGACTTACTGGTCTGGTAGTGGCCACTCTTAATGACCCCTTCGTAGTCGCCATCCGTCGACTGGCCGGTCAGTTGGGTACTCCCCGTCTTGTTGGAACCCGAACCAGAAGACATGTTGGAACTACTTAAATTACCACACGCAGCCAAAAATAACGGTACTGTGGCTAACGCAATCAAGATTCGTAACCGTTTCACGACTTGTTTCCTCCTAAAGGTCTTCATTTGTTTTCATTCATCGCTGCTAACAGCCGGGCCTCATTCCAAATGGGAATGTCGAGGCTCTGGGCCTTCGTGAGTTTGCTTCCAGCGGCTTCCCCCGCGATCAACAGGTCGGTCTTCTTCGAGACACTCCCTGTGACGGTCGCCCCGTGTTGTTCCAACCAAGCCGTCGCTTCCGGTCGAGTCAGCTCATTGAGCTTTCCCGTCAGAACCACACGTTGATTGGCGAAGGTGCCCGTCGGATCGACCGGCTCACTCGGACCACTAGTGTAGGTGAGGTTAACCCCCACCGTGGCTAACTCTTGCATCAATGCTTGAACTGGCTCACTGCTGAAGTAGGTCACGACGCTATCGGCAATAATGCCACCGATGGTATCAATGGCAGCAATCGTCTCGCTATCGGCGGCCATGAGGCTGTCGAGATCGCCAAAATCTGCGGCCAATGACCGCGCAGCCTTGGCGCCCACGTGACGAATACCTAACCCAAACAGCAAACGTTCTAATGAATTATTGCGGCTATTGTCAATGGCTGTCAAGAGGTTTTGGGCCGACTTCTCCCCAAATTTATCTAAAGTTAATAATTGGTCCGCCGTTAACCGGTAGAGACTGGCCACATTGGTCACCAGCTGGCGATCAAATAACTGGGCCACGATCTGAGGACCTAAGCCCGCGATGTTCATGGCATTCCGGGAGGCAAAGTGATTCATCCCCTCGGCCAGTTGTGCCGGGCAGTTCGGGTTGATACACCGTAAGGCAACTTCCTCGTCTAGGTGAACTAACTCGGCCCCACAGGAAGGACAGTGTGTCGGAATCGGGTAGACTTCGGCATCGGCTGGCCGTTTGTCGGCCACAACCTGTGAGATTTCTGGAATGATATCTCCAGCCTTGTGCAACAACACCGTATCGCCCAGCCGAATATCTTTGGCTTGCAGGTAATCTGGATTGTGTAATGACGCTCTGGCCACCGTACTTCCGGCTAAAACCACGGGATCCATGACCGCCGTTGGCGTCACAATCCCCGTCCGACCAACCGTCCATTCGATATCCTCGACAATTGTTTGGACCTCTTCTGGTGGGAATTTGTAGGCAATCGCCCAGCGAGGCACCTTCACCGTTGCCCCGATCGCCCGTTGAAGTGGCAACGAATTGGCCTTAATGACGATCCCATCGATCCCATAGGGAAGATCGGAACGTTGGGCCTGGTAGGTATCGATATAGGCATTCACCTCGTCCATGTTGTGGGCAACTTGATAGGCTGGATTGGTCGTGAAACCCAACTCCGCTAGCTCGTCGAGCAACCCACTCTGGGTCCGAGTATTCAGCGGTTCATAATCCGCAATGTTGTACATGAAGGTCGCCAATTTCCGGTCCGCCGTCACCTGAGTATCCAGTTGACGCAACGAACCCGCCGCGGCATTCCGTGGGTTGGCAAATGGTGCCTGCCCTGCGGCCTCACGACGCTCGTTAAGCGCGAGAAAGGCCGCCTTAGGCATGTAACACTCACCGCGCACATCGATGGTCAGCGGACGACTCAGCGTCTGTGGGATGGAGGAAATCATCTTGAGGTTGGCCGTAATGTCTTCCCCAATTTGCCCGTTTCCTCGTGTGGATCCCTGAACAAATTCCCCGTTCTCATAGCGTAAGGAAATCGCCAGACCATCAATCTTTAATTCACAATTGTAGTCAAAGTCCTCGTCCACGTTGGCCCGCAGGCGATCGTTAAATTCACTCAGTTCTTCCAAGGAGAAGACATCCCCTAGGGAAAGCATGGGAATCGTATGCGCCACCTTAGGTAAGTCACCACGGGTGGTGCCACCCACGTGCTGTGTTGGCGACTCCGGTGTCACGATGGCAGGAAAGGCTTCTTCCAGCGCGACCAACCGAGCATACACGCGATCGTAGACGTCATCTTCTACCGAAGGCGCATCGGCATCATAGTATTGTTTTCCCCAGGCTAAGAGCTGAGGACGGAGCTTAGCGGCCTCAGTAGCGGCCTGTTCTTCCGTTAAAGTATTAGTAGGTTTGTCAGTCATTGTTTTCCTCCCACGTTAACTTCTAGTCATCCACTCGTTTGATTGGGGCAAACGCTGCTAAGAGCCGCTTGACACCCTGTTCTGGAAAGGCAATATCGAGTTCGGCATCTTCACCGGTCCCGTTAACCTTAACCACGGTTCCGATACCCCACTTCTTGTGGCTGGCCTTGTCACCCACACCCCAAGTAACCTTGCCAGCACCGGTTCCGCCGGATTCACTGACGCGACCGGTCTTACCGCGATAAGGTGTCGCAACGGCACTGGCTGTCCGCCGTTCAAATGGTAAGTCACGCCGACTTGGTGTCAGCCCAGACTTCGTTTCACTGTAATCCAAATGAAGCAGTTCTGGTTCGATTTCGGTCACAAAACGGGACTGGGGATTCGTTTGCCGGCGACCGTAAAGCATTCTGGAATACGCATTCGTCAAATAAAGCTTGGTCTGGGCCCGCGTGATACCCACGTATGCTAACCGCCGTTCTTCCTCGAGCTCATCGTCTTCAAGCATCGCTCTGGACAGAGGGAAGATCCCCTCTTCCAGCCCCATGAGGAAGATGACTGGAAATTCTAGTCCCTTAGCCGCATGCAACGTCATCAACGTGACCTCAGCAGGTTCTTCCTCCACGTCGTCTTGGGCAGAAACCAAGGCTAAATCAGCTAGAAATTCAACTAGACGGTCCTCATCCTCGTCGTGATCGGCGTTGTCCCAATCCGTATCAAACTTCTGGGTCACGGACAGGAATTCCTCGATATTTTCAATTCGGGTTTCGGCTTCCAGGGACTTAGAGGCTTTCAAGGCCTTCATGTAGCCCGTCTCATCTAAAATTTGGTTGGTAATATCGGAGACCCCACTAGTTGGTGCGGCCTCCTGAATGGCCTTGATGGTCAACCCAAACTTTTCCATCGAATTGCGAATTCGGGTCCCCAGGTTATTGGCCAGACTAATGTTCTGGGTGGCTTCGAGTTCCGTCCAATCATTGAATTCGGCGAACTCCCGGAGCTTGGTCAGGCTCGTAGCCCCGATCCCTCGCTTGGGTTCGTTAATGATTCGTTCGAGACTCATGGAGTCCGCGGGATTAGCCACTAACGTCAGGTAAGCCAGGACGTCTCTGATTTCCTTACGGTCGTAGAACTTGTGGCCCCCGACCATGGTGTAAGGGATATTCGCCTTAACCAGCGTTTCTTCAATCACCCGTGACTGCGCGTTGGTCCGGTACAGAATTGCAAAATCCCCGTAGTCATGGTGATTCTGCGTCCGTTCCTCTTGAATCTTGGCCACCACATAATGGGCTTCGTCGTTTTCATTTTGACCCCGGTAATAGGAGATCTTGTCGCCCTCGGGATTCTCGGTCCACAGATCCTTCTTCTTCCGGTTAACGTTCTTCTGAATCACGTCGTTAGCGGCCTGTAAGATGGTCTTGGTTGACCGATAGTTCTGTTCCAACAGTGTCACGTGGGCACTGGGATAATCATGTTCAAAGTTCAGGATGTTTTCCATGTTGGCACCCCGCCAACCGTAGATACTTTGGTCGCCATCCCCAACAACACAGAGATTGCCGTGCTTCTTAGCCAGCATGTTTACCAGCGTGTACTGCGCATCGTTGGTATCTTGGTATTCGTCAACGTGAATGTACTGGAACTTTTCTTGGTAGTAACCCAGCACATCGTCATTTTCCTTAAATAACTTGATGGTCAGCATGATCAGGTCATCGAAATCCATGGCCTGGTTCGCCTTGAGTTCACGCTGGTAGTTCTCGTAAACATTCGACACCGTTTCCTCAAAAGGATTACCAGCGGCTGCGCGCATCATGGCCGGTGTCTGTAAGGCATTTTTAGCGTTCGAAATGGCCCCTAAAACGGAACGGGGATCGAACTTCTTCACATCCAAATTCAAGTCTTGTAAGACTCGCTTAACCAGGGTCCGTTGCTCACCGGGATCGGCGATCGTAAACGCCCGATTGTACCCTAATTTATCAGCATCGCGACGCAAGATCCGAACACACAAGGCATGGAACGTGGAAACCCATACGTCGCGGCCATCTGGCCCCAAGAGTTTGGCGACCCGCTCGCGCATTTCCTTAGCGGCTTTATTCGTAAAGGTAATCGCCAGAATCCGCCAAGGCATCACATTATTGTGTTCAATGAGATATGCCACTCGGTGCGTCAATACTCGGGTCTTGCCACTACCGGCACCCGCCAATACCAACAGAGGGCCCTCCGTTTGGAGAACGGCCTCCGTCTGCTTATCATTCATGCCAGTTAACAATTCTTCTCCTGCCACCGTGAACACAATCCTCTCTGTAATTAGTCTTGACCATTATAGCAAAAAAACATACGTTCTGCGAGGTGAACTCCCCCAGTTACGTGGGTTACTTTTGTCCATGAAAAAGGGTCGAGACCGCTGCCTCGACCCCCGCTCCTTCGGGTCATTTGGCAACCCTTAAAGAAGTTCTAAATTAAGATTCCGCCGGCGTGTTCCAGATTCCGGTATCATCCAATTGATCTAATATCGTTTTAACCGATTCACCCTGAACCGAGATGTGACCCATGACCTCATCTCCCGCCTGCTTCTTCAGGTGATAGAAGGTGAAGTGCCAGTTAGACTTCAACTGCCACTGCGTCCGAATGGCTGAGAGCTGATCGGTGGTAAAGGCCGCCGTAACTGCCGGCGTCAAGATTTCTGGGGTAGCCAATGGTAAACCAGCGATTGCCCGCAGATGTTGTTCAAACTCATTGACCGTGGCAGAGGCGTCAAAGATGTAACCCGTCTCACTTGGTGCTGGCACGATCTTCTTCACGTAGATGGCGCCACTGCTGGTCAGGTAGAAGGAGACCTCAAAGACCCCCACATAACTAACGTGCTTGGCGACTTCGTTGGCAATCCGGTGAATTTCACTGGCAACCGCATCGTCGACCTGAGCAGGCACCCAAGTCTTCACCGGCCGGTCGGATACAGAGGCCGTTTCCGTAATTGGAAAATCCTGTTGGTTGCCGTCCTGATCACGGGCAACGACGATTGAATATTCCCGGTCATAGGCGATTTGGGATTCCAGGATGTAGGTTCCCCAGTCCAAAAGACCGGCCGCCTTAGCAATATCGGTCTGCGTCTTAATCACGAGTTCTCTGCCGTGTGACCATTCCTTTTGGATGGGCTTCAACACGCAAGGATACCCGATAGAATTAACAGACTGATAAACGTCATCCAGGTTAATGATCGTGGCATATGGCGCGATGTTGACATTGAGTTGTTCGAAGAAGGCCCGTTCAAGCAACCGGTCTTGCATCATTTCCAGCATATCCGTCCCCTGAGGAATCCGCGTATACTGGGACAAAAATTTCACAACATCGGTACTAACCTGTTCGGAATCATAGACGATGGCCGCACAGCTCTCGGCAAAGTGCTGGAGCTTGTCATGATCCTTGCGCGTCCCAACTGCCTTGAAATCAGCCAATTGGAGAGCTTCGCTAGTTTCATCGGGACCGTAAGCCCCCACGCGTAACCCCATCTTTCGAGCCGTGGTCACCAACATTGCTGCGTTGGCGCTATTTCCAATCACGCCAATTGTATCTCCCGGATATAAGACCGTGTTCGCCAATTTGCTCCCTACTTTCTGACTTAATATTATCTAAACAATGATCACTGTCACTAAATCACGAGATCCTGGCGGACGCTCGTGTTCAGCCCTTCACTATAAGTTTAAAGTTTGCCTGACAATTACACAAGTATCCGTCCCCTAATCCTGGGCGAACTGAACCTCATTGTGGTCAAATGAAGCGATGCTAGCCAAGGCTTCCAACTGAATGCCAGCATCCACAACTAACTGGTGCCCCTTTTGGAACCGCTTCTCGATCACGACACCAACCCCGGCGACCGAAATCTGAGCCGTCTCGGCAATATCCAAGAGTCCCTGAACGGCCTGGCCATTGGCTAAAAAGTCGTCGATAATCAGCACCCGATCTTTGGCATCCAGGAAACGCCGGTCGATTGAGATATCATTGTTTACTCGCTTGGTGTAAGAGTAAACCTTGGCCGTGTAGAGGTGATCCGTTAGCGTCAGACTCTTGTGTTTGCGGGCAAAGATGACGGGCACCTTGAGATGCAACCCTGCCATCACAGCCGGCGCAATACCAGACGATTCCACTGTCAGGATCTTGGTAATCCCGGCATCGGCGAATCGACGGGCAAACTCCGCTCCCAGTTCATTCATGAGTTGGGGGTCAATTTGATGATTTAAGAAATTATCCACCTTAAGAACGTCACCTGGCAACACCGTGCCGTCACGTCGAATCCGATCTTCTAAAATTTTCATATTTTCGCGGCCTCCATCACTTTGTTTTGTTTATATTCTACCTGATTGAACCTTAAAAAAACAACGGTGGTGCGCTACATTTTAGCAGGCTTAACCGAAAAATAATCCAATGACCTCTGCTAAAACCGTCGTGGCTGCCAAAATTGCTAGATTTCGTACGGCTAGAATGAACGTCTGCTTCTTCACCTGAACGGCAAAGAAGGCCCGGACATTTCGGTAAATTAAGGGGATACCAAGTAAGGCCAGGAGCGACCACTTTGGCAGATCACCGACAGCCACCGATCCCACGAGTGCTAAGTAGCCCACAATATAAAAGGCTGCGAACAGGATGAGTGATCCGCGTTTTCCCAGATAATAAACGATCGTCCGGCGGTTTAAGGCGAGGTCTTCCTTGGCATCACAGATGTTGTTAGCCAAGAGTAAGGCCGCAATCGCTGTCACCGCAATGCCAGACGCTAGTAGAACCCGGCCGGCGAGTGGCCAAGACAACCCTCCGCGCTGATAGACATTGAGGTACACCGTGATCAATGTGATCAGGTACCCCATGGTAAAGCCAGCAAAAAATTCTCCCGTTGGAGTCCCGGATAACGGCCGCGGTCCGCCGGCGTAAAGATACCCAACTAAGAAACACCCGACCCCCATGATCAGGAGCGGCCACCCCGTAACCCAGACCAACCAGAGGCCCAGTGCCCCAGCGATGACCACGAAGGTTGCCATGAGGCCGAACACGCGCGCCATCCGCAGGTGTTGGACGCCAATAATGTTGGTTTCACGTTTCCACCGTTCGGCCTGGGTCCCGGCATGACGGTAATCCTGATAGTTATCGTTAATATCAACAGCCATGTTAAAGAGAAACATCGCCACAAAGAAGACCCCCGTCACGTCCCAATTCACGTGATTATAGTTAAAGGCAACGAAGATCAGTCCCAATAAAAAGGGCCAAACCGAAGCAATCTTAGCCTTAATTTCCACTAATTCTAAAAAGTTTTTGACAGTCACACAAATCCCCCCGAATGTCTTTTCTAAATTCGATGATAACCTTTATTTGACAACGTTTCCACTTGTCGGTAAGATAAATTTTAACGGGTACATAGTGAGGTGCAGTATGGATCAACAACTTTGGCGGCGATTCCCTTCAGTGGCGCCGCAGTTAAATGACTTGCAAGCCTATTTATTGGCGGCCATTCAACTCGACAATCAACCGATTCATCACAAAATTATCAGTCTGTTAACATCCGGTGGCAAGCTTCTCCGCCCCGGATATTTTTACTTATTTACTGCTTTCGGCCAACCAGTGGATCCACTGGCGCTTCAGGCTGGGGCGGCAGCGCTCGAAATTCTCCACGTTGGGACCTTGATTCACGACGATGTGATCGACGAGTCTCCTACCCGGCGCGGGGTCCGCACCATTCAAATGAAATACGGCCAGCGTAACGCCATCTATGCCGGTGACTTCATGTTCACGGTCTACTTCAATCAAGTCTTGAAATCTACTGGTGACCGGGCCTTGGTCCAGGGCCACATTGATTCGATGCACCGCATCCTTCAAGGTGAACTTCATCAAATGACGTTGAACTACCGCGAAGACGTCACTCAGGAAAGCTACTTAGAAGAGATTGCTGGAAAAACGGCAGAGCTCTTTGCCTTGAGTTGCTATCAAGGTGCCGCGCTGACCAATGCGCCACAGAGCGTGATCACCCGTGCTCGAAAAATTGGGTTGGCCATCGGGAGCGCCTATCAAATTTTGGACGATATTCTTGATTACACCGGCGATCCCCACAAGACCCGCAAACCAGTGCTCGAAGATCTGCGGTCAGGTGTTTACTCACTCCCCCTGATTCTGGCGATGCCTCTGGCTCGCAAAGATTTCCATCAGCTCCTAAAGAAACGTCACGAAATGACCGAGGCCGACATTATTGCCGTTCAACAGCTAGTGACCCAACACGGTGGGGTCACCGCGGCTAAGGCACTGGCAACCCAGTTCACGGAACAGGCACTTGCTGATATTCAGGCTTTGCCGGCTGGAACGGCTCGCGACGATCTCGCCAAATTGACGACACTGCTGTTGCAGCGCGATCATTAATTCTGTTTCAATTGGCCGCCTGCGGCTGCCAGGGATTACGCCTGCTGTGGGGACGCTTCAGCCCCTTGGGCTTCTCGCTCGATTTGAAGCCTCGCCAAGACCGCGAGTCTTCAAAGTCGCCCGTGCTGTAAACTGGAAAATCACCAGTTAACAGCACCACCACGGCCGGCTCCATCCCTGGCCTCCTCCGGCTTTGATCGACCGTTAACGCAACGTAACAGTAACGCATGCCTAACCAAAATCTAGCCTTGGATAGTTTGCCAGAACTCATTATTTAAGTTAAAAATTCAAACAAAAATCCTGCTTGACCTAACCTTTACTGGTTAAATCAAACAGGATTTTTTCATTTCACTTAATCGTTATGTCCTCGGTCCAAGTCGTAGAGAGAGCGGAAACGGGCGTTGTCGCGGTAAAGTTCCGCCGGCGTCCCTTGCATATCAAACGACCCATCTTCGATGAAACGAACCTGATCGACGTGGTTGATTCCCGCCAGATGGTGGGTCACCCAGATAATCGTCTTGTCCTTAAGAACATCGAAGACCGTGTCTAAGAGATGCTGTTCCGTGATTGGATCCAGACTGACAGTTGTTTCATCTAAAATAATGATCGGTGCATCTTGTAACAGGATCCGGGCCAGGGATAACCGTTGCCGTTCCCCACCAGAGAACCGGCTACCGGCCTCTTGAACCTGAGTCTCGTAGCCCATCGGCAGTCGAGAGATCAGATCATCCAGCTCAACCGCCTTGATGGCCGCGCGAACCTGTTCATCGGTCGCGTTCAGGTTCCCCAAACGAACATTATTCATGACCGTCGTATTGAACAGGTAAGGCTGTTGGTCTAAGACACCAAAAAGCTGGGCGCGCTGTTGTTGTAATTGTGCGATAGGCACCTCGTTTAGATGCACCGTCCCACGGGTTGGCGCTTCATCCCCGAGAATTAGTTTCAATAACGTACTCTTCCCGGTTCCACTCGGCCCCAGTAAGGCTAATTTTTCACCAGCATGGACCGTCAATGACAGATCGCGCAAGACCTGGCGCTGGGCACCTTGGTACTGAAAATCAACGTGATCAATGGCCAACACTTCAAAGTCGCCGATCGTCGTCTGCGCCGCCTGCTCAGGTTCCGATTCATCCAAGGCATTCACCCGTTGAATGGAATCCCGGTAGACTGGCCACTCGCTGACCCCCTGGCTCATATCGGCAAAGGGTTCCACAGTTGGAAAGAGTGCCAACCCGAAGGCTGCGACCCAGTTGGCCTGAGCCTGACTCCCTGTAAAGGTCAACCCAGCCCACCACACGATGAGGATGACGGCGGCCCCAAAGATCGCCTGAATGGCAAAGTTACGCCACCACTGGAAATGATGGTCACTACGCCGTAAGGCCGCAATCTGGTCAATGGGGGCGTCCTGTTGATCCAGGAAATCTTGACGTCGACCGGAAATCAACCAGTCACCCAATCCTAAGACGGAATCAGTCAGTTGCGTGTAGAATCGTCGCTGAATCTGTCGCGCTTGAAATTCTCGCCGACCGTTTGCGGCGACCGACAAGAGCGGCATCACGATCACGATGACCCCCAACAAGACCAGCATTAACAAGCCAAAGGCCCAGTTGAAATACCCAATGCCTAACACCACAAATAGATAGAGTAACCAACCAATGACCAGCGGAAATACCGTCCGTAGGTAGAGGTTCTCGATATGATCGATATCCTCGGCCAGAATACTCAGGACATCCCCAGTCTGATGCGTCTGACGAATCGCCACCGCTTGCTTTTCCACGGCCTGATACAGTCGCTTACGAAAATCAGAGACGATGCGGAGAACCCAGTTGTGACTGGTCAAGCGTTCCGCATAACGGAAGGCTGGCCGACCAATCCCAAAGGCTCGTGCCAAAACAATGGGCACATAAATCATGAGAATGTTGTAGGGATGGGTCGCCGCTCGGCTAATCAGGTAGCCTGAGTTAAACATCAGCGCCCCACCACAGAAGAACGTCATGAAACCTAAGAAGAGCACTAGCGCTAGCAATTTCCGATAGCGACGGAGGTATGGCATGACCCAGTGATCGTGCTTAAATGTCGCGAAGAACCCTTTCATTTCACCGTCGCCCCTTCCATCTCTGACCGTAATCTGACGTAGGCCCCATTCTTCTCCTGCAGTTCAGCTGGCGTCCCTTGTTCCACAATCCGGCCGTGATCCATGACCAGAATATAATCCATTTCATTCATCCAGTGTAAGCGGTGCGTGGCAAAGAAGACCAGATGGTGGTCAAAGACCGGCATCATCGTTTGCTTCAGACCGACTTCGGTTTCAATATCCAAATGCGCCGTGGGTTCGTCGAACAACAGGACCCGGCGGGAATCGTCCAGAAAGGCCCGAGCCAACGCAATTCGTTGGGCTTGGCCCCCACTGACGCCTCGCGACCCTTCACCAATCGCCGTCTCAAGTCCCTCGGGTAAGGTGGCAATCCAGTCACTCAGACCGGCCTTAGCCACCGCCGACTGAACGGCCGCCTCACTGGCCTGAGGATCGTAAAAGGTAATATTTTCTCGCAGACTCGCATGGAACAGATAGGGTGCTTGCGGTATGTACACAAAACTCCGCTGCCAGGCCTGCTGGTCCAAATGAGGTACTGCCGTCCCCCGAACCGTAATCTGGCCGTCCTGGGGGCTGAGAAAGCCACCTAGGGTGTTAATCAGTGTCGACTTCCCAGAACCAGACGCACCAATGATGCCGACCTTCTGAAAGCCCTTGATTTTGAAATTAAGATCTTGGAGAGTGGCCTGCTTCGAATCCCCATATTTAACGTTCACGTGATCGAAGGTCAGCGTATCCTGGTCTTCCCAGACCGGGTCGCGCAATGGCAATTGTTCGCGGTCCTTCGGCGTCGGTCGCTGTAGAATATCGAGTACAGCGGTCAACGCATTCTTCCCATTCAACGTTGCATGATAATCGTTGGCAAAGTTACGAATTGGCGCAAAGTAATCTGGTGCCAGGGTCAAAATAATTAAGGCCGGCAACAATTGAATCGTGCTATTCATCAACCCAAATCCTAGAAATACCGCAATAATAGCAATTGATAATGTAGTAAAGAAGTCCAAGGCAAAGGTCGAGGTCATCGCAATCACCAGTGTCGCCATGGTTTTCTTCCGATAGTCCTCGCTGACCTGATAGACGTTGTCCGCATACGCCTTATTCAACCCCAGTTGTTTCAGGGTCGGCAGACCCCGCAAGGTATCCACAAAGTGATTGGATAGCCGTTGATAGCCGGCATACTGTCGGTCGGCCTTGGCCTGCGCCGCCAAGCCCAGGATAATCATGAAGAAGATAATTAAAGGATAGATGGCCAGTAGGAACAAGGCCTCTTCCCATTTGATAAACGCAATATAAATCAGAATCAGCCATGGGGTAATCCCAAGGTCCAAGACCTTACCGATAATCATCATGAGATAGGTTTGAATCTTATCGATCCCTTCCAGTCCCATGGTGACCACATTTCCAGTCCCCTTCTGGGCCACCACACTGGGTCCCAGATCGAAGAGCTTCGCCATGAATTGCTTACGCAACGTTTTGGTGGTGGTCTCTACAAATGGATACAGCAGCCAATTTTTTGATAGCGTTAACAAATGACGGGCTAAGAAAACAACGCCAAAAATAGCCAAAGGCATCACAATCGTCCGAATCCCCTTCAACTGCCAAAGATTGACGATGGCTAGCGATAGGTACTTGGCTTGCAGGATAATCATCCCCGCCTGAATCAGGGTCAAAACGGCCATGATAAGTGCGGCCGGCTTCACCCCAGGAAACTTAAAAACCCGTTGATCAATCAAAACAAACGCCCCCTCGTAACAAGTGATATCTCTTACTGCCATGATACAGCTTTCATGGGTATTTATCGAGTTCGACGTGTACCAGAAAGCGTTAAGGTAGCCCCCATTTCGCCAATGGACACTCAGAGATAACAAAAAAGGATGTGACCGAAATCACATCCCCATAAATCAATTGTTAAGCCTAAGCATTTTGCTTTGGTGAAGCCAACCGCTTGTAAAAGACCCAGTAACTCCAGATGAAGTAAACCAGGACAATTGGCAGGATACTAAAGGCCAAAATGGTCATCAATTTTAACGTGTATGGTGAACTTGACGAGTTCTTAATGAGTAAGGAGTAAGCCGAGTTATTGGCAATCATGACTCGTGGGAACAAACCATTAAAGATGAGCACCACAACACTGATTAAGGACAAGCCACTCCCGATAAATGACAACCACTCGTGATTCCCCAGAACGCCCCAGTAAGCCAGGACGGTGACAACCACTAAGGCCACCACAATCGCGGTCGTTGACAATGGCTTCTTGTCAAAGAAATCGGTGGAGAAGAACAGTAAGATGGCAAAGACCACTTCACCAGCAAACAACACTGGATACAGAATCTTATTCCAAGATAAGGCTCGTTCTCGCAATTCGCCAGATGTCTTCAACCGAATGAAGTTCAACCCGTGGACCAAGCAGAGTACCGTGACGGCAACCCCACCAACCACGGAGAACAGGTTGACGTAATCCAGGAAGTGCGCGGTCATGTCCCCATTCTTATCGATTGGCATCCCTGCAATCATTGAGGTAAACAGCATCCCAAAGAGGAACGCCGCACAGAGACTCCCGATGGTCCCGGCCCAGCCCCAGAAATTCCGCCACTTAGCGGTTTCCATGTTAGCCCGGAATTCAAATGACACCCCACGGAAGATCAGAGAAGCTAAGATGAGGAACAGCACCAAGTAGTAACCTGAGAATAAGGTGGCATACCACATTGGGAATGAGGCAAACATTGCCCCACCAGCCGTAATTAACCAAACTTCGTTACCATCCCAGTGAGGGCCAATGGTCCGAATGACCACGTCCTCCTCAGCATCGTTACGTGCAAAGCTCTTGATCAGCATTCCTACACCGAAGTCAAAGCCTTCAAGGAAGAAGAACCCACTGAAAAGCACCCCGATGAGGATGAACCAGATTAATTGAAAACTAGTCATGGTTGAACGCCCCCTTCGAATATGGGTCAATCTCCTTGTCACCTGCTGCATAACCATCGGTATTGGCGGCATCAGGACCAGCCTTCAACGTCCGGTGACACAGAACAACCATGACAAGTCCCATACCGGCAAACATCAGGAAGTAAACAATATTAGACGTCAGCAGCGAGGCTACTGAAACGTTTGGTGAGACGGCATCTGCAATCGTTAAGAGCCCATAAACAACCCATGGGTAACGACCAAATTCGGTGACAAACCAACCCGCAGTGTTAACCACGAATGGTAACCACAGACACAGCCCCAAGATGTACAGGAACCAACGTTGCTTCATAATGGCCTGCGACTTCTTACGGTTCATAATCAAACCGACAACCGCCAACAGGGCAAATAAGGCGCCGGCACCGGCCATGATCCGGAAGCTCCAGAACAAGGTCTTGGTAGGCACGTAATAGTTAATGTCTTTACCAAATTTCTTATCATACTTAGCATGCAATTCTTTGTTAACTTTATTCATGCCTTTAACGGTCCCAGTCGTCTTGTGGTAACTCAATAAGTTCAAGACATAAGGAACATCGACTGACCAAGTGGATTTATGATTCTTCGTATCAAATCCCCCAACAGCCGTCCATTCCCCTTTGTTTGTGGAATCCTTGTACAACCCTTCCATGGCAGCGAATGTCATCGGGTGGTTGTTAATTAAGTAACGGGTCTGTAAGTCCCCACTGGCAATGGAACCCAGAGAGAAGATGAGACCAATAATCAAAGCAACGTTCAGTGACTTCCGGTAGAAGGTCACATGGTCACGCTTGAGTAACCGCCAAGCTGAACAGCCGGCAATCACGAAGGCTGCGGTGACGAAGGCCCCAAAGATCACGTGAGGAAATTCGTTCCACAGTTGTGGGTTACTCAACACCTTCGAGAAACTAACCATTTGAACGTGGCCAGTCTGCTTGTTAATGATGTAACCCAATGGGTTTTGCATAAAGCTGTTGGCCGCCAGAATCCATAAAGCGGAAAGTGAAGACCCGAACATGACTAACCAAATAAAGAGTGTGTGGACCCACTTGTTAAAGCGATCCCAGGTAAACATCCACATTCCGATGAACGTAGATTCAATGAAGAACGCTGCGAGGGCTTCGATGGCCAGTGGTGCACCGAAGATGTCCCCCATGAACCGTGAATATTCCGACCAATTCATCCCGAATTGGAATTCTTGAATAATCCCAGTCACAACCCCAACGGCAAAACTATAGAGGAACATCTTGCCCCAGAACTGCGCCATGCGTTTGTAATCCTGGTCACCCTTGATGGCATACATGGTTTCCATGACTGCCACAACAAAGGCCAACCCGATTGAAAATGGAACGAAGAAGAAATGAAAGACAGTGGTCATTCCAAATTGAAATCGCGCGAGGCCCAGGATATCCAGACCTAGATTTAGCATTTTTCCAACCTCCCCAAACGTTTTTGGTGTGAATAAATAATTGCTATCCTGGTTTCATTATATCGAGTGATAAGTCAACTTTCAATGATTCACCACTAATATACTGAAAGTTAATGGCTAATATTCGAAATTACTATGGGGATTGTTCGTTAACTTTCGTAACACTTTTGGGAATGTGTGCTATTTGTTGCCAGATTTTTATTGGCGGTTCGTGAAATTATGTTCAAAAACTATGAGATCTCGTGCTAGAATGAAAGTAAGTACAAGGTATGAGGAGGTTTTTCATTATGACAGAACGAATTCTTGCCTTACAACCATTAACCACCGAACAACGGGACCGCCTGGCCAAAACGAACGTCGAAATTGTCGACGCCGCTAACTGGGAGTCTTCCGAACCAATCACAGCGATCTTCGGCTGGGACCCAGAAGTGGGCCCTGCCGCTTTGATGGCACCCAACAATCAAGTTCGCTGGATTCAAACGACCAGCGCCGGGATCGATTACCTGCCACTAGACTGGATTCGCGCGCATGACATTGCCGTCACCAACGCCAGCGGGGCCTTTTCACCGGCCATCGCTGAATCCACTATCGGTTACCTGCTTTACTTCTTACGGGGCTTCAACGAAGCCGTTAAGAACCAAGCCGGTCACTTCTGGCAGCGTCCCCTTCGCAGTGATTTGGCCATGATCGGTAGCCAAACCATCGTGATTTACGGGACTGGGAGTATCGGCCAAGCAATTGCTAAGCTCCTGAATGGCTTTGGCAATCAACCAATTGGGGTTAACCGGACCGGCCATGATGTGCCAGGCTTCCAGTCAGCCGTTTCGCTTGATGAGGACAGCTCGGTTATTAAAGATGCTGATATCATTATCAACGCGATGCCCGCAACCACGACGACCGTTGGCTACTTCGATGAGAGTTTCTTCAAGCAACTCGATGGTCTTCGGATCTTCGTCAACGTTGGCCGTGGTAAGTCCGTGGACGAAAAGGCCTTGATGAACGCGTTGCTCTATCAAAACGTCCTTCACGTCGCCCTGGACGTCTTCGAGACGGAACCACTTCCAAAGACGTCACGTCTCTGGGATTACCCTAACGTCTTGATCACACCGCATCAAACTGGTTTCGCCAAGGATGACGAAAAGCCTGTCTTCGACATGTTCATGAAGAACCTGCAAGGCTGGTTAAGTGACGGCAAATTAACCGTCAACTTCACCAACCCAACGCAAGGCTACTAAAAACATTAGCAACTAAAATAAGCGCCCCCTTCACCAATTGGTGGAGGAGGCGCTTTTCGATTATTACTGAGTCAGTGTGGCTTCTTAGCTCGCCCTTAAGCGACAGATAGTCTATTTCAGTGGCGGTTAATAACCATTGCCTGAACCGCCGGCGTTGTTGCTACCGGTATTATTACTATCGTTAGTCGTGGTATCGGTAGAATCCGTGGTCGTGCTGGTCGTCCCCGTCGTCGAATCGATCTGCGCAATCGTCCCAGTTGACTTGTGACTCAAGCTCAACCCGGATCGAATGTAGTCCGTCACGCGTTGAAGTTCAGTCTTCGTCATGACTTCCATACTCTGACCGTCTAAGGTTTCGCTAGTCCCCTGCAAGTGGGTCGTCTTGATGTGCTTCGTTGCCGACAAGTAATCCTTGGCCAAGGCCGTCAGATCGTTAAAGGTTAAGTCGGTCTGCGTCTGCTTGGTCAGCGAGCTCACAAAACTCTCGTTTAGCAAGCTGGAAATGGATCCAGACTTGTGGAGCAAGGCCATGATGACCTTCCGTTGCCGCGTCTGACGTCCATAGTCCCCCTTCGGATCGTCGTCACGCATCCGAGCGTAGGCTAAGGCTTTCTTCCCGTTCATGTGGGTCTTCACGCCTTTTTCAAAGGTGTAACCACCATAGCTAAAGCTCAACGTTGGGGTCAGGGTCACGCCACCAACCTCGTCAATAATCTTCTTCATCCCACCCATATTGATAATGGCGTAGAAATCAATGGGTACGTTTAGCATCTGCTGAACCGTGGTAATGGCCGTCTTGGACTTCCCGTAAGCGTAGGCCGCATTAATCTTGGAGAGGCCATAACTCTCGTAGCCAGGAATGGTCAATGCCGTATCCCGAGGAATACTGGTAATCGTCGTCTTGTCAGTCTTCGGATTAATCGTGACGACCATCATACTGTCAGTTCGGCCGGCAAAGGTTCGGCCCAGGGCGCCGGTATCGGTCCCCATCAAGAGAATCGAAATGGGCTCCTTGTTCTTCAACTGTTTATCAACATTACGCAGTTTGGTTGCTCCAGAGGGCTTATAGGAACTCTTGACAGTTTCCTTTAGGTTCTGATAGCGATGCATCCCGTAAGCTGTACCTCCGACTAAGAGGGCCAGAATCAACGTTAAAATGATGTTTCGAATGGGATGATGTTTTTTTATCGGTCGTTGTCGTTTCTCCATGGTATTGGTTAAACCACCTTTCATCCACCTATTATTTATTAGATGGGGTTAATTTATTCTCATATTAATCGACTTAGCCATTATAATAGGCTTTTCTTAACACTACCTAAGGACGCCCCAATCTTTACCAAAAAGCAAGGGGTCACCGGCTAAGCAGTAAATCCCTTGCTATCTAATCTTGGCTCATTAAGCTTGTGGATCTTGATCCAATTGTGACCGGACTTCACTATGGTGATAGCCATAGGCAGCGTAGACGACCAACCCAATGGCTACCCAGATACCAAATGCTTCCCACGTGAAGGGCTGTAATTGCGTCATGAGGTACACGCAAGCTAGAAATGACACAATGGGTAGGACTGGGTAACCAGGCACCTTAAACGACGCGTCAAAGTCCTTAAACCGTTCGTCATGCCTGAGGAAGACAATCCCCAGTGAAACCATGGCAAAGGCCGACAACGTGCCAATATTAACCAGTTCGGCAATCTTGTCGATCGGGATAAACGCGGCGAAGACACTCGCAATGATGCCAAAGATCCAGGTGTTGGCGACGGGCACATGCGTCTTAGGATTAAGCTTGCGCAGTGATTGTGGCAACAAGCCATCTCGGCTAATCGCAAAGAGTAACCGGGTCCCCCCATAAGACATCACGATGAGCACCGTGGTCATCCCCACGATCGCCCCAAACGAGATAACCCCAGCAGCCCAATTCTGATGAATCAGGCTGAGAGCTAAGGCTACGGGATCCGCCACACCTAATTTGCTGTAGTGAACGACCCCAACCAAGACGGCCGAGAGACTGATATAGAGCACGGCGGCCACCAGTAACGATGAGATAATCCCAATTGGCATATTCTTTTTAGGATTCTTCACTTCTTCACTGGCTGTGGAAACGGCATCAAACCCAATGTAGGCATAGAACGCCACCGCGGCTCCCTTGAAGATACCGTGAACACCAAATGGTAAGAATGGTCGGTAGTTTGCGGGTTTCACGTAGAAGACGGCAATGCCGATAAAAAGTAGGATCACGAGAATTTTAACAATAACCATGATGTTATTGATACGGGCAGACTCCCGAATGCCCTTTGAGAGGAGCCAGGCAACGAGTAGCGTAATCGCTAGCGCCACAATGTCGACGCCCCCGCCCTTAACACCGGCGGTTCCGGCGGCCGCTTGTAAGTACGGCGGCAGGTTCAGACCGAAGCCCGCCAGGAGATTTTGAAAGTACGACGACCAGCTCACAGCCACTGACGACACTGCAAAGAGATATTCGGAAATCAGGGCCCACCCAAGGATCCAGGCCAGGAACTCGCCAAAGACCGCATAAACATAGGTGTAAGCACTCCCTGCCAGTGGAATCGTCGATGAAAATTCAGAGTAACACAGAGCGGCCATGGCACAGACTATCACGGCAATCAGGTAGGAAAGCATTACACCCGGTCCCGTATAGTTGGCAGCAATCAGCCCCGGAGTAATGAAGATCCCGGAGCCGACGATGGCGCCAATCCCCATTGTTGTCAGACTAAACGCCGTCAGCGTCTTTTCTAGACCGGTTTTCTTGTACAGATCGGTCTGGACCTGCTTCTTGATAAATAGGTGCATGGGCTTAGCCATGGCGCAGCCTCCTTTTATGAGTAAATGATGAGATTTCGATGAAGCCAATTGTAATAGTGTAATTTTTTTTGGCCCAAATGTCAATAGAAGATTGCCCAAGACAACCGATTCGGCCCACATTAAAGGGGCCCCACATTGTGAGGTCCCTTTAGGTGAACTTTCTTATTTTTTAAGGGTGGCATCGAGTTCTTCGACGCTGTCGATTGGACCGACCACGGTTAACACATCATGTAACCGGACAACATCGGTCGGTTGTGGAGAAATATTGATGTCCTGCCCATGTTGAATAGCGATCACGGTCAGGTCAAAACGTTGCCGTAAGTTTAACTTGATCAGGTCCTGGTCCACGAACGTCGGATCGGTAATCACCAGTTCCGCCAACGTGTATTTGTCACTCAGATCGATAAAATTCAAAATATGATTCGACAGGAGCTTACGGACAATGCCGTGGCCCATGTCGCGTTCTGGAAAGACTACCTGATCGGCCCCGACCCGCTTTAAGACTCGGCCGTGGTCGTTGGTTTCGGCCTTGGCAATCACCTTCTTGGCCCCGAGCTCCTTGGTCAGCATGGTTGTCAGAATACTGGCTTCCATATTATTCCCAATCCCCACAATGACGTAGTCAAAGGTGTCGATGTTGAGACCACGCAAAACATCTTCATCACGGGTATCCGCAATCAACGTCTGGGTAGCAATATCCATCACCTCGTTGACGGGTTCCTCGCGAACATCGACGGCTAACACGTCTTGATTGGTCTCCGCCAATGTTTCAACTACGCTCTGGCCAAATCGTCCGAGACCCAACACTGCAAAACTCTTCTTCATCGTTTCGACTCCTTAACCAATTAGAATATTTTCTTCCGGATAGCGAATTAGATTCTGTTTAACTTGCCGCTTCGACAGTGAGTACAGCGTGGTGAAGATCCCGACTCGACCGATGAACATCAGCAGCATGATCACAACCTTGCCAATGACCGTGAGATGTGGCGTCAGACCGAGGCTGAGGCCCACGGTTCCAAAGGCCGACAAGACCTCAAAGACGATGTACTCCAACCCATAACGAGAAGGAATCGTTTCCGTCTGCGTCAGAATCAACGTTGCTAACGAGATGACAACACTCGCCATAAAGATCAGGAGAAGGGCCCGGCTCACGTTGGATTGGCTGAAACGCCGATGGGCAAACTCCGCGTCCTTCTTCCCACGAAGCTGTGCGATACTCTGAATCATCAGAACCCCAAAAGTCGTGGTCTTAATCCCCCCGGCCGTCGACCCAGGCGTTCCCCCAATAAACATCAAAATCATAATCAGGAAGATACTCCCAGCATGTAGACTGTCGGTCGGCAGTGAAATCAGGCCAGCCGTTCGCGGCGTCACACTGAGGAACAGTGTGTTAACGGTCCGATTAAACCAGGATGTCCCCGCTGGTAACCAATTCAAGTTACGCTCCGTGACCAGCAACATCAGGAACCCCACGATAAAGAGTGAGATCGTCGTCGTTAGTGTCAGCTTAGAATTTAGCGTTAAACGATGGCGTTCGTGATAGAGTAAGAGATCCCGCCAAACCAAGAACCCCAGCCCGCCGGCAATAATCAGAATCGTCGTGACCAGAAGCAAGTAGGAATCATTGCGGAAGCTCATGAGACTGTTTCCGAAGACATCGAAGCCGGCGTTACAAAAGGACATCACCGAGTGATACCCAGAGACATACAACCCCCGGCCCCAGCCGAAACGTGGGACCAGATCGAAGGCAAACAACGCCATCCCCAGTAACTGGAACAAGGCAGACAACCCAATCACGTAGCGCATCACACTCTTTGTGTCGTGCAAATTTTCCAAGTTTAAGGATTCCTTGACCATGATCTGCGTCGACAGATTCAGATTGCGGCGCATCACGTTGAAGAGCAGGACGGCGAAGGTCATGTAGCCCAACGCCCCAATTTCCGCGATGACCATAATGACCACCTGACCGAACGTGGTCCAGTTGGCCGCCGTGTTCACCACCGTTAACCCCGTGATACAGGTCGCCGAGGTGGCCGTAAAGAGCACATCAATAAATGACGTTCCCTGCCCGCTGCGAGTCGCAATCGGTAAGCTAAGGAGCACCGTCCCGATTAAAATAATCAATAGGAACCCCGCCACCATTTTCTTCGACAAGGTATCAAAGAAAATCGAATAAAGTTTTGAATGTTGTATTTTGTCCATAACCGCCCTTATCCCGTCTAACTATACTTATCCTTAAGTCTAAGACATCCCCAGGGGGAACACAACACCCTTTCCGGAGAATTCTGGGGTTAGCCGTGGTACCAAAAAAAGTACCGCTAATTCAGTTATAGAATTAGCGGTACCTCGGATGTCACCATCCAGTTAGTTAACATTAGTGTTGAACTTAACCCTTATGAGAAAACAGAACAAATTCATAGACAGCTTCACAGTGTTGCGTCCCGCCCAAGCCGATTGACGTGTGGTGAGCACTCATCAGGTAAGGGATGGCAAAGGCCGGTCGGTCAATGTCACTTCGATGCATCCAAGAGTTTTCGGACCCAATTCCCCATTCTCTACCATTTTTGTAGTGAACGATTGGATTGGATTTAGGTGCAATATAGTGGTCTTGAATCCAGCCAGCATGCGGAGTCCCCTCAAGGTCTCGCTTAAACTTACTGCCATCCTTGAGCATCCGGTCACTGTTGCTTTGCGCAATCTTGTCCAACTTAGGATCTTCCTTATAGGGCTTTAAGCCTTGAGCGACACGGTCCTCGTTGATAGCTGCAACAGCGCTCTTCCGGTAAGCCTTCACACTGTACTTGCCATAGCCCCATCGGTTCCAAACATAGGTCGAAGCCACGTAACCTTTGACCTTACTATCCTTAGACTTCAAGTAGTTGTACGTGGCCGTTTTTCCATTGGCCTTACGCAGGGTAACCTTCTTGGTCGCATAGAATTTAGTGTAGAGGTATTTGGTCATGTGGTGATTCTTGTGGGTGAGGGTCGTGTTTGAATACATCCAGCTCCCACGGACGTGGACCTTATGCTTGGACTTGTAAGTTGTGGTCTTAACCACCTTGGCAGCCTTGGTCTTGGCTAACGCCGTGTCGGCTGGTATCGTAATCGCCGACAACCCCATGACGGAAATTCCCAGTACGGCTAAGGTCGAGAGAAACATTTTTTGAGCTTTCATGCCTGATTCCTCCAAATTATGTCATCATCGAAACCGTTGCTTAGTCTTTATGGGACAAGATAGCAAATTCATAGAGTTCTTGGCCATGCTGCATCGCACCAAAACCAACCTTGGTTTGGTTAGGATTCATCAAATGAGGGATGGCACCAATATCACGCCATCTGTCGGTAATCCGCATCCATGAAAGAATCGTCCCTTGGCCCCACTGCGCCCCATTTTCATAGCCAATAATTGGCGTCGACCTAGGTGCAACATAGTCATCGTAAATCATCCCAGCATGTGGCGTACCTTCGACATTGATCTTAAAGGACTTACCTTCTTTACGCATCCGGTCCGCATTCTTCTGGGCAATTTTGTCCAGCTTAGCGTCTTCCTTTAGCGGTGCGACACCGTTTTCGGCCCGGAATTTATTAAGCTCCTTCACAGCGTTTTTTCGGTAAGCGGCCACACTATACTTGCCGTGCCCCCACTGATTATAAACATACTTTGTCGCGACATAGCCCTTCGTCTTGCCGTCCTTAGACTTCAAGTAATTGTATGTAACTTTCTTGCCATTGGCCTGACGAATCTGAACCTTCTTCGTCGCATAGAACTTGGTGTAGAGGAACTTCGTCATGTGGTGATTCTTATGCGTCAACTTCGTATTTGAATACATCCAACTGCCAGTGACGTGTACTTTTTTCTTAGATTTATAAGTGCTTGTCTTCAAAACTTTTGCCGCTTTAGACTTGGCAAAAGCCGTGTTCGAACCAGTCGTTACGGTGGTGAGCCCCATGGCAGTCACACTGAGAACCGTGAGTGCCGAAATCATCATCTTTTTTGCTTTCATCCTTGATACCCTCCATTTGTGTTAACTCAATCAAAATTGGTGATGCCTACATCCGAACAAAAAAGTTAATTATCACTTTGCTTTCTGTGGCCGTGAACTGGGTTCCACTAGGATTTCGGGACTCACTCTCGACTTAGGTTGGCTCACTTCTCCGGCCCGTCACTACACGCTTAATGCCAACGTTTAGCAAACTTATCGCCAAAGAACTTCACCCATTAATAGAGTACACCCCCTTAAATATAAAATACAACGGGAAAACAAGTTGACTCGTTAATCCATCAAAATATTTTCGTGTTAAAAATATATCTTGGGCTGATACTTCATATGTCTAATATTATCAATAAATCACAGGAAAATCAATATTACATATACCTAATGCACGTAATTCTGTTACAAGTTTTTGCTACCCTAAACGGAGGGTGAAAACTCATGACTGTACAATTCTTTGGCGAGAGGTTAAAAGCCGTTCGCAAGCACAAGCGTTTAACGCAACTCGAACTATCTCAAAGGCTTGAAGTCAGCAAGGGAACGATTTCGGCTTACGAACAAGGCCTATCCTATCCCTCAATTGAAACACTGACCAAGATCTGTGATGTCTTGGACACCTCATCAGATTACCTACTTGGTAGAACCGATGATTTACCCTTTAGTCTCGGGGGCCTGACTGACGAACAAGTCGAAAGTGTCTTACAGTTCGTTGCCTTAATTGAACGCGCCAACGAGATTATCGACAAAGCATAGACCAATGTAACAGGCTGTCTTCTACAGGAAGGCTGGCCTGTTTTTTTATGACTTGTTCATCCCCAATCCCTGATTGCACAAAAAAAGCCCCCGCCATAACGGCGAGAGCTTTCCCCAAATAGATAATATCGAAATATTAACGCTTTGAGAATTGGGAAGCTTTCCGGGCCTTCTTGAGACCTGGCTTCTTCCGTTCCTTCATCCGTGGGTCACGAGTCAAAAGACCCGCACGCTTCAGCGGACCACGGAAGTCTGGGTCAACTTCGAGCAATGCCCGAGCGATCCCATGACGAGTTGCGCCGGCTTGACCGGAGAAACCGCCACCGTGAACAGTAACTAATGCATCGTAGTTACCGAGCGTTTCCGTAACGTTGAATGGTTGTAAAACAACTTCACGAATGCTAGCAAATGGGATGTAATCCTCAATTGCCTTCTTGTTCATAACAATCTTACCTGAGCCTGGTACTAAACGCACCCGAGCAGAGGAGTTTTTACGACGGCCAGTGCCGCGATATTGAACTTGTGCCATTTTGGTTTCCTCCTTAGATTAGGTTAGTGATGTCTAATACTTCCGGCTTTTGGGCTTCGTGCTTGTGGTCTTCACCAGCATACACATGAAGCTTCAATGCCATCTGATGACCTAAGGAGTTCTTAGGAAGCATACCTTGGACAGAAGTTTCGATCAATTTTTCTGGGTTTTGGGCCCGGAAGTTACCAGCAGTACGGGACTTTAAACCACCTGGGAAACCAGTGTGGTGATAGTAAATCTTGCCCGAAGCCTTACGGCCAGTCAAAGCAATCTTGCTTGCGTTGATAACAATTACGTTGTCACCAGTGTCCACGTTAGGGGTGAACGTTGGCTTGTTCTTGCCACGTAATACAGAAGCAACGACTGAAGCAAGACGTCCTAAACTAACGTCAGTTGCATCAACGATGTACCATTTGCGGTTAATATCGTTGGGTTTTGCCATATAAGTTGTACGCACGTTATATTCCTCCATAAATCTGAGTTTGTCTGACACCAAGTAAACTTTCCGGGGCTTATCGTGGGGCAAACAATACCAATGACCATAATACAAAGTTTTCACCCTAAAGTCAATGATTGTTTATGCCCTCAGCAAAATTAGCGCTGTCTTTGCGGCAATTTTGTCGGATGTTCGGGGTCTTCCCCCTGATAATACACATGTTTTAAGTAAAGCCCCGCTGCCGGGACGGTTCGCCGTGCCTGCCTGCGATCCTTGACCTGATAGAGGCGCAGAATGTCGTGAACAGGTCGGCTTCCAGAACCAATTTCGACCAGCACCCCGACCATAATCCGGACCTGATTGTACATAAAGCCATTCCCATAAAATTCGAAGACGAGCTCGTGGTTCGTCTCGTCAATATGACAGGTTGCCTCATAGATCGTCCGCACGAAGGTGCGAGTCTGCGCCCCAGAGGCCACGAAACTGGTAAAATCGTGTTCTCCGACGAGATCACCCAAGGCCTGATTAATCTTATCTAAATCAACTGGAAACTTCCAGTGGCCCGTATAATTGCGTTTAAAGGGATTGCGGAATTCCCCCATATCCATGCGATACAAGTACCGTTTGCCGGATACGTCGTAACGGGCATGAAAAGTTGCTGGCACAATCTCAACGCGTCGAATCTCCATATCCATGGGTAACATGCTATTAAGGCCCTTGCGCATGCTCTCTTCCGGAATCGTAAAGGGAAAGTCGAAGTGGACGACCTGCGCTAAGGCGTGCACGCCGGCATCCGTTCTCCCCGACCCATACACAAGAATCTTGGGATCCGGATTCTTAGCCATCTTGTTAATGACCTTGGTCAAAACACTTTCGACGGTCCGGCGATCCGGTTGGCGTTGAAAGCCCGCAAAGTTTGTTCCATCATACATCAAAGTAATTTTATAACGTGGCATGTTTCCTCCTACCAACGACGTGTTGCTAACATGGTCGCTACGACCATGAGAAAGACAATCCAGGTCATCGTATCCCGTCGTTGCCAAGTTAAAATACGATATTGACTGCGATGCTCGCTGTCACGATAACCGCGAGCCTCCATGGCCGTCGATAAATCTTCTGCCCGATTAAAGGCACTCATAAACAGCGGCACCATTAAGGGAATGAAGGACTTGGCCTGCTTGATCAGACCACCTTCACCAAAGTCCACGCCCCGTGCACGTTGCGCATTCATAATTTTAGTTGCTTCATCCATCAACGTAGGCACAAACCGCAGGGCGATCGCCAGCATCATTGCCAGCGTATCTACAGGAATACGCACCCAACGTAGCGGCTTCATCAGCGAGGACAACCCCGTGGCAATATCCAGGGGTTGCGTTGACAGGGTCAAGAGCGTGGACATCATGATAATTAATAAAAACCGAATGAAAATCACACCCGAATTCACCAGACCCGCTTGGGTAATGTTAAGAATTGTCCAGTGAAAGTAGACGTGGCCCCCAGCCGGACTGAATAGTAGCTGGACCACTACAGTAAAGGCGATCAGCCACAGCATGGGCCGGAGTCCTTTGAGAAAGAATCCCAAACTGATTTTAGACGACAAAATGGCCGCCAAGGTAAACCCAATCAGGATGGCATAGCTCAACCAAGAGTTGGCAAGGAACACCACGATGAGATAGCAGAAACTCAATAGGAGCTTTGATCGGGGATCCAGGCGATGGACAATGGAATTCAGGGGTAAATAACGCCCAAAGATAAAATTACTCATGTTGGCCCCCCATTCCCGGCCAGTGCTGAACCAATTGATCGGCCAACTGGTCGGCGGTCAAGGGAAGCTGGTCCCACTTCACACCACGTTTACCGAGACGTTGGGCAAACTTCGCTGCCCGTGGGACGTCAATGTCACTGTTCTGAACCCAAGTGGGGTCACTGAAGACCTCCTGAGGGGTCGCACAGGTCAAGAGCTTGCCAGCCTGCATCACCGCCACCTCATCGGCATAAGCGGCCACATCCTCCATCTGGTGCGTGACCAAGATGATGGTGAGTCCCTGTTCCTGGTGTAGCCGATTAAAGAGTGTCATCATTTCTTGGCGTCCCTGGGGATCAAGTCCTGCGGTCGGTTCATCGAGAATCAAGACCTTAGGCTGCATGGCCAATACCCCAGCGATCGCCACCCGACGCATCTGTCCCCCGGACAATTCGAATGGTGACCGGTCAGCAAAACTCTCGTCTAGCCCCACCGTTTTCAACATGTCCAAGGCACGTTGATTTGCCTCTTCTTCGCTCACACCAAAGTTCTGCGGACCAAATGCGATGTCACGTTGAATAGTCTCCTCAAACAATTGGCTTTCTGGAAATTGGAAAACCATACCCACATGCCGACGTAAAGGCTTCAAATCGGCATTCGTCGTCTGAGGGGTAATCGTGAAATCATCCACAGTAATTTTTCCCGTAGTCGGCTTCAGGAGCGCATTGATCTGCTGAATCAATGTAGATTTGCCACTCCCGGTATGACCAATAATCGCCAGGTAGCCATGGTCGGGAACGGTAAAGGAAATATCACTCAGTGCAGGGGTCGCCATCGGCGTACCCGCCTGATAGGTATACCCTACGTGTTCGAAAGTGATTGCCACAACCATTCCTCCATTTCTGTCGTCGTTTGATAACCCGCAGGAACCGTAATTCCACGGTCTTGTAAGGCTTGTTTTAATTTAGCAGTGAACGGTACGTCTAATCCCAAATGAACCAGACGCTCACCCTGAGCAAAAATCTCCGCCGGTTGCGCTTCTTCCACGAGCTTGCCGTCATCAATCACCAGGATGCGGTCGGCGCTGGCGGCTTCGTCAATGTCATGGGTAATGGAAATAACCGTCAGATGTTTCTCTTCACGGAGACGTTGAACCAAGGCCAACATATCTCGCCGGCCCTGTGGGTCCAGCATGCTGGTCGCCTCGTCCAGGATCAGAATGTCAGGGGCAATCGCCACAATTCCAGCTAAAGCCACCCGCTGTTTCTGCCCACCGGATAAGGCCCCTGGCTCGCGCTGTGCGAACGTCTGCATGCCAACCTCATCGAGGGCTGCTTTAACGCGTGGAACCATCTCAGCACGTGAAATTTGCCGATTCTCGAGGCCAAAGGCGACATCGTCTTCGACCGTGGCGCCAACAAACTGATTATCGGGATTCTGAAAGATCATGCCGATCTTCTCGCGAACTTCCCAAACCGTTTCCGGGGTTAACTTAATCCCCCCCACGGTGACCGTCCCTTCACTGAACGGGAGAAGTCCATCAACGGCTCGCGCCAATGTGGACTTTCCGCTACCGTTATGACCGACCAGTGCCAACCACTCCCCCGCTCTCACGGTGAAGCTGATATCATCCAAAGCCGGCCGTCCATCAGTGTCCTGATAACGGTAACTCAAGTGTTGTACATCAATAATATTTTCCATCAGCGCTGTCGATTCTCCTTTTGAAAAGTCACCCGTAATTATACCAAAAATCTCGACATTTACGAAACTTTCGGGTCCTTTTGCCACCAGGAGAAACAGGTAGTCGCCAACCAGTCAACGGTCTATGTAAATGGCCATCTCAAATTTTGGGCACAAAAAAAATCACTAACAAACCAGCGGCGCTGAGGCGATTGCCCCCATTCAAGCTAGACTCGGAAAAATCCATCATCATAACGCTCTATACCACATGATCCTAGTGATTAATTTGTAACCGTGAGCCGTTTAAGGGACGACACACCCTTTAACTAATTAAAAATTAGTCAACGAATTCTAAGATAGCCATTGCGGCACCATCACCACGACGAGGCATCGTCTTCAAGATACGCGTGTAACCACCTTTACGGTCTGCGTACTTAGGTGCTAATTCGCTAAATACCTTTTGTAATGCACTGGTAACAACAACATCGTCGCCATCTTCTTTAACATCTGCAACAACGTTACGGATGAAAGCAGCAGCTTGCCGACGAGCATGTAAATCGCCTTGCTTACCTAAAGTAATCATTTGGTCAGCCGTCTTGCGAACTTCTTTAGCGCGTGCTTCAGTCGTTTCGATGCGGCCGTTTAAGATTAAACTAGTGGTCAAGTCACGTAATAATGCGCGACGTTGTGAACTAGTCCGTTGTAATTTACGGTAACTCATAACCAGAAACCCTCCTTTGAGTGTCTAAAATTAGTCTTCCTTCCGAAGTGACAAACCTAAGTCAGCTAACTTAGCTTTAACTTCTTCGAGGGACTTGCGACCCAAGTTACGAACCTTCATCATGTCTGCTTCAGTCTTATTAGTCAATTCTTGAACCGTGTTGATACCAGCACGCTTCAAACAGTTGTAAGAACGTACGGACAAGTCGAGCTCTTCGATGGTCATCTCAAGCATCTTTTCCTTGTGCGTCTCTTCTTTTTCAACCATGATTTCCGCATTCTTAGCTTCGTCAGTCAAGTCGACAAACATTGCCAAATGTTCGGTTAAGATCTTTGCAGCCAGAGCAATGGCTTCGCTTGGATTAATTGAACCGTTTGTCCAAACATCCAGGGTCAATTTATCGTAGTCAGCCCGTTGGCCAACCCGTGCATTCTCTACTTGGTAGTTAACCCGTTCGATAGGGGTATAAATGGAATCAACGGCTAAGACACCAATTGGCATGTCCGTGTTGCGAGTCTTATTCTCGTCAGCAGAAACATAACCCCGGCCTTTATCCGCAGTCATCCGCATATGGAACGTTGCCCCATCGGCAACCGTAGCAATGTACAGATCTGGGTTTAAAACGTCAACGTCCGCACCTGCAACAATGTCACCGGCAGTGACCTGTGCTGGTCCTTTAACGTTGATTTCCATGGATTCTTCTTGTTCGTCAGAACCGTTGAGCTTCAGCGCAATCTTCTTAACATTCAAGATGATTTGCGTGACGTCTTCAACAACACCTTCGATAGTTGAAAATTCATGTAAAACCCCGTCGATTTGAATGCTGGTAATAGCTGCACCAGGTAATGAAGAAAGCAGAATCCGACGTAAGGAATTACCAAGCGTTGTCCCGTAACCACGTTCCAACGGTTCGACAATGAACTTACCGTAGTTACTGCTTTCGTCAATTTTATGAATGTTAGGCTTTTCAAATTCAATCATTCTTATCGTTTACCCCTTTCAAACCGCGTTGAGCTTCTATAAGTCAATCCCATCATGAAGGTTGCCCTCATTAATGAAACGCTCACGTTAAACCCGACGGCGCTTTGGAGGACGAGTCCCATTATGAGGCACTGGCGTAACATCGCGAATAGCGGTGATTTCGATACCAGCAGCTTGGATGGCCCGGATAGCAGCTTCACGTCCTGAACCAGGACCCTTAACAGCAACTTCTACGGACTTGACACCGTGTTCCATTGAGGACTTAGCAGCGGCTTCAGCAGCCATTTGCGCAGCAAATGGTGTTGACTTCCGACTACCCTTAAAGCCCAAGGCACCAGCTGATGACCAAGCAATGGCGTTCCCTTGAACGTCAGTGATCATAACTAATGTATTGTTAAACGTAGCATGAATGTGTGCAACACCGGCTTCAATATTTTTCTTGACCCGACGCTTGCGACTAGTTTTTCTAGTAGCCATAAAGTGATAACCCTCCTTTACTTCTTCTTACCGGCAACGGAAACGGCTTTACCCTTCCGAGTGCGGGCATTGTTTTTAGTGTGTTGACCGCGAACAGGTAATCCGCGACGGTGACGCATTCCACGGTAAGAACCAATTTCTTGTAAGTTCTTGATGTTCAGCGTAACCTCACGCCGTAAGTCACCTTCAACTTTGTAGTTGTCGACTTCAGCACGGATCTTGTCTTCTTGGTCGGGAGTTAAATCACGAACCCGAACGTCTTCAGAGACACCGGCAGCAGCAACGATCTTGTGAGCCGTGTTGATACCAATCCCAAAAATGTAAGTTAAACCATAAGCGATACGCTTATCACGTGGTAAATCCACTCCAGCAATACGTGGCATTGAATGTACACCTCCTATAAATTGAAATTACTTACCCTGGCGTTGTTTATGCTTAGGGTTGGCTGAGCAAATAATCATAACTCGGCCTTTACGCTTGATAACCTTGCAGTGTTCGCACATTGGCTTAACTGATGGTCTTACTTTCATGAATATCCCTCCTACATCTGTCCAAACCGATTACTTGAAACGATAAGTAATCCGGCCTTTAGACAAGTCATACGGTGACATTTCAACAGTTACTCGGTCACCAGGTAGAATCCGGATATAATGCATCCGAATCTTACCGGAGACATGAGCAAGAATCTCATGACCGTTTTCTAATTCGACTCGAAACATTGCATTAGGTAATGTTTCGGTAACTTTACCTTCGATTTCGATGACATCGCTTTTCGCCACGAAAGTACCTCCCTTTTAATTGCGTGCATACACACGTAAAAGCGGTCGGGCCGCGGATGCGGCACCCACCTAGCACCTGTGAATTGCGACAGCGCGCCATTTACAGGCTAAACCTGAATAAGTCTACCATAATTCTTACATTGACGCAAGAATTACCTCGACTTACAGGGCCTTCAAGATCTTTTCAATGTCGACGTAAACGTCATCGATATCTCGATTACCATCCACCGTAAACAAGAGGTTCTTCTTCGTATAGTAATCAACCAAAGGCGTGTTGGCCTTTAAGTTAACTGCTAAACGATTCTTAACCGTTTCCGGCTTGTCGTCTTCACGTTGGTAAAAGTCATGGTGACCACAAACATCACAAGTTCCTTCAACCTTAGGGTTGTTGTAGAGCTTGTGGTAAGTTGCCCCACAATTCCGGCAAATGTAACGACCTGAGAGTCGTTCGATTAGAACATCCGGTTCGACGTGAATATTAATCACGGCGTTGATGGTCCGGTCCAGTTCTGGGCCAAAGCTATCTAAAGCTTCGGCTTGAACAATGGAACGGGGGAACCCATCCAACATGAACCCCTTAGCCGTATCGGCTTCGGCTAACCGTTCCTTAACGATGCCGTTAGTGACTTCGTCAGGAACCAATTCGCCTTTGTCGATGTAGGTTTTAGCGGCCAAGCCCATCTTCGTTTCATTCTTCATTGCCGCACGGAAGATATCTCCCGTTGAAATATGTGGCAAATGGAACTCATCGATGATTTTTTGGGCTTGTGTCCCCTTACCGGCACCCGGTAAGCCCATGAGAATTAAATTCATTGCTGTCATGTTCATGCTCCTTACTTCGAAATTATTCGCCTTAAAAACACAAGCAGGTGTGCTAAGAGATCAACACACCCGCTGGAAACTCATTAAGCTGGTTCTGGATCTTGGATAAAGCCAACGTATTCGCGCTTCATCATCAATCCGTCAACTTGGCGCATGGTTTCAATGGCAACCCCAACCACGATTAAGAGGCTGGTACCACCCAAACCAATTGACTCATCTAAGTCCCAAAGGTTTTGGGCTAATAACGGAATTAAGGAAATGAATCCAAGGAACAAGGCCCCAACAGTGCTGAGACGCATAAGTAAGTTGGAAACATATGACTGCGTTTCATGTCCTGGCCAAACGCCTGGAATGTAGCTCCCCTGCTTTTGCAGGTTCTCAGCTAACTTTTCAGGGTTAACCTGAACAAACGCATAGAAGAACGTGAACACAACGATCAGAACGGTGTACAAAATGGCACCATCCAAGGTTTGCATGTTAAAGATGTTCGAGAGCGTTTGATACCAGCCATCCGATGAGTGCGTATTTTGGAACGCCATCAAAATAGTTTGAGGCGTCGCAATAAACGAACTTGCGAAGATAACTGGGATAACACCAGCAACGTTAACCTTCAAAGGAAGGTAGCTGCTATCTGGCGAACCAGATACTCGACGTGTGTATTGCATCGGTACTCGACGTTCAGCCTGTTGAACCCACGTCGTAAACGTGACGATCATCAGAACCAAAACAATCAAGCCTAAGATGAACAAAACACTCTTCCACATGTCACCTGATGCAATGTCGACAAAATAAGTTTTGTAAAGTTTGTAGACGGAATTAGGTGTCCGAGCAATGATACCCGCAAAGATAATCATTGAGATCCCATTCCCTAACCCACGGTCGGTGATCATGTCACCCATCCAAGTCGTCAACATCGTCCCACCGGTCAGGATTAACCCGATCGAGAGGTACGTTGTGACACTCGGGTTTTGAACTAATTTCAGTGAACTTAAGGCACTGAAACCAGCCGTAATCCCGATAGACTGAACGAAAGCGAGAAAAATCGCCAAGTAACGTGTGGCTTGGTTTAACTTCCGACGACCAACATCACCCTGCTTACTCCATTCAACGAAGCGCGGTACGATGTCCATTTGTAGCAATTGAATAACGATTTGTGCCGTGATGTAAGGTGAGACCCCCATCGCAAAGATGGAATAGTTACTCAACCCACCACCACTAAAAGTATCTAAAATACTAACCAACCCAGAAGACGCGACGCTTTGAAGTGCCTTCGCGTTAATGCCGGGGACAGTAATGTAGGTACCCAACCGAAAGACAATCAAAACCAGAAGAGTAAAGAGTATCTTATTACGAATGTCTTTAATCTTAAAGGCGTTTTTCAAGCTTGATAGCATTAGATCACCTCAGTCTTACCACCAGCAGCTTCGATAGCTTGTACAGCTGACTTGGAGAACTTAGCGGCCTTTACCGTCAACTTCTTCGTTAACTCACCGTTACCCAAAACCTTGATACCGGCCTTTTCGTTCTTCACGATACCAGCTTCTACCAAGTTAACTGGGGTTACTTCGGCGCCGTCATCGAAGACGTTCAAAGCGGATACGTTTACGACAGCAAATTCCTTACGGTTAATGTTGGTAAACCCACGCTTTGGAATACGACGGTAAAGAGGCATTTGGCCCCCTTCAAAACCCAAACGAGTCTTGCTACGAGCCTTCTGACCCTTTTGGCCACGACCAGAGGTCTTACCATTACCAGAAGAATCACCACGGCCAACTCGGTTACGAACCTTCCGTGAGCCTTCAGCAGGTTTTAATTCATTCAACTTCATGCTATTGCGCACCTCCTTATTTAATGATATGAGTACTACTTAACTTCTTCAACCTTAATCAAATGTGCGATTTGGAAAAGCGCACCGCGAGTTGCTTCGTTATCAGGCTGTACCACTGAGCTGTTAACTCGGTGTAAGCCCATAGCTTCCACAATCTTCCGCTGTTTAGGGAGGCGGTGAGCGACACTATGAATTAAAGTAACTTTTAATTGAGCCATTTTAATACCCCTCCTTATTCAGCTAAGTGTTGAAGAGAGACACCACGGAGAGCGGCAACTTCTTCAGCACGCTTCAATTCAGTCAGGCCAGCAAAAGTGGCACGAACTGCATTGACCGGCGTGTTAGAACCTAAACGCTTTGAAGTAACGTCAGCGATACCTGCAAGTTCCATGACGGAACGAACGGCACCACCGGCCGTAACTCCAGAACCTTCAGCGGCTGGCTTGAGCATAATCTTGCCACCACCAAATGTTCCCAGTACTTCGTGAGGAATGGTCGTTCCCACGACTGGAACTTCGATCAAGTTCTTACGAGCGGCTTCAACAGCCTTACGAATGGCTTCTGGGACTTCTTGTGCTTTACCAGTACCAAAGCCAACGTGGCCGTTCTTATCACCAACGATTACTAAAGCAGAGAACCGAAGACGACGGCCACCCTTAACAACTTTGGTAATTCGGTTGATAGCAACAACGTTGTCTTCAAGTTCTAACTTGTCGGGATCAATAAATTTTGCCATGTGTGGTTATTCCTCCTTACTGTTAAAATTTCAACCCGTTTTCACGAGCAGCTTCTGCTAATGCTTGTACCCGGCCATGATATAAGTATCCGCCACGGTCAAACACAACATTGCTAATCTTCTTTTCGATAGCGCGCTTAGCAACTAAAACACCGACAGCCTTAGCTTGGTCAGTTTTGTTGTCACCAGTCACTTCGCTATCTAACGTCGAGGCACTAACAAGCGTGACACCCGCTACGTCATCAATGACTTGAGCGTAGATGTTTTTGTTAGAGCGGAAAACGTTTAAGCGTGGGCGTACTGCATCTCCAGAAATTTTGTTGCGGACACGCATATGACGCTTTTGACGTGTCTTGTTCTTATCTGGTTTCGTAATCAAAATAGTCACCTCTTTGTAGAATTATCAGCATTAAGCTGCTTTACTTACCAGTTTTACCTTCACGAATGCGAACGAATTCGTTTTCGTAACGGATACCCTTACCTTTGTAAGGTTCTGGTGAACGGACGGCACGGATTTCAGCAGCGAAGTCACCGACTTCTTGCTTACTAATGCCTGAAATGTTGATAGTGGTGTTGTCAGGAACCTTAACTTCTAAAGTTTCTGGAATAGCCATTTCAACAGGGTTAGAATAACCAACGCTCAATACCAAGGTCTTACCCTTAGCCTGAACACGGTAACCAACACCGACTAACTTCAAGGTCTTTGCGAAGCCATTGACAACACCTTCAACCATGTTGTTCAAGTTAGCTCGTTGCGTACCATGAAGGGCCCGCGTCTTGTTGTTGTTATCTGGACGGTCGAAATCAACGGCACCGTCACTGATCTTCATCGTAATGAAGTCAGAGAAAGTACGGGTTAAAGAACCCTTAGGACCTTTAACCGTAACTTGATCGCCATCGCGCTTAACATCAACGCCAGCTGGGACTTTGACAGTTTTATAACCAATACGACTCACTGTAAGGCACCTCCTATCTTCTTAAAAGTTTTACCAAACGTAGGCGAGAACTTCGCCACCGATTTTCTTGGCACGCGCTTCTTTATCAGTAACTACACCTTCAGAGGTGGAGATAATAGCGATACCTAAACCGTTCAATACCTTTGGAACAGCATCGGCCTTAACGTATGAACGTAAGCCGGGCTTTGAAATACGCTTCAAACCACTGATAACACGTTGGTTGTCTTTACCGTACTTGAGGAATACGCGGATGATACCTTGCTTGTCATCATCGATGTATTCAACGTTACGGATGAAACCTTCGCGCTTCAGGATTTCAGCGATGTCACGTTTAATTGTTGATGCAGGTACTTCGAGTGATTCGTGGCGAACCATGTTCGCGTTACGGATCCGAGTCAAGAAGTCTGCAATAGGATCAGTCATGGACATTAACGATTTCCCTCCCTTTGTTTAAAATTCGTATTACCAGCTAGCCTTCTTCATACCAGGAATTTGACCCTTGTGGGCAAGTTCGCGTAGGCATAAACGGCAAAGGTGGAATTTTTGATAAACAGAGTGTGGACGTCCACAACGTTCGCAACGAGTATATTCCTGAGTAGAGAACTTCGCAGGACGCTTGTTCTTAGCAATTTGTGATTTCTTAGCCAATTTGTGTGAACCTCCTTTTTAGTGTGTAAACGGCATACCGAATTGAGTCAACAATTCACGTGATTCTTCATCGGTGTTAGCCGTCGTTACGATAACAATGTCCAAACCACGAACACGGTTAACGTTATCAAAGTTAATTTCTGGGAAGATCAATTGTTCCTTGATCCCCAAAGTGTAGTTACCACGGCCATCAAAGGCACGGGAGCTAACACCATGGAAGTCACGAACACGTGGCAATGACACGTTGATCAACTTATCCAGGAATTCGTACATGCGGTCCCCGCGGAGGGTAACCTTAGCACCAATTGACATGCCTTCACGAAGACGGAAGGTTGCGATTGACTTCTTGGCCTTAGTAACCAATGGCTTTTGACCAGAAATCAAACCAAGCTCTTCAACGGCTTCATCAAGGTTCTTAGCGTTGGTAACAGCGTCACCAACACCCATGTTCAAAACGATCTTGTCGATCTTTGGTGTTTGCATAACAGAACTGTAGCTGAACTTTTCCACCAATGATGGGGTAATTTCATTAACGTACTTTTCTTTTAAACGAGCTGACATGAAATTATGTTCCTCCTTTCAGTGATTATTTGTCGATGGTTTCGCCGGACTTTTTAGCGAACCGGACTTTGTGACCATCTTCAACTCGAACGCCAAGCCGGGTTGGTTCGTTGTTCGAAGGATCAATGAGCATTACGTTGGATGCATGAATTGGTGCTTCAATATCAATGATCCCGCCTTGTGGGCTAGCTTGAGAAGCCTTTTGGTGCTTCTTGATCATATTGACGCCTTTAACGATCACGCGGTTCTTGGCATTCAGAACCTTAGATACAGTTCCTTCTTTGCCTTTGTCTTTCCCAGCGATCACGCGGACCTTGTCACCAGTTTTAATAAGCATTCTGTGGGCACCTCCTTGTTTACACGATTCTTAATTACAGTACTTCGGGTGCTAATGAGATAATCTTCATGTAGTCGTTGTCTCGTAATTCACGAGCAACTGGCCCAAAGATACGAGTCCCTTGTGGGCTCTTGTCATCTTTAATCAGCACAGCAGCATTTTCATCAAAACTGATGTATGAACCGTCGTTACGACGTACACGAGACTTCGTACGAACAACGACCGCCTTAACAACATCACCTTTTTTGACAACGCCACCTGGTGTTGCTTGTTTGACAGTAGCAACGATGACATCACCGATTCCGGCGTAGCGACGCTTTGAGCCACCCAGAACCTTGATTGTCAGAATTTCACGGGCGCCAGAGTTATCGGCTACCTTTAAGCGACTTTCTTGTTGGATCACGGCTAGTGTCCTCCCTTCAGTTCTAGTTCAGAATACGATAAAACGACACTTAAATGATTACTGCTTTTTCAACAATGTCGACTAAGCGGAACCGCTTGGTAGCAGACATTGGCCGCGTTTCCATGATTTCAACAATGTCGCCGGTTTGGGCTTCATTCTTTTCATCATGTGCCTTGTACTTCTTAGAGTACTTGACACGCTTACCGTATCGTGCATCCGTTTTTGTCGTTTCAACGACAACAGTGATCGTCTTGTCCATCTTGTCAGACACGACACGACCACGGTATACCTTGCGGTGATTACGTACATCACTCATGTATTGTGACCTCCTTTATCGTATTCTATTTGTTCAGTTCTTGTTGGCGAAGAACGGTTTTAATCCGTGCAATGTTCTTACGAACTTGCTTCAACCGAGCGGTGTTTTCCAGTTGGCCAGTGGCTAATTGGAAGCGCAAGTTGAATAATTCGTCCTTATAGCTCTTTTCTTTATCGAGCATTTCGGCAGTGGTCAATTCGTTAATTTCCTTAGCCTTCATTAGATTCGCCACCTACTTCCTCTCGGGTAATAACTTTCGTACGAACGGGAAGTTTCATAGCAGCAAGGCGTAATGCTTCGCGAGCGACTTCTTCAGAGACGCCACCGACTTCAAACATTACTTTACCACGCTTAACTGGGGCTACCCAGCCAGCAGGTGTACCTTTACCATTACCCATCCGGACCCCAACACCTTTTTCAGTGTAGGATTTGTGAGGGAAAATCTTAATCCAAACTCTCCCACCACGCTTCATGTAACGAGTGATTGCAACACGGGCTGCTTCGATTTGACGGTTAGAGATCCACTTGGAATCTAATGACTGCAAACCGTAGTCGCCGAAAGCAACACTCTTGCCACCCTTGGCTTCGCCACGTAGCTTACCACGGTGGACACGACGGAACTTTACTCGCTTAGGTACCAGCATGTTATTTCCCTCCTTGTCCGTTAGTTTGTTTCTTTTCAGGCAAGATCTCACCACGGTAGATCCAGGTCTTAACACCCAGAGAACCGTATGAAGTGTGAGCTTCTACCCAAGCATAATCGATATCGGCACGCAACGTGTGCAGAGGAACCGTACCTTCAGCGTAGCTTTCAGTACGAGACATATCAGCACCGTTCAAACGACCAGCGACTTGCGTCTTGATACCCTTGGCACCAGAGCGCATAGTCCGTTGCATCGTTCCACGCATAGCCCGACGGAAGGCAACACGGCCCTCCAATTGACGAGCGATGTTTTCGCCGACCAATTTTGCATCTAAATCTGGCTTCTTGATTTCAACAATGTTGATGTGAACCCGCTTGCCAGTTAAGTCGTTCAATTCCTTACGGAGATTTTCGACTTCAGAACCACCCTTACCAATAACCATCCCTGGCTTGGCAGTGTGGATTGAGATGTTGACGCGGTTTGCAGCACGCTCGATCTCAACAGTTGAGACAGAGGCGTCAACGAGACGCTTTTCAATGAATTTACGAATTGCAAGGTCTTCCTTGAGGTAAGCAGCAAAGTCTTTTTCAGCATACCACTTTGCTTCCCAGTCGCGAATGATACCGACCCGTAATCCAGTTGGATTTACTTTTTGTCCCACGCGTTATCCCTCCTTCTTTTCAGATACAACAACCGTAATGTGACTCGTACGCTTGTTGATTGGTGAAGCAGAACCCTTGGCACGAGGACGGAACCGCTTGAGGGTTGGTCCTTCGTTAACGAAGGCTTCGCTGACAACTAGATCTTGACGATCTAAGTCAAAATTGTTTTCTGCATTAGCAATCGCAGAGTTTAAAACTTTTGCCACAACCGGTGAACCACCACGCGGTGTGAACTTTAGAATAGCTAGCGCTTCAGCTACGCTCTTGCCGCGGATAAGATCGATGACAAGGCGGAGTTTGCGAGCAGCAACTCGAACCGTTTTGGCGGTTGCTTGCGCTGATGTAACTTGTTCAGCCATTTAGTTAATCCTCCTTATCAAAGAGTTGTTTTCTTATCTTCACTGCTACCATGACCACGGAATAATCTAGTCGGTACGAATTCACCAAGCTTGTGGCCAACCATATCTTCTTGCACGTAAACTGGGACATGCTTCCGTCCGTCATAAACTGCAATGGTGTAACCTACGAAGCTAGGGAAAATAGTAGACCGACGTGACCAGGTCTTGATGACGGTCTTCTTGTCTTGATCCTTTTGCACATCAATCTTCTTGAGCAAATGCGCATCGGCAAAAGGTCCTTTTTTCAAACTACGACCCATTATGAAACCTCCTCTACTTGTGGCGCATCGTTATACACGATGATCACCAGGTCTCTTAACATCCGGATTACCGGATGATTACATCTTGGAACCCTTACGACGACGAACGATGAACTTGCTAGTCTTGTTCTTCTTCTTCCGCGTCTTCTTACCAACGGTCTTCTTACCCCATGGAGAAAGAGGAGATGGTAAACCAACAGGTGCTTTACCTTCACCACCACCATGTGGGTGATCGTTAGGGTTCATTACAGAACCACGAACATGTGGACGTTGACCAGCCCAACGATTACGGCCGGCCTTACCGACAACAATCAATTCGTGTTCTTCGTTACCTACGGCACCGATAGTAGCACGGTTAACGTTCAAGATCATCCGAACTTCACCAGATGATAAACGAACCAATACGTACTTGTCATCGTTGGCCTTACCTAACAATTGAGCTGAAGTCCCAGCAGAACGGACCAATTGGCCACCCTTACCAGTCTTCAATTCGATATTGTGAATAACAGTTCCGAATGGAATGTTCTTCAATGGTAATGCATTACCAACTTTGATATCAGCATCTGGACCTGACTGAACCTGAGCACCAACCTTTAAGCCCTTAGGTGCAATGATGTAAGACTTTACACCATCAGCATATACTAATAAGGCAATGTTGGCAGTCCGGTTTGGGTCATATTCGATAGCCTTAACGGTTGCAGGAACATCATCCTTAATCCGCTTGAAATCGATGATCCGGTACTGACGCTTGTTACCACCACCACGATGGCGGACAGTCATCTTACCAGCGTTGTTACGGCCGGCTGAGTGACTTTGTGAATCAAGCAATGACTTTTCAGGAGTCGTCTTAGTGATGACGTCTTTGTAAACCATGCTGGTCATGTTACGACGACCATTGCTTGTTGGTTTGTATTTCTTAATCGCCACGTTATTTCCCTCCTATATCTGAGATTTTATTCTTCGTTGAATAACTTGATTTCTTTAGAGTCGGCAGATAAGCTGACAATGGCCTTACGACGCTTCTTAGTTAAGCCTTCGTAGCGACCTTGACGCTTCTTCTTACCCTTCAAGTTCATGATGTTGACCTTAACAACCTTAACGTCAAAGATGTCTTCAATGGCATGCTTGACTTGAGTCTTGGTTGCTCGTACGTCAACGTCGAACGTGTAACGCTTGTCATCCATAGTAGCCATTGATGCTTCAGTGACAACTGGACGTAAAATAATATCGCGTGATTCCATTATGCGAGTACCTCCTCTACTTGAGAAAGTGCTGGTTGGGTAATCACTAACTTGTCGGCGTTAGCAATATCAAGGACGTTCAAGCTCTTGGCAGGAATTACCTTAACATTTGCTAAGTTCCGGGCTGCTAATGCGGCCTTAACGTTGTCGTCTTCAAGGACAACCAGCGTCTTAGTTGTGACGTTCAAACCAGCCAGCATATCAGCGAATTCTTTCGTCTTAGGGGTGTCGAATGATAATCCGTCAACTACGACGAAACTGTCATCGAGAACCTTCTGGGAAAGAACGGACTTCAATGCTAAACGGCTAACCTTCTTAGGAAGGTGGTAACTGTATGAGCGAGGGGTTGGTCCAAAGACCACACCACCACCGACCCATTGTGGTGAACGGATGGAACCTTGACGTGCACGACCAGTACCTTTTTGACGCCATGGCTTCTTCCCACCACCACGAACGGCACTCCGGTTTTTAACGGCGTGAGTTCCTTGGCGTAAAGATGCTCGTTGCATCAAAATCGTGTCGAACACAACGTTTTCGTTAGGTTCAATACCGAAGATATCGGCATTCAACGTGACGTCGCCGTTTTGGCTACCATTTTGTTTGTATAATGCTACGCTTGTCATTTAATTATCCTCCCTTCCTAATTAGTTATCTGAATGCTTTTCACGTGGTGGGCGAACAGCACTCTTAACAGTAACGAGTGACTTGTTGGCGCCTGGCACGTTACCCTTAATCAACAGAACGTTGTTTTCAACATCTGCCTTAACGACTTCAAGGTTTAAGATAGTAACTGTCTTGTTACCCATCCGGCCTGGAAGCTTCATACCAGGGAATACCCGGTTAATGATAGCACCCAGAGAACCTGGACGACGGTGGAAACGAGAACCGTGAGCCATAGGGCCACGACGTTGACCGTCTTTGTGAACGTTACCTTGGTAACCATGACCTTTAGTCACACCAGTGACATCAACGATGTCTCCTGCTTGGAAGGTATCAACTTTAACTTCGTCTGCTACCTTGTAATCTCCCAGCTCAACATCTCTGAATTCACGAATGAAGCGCTTAGGAGTCGTGTTTGCTTTTGCTACATGACCTTGTTCGGGCTTGTTGCTGAGTACTTCACGCTTGTCTTGGTAACCAAGTTGAATGGCATCGTAACCGTCGTTTTCCATTGTCTTAACTTGCAACACTACGTTTGGGGTTGCTTCGACAACAGTAACGGGGATTAATTCGCCAGCATCAGTGAAGACCTGCGTCATCCCGACCTTTTTCCCTAAGATTCCTTTTGTGGTCATGAGTACACCTCCGATTATATTGTATTTATTTTGAAGAAATTATAACTTGATTTCGATGTCAACACCACTAGGCAAGTCGAGCTTCATTAATGAGTCAACTGTCTTTGGCGTTGGGTTAACGATATCGATCAAACGCTTGTGAGTCCGCATTTCGAACTGTTCACGTGAGTCCTTAAACTTATGTGGTGAACGTAATACGGTGTAGATCGTCCGTTCTGTTGGTAATGGAATAGGACCTGAGATACCGGCACCAGTTCTCTTAGCAGTTTCAACGATCTTCTCTGCTGATTGGTCGAGGATACGATGTTCGTATGCCTTCAACCGAATCCGAATTTTTTGTTTTGCCATTGTGTTCCCTCCTTCGTCTATTTTAAAAATAAGACTAACTCCGTGGAAATTCCCGCCACACCCTCATGGCAAAGCGGCCGGGCGTGTCGCAATCTCCCACATCATCGCTTAAACTTTTTGGCGATCCCCGGGGGCGCAAATGTCCCCTCAGAAATTCAGCACTTAACTATCATACTAAATAAAGTGCCATATGGCAAGGGTTTTCGCGAAATTGCCTGCGATTTGTCTTAAATAATTATTGGCTATTCCTAGCATAACCTGGAAGTTTTAATCAACTTTCTTCTAATTAAATACAATTTAACTGAATTCAATGAAAAAGAACGACTGGTCATCCAGTTTTTCCTAATTAAGGCCAACGCGTGTTATTATACCTTATCTTTGACAAATTTCCTAATGAATTTACCGTAATTCTCTTAAATAGTCTCTGCCCTGTGTCGTCGTGACTAGTCCTTCTCCTCACCCCATTGTTGCTTAAAGGTTACCCGGGCCAAGATCCAACCCAGCAGACAGGTCACAACATCGGCAGCCGGTTGGGCCCAGATAATCCCGTGATAGCCCAGTAGCCCCGCTCCAACAACAATGAACAAGTAGAAGGCAACTCCCTGCCGTGAAATAGACATCAAGAGAGCTGCTAGTGCCTTCCCTGTGCTCTGGAAGACCGTCGTGTACACTAATACCGCGCCCACGAACGGCGTCGTCGAGAGGAAAGCACGGAGCATAAACGTCCCTGCCGTAATAACAGCCTGGTCATGGAGAAAGAGGCCGATGATTTGTGGGGCGAAGACCATTAGGAGAACGGCAAAGACTAAAGCGTACCCGACCTCTACCAGAAGATCAAAGCGGAGAACCTGTTTGAACCGCTTCTGATTTCTCGCTCCGTAGGTATAGCCGATCAACGGCTGGGCACCGAAGGCAAATCCAATCATGACCAGCATGATAATCATATAGACCTTGAGGACAATCCCCATCGCTGCCACCCGTGTCGGGCCAAAATCCACCAGATAACGATTCAAGACGGCCGTTCCGAATGCCTGCATTAGATTGGTAATTGAACCCGGAATCCCAATAAAGAGTACTTGTCCTAAAAGTTGCCGGTTAATCCGACTCTGTCGCACATCAATCGTTACAACCTGGCAATAGCGCCCAGCAAGCCAGACTAAGAGGGTTGCCGACACGCTATAACCAATCACTGTTGCCAAGGCTGCCCCAGCAGCCCCCATGTCTGCGGAAAAAATCAAAATGGGATCAAGAATAATGGTAACCACCGTTCCCACCATCGTGCCAATCATCGACTGGGTCGCAAAGCCCTCAGTTCGAATCAGGTTTCCTGGGACAATTGACACCATGATTGGCATGGCACCCAAGGCCATAATATGATAAAACTGCTCAGCATAGTGGTAAGTGGCCGGCGTGGCCCCGAACATCATTAGGATGGAACGGGTAAAGGCTAACAGGAGAACCGTCACCAGTAACCCCACCACAATCGCCCCGTAGAGACAAAAGCTACTGACCCGCCTGGCCGTCTGATAGTCCTTTTCTCCAAGCAACCGCGAAATCAGAGAACTTCCCCCTAAACCGAAGATATCCCCGACCGCAATCAGAAATGAAAATAATGGCGTACAGAGCGCCACCCCCGCAACCAATGCCGTATTCTGCGTCTGTGAGACAAAGTATGTATCCGCTAAATTGTAAATCATACTAGCCACCATGCCGAGTACGACAGGCAATGCCAGCTTAAAATAGGCCCGTGGAACCGGTGCTTTTTCAAACAATTCTTCCATTATATGGTCACTTCTCTCTTTTAAACTTATGCCTCACAAATTATAGCACGTTACCAAGACGCAAAAAAACGCCCCACCGAGAGGTAGGACGTTTCTTTAAAGAAGAGTCGGACTAGTCTTCGACTGGAGTACCGCCGTTCTTCTTGATAATATCAGCTTGAACACTCTTTGGCGTTGGTTCGTAGTGGTCAAACGTCATGGTAAAGGTACCACGACCTTGAGAAGCAGAACGTAACGTCGTCGCGTAACCGAACATTTCGGATAACGGAACGAAGGAGTGAATCATTTGTGCGTTCCCACGAGCTTCCATACCATCGACCTTACCACGACGTGCGGTAACTTGGCCCATGATATCACCCATGTAGTCTTCTGGTACCAGGATATCAACCTTCATGATTGGTTCCAAGATAACAGGACCGGCAGTTTGGACGGCCTTACGTAAAGCCAATGAAGCGGCAACCTTGAAGGCTGCTTCACTAGAATCGACTTCATGGTAACTACCATCGTATAACTTGGCCTTAACATCAACCAATGGGTAACCGGCTAACACACCGTTTGCCATGGCTTCTTGCAGACCTTGGTCAACTGAAGGGATAAATTCACGAGGAACAACCCCACCAACGATAGCGTCTTCGAATTCGTAACCCTTACCACGTTCGTTAGGGGTGAATTCGATCCAAACGTCACCATATTGACCTTTACCACCAGATTGACGAACGAACTTGCCTTGAACCTTAGTTGACTTCGTGAAGGCTTCACGGTAAGCAACTTGAGGAGCACCAATGTCCGCTTCAACCTTGAATTCACGCTTCATACGGTCAATGATGATGTCCAAGTGAAGTTCACCCATCCCAGCGATCAGAGTTTCACCAGTTTCAGGGTTAGTTTCAGCCTTGAAAGTAGGGTCTTCTTCAGAAAGCTTTTGTAAGGCGTTGTTCATCTTGTCTTGGTCAGCCTTCGTCTTAGGTTCCACGGCAACCTGGATGACTGGATCTGGGAAGTTCATGGATTCCAAGTGAAGTGGGTGATCAGGGTCAGTTAAAGAGTCACCAGTAGTGGTGTTCTTCAAACCAATGGCCCCGGCAATATCACCAGAGAAGACTTCTGGAATTTCTTGACGGTGATTGGAGTGCATTTGCAGCAGACGTCCAACACGTTCACGCTTGTCCTTAGTGGCGTTCAAGACATATGAACCACCTTCCAAGGTACCGGAGTAAACCCGGATGTAAGTCAAACGACCAACGAATGGGTCGGTGGCAACCTTGAATGCTAAAGCAGCGAATGGCGCATCGTCATCGGCACGCAACGTAACGGCTTCTTCAGTATCAGGAACAGTGGCGTTGTATGGCTTAACATCCAATGGAGATGGTAAGTAGTCCACAACGGCGTCCATCAACATTTGAACACCCTTATCCTTGAAAGCAGAACCAGCGAAGACTGGGAACATTTCCAGCTTCAACGTAGCACGCCGAATAGCGGCCTTTAATTCTGCCTTGGTGATTTCTTCACCTTCAAGGTACTTTTCCATGATTTCATCATCAACGTCAGCGACGCTTTCGATGATGCCTTCATGACGCTTTTCAGCTTCTTCCTTCATGTCGGCAGGAATTTCAACAGTGTCCCATGAGGAACCCAGTTCATCCTTGTCGTACACGTAGGCTTTCATTTCGATTAAGTCAACAACACCGGCGAAATCATCTTCGGCACCGATTGCCATTTGTAAGGCAACCGCGTTGGCTTGTAAACGGTCGTGAATGGAGTTAACTGAGAAGTCGAAGTCGGCACCCAGCTTATCCATCTTGTTCACGAACACGATACGAGGAACATCGAAATCTGAGGCTTGACGCCAAACAGTTTCGGTTTGTGGTTCAACACCGGCTTGACCATCTAAGACGGTTACGGCACCATCAAGCACACGCAGAGAACGTTCAACTTCAACAGTGAAGTCCACGTGCCCTGGAGTATCGATGATGTTGATCCGGTGACCCTTCCATTCCGCAGTCGTAGCGGCAGAAGTGATCGTGATACCACGTTCTTGTTCTTGTTCCATCCAGTCCATTTGTGAAGCCCCATCGTGGGTTTCACCAATCTTGTGGATCTTACCAGTGTAATACAGGATACGCTCAGTGGTCGTCGTCTTACCGGCATCGATGTGGGCCATGATACCGATATTACGAGTCTTATCAAGCGGGAATTCACGAGTATTAGCCATGATTAATGTGTAACTCCTCTCAAAATTGATCGTAGATTGTGCCAAAAAGTGACTACTAACATCGCAAATGATTTTAGTAGCCACCTCTGGATTAAAGGATTGCTCCCTTAAGTTAGAGGCGAGAGAGTCATGAGACACTCCGCTCTAACATTTTATCACACCGCGATTAAAGCAGTGCGATGGCTGCTTCTACCAACGGTAGTGGGCGAAGGCACGGTTGGCATCTGCCATCCGGTGAGTGTCTTCACGCTTCTTAACAGCAGCACCCGTGTTGTTGGCAGCATCCATGATTTCACGCGCTAAGCGTTCAACCATGGTGTGTTCACCACGTAAACGAGAGTACTGTACCATCCAACGAAGACCAAGAGTCGTCCGACGATCTGGACGAACTTCGATTGGGACTTGGTAGTTTGATCCACCAACCCGGCGAGCCTTGACTTCCAAGACTGGCATAACGTTCTTCATTGCTTCTTCGAAGACTTCCACTGGATCGTTACCAGTTTCGTTCTTAATGATGTCGAAGGCACCATAAATGATTTTAGTTGAAGTTCCGCGTTTCCCATCCATCATCGTGTGGTTAATCAAACGAGTAACCAACTTTGAGTTGTAAATTGGATCAGGAAGGACTTCACGCTTTTGTACAATTCCTTTTCTAGGCATTATATTATCCTCCTTGAATATTGTTTAGTAACTGCTTGACGGCATCCGTGCAAGTCAGTTAATGTCGTGATTCTTAATCCTTAGGCTTCTTGGTACCGTACTTAGAACGGCTTTGACGACGGTCGGTAACACCGGCAGTATCAAGCGCACCACGCACGATGTGGTAACGAACCCCAGGTAAATCCTTCACCCGGCCACCACGAATTAAGACAACACTATGTTCTTGAAGGTTATGACCAATACCAGGAATGTAAGCAGTCACTTCAATTAAGTTTGACAACCGTACACGTGCATATTTCCGTAAAGCTGAGTTAGGTTTCTTAGGTGTCATGGTACCGACACGGGTAGCAACCCCACGCTTTTGAGGAGCAGGATTCTTAACTTGAGCTTTTTTGAAACTGTTATACCCGTAGTTTAAAGCTGGGGCATCTGATTTAGAACTATTAGATTTACGACCTTTACGCACCAATTGGTTGATAGTAGGCATCTAACTAGTCCTCCTTTCTGTATTCTGATAGAGTTTAAGTCCACACATCCAGGTGGTTCATTTTTCTTGAAAGAAAAAAGCCACCTAGACGGGGGATCTAATTGAAGTGTCCCTCCCGCCGTCAGTCAGCATGTCTGGTATGTTACCCGAGACCTGTCTGCGAAAAGCACCTTGAATAGAATACCATGCCAGAAAACCAATGTCAATAAGGGTTGTCACAATTCTCTGGAAACAATCGGCCATTTTTCACGGAGGTATCTAAGAGGTGATCACAAATGTCGACTTTTTTCTTATTCTGTTATGGCTCTTGCTTTGGTTCTTTAATCTGTGCCACCAGCGGTCGCTATGCCCGCCACGAATCACCGTATTCTCCGCGCTCACACTGTGACACCTGCCGGACGCCACTCCGCCCTTGGCAACTCATCCCCATTCTAAGCTACCTCTGCCAACGGGGCCACTGCCACGCCTGTGGTACAGCGATTCCATTGCAAGTTCTCGTCCTCGAAGTCGCCGGCGGCTGGTTAGCCACTACCATTACTGGGCCAGCCACCCTACTTGCTGTCATCTGGCTCTACCTGTGGAGCTATGCGGCGCTATGTGATGCTGCCACCCAAACCTTCCCTGGTATCATCAGCTGGTTAAGTCTCCCCGTGCTGTTCTGGTCAGCTGGCCCATTTGTCTGGGGACTGGGAGCACTCTGGCTTCTTGGCATCCACCTCATTTGGCCACACCTTTCCCGACCGCTTATCGGCGACGGCGACCTGGAGTTTATAGGTCTCTATGCCCTGGCCTTTGGCGTGCAAGCAACGGCTTGGTGGCTACTAACCGCCTGTCTCTTGGCCCTGGTTCTCAATCGCCAGTCTTCTGGACGGATTGCCCTTCTCCCCTATCTAACCATCAGTGCCTTGGGGTGGTGGCTCTGGTCCTAGACAAACAAAAAGGACCCGCCATCTCTGACGAGTCCCCGACTAAGTCGCTTAACCGAAGTTAGGCTTGAGAGTCTTCTTGCATTTGCTTTTCCAAATCGCTGATCGAGTAGACGCCTTCGGTTGACGAACCGCCAACTTCCTTGGGCTTGATCTGACGGTAATCTGGCATCCCAGTACCGGCAGGAATAATCTTCCCAATAATAACGTTTTCCTTCAAACCAACTAATGGGTCGTTCTTGCCTCGAATAGCAGCATCGGTCAAGACACGCGTCGTTTCTTGGAAGGAAGCAGCTGATAAGAAACTGTTCGTTTCCAGGGCAGCCTTGGTGATCCCCAAGATAACTGGACGAGCCGTAGCGGCGATCCCACCAGAGATTAACGTCTGGTAGTTAGCGCGACGGAAGTCTTGAATGTCCATCAAAGTCCCAGGTAAGACATCGGTATCGCCCGGATCCATGATCCGAACCTTCCGAAGCATCTGACGAACCATGATTTCAACGTGCTTGTCACTGATGGCCACACCTTGCATCCGGTAAACACGTTGGACTTCGCCTAAGATATAGGTTTCAGTAGACAACACATCACGAACACGCAGAAGTTCCTTAGGATCAACAGACCCATAGTTCAAGGCAGCACCACGGTGGATAAAGTCGCCTTCAGAAACCCGCATGCGGGCAGTGATTGGTAACTTGTAACTCCGAGTGTCAGCCTCACCCTTAATGGTAACTTCTTTGACACGGTCAGCTGGGTTTTCTTCGATTGATTCAACCGTCCCAGTAACTTCAGTAATCTCAGCTTTACCTTTAGGGTTCCGAGATTCAAATAATTCTTGAACACGAGGAAGCCCTTGGGTGATATCTTCGTTCCCGGCAACACCACCGGTATGGAAGTTACGCATGGTTAATTGCGTCCCTGGTTCACCGATAGATTGTGCGGCAACAGTTCCGACTGCTTCACCAACTTCAACTTCGTCACCGGTAGCCATGTTACGGCCATAACAGTGTTCACAAACACCGTGTTCAGTGTTACAAGTGAAGGCGGAGCGAATCGTGACCTCTTCAACACCGGCATCAACAATCTTTTGAGCCGTGTCTTCAACGATCATTTGGTTCTTTGGCACGATAACGTCACCGGTCTTAGGATCGACAACTGACTTCTGAGTGTAACGGCCGAGGATCCGGTCGTACAGAGGCTCGATCATTTCGTTACCATCAGTGATGGCCCGAATCGTCAAACCACGGTCAGTCCCACAGTCCTTTTCCCGAATGATAACATCTTGCGCCACATCGACCAGACGCCGAGTCAGGTAACCTGAGTTGGCAGTCTTGAGGGCCGTATCGGTCATCCCTTTACGAGCACCATGGGTCGAAATGAACATTTCCATAACCGTCAAGCCTTCACGGAAGTTAGACGTGATAGGCAGTTCCATGATGTCCCCACTAGGTGCGGCCATCAATCCACGCATACCAGCTAATTGCGTAAAGTTAGAAATGTTACCACGAGCACCAGAATCACTCATCATAAAGATAGGGTTCTGTTGGTCGAAACTGTGGATCAGAGCGTTTTGAATGTCATCCTTGGCATCGTTCCAGATCCCAATGACCCGTTCGTAACGTTCGTGGTCCGTAATCAAACCGCGTCGGAATTGCTTCGTTACCGTCGCAACCTGTTTGTGGGCGGCTTCGGTAATTTCTGGCTTTTCCTTCAAGTCGGTAACGTCGACCATCCCAACCGTTAACCCAGACTTTGTGGATTCGTCGTAACCCAAATCCTTGATCCGGTCCAACAACTTAGAGGTTTCAGTAACCTTGTATTGTTGGTAAACGGCCGCGATAATGTCAGACAGGAAGCCCTTCTTGAACGGTCCAACTAATTCAGCATTTTGCAAGTAATCATGAATGTCTTCGCCCGGTGCCAAGAAGTACTTGTCAGGAACGTAACCATTCAAGTTTGTATTTGTAGGTTCATTCAAGTATGGGAATGACTTTGGCAGGATGTTGTTAAAGATCAACTTCCCAACAGTCGTTACCATAATCTTAGAACGTTGTTCATCGGTAAATGGCTTGTCAGTCATGCCAGAGACTTGGACTCCGACCCGACTGTGCCAGTGAACTAACCCATTACGATAAGCTAAGACAGCTTCGTTGAGGTCGGTAAAGATCATACCTTCCCCTTCACGGTTGTCTTCTTCCATCGTCAGGTAGTAGTTCCCGATAACCATATCTTGTGAAGGCGCAACGACTGGCTTACCACTGGCAGGTGCCAAGATATGGTGAGCAGCCAACATCAGCAAACGTGCTTCAGCTTGTGCTTCGTCGGATAAAGGCACGTGGATGGCCATTTGGTCCCCATCGAAATCGGCATTGTAAGCTTCACAAGCCAATGGGTGAAGACGCATAGCTTTACCACTAACCAAGACTGGTTCAAACGCTTGAATCCCTAAACGGTGAAGCGTAGGGGCCCGGTTCAACAGAACTGGGTGTTCCTTGATAACATCTTCAAGAACATTAAAGACATCGTCATCTTCACGGTCAATCTGGCGCTTGGCATTCTTAATGTTAGAAGCCAAGCCACGCGCAACGAGTTCCTTCATGATGAATGGCCGGAATAATTCCAAAGCCATTGGCACTGGGAGACCCATTTGGTTGAACTTGAGGGAAGGACCAACGTCAATAACGGAACGACCAGAGTAGTCAACCCGCTTCCCTAACAAGTTTTGACGGAAACGTCCTTGCTTCCCTTTCAACATGTGTGAAAGAGACTTCAATGGACGGTTACCAGGACCAGCAACTGGACGGCCACGACGACCGTTATCGATCAAGGCGTCAACGGCTTCTTGAAGCATCCGCTTTTCGTTTTGAACGATGATACCAGGTGCGTTTAAGTCTAACAAACGCTTCAACCGGCTATTCCGGTTGATAACCCGCCGGTACAAGTCATTAAGGTCAGACGTTGCGAAACGTCCCCCTTCGAGTTGTACCATTGGCCGTAAGTCAGGTGGGATTACCGGAATAGCATCCATTACCATCCATTCAGGACGGTTACCAGATGTCACGAAGGCTTCCAAGATGTCCAAACGACGAACGGCACGCGTCCGCTTTTGGCCAGTAGCATCCTTCAATTGTTCCTTTAATTCCGTGACTTCTTTATCTAAATCCACGGCCATCAATAACTTCTTGATGGCTTCGGCACCCATTTCAGCCTTGAAGGCTTGGCTACCGTATTCTACGAGCTTGTCACGGTAATCGCGTTCTGAAAGGAGTTGTTTCTTTTCCAGAGGCGTATCACCGGGATCAAGCACAACGTAGGATGCGAAGTAGATGATTTCTTCCAGGGCGCGGGGGCTCATGTCTAAGACAAGACCCATCCGACTTGGAATACCCTTGAAGTACCAGATGTGGGTTACAGGAGCTGCTAATTCAATATGGCCCATCCGTTCACGACGAACCTTAGAACGCGTAACTTCGACCCCACAACGGTCACAAACGACACCCTTGTAACGGATCCGCTTGTACTTCCCACAGGCACATTCCCAGTCCTTGGTAGGACCGAAAATACGCTCGTCGAAAAGTCCATCTTTTTCAGGCTTTAATGTCCGGTAGTTGATGGTTTCAGGCTTTTTAACTTCCCCGTAAGACCAGCTACGGATCTTATCAGGTGAAGCCAGCCCGATCTGCATGCTTTCGAACTTATTGACATCGACCAAAGAAGCGACCTCCCTTATTAATTAGTCTTGTGTGTTCGGTTGACTCTCATTTTTAGTGGTTTCTGGTGCTGCTTTGGCACTTTCAGCCTGAGCTTGCGCCTTACGTTGTTCTTCTTGCTGTTGGGCAAGCTTACTCAACGCATCAACGTTCACAACATCATCATCATCATCGTCCATATCCCGGAGTTCGATTTCTTCGTTGTTCCCGTTTAAGACCTTCATATCCAGACCCAAGGATTGTAATTCCTTGACCAGAACACGGAAGGATTCAGGCACACCAGGCTTTGGAATTGGATCGCCCTTAACGATGGCTTCGTAGGTCTTAACCCGTCCAACCACGTCATCAGACTTGTACGTTAAAATTTCTTGTAACGTATAAGCGGCACCATAAGCTTCCAAGGCCCAAACTTCCATTTCACCGAAACGTTGGCCACCAAATTGCGCTTTACCACCAAGTGGTTGTTGCGTAACCAGTGAGTAAGGTCCGATGGAACGGGCGTGCATCTTGTCGTCGACCATGTGGGCCAGCTTCAAGTAGTTCATAACACCAACGGCAACTCGTTTGTCGAATGGTTCACCGGTCCGACCATCGTATAAGACAGTCTTAGCATCGGCAGCCATACCGGCTTCCTTAACAGCGTCCGCAATATCAGTATCTTGGGCACCATCAAAGACAGGCGTTGCCACGTGGATACCCAACTTACGAGCAGCCATCCCTAAATGCAATTCGAGCACTTGCCCGATATTCATACGAGAAGGCACACCCATTGGGCTCAACATGATGTCGATTGGGGTTCCATCTGGCATGTACGGCATATCTTCTTCAGGGATAACGACGGAAACCGTCCCCTTGTTACCGTGACGACCAGACATCTTGTCCCCAACTTGGATCTTCCGCTTTTGCGCGATGTAGACCCGAACCATCATGTTAACACCAGGTGAAAGTTCATCCCCGTTCTCACGAGTAAAGATCTTCACGTCCTGGATAATCCCGCCACCACCATGAGGAACCTTCAGGGAAGTATCCCGAACTTCACGGGCCTTTTCACCAAAGATGGCATGGAGTAAACGTTCTTCGGCTGATAATTCAGTCACACCCTTAGGCGTTACCTTACCAACCAGGATGTCACCGTCTTGAACTTCGGCACCAATCCGGATAATTCCGTCTTCGTCCAAATTCTTCAAGGCGTCTTCACCCACGTTAGGAATTTCGCGAGTCATTTCTTCAGGTCCAAGCTTCGTATCACGTGCTTCTGATTCGTATTCTTCAATATGAATCGACGTGTAAACGTCATCGCGAACCAACCGCTCGTTGATCCCGATGGCATCTTCGAAGTTGTACCCTTGCCAAGTCATGAAGGCAACTAATGGGTTTTGACCTAAGGCCAGTTCCCCATTTTCCATTGAAGGACCATCAGCCAAGATTTCGTCGTTGTCGACGTGATCGCCAACCTTAACGATTGGACGTTGGTTGTAGTTTTTCCCACCGTTAGAACGGCGGAACTTCATCAGCTTGTAAGTGTCCAGCGCATCGTCGGCACGACGTACACGGATTTCACGTGCATCGACGTATTCAACAGTACCTTCGTGTTGGCTAATTAAAGCAACCCCGGAGTCATGCGCTGCTTTGTATTCGATACCAGTCCCAACCAATGGTGCATGAGGGTCAAGCAATGGCACAGCTTGCCGTTGCATGTTGGCACCCATCAAGGCACGGTTGGAGTCATCGTTTTCCAAGAAAGGAATACATGCCGTGGCCACAGCAACTACTTGCTTAGGCGAAACGTCCATGTAGTCAATCCGGTCAGCCGTCGTTTCGATGTTATCGGCTTCGGAACGGGCCATGATGGTATCCGTATCGAATGAACCGTCATCGTTCAATGGCGTATTGGCTTGGGCAACGACGTAGTTATCTTCTTCGTCAGCCGTCAGGTAATCGATCTTGTCGGTAACCTTGTGTGTGTCCCATGAGACACGACGGTATGGCGTTTCGATAAACCCGTACTTGTTAACCCGAGCATAACTGGAAAGACTGTTAATCAACCCAATGTTAGGACCTTCAGGGGTTTCAATTGGACACATACGGCCATAGTGGGTGTAGTGAACGTCTCGGACTTCATATCCGGCACGGTCACGCGTCAAACCACCAGGTCCAAGGGCAGACAACCGACGCTTATGCGTTAATTCGCCAAGTGGGTTGGTCTGGTCCATGAATTGTGACAATTGAGATGACCCAAAGAATTCCTTGATTGAGGCAACCACTGGACGAATGTTAATCAGTTGTTGTGGCGTTACCGTCGCAGCATCCTGAATGGACATCCGTTCACGCACAACCCGTTCCATCCGAGATAACCCGATCCGGAATTGGTTTTGCAAGAGTTCACCCACGGAACGAATCCGCCGGTTACCCAAGTGGTCAATGTCATCGACGTTCCCAATGCCAACTTGGAGATCGAAGAAGTAGTTCATGGAAGCAATGATGTCGGCTGGACGAATGTGCTTCAGCTTGATATCAATGTTGCCATTCCCAATAACAGGAACTTCTTGTTCTGGATCGTCTGGTGATTGTACCTTAATAATTTGTAATTTAAGTGGTTCAGTGACAACGGCTTCGTCTGAAGGTTGGAAAGTAACCATCTTGAAGTCTTCTTGGTCCAAGTAAGGAGCCAAGGTCTTCATGACGTCTTTATCAACAACCGTGCCCTTTTGTGCGATAACTTCACCAGTATCTGGGTCAGCTAACGTTTCGGCTAAGGTTAAGCCAAGTAAACGGGTCTTCAGGCTAAGTTTCTTGTTGGTCTTGTAACGACCAACAGGTGCCATGTCGTAACGTTTTGGATCGAAGAACCGTGCAGTCAGTAAACTCCGTGAAGAGTCAGCCGTCTTAGGTTCACCTGGACGTAGACGTTCGTAGATGTCCTTTAAGGACTCTTCGACACGTGAATCGTCACTGTTCTTGTGAATATCCTTTTCCAACGTCTGTGAAAGACTTTCGTTGTCACCCAAGATATCCAAGATTTCATCGTCAGAACCGAAACCTAATGCCCGAACTAATTCAGTCATTGGGATCTTACGAGTCCGGTCGATCCGAACGTAAGAAACGTTCTTAGCGTCGGTTTCAAATTCAAGCCAAGCACCCCGGTTAGGGATAACAGTGGCACCGAAGATGGTCCGACCGTTCTTATCAGTATCGTCATTGAAGTAAACGCCTGGTGACCGGACTAATTGGGAAACAATTACCCGTTCTGCCCCGTTAATAATGAAGGTCCCTTGGGCCGTCATTAATGGGAAATCACCGAAGAAGACGTCTTGTGACTTAATTTCGCCCGTTTCATGGTTCGTCAAGCGAAGGGTTACATGCAATGGTGCAGAATAGTTCGCATCATGCTCCCGTGCTTCATCGACCGTATATTTGGGTTCTAGTAATTGATAATCAACAAACTCTAACGAAAGGTTTCCTTGAAAATCTTCGATTGGCATGATGTCGTCGAACATATCGCGTAAACCTTCGTCAAGGAACCAGTTATACGAATTGGTCTGAATCTCGATTAAGTTAGGGAGATCAAGGACTTCCTTGATCCGCGAATAGCTACGGCGAGTACGGTGTTTCCCGTATTTCACTAAGTGTCCTGCCAAGTTGTTCACCTCTCCTATTTATTCTGTCAACTGGCCAATCCGGAATGTTACATTTTGATTACAATTGCATTTAGACCCGGATTTTTGGCAAAAAAAATCCAAAAACAAACCCAAAGTTTGCTTTTGGCTTCTTATAGTGATAGCTCCGGACAATATATCGGCGCTACCAATTTCAGTTCACAGTTGCATACGAATAATATAGTACTAAATCTAGCACCAAATGTCAATACATTGACTTTACTTTCTAGTGGCAACGCCAAACAAGATTAGCCGGACCAACGCGACCGTTTGCTCGTGCTGCGTCGCATCCTTAGGACCCACGTGATGGAACGTATTAAAGAGCGGGCTCAGACTAGTCAGATAGAAGGAAGCAGCGTCTTGTGGTTGAACCTCACCCTGTAACTGAACCGCATCCGTGGCGAAGAAGGTCGTCAGTGGGACCAGGTAATCTTGTTGAAAGATCATCCCCAGCTGCCGCTGGTTCTCTGGCTTCAGGAAGCGAAAACTCCCGTGAATTACCGTGAAAATATCTCTAGGATGGGCCGAGGTTAGAACTTCAGTTACCGCCGTTAGGGAGTCGACTGAGTCAACATCGGGTGTCAACTGGGCAACGACCTGTGTGATGCCCTCACGAATCTCCTCGCCGACTGTCCGAATCACCTCTAAGAAGATAACTTCCTTATCACTAAAGTGATGATACAAGGCAGGTTGCGTAATACCTACCTGACGCGCAATCTCACGCGTCGACGTTGCTTGATAACCCTGTGACAAAAATTGTTCCCGAGCCGCAGTCAAAATGGCCGCGTGCGTCCGAGTCAATTGCTCTTCTCTCTTCATTTACAGGCCGTCGTCCTTTCTCAAATTAAATTTCCTAAACTAGTGTACCACATTTCATTTATCACCAGTTACATCGACTCGACGCCCTGTCAAAAAAGGTAGCCATCCTTAATTCGGAATGACTACCTCAGCGTTTATTTTACTTTTAGTGACTAACGACTGCCGTTGGTTCCTGGCTCTTGCTAGACTTGATGGCCATAGTCATCTTGCCGTGAGAAGCCCCCATGGTCACTTGATCATGGGTCTTGACTTCACCGCTTAGCAAAGCCTCACTCAACCGGTCCTCAACCTGAGTCTGTAAAGCCCGACGAATTGGTCGTGCCCCGTACTCGGGATCGAACCCAGCCTTAGCAATCACGTCGATTGCGGCTGGCGTAATCTTCAACTTGATGGACTGGTCAGCAACTCGCAAGATGATTTGCTTAGCCATCAACTTCACAATCTCATGAAGTTCATCCTTCTTCAAGGAGTGGAAGATGACCGTTTCATCGATCCGGTTCAAGAATTCTGGCCGGAATGACTGCTTAAGCGTCTCCCGAATGGTCTGAGCCATCGCCTTGTAGCTATTAGCCTGGTCCTCAGCACCAAAGCCGACGGTCTTTTCATCCCGCAACTTTGTGGCACCTAAGTTAGAGGTCATGATTAAGATGGTATTTCTGAAGTCCACCTTACGACCCTTGGAATCCGTCAAGTACCCGTCGTCCAATACCTGTAAAAGGATATTGAAGACATCGGGATGGGCTTTTTCCACTTCATCAAATAGAACGACAGAGTATGGTTTTTGGCGAACTTTTTCGGTTAATTGGCCACCTTCATCATAGCCGACGTAACCCGGAGCAGACCCAATCAAACGACTTGTGGAGTACTTCTCCATGTATTCACTCATGTCGACACGAATCATGTTGTTTTCGGACCCAAACATTGCCTCGGCCAAGGCCTTAGCTAATTCGGTCTTCCCCACACCGGTTGGTCCTAAGAACATAAAGGACCCGATTGGCCGGTTGGGATCTTTCAATCCGGAACGTGCCCGCCGAATGGCTCGAGAAACCGCGGAAACGGCTTCTTCTTGGCCAACGACCCGTTGGTGCAGAATCTTCTCGAGGTTAACCAAACGATCAGCATCGGTTTGCTTCAACTGCGTAATTGGCACACCGGTCCATTCAGCAACAACTTCAGCCACATCTTCACCCGTGACATCCGTCGTATACTGTTGGTCACTAGCAGCCGCTGCTGCGGCTGCCTTGGCCTTGCGTGCGTCCAGCTTCTCCCGTAAAGCCATCTCTTGGGTCCGTAACTTAGCGGCCCGTTCGAAGTCTTGTTGTTCGATAGCGGCTTCCTTCTCATCAGCGAGCTTAGCCAACTCCTGGGCCTGCTTAGAGGCTGGCGTTGGTTTAACCATCTGGTCAATGCGGACTTTAGCCGACGCTTCATCCATCAGGTCAATGGCCTTATCAGGTAAGAACCGGTCACTGATGTAGCGTGTTGACAACTTAACAGCTTGATCCAACGCATCATCCGTGATGTTCACGTGATGGTGGTCCTCATAACGTGAACGTAAACCCTTCAAGATTTCCAAGGCTTCGTCTGGCGTTGGTTCATTAACCTGAACCGTGGCAAATCGACGTTCCAGAGCAGCATCGGATTCGATGTACTTCTGGTATTCGTCCAACGTTGTGGCCCCAATGGTTTGGAGTTCACCACGAGCCAAGGCTGGCTTCAAGATGTTAGAGGCATCAATGGCCCCTTCAGCCCCACCAGCCCCGATCAGAGTGTGAAGTTCATCGATAAACAGGATAACCTGTCCATCATTGTAGATTTCTTCAATAACTTTCTTCAAACGATCTTCAAACTCACCACGGTATTTAGTTCCCGCCACAAGTGACCCCATGTCGAGCATCATTAACCGTTTGTTTTGCATATCTTCTGGCACATCGCCGGCGACAATCCGTTGGGCCAAACCCTCGGCAATCGCCGTCTTCCCAACACCGGGTTCGCCGATAAGAACCGGGTTATTCTTGGTCCGCCGACTCAGAATTTGAATGACCCGTTTAACTTCCTTCTCACGACCGACCGTTGGATCCATTCGGCCTTCCTTAGCCGCTTCGGTTAAGTTACGAGCCAGAGAATCCAGCGTTGGCGTGCCTCCTTGGGCAGCCCGACGTTGTGACCGATTGTCATTGCGACGTTTTGGCGTATCAGTAATCCCAAGCTTCCGTAAAACAACCTTACGGGCGTCCGTTAATTCGACACTCAGGTTCTTTAGGATCCGGGAAGACAGAATCGTTTCGTCGCTAAGCAACGCTAACAAAATGTGTTCCGTTCCAATCTTCGTGGCTCCCAGCCGTTTGGCTTCGTCGCCAGCCAACGTTAACATCGTTTTGGCCTTTGGCGAATATGGCAGGTAACTGTCCTTGTCCGTGTTGGCTAACGTGCCGTAGCCCGTGAACCGTTCGATTTCCTCGCGAACATCGTCTTCAGTAATCGAAAACTGCTGCAAAACCTTGTTGGCAATGCCATTCTTTTCAATTGTAAGGGCGAGTAGCAGGTGTTCCGTTCCCACCGCTTGGTGCTTAAAATACTTTGCTTGTTCCTGTGCCAAGACCAAAACACTCTTAGCACTCGGTGTAAATAGGTTATCCATTGCAGCTCCTCGCTTTCCTAACTCTCATAACGTAAATGGTCCAGAATTGAATTCAAGACCGCCGCGCGTACGCGTTCATCCATTTCACGGCTACCCGTATTAATCGCATCCTTATTAATGGCTGCTAGCATAATATTGGCCTCACGCCGGTTAATGGTCCCTGCCTCAAAGAGGTTACGCACCACTGCCAGGCTATCATGCCGTGAAATTTGGTCCCCAACAGCGCTCACCAACGAATCAATGAAGTCTAAGTTATCTAGTAACTTAACCTTCTCGATCCGAATGTAGCCACCGCCACCCCGCTTACTGCGAACGACATAGCCGTCCTGAATGGTGAAACGGGTCTTAATCACGTAATTAATCTGTGAAGGCACCACATTAAACTGATCGGCAATCTCCGCTCTGCGGATCTCAACCTGTTGGGATTCCGCCAGAATCTGCTTCAGGTAAGATTCAATAATATCCGAAATATTCTGATTCTCCATTATCGTCCCCCCTTCGCCACAGTTATCTGACTAATGTTGACTAATATTATACGAAATTCCACCGAAAAAGCAACGGATTAGCCCGTCCCTCCTGGAGAAGTTCTGGTAAACTATCATAACAAAAAAACGACCAGCTTCCAAACAATTAGTAAGGAATCCGGTCGTTATTATCATAATATGTATTCGAGAGATAAAAAAATCGGGAAGACAAGATTTGAACTTGCGACCCCCACGTCCCGAACGTGGTGCTCTACCAAGCTGAGCTACTTCCCGAAGAAAGCTCACCAGCGAAATATTAAGCTAGTAAAAATCGGGAAGACAGGATTCGAACCTGCGACCCCCTGGTCCCAAACCAGGTGCTCTACCAAGCTGAGCTACTTCCCGAAAATTGCTTATGAGACATAAGCAACAAAAATGCACCCAGTAGGAGTCGAACCTACAACCTTCTGATTCGTAGTCAGACACTCTATCCAATTGCGCTATGGGTGCATAATTATTATTAAGTTAAATGCCGAGGACCGGGATCGAACCGGTATGGTCATCACTGACCGCAGGATTTTAAGTCCTGTGCGTCTGCCAATTCCGCCACCCCGGCAAAGGGTTAAAAAGCGGAAGACGGGATTCGAACCCGCGACCCCCACCATGGCAAGGTGATGTTCTACCACTGAACTACTTCCGCAAATTGGCTATAAAATTAATGGAACCATGCCGACTAGAGGATTCGAACCTCCGACCTCCTCATTACTAGTGAGATGCTCTGCCAACTGAGCTAAGTCGGCAAAATATTTTAAACAAATATTTTGCAATATTTAATTATGCAGGTGAAGGGACTCGAACCCCCACGTCATAAGACACTAGAACCTAAATCTAGCGCGTCTGCCAGTTCCGCCACACCTGCAACGTTGGCGAACTAACGCCAGGGATTTTATTCCCAATGGAGGATACAGGGCTCGAACCTGTGACCCTCTGCTTGTAAGGCAGACGCTCTCCCAACTGAGCTAATCCTCCATGTGCTTTCAAACAAACTATCTCGTTCGAAACAACTATTATAATTTACCATGCCGGGAAGATGATGTCAACAACAATTTCAAATTATTTTGAATAAATATTCGCTGACTGAATAACTACTCCCGTAACAACATTTAATATTGTAGCGTATCCCAAATAAAAAAGCTAGCCTTTTTTTGAATTTTTTTACAAGAAACTGTGCTGGACGCTCACTTCCCTTTCGAAAACGCAAAAAGAGCCCGACCAATGGGTCGAACTCTTCGCTGAAACCTGTCGTTTAATTATCCAAAAATGCGTTACTTGGTGATCCGGGTGACGCCACCCATGTAAGGAACCAAAACATCTGGAACGGTCACGGAACCATCGGCATTTTGGTAGTTTTCCAAAATTGCAGCAACCGCTCGACCAACGGCCAAGCCAGATCCGTTCAGGGCATGGACGTATTGTAACTTACCCTTGTCATCACGGTACTGAATGTGAGCGCGCCGTGCTTGGAAATCGGTGGTGTTGGAACAGCTAGAGATTTCACGGTAGGTGTTCTGGTTCGGGAACCAGACCTCTAAATCGTGCGTCATAGCGGCTGTAAAGCTCATGTCGCTGGTTGTCAGCGTAATAACGTGGTAGGCCAGTCCAAGCTTCTGTAAGAGCATCTCAGCGTGCTTAGTCAGAGCCTCCAGTTCATCCCAAGAGTTTTCTGGCTTACAGAACTTCACCATTTCAACCTTGTTAAATTGGTGAAGCCGGATCAAACCCCGGGTATCGCGACCGGCACTCCCCGCTTCGGAACGAAAGGCTGGGGTCAGGGCTGTGAACCAGACTGGCAACTTTTCTTCAGGAATGACTTCGTTACGGTAGTAGTTCACCAAAGGCACTTCGGCCGTTGGAATCAACGTCATGTCTTCATCACGTAACTGGTAGACATCTTCCTTAAACTTAGGGAATTGGCCCGTCCCGTACATGGAGTCATCGTTGACGATGTATGGTGGCAAGACTTCGGTGAAGCCAGCTTCTGTATTTTGGTCTAAGAAGAAGTTGTAAACGGCCCGTTCCAAACGTGCCCCGAGACCCATGTAATACAGGTAACGGCTACCTGAGACCTTAGCTCCGCGTTCAAAGTCGAGGATACCAAGGTCTTCCCCAATCTCCCAGTGTGCCTTAGGTTCGAAGTCTAAGTTAGGCTTCTCCCCCCATTGCCGCAATTCAACACTGCCATCTTCATCCAAACCAACTGGCACGTTGTCATTCGGAATATTAGGCAAGTGGGCAGCGGCATCGTGAACTTGGTCCTTCAAGGTATCTAGTTCAGCGTCTAAGGCCTTGATGTCGGCACTAACTTGGCGCATTTCCTTAATCTTGTCATCGGCGTCTTCCTTGTTACGCTTCAACTGGGAAATCTCATCGGAGACCGTGTTGCGTTGGGCCTTCATGGTTTCACTCTTAACGATCAACTCCCGCCGTTTGGCATCTAAGGCCAGTAAGGCATCGATGTCGGCTGGATCAACGTTTCTCGTGGCTAACTTCTCTTTAATGAAGTCTGGTTCTTGGCGAATTAACTTTAAATCTAACATGGTTAAACTCCCTTCGATTTGCTGGATGGTACAAAAAAAGCCTCCGTCACATGGGACGAAGACCTTCGCGGTACCACCCAAGTTCATGGCATAGCCATACACTTGAACATGATAACGGTCTGCACCGTGCGGCATTACCCGCCCACTATTTAGTCGTGCTGGAAGTTTCGATGTGGCGGTTTTCAGCTTACCCCGCTTCTCTGGCCATCTACTTAATAGGCACGTCGTGTTTACTAATTGCCATAATCATACCGCATTTTAACGGATTAGACAACGCTTAGAGCGTGGCAATCTTTTCATCAATTAATTGGAGAACCTGACGGCGGGCGTCGGCATCTTCAACGAAGTCCAACTTGTCCCCATCGATTTGCATCTTAGGTGACTTGTCGTAGTTGTTGTACCAGTCGACGTAGCGTTGATCGAGTTCCTTGTAGTACTCGTACAGGCTTGGATCGTGGTCAATTTGTTCGAACGAACGGCCACGTTTTTGAATCCGAGCCAACATCGTTTCAAAGGAGATGTTGATGTGAATCAACAAGTCAGGGTTCTTCTTGTGCGTTGCGTCAGGAAGTTCTTCCATCATGTTAGCCAGCAAGGAGTCATAGATGTCAACTTCAGTAGCCGTAGCCCGGCCTAAGTCGGCGTTCAAATGAAAGAGTAAGGAATCTTCGAAGATGGACCGATCGAGCACGCTCTCGTCATCAGCGTTGGCTGCCTTGATGCTGTCCAGCCGCTTGTTTAGGAAATAGATCTGTAACAGAAAGGCATACTTCTGTGGATTTTTGTAGAACAACGGTAAGATCTTGTTGTCATCCACTGATTCATAAAAAGCTGGTTTGTGAAGGTGGTCGGCAAGCAGACTAGTCAGACTAGTCTTGCCGGCGCCAATGGTTCCTGATAGTACGAGCATGCAATCTCTCCTTTATTTACTGACGCACCGGGGACTTGCCCCCGGAAATTTTTCAACACTACATATTGTACCAACCTCACCGTAAAAAGACAATATGTCGTGGGAATTTTGTCTCAGCAGGTGACGCTATTTGTCCCCTTGTGGGATACAAAACGGCGCCTAGTCAAGATTTACTCGACTGGGCGCCGCAGAAAATTTAATTTTAATTGTTGATGATCAAGTCAGACTATTAATCTTTGTTTTTCAGTGTTCCCTCTTCGTGGATTGGCGAAACGTCAACCTCATCCAAAGGAATTAACTTCGTGTGGTGCCGGATCTTGTACACCGTGTAGAGTACCAAAACTAATGGCACACTGATGTAGGTGATCAGGACTTGTTCCCAGTTACCAGTAAAGAACGATTGTGGGTCTTGACCAACAATCACGGCGACACAGAGAACCAAAGCCAGGATTGGGCCCACTGGGAACCACTTAGCATGGTACTTCAACTCGCTGAGCTTGTGGCCTTGACGAACGAATGCCCGCCGGAAACGGAAGTGTGATAAGGCAATCCCGAACCAAGCAATGAACCCGGTTAACCCACTAGCAGCCACCAACCACAGGTAAATCTGTGGACCGGCAATACTCGTGAAGAAGGTTACGGCGGCAACGACAGTCGTTGCAATCAATGCTGGATAAGGAATCCCGTTCTTCCAAGTCCGTTCGAAGAGCTTTGGTGCATAGCCTTCCTTGGACAGGGAGTAGAGCATCCGAGTTGACGCGTACATCCCAGAGTTAGCAGATGAGATGACGGAGGTTAAGATAACCGCGTTCATCACACTCGCTGCCGCAGCCAAACCGGCACGCCGGAAGACCAGCGTGAAGGGACTGATGGCAACGTCACTAGCAGAAGACCCAAGTAAATCAGGACTCGTGTAAGGTAAGACGGCGGCAATAACGAAAATAGCTAAGATATAGAATAAAATAATCCGCCAAAATACCTGGTTAATTGCCTTTGGCACATCATGTTCAGGGTCTTCTGATTCACCAGCCGTGATCCCGACTAATTCGGTCCCTTGGAAGGAGAATCCGGCAACCACGAACACACTCAGAATGGCTGGGAAGCCACCCACGAACGGTGCCTTTTTGTAAGTAAAGTTGTCCAAGCCAGTTGCGTGACCACCCATGATACCCACGATAGTCATGAACCCAACGGCCAGGAAGACGAAGATCGTGATGACCTTGATTAAGGACATCCAAAATTCGGTTTCACCGAAGGCCTGAACCGACATGGCATTGATAAAGACAATCAAGACCAGTGCAATCAGACTCCAGATCCAGCCAGGAACGCCTGGTAACCAGAACTTCATCACCAATGCTGCCGTCGAAATATCCACGGCAACCGTGATAGCCCAGTTAAACCAGTAGTTCCAACCCATTGCGAATCCAAGTGCTGGATCCACATACTTGGAAGAATAAGCCGCGAACGACCCTGAAATTGGCATGTTCGTTGCCATTTCTCCCAAACTTGTCATTAGGAAGTAGACCATCAGGCCCATCCCAATGTATGCTACTAACGCCCCACCGGGTCCAGCTGTAGAAATGGCAGAACCATTTGCTACGAAAAGCCCGGTACCAATGCACCCACCTAAGGCAATCATGGAAACGTGACGGGTCTTAAGACCACGCTTAACGGATTCCGTGACTTCTGGTGTGGATGACTTTGTAATATCCTGCTTCATGTTCTTTTCCTCCTTCTTGCTCGAAGGACCTTCTCAACATAGCCCCATAACTTTTCACCATGGTGAAGAAATGCACATGACTAAACCATTGAAAGCACTTCATAACGCTTTACGTTGCTATGGCGGTCTCAGAACTTTGAATGCGGTCACCCCACCGAATCACAGACTGCGATTGGTTTTGCTCCCAACATTCGCCACCGTAAAAAACCGCCTTTTTACGGATGAATAAATATTATTAGCGGTACCCTTTTCATCAACACATTGTAGTATAGCTACCGCTATCTGATTTTGCAAGGTTAATTTGGTGTGAGCGCAAATTGTTTTTCTTCTTACAAATCGAGGCTAAATGCCAATAAAACTTGTGGTTTTGGGGTCAAGCTCTCCCCAACGGGCAAGCGAACCTCCGGATCCACCACTCGGAAATTTAGTTTTTCCAAAACATGTAAAGATCGCGTATTACTTTTCAGAACGGCGGCCTGAATTTCCCGTATTCCTGCATAATGTTCACGAACACCCTGTATACTGCCTTGCAAAGCTTCCGTCATCAGACCTTGCCCCCAGTACTCTGGTAACATCAGGTAGCCCAATTCACGCCGCGTCTCATCTGGTTCACCATTTTCATTAACGACCGGATACCAGACGATTGACCCAATATAGCGGTTCGTGGTCTTATCCACCATGGCAAACGCCATACCAGTGGCCTTCTCACTTTGAAACCAGCTATCTAACTGTTTGGAGGTTGGGGCCATGCTCTGCCCAGCCGGTGACGCAACCTCAGGTGTTGAAAGAAGTTCACCATAGGCCTGACGGTCACTGTCGGTTACCGGTCTAACGATTAAACGTTTCGTTTCTACAATCATGCTTGCACCCTCTTCATTTCCGTCACTCGTTGAATTGCGTTACAATAAACGCAATTAGCTTCGCAAACCTGGCCTAAGATAGGTTCGGTTTGTTGTCCCTATCATGACTGAAAACAGGAGGTTTCGCAATGAAAATTATCAAACAAGCCCTGTCATCTGACGCCAACGCCTACCTACAGGGTTATTTACGCCAGGACGCGGGGACACCCCAACATTATCCGGCCATGATTATCGTTCCCGGTGGGTCCTACACCCATATCCCCGAACAACAGGCCGAAGACTTAGCATTGGCCTGGTCGGCACGCGGCTATCAGACCTTCTTCCTCCGCTATAGTTTCGTCGCCGAAAAACACCCTCTCTTGCCAGCCCCCGTGATCGAATTGGGTCAGACGGTGGCTAGCTTAAAGGAATACGCGACGGACTGGCAGATCGACACCAACCGCATCGCGATTGCTGGCTTCTCGGTTGGGGGCCACATTGTCGCCCTCTACAATGATCTCTGGCACAGTGACGACTTTGCAAAACGGGTCGGCGTTTCAACCGCGGCCTTAAAGCCTCAGGCAGTCATCTTAGGCTACCCAGTTATCACGCCTAAGGCTGGCTTTCCAACCGATCCCGCCATGTTAGATGCTTGGACCGACGACCCGGAAAAGATTGCGGCTGACCACCAAGTCACCGCACAGAATGCGCCGACCTTTGTCTGGGCCACTGCGGCTGACCCCTTAGTGCCCGTTCAGAACGCCCTAGCCTACGCACAGGCCTCCATTGCCCAAGGTGTGGACACCGAGCTCCATCTTTTCCACCACGGCCCACACGGCCTCGCACTGGCCAATCCAGTGACGGCATGGAAGCCGGGAACGGCCTTGCCTCACGTGGCCCACTGGATGGATCTGGCTCAAGAATGGCTGAATGAACTCGACTAACGATGTCTGTTGCTGCGACAGTGGCCGCCTTACCGGCTGGTAGATATGGGCTGGAACGGTGCGAGCACAACTTGAAGCCTCGAAGAACACGACACGAGTCTACAAGCTTGGCTTTCACCTAAGCCAGTGAGAACAACACTCACTGACTAAGGTGAACGACGCGCCTGAGCCCATATCTACCAGCCTCACGGCTTCGACTGTCGTTCCTAGTCAACTTGCCAAATACCAATACGTAACTGAACCAGAGATAACCCAAAATGGTCAACACCACCTGGCGTGTACCAGATGATGTTGACCATTTTATATAAGTCTGTATGACTCATGCTCTTTAATTGCAGTGAACCACCATAGCCGGAGGAGGCCAGGGATGGAGCCGGCCGTGGAGGTGGTGTTAACTAGCGTTTTAGGCTAGTTTACAGCACGGGCGACTTTGAAGACACGTGATCTTCGTGGCTTCAAATCGAGCGAGAAGCCCACCGGGCTGAAGCGTCCCCACAGCAGGCGGAATCCCTGGCAGCCGCAGGTGGCTATCCAGCACTACCCTCATGACAAGTTCAAACAAAATTAAAGAGCACACCAACAACCAAAACAGTTAGTTGTTGATGTGCTCTATTTTTAGTTTATTCAGTCATTAACCCACCTGACCATCTGGTAGAAGAGTTAGATCTCGGAACGCTTCAGTAACGGCCATCCCTGCATCATCGGTGCAAACCGAATGTAGAGTCCCTCAGCCACCTGTAACCACAGGTAAGCCAACAGAACCGCCCCAATCGTATCCGTTGGGTAATGGGCATTGAGATAGACCCGTGAGATCATCACGACAGCCATCCAAAGAATCAAGACGATTCGGAGCAACCAAGCCTTCCAGGCTCTGCCAATCATGGGAATTAGAATCACCCAAATCATTGCGATGACTAGGAATGTGCCAAACACGTGTCCACTAGGAAAACTAAAGCCATCATCAATGGCCAAATGTGCAGCGGGTCTTGGTCGTGCCACAATCTTTTTGACAAGTGACGCGATAACATCCCCACTAGCCAAGGTTGCCAAGCACCAGAGTGCTGGAATCTTAAATTTAAAGCCCCAAAGGAAGAACGCCAGCACTAAGACCCAAATAATAGCTAACTTGGGTTCAGCTAGGCTGGTCACTCCCCGATAAAATAGCGTTTTCCAACCTGGTTGATTCTTCTGGATAACATCGACAATCGATGAATCCAAGAAGCTCACATAGGCATTCTGTGCCTTTACGAAAAACGCAACGACCAGGAAGAGGACGGTGGCAAGTGTGAACTTCCACGGCCGATCCCGGTCTCGATCAAATAGCATCATGATTGTAATTCCTTTCGTCTTACCCGATTCTGGGAAACCCCTAGCAATGAGTATACCACCTCCCGCCTAGATTTCTAGAGGGGGCTGGGGATTTGCCTAGCGCCGATGCCGCCAAGCACGTTGTTGGACCCGGTTCACCAGTTCCGATAAGAGGAACCCAAACGCAATAGAACCGGAGATCATCACCACTTGCATCATGAAGACAAAGGCGGTGGCGTTCTGACCTAGAGCGAAATTCTTAATCATTTGATAAGCTTGGCCCCCAGGAACCAGCGGTACCAATGCCGGAATATTGAAGAGAATCATTGGCATTTTCTTAATCCGCGCCGCTTGCAAGGAAGCCACCCCAATGGCGAAGGCCCCTAACAGGTTGCCGACCACGTAGCCGCCGCCACTCAACACGGTGAACCGGTAAAGTAGAAAGCCGAGAACCCCAATCCAACCGCCAAAGTTTAACGCGCGTCTGGGAATGTTGATTAAGACCCCGAAGGCCAGTGTCGACACATAAGTCCCGGCGACCTCGATAAAAAACTCTAATAGTGTCATGTCGATCGCTCCTTATAAGAACTGCAGGACCATGGCGATCCCAAATCCAATGGCAGCGGCACTCACCAAGGCTTCCACCGCTCGGGCCGGCCCACTTACCAGGTTACCGGCTAGAACGTCTCGTACCGAGTTGGTGATGGGTACCCCGGGAACCAGCGGCATGACCCCACCGATGATGATGTCATCGACACTGATTCCCAGACCAAGATGGACAGCAAATACCGCTAAGATCCCAATCGTTGCGGCACCAGCAAATTCTGACAAAAACCGAATCTGAATGAACTTATTCAGCAGGTAAAAGACCAGCCAGCCAATCATCCCCACGAAACACGAGATCCAAAAGTCATGTAGGTTGTGACGAAAGACTACTTCCAGGGGGCCACTGACCATTGCGGCAGCTAGTAACTGCGCCCACATTGGGAAGTACTTGGTTTCACTGTCGAGGTGATCCAACTTGTCGGCAAACTGCCGCAACGTGATGTCGTGGGCCGCAAACTCTCTGGAGAGCTGGTTGACGACGGCAATCTTTTCCAAATCAAACGTGCGCCGCTTGACCGGTTGAATCTGAGCACCGACCTCCCCGTTGATGGCCATGAGAATCCCGGTAATCATCACGAAGAGTTGGCTTGTCTCAGCCCCAGCATTGTGGGCAATCCGAGTCATGGTATCCTCGACCCGTTCGATTTCAGACCCGTTTTCGATCATGATGCGGCCTGCCGTTAGCGCCGTATGTAAGATTAATTGATCCCTTTTCTTCTGGCCACTCAACGCAGACCCTCCTATCGATGACATTATCTCATTCATTATACGACACTCCGCGCCCCGCGAGAATATCCGAGTGATAAAAAAAGGAGTCGAAGATGGCCTCTTCGCTCCCAAATGTTTATTTCACAAAAATATAGTGGGCCGCCTTGTAGCTCACGATGAGTTCGGCATTGTCCGTGAGGTTCTGCACCGTCACGGGGCCTTCAAATGGATCGTGCTTGAGTACCTTCAGTTGATCACCGATATCTAACTTCAGATCGCCTAGGTAGGTCAGGAGATCATGATTGTCGATGAACCGGTCCACCGTCACCACGGTACCATCTTCGGCATCATTGAGCACGGTATGGCTGTCCTCGTGATAATGACCCAGGCGATCGGGAATAACCCCACCGTGAGGACAATGTGTTGGGTTACCCAACATGTCGTCCAGGGCATTGATAAGTTTAGGACTCGTCACGTGTTCCAAGACCTCAGCCTCATCGTGTACATCAGGCAGGGCATAGCCTAATTTTTCAACCAGAAAGTCTTCCCAAATCCGGTGCTTTCTGACCAAGTCCTCGGCCAAGCGAATGCCGCGGCTAGTCAATGAAATCCCGGCATAAGGTGTATGTTCAGCCAATCCTTCGGCTGCCATCTTATTCACCATTTCGGTCACGGAACCGGCCGCAATGTTCAAACTAATTGCGATCTGCTTGTTGGAAACCTTCTTCTGCCGACCACCTAGTTCGAAAATAATTTTTAAATAATCCTCCTTCATCGGAGTCATACTGTTCACCTCATCTAATTTACGTTCCGAACAACAACTGCCCTACTCATGACGCCAATCATTTGTTTTATGAATCAGGTCCGTTCCCATCCCCCGGCGGCATTCAGCCTGCACGGTGACGTGATTAATCCCGTATCGATGACAGAGAAGCTTCTCAATCTGCCGGTACGTAGGTTCGATCTTGGCTAAGGGGAGGTTATCCATGTTCACGTGGACGGAGAAAACGATATTGTTTTCGTCAATCAACCACGCGTGAATATGGTGGACCCCTTCAACCTCCGGTAACTGAAGAATATCATGGGCAATGGCTTCATAGTCCAAGTTTGGTGCAGCCTCCATCAAAATCCTAAAGGTCTGTTTGATAATCGGCCATGATTCACATGTGATGTACCCAGCTACGATAATCGTAATCACCGGGTCCACCCAACTGATTTGCCAAATGGTAATCAGAATAGCCCCGACGATCACCCCGACTGAAGCCAAGGCATCACTCAACAGGTGCAAGTACGTTGCGCGAATATTGAGGTTGTGCTTAGCACCCTTGTTCAGGAGCAGTGTTGACAGCAGGTTAGCCGCAAAGCTAATCACCGCCACCAATAACATGATATCCCCTTTGACGGGTTCCGGATGCAAGAGCCGCCGAACGGCCTCGATTGCCAAAACCAGCGAGACGATAATCAAAATCCCCGAGTTCAACAGGGCCGCTAAAATTTCTGCCCGACGATAACCGAAGGTGTTGGTCCGACTCTGTTGTCGCCCCCCGATCCGATGTGCCACGTAGCTAAGCACCACGGACAGCGCATCTCCCAGGTTATGAAAGGCGTCAGACAATAGAGAAAGACTGCCGGAGAATAGTCCGCCGATGAGTTCAAAAGCCGTAATGACCACGTTGAGTACCGTGACCAGTAGAAAACGGCCACCCGTCAATCCATTTTGTGTCATTTCTCGTCACCTCAATTTGCCTCTGCTAAGTCTTATTATCGCAGAGTTTAGGGAGAATGAAAAGGTCCTTTTGGCTCGACCCGACTATGTAAAAAGGATTGCCCCAAGATTAGCTTGGCAACAATCCTTCTATATATAAGATGATTTATTTAGTAAAGACTGCTTGGTTCAAGTGCGCTGGCTTTACATTGGCGGTCAGACGTTCGTAAGCAAAGTCCTTCACCCCTTGTAAGTCCATCCCCTTCAGTTCCACCTTACCGGTTTCAGTGAAGCCATTCTTCTTGATAACGTGTTGCATGCCTCGGTTATCGGGATGCGTGTCAATCCGAATGCTTTCGATGTCCGCTGACTGGTCAGCCTGAGCGAAGAGCCGTTGGAAAAGTTCCCCAGCGAGACCGCGACCATGATGATGGCTGGATACTGCGACACGATGAATAGCCAAATATGGCGAATCTTGGGTCAACCAAGCCCCTTCAATCTGTTCGTAGCTCACGTCGATTCCAGGAATGACGGCAGCAGTTCCTAAAATTTCGTCATTCTCCTCCAAGACGACCGTCCACCCTTGGTGAATGTCGTCGACCATAACGGCCGTGTTGGGATAAGTTCCTTGCCACTGATCAATGGATTGCGCCGCCAATAACTCACGGCCATCACGGATAATCGATTCAATTTGTGGTAAGTCAGCCATAGTAGCTTGTCGTAACAGCATGTATAACACCATCCTTCATAGTTTTGGTTTAAAGCGATTTTGTTATATTAACATGCCAGCAATAAATTACAACAATCTTGATTCACTTTTTTTAAAATTATTTTGTCTGCTCGAGACCGTCGCAAGAAATCCCTTGTGGCGACTGACTTTACCATTTTAATAATTTCGCCATATTCTCAGGGATTCTTCACCACACAAAAACGGCTAGTCAAGAACTTTCTAAACTTGACTAGCCGTCACGGGAGCCGCGCCGGGCGAGCGAAAAATCAAAATACATCAATTTTCCAAAAACACGTCGTTTTAGTTTCACGATCGCTTACGTTAACATTCATTAACGTAGTCTAGGCGCGAGATAAACGCGCTATTACTCATGGTTATTCGCCTGGTTTCACAACACGTCAACAACATGATTGACCACCAATCCAGCCAGAAGATCGATTGGTATCGAAAGTTTTTTCTGCCCGGGGCCTTAAGTTCCTCCCGTGCCTTCAGATTACCATTGTTAACGGTGAGACACAACGGTTTGCCCCTACTTCTCGTGCGCAATCAGCTTAAAGTTCCACTTGCCAGCGATGCGTTCCGCTACTAAGTCTTTCGTGGGTTCTGGATCGAAGACCCCCATATTAATCTGGATGTCATCGTCAACTAACTCAATATGAACAAAGCGTTCTTCGAAGAAGGAACGTAAGGCGTCGAGGAATGTCCCGCGTTGTTTAGCCTGCTTAACCGCTGTCACTAAGGTGTAGCCATCATCCATGTACATCTTAATCTGCTGCACCCTGAGTAGCGTCTTATAGGAAAACTTGCGATTCTTACCATCTTCCACGACCTGACTTTCGATATAGCCCTTCCGTTCCCAGTAACGGATCTGACTCTGTGAGACCCCCGTTGCCTTGGCCACATCGCCGATTCCTAAAACAATTTGCTCCATCGGAATTTTTTTAAATAATTTTGCCGCATCTTCGTGAATCATGCTTATTGCCCACTTTCTTCTATTAAATTCGTTTTCGTGAAAATCGCCTGCTGATCACGATGAAAGCGCTTGTGAATTTTGTTAGGTAATTTCATTCGAATGTTCTCTTTTCTCCAAACAGTATATATATTCTAAAATACATGTCAAGCTAGTTGACAAAGAATACTTTCGTGAGTATAGTAGTTCTCAGACTTAATTTTAGAAAAAAGAGGGAATTCACTTGGGTAATGCACTTGATACTAACGGCAAACCTTATAACCGCTCACTGCTGGTTATCCTCCTATTAGTGGGGACGTTTTGTACCGTTTTAAACCAAACGATTTTAACCACCGCCTTTCCAACCTTGATGAAGACGTTTGATGTTACCACATCAACGGTTCAATGGTTGACGACCGGCTTCTTACTGGTCAATGGGATTATGATTCCAATTAGCGCATGGTTACTGACAACTTTCAGTTCCAAATGGTTGTACATCTCAGCCATGTCAACATTCTTAATCGGTACGATCACGTGTTGGTCGGCCGTTAACTTCCCTATGCTTCTGACAGGTCGTTTAATTCAAGCCGTCGGGGTTGGGGTGTCAATGCCACTGTTACAAACCATGATGCTGACCATCTTCCCCGCTAACAAGCGTGGGACTGCCATGGGTCTGGCCGGAATCGTTATCGGACTGGCACCAGCTATTGGACCTACCCTTTCCGGTTGGGTTATCGACAACTGGACTTGGCGTGACCTCTTTGGGATGATCATTCCTATTGTTGCTATCGTCATTCTTGCCAGCTTCTGGATTATGCGGAGCGTGCTGGAAACGCACAAGTCCCCACTCGACGTATTGTCCGCTATCCTCTCAACGATTGGATTTGGGAGCATGCTCTATGGTTTCTCATCCGTTGGGGACGACGGTTGGGGAAGTCTCACCGTGCTCTCAACCTTAATTATCGGATTTGTTTTCGTGGGGTTATTCGTCTGGCGTCAACTCGTCATGGACGATCCATTCTTAAACTTCCGCGTTTACAAGTCCAAGGAATTTACGATTGCCGCTATCCTGAGTTCCGTGGTTAACATGGCCATGGTCGGAGTCGAAATGGTTATTCCGCTTTACCTTCAAATGGTTAAGGGAATGTCTGCCTTCCACTCTGGTCTGACGCTGTTAGCTGGGGCCTTAATGATGGGGATCATGAGTCCAATTACCGGCCGTGCCTTTGACCGCTTCGGGGCCAAGCACCTGGCAACATTGGGGATGTTCCTCCTGACTATCGGGACCTTACCATTCATTTGGATTACTAAAGATACTTCGACGATTTACATCGTGGTCCTCTACGCTATCCGGATGTTTGGGATCGCCATGGTTATGATGCCATCTACAACTGCCGGGATGAACGCCTTACCTGCCAACATGATTAGTCATGGGACTGCCGTGAACAACACGCAACGGCAAGTGGCTAGTTCCGTGGGGACGGCTATCCTGGTCAGTGTCTTGACCAACGTCACCAAGAACAGTATGCCTGCTAAGCACGTCTTAACGACGAATCCCTTGAGCTATGCCAAGGGTGCCATCGATGCCACGTTATCCGGTTACCATGCCGCCTTCGGGATCGCTATTGGCTTTAGTCTTGTCGCGCTCTTTGTTGCCTTCTTCTTAAAGGGGAGCAACCATTCCGTTCACTTAGCGGACGAGGACAGCCAACAAGGAGGTGCCGCCTAATGATTTTAGTAACGCTCGCATTATCCGCGGTTCTCGCGTTTATCTTCTTTATCTATATTGACAACCGAACCGTCAGCAACATCTTAACTGGCCTCGCCATCTTATCGTTACTGACGAGTATCTTCTTCATGATTCGCAATGATCATTACCACTTCGGCCTGCATAACGAGTCGACAACACGGACGCAAAAGATTTACTCGGCCTCGCCTTCTAAGCAGATGCCCATGATGATTTACCAATCTGTCGGAACGGCTGACAAGCACCGGGTCTACGTTTACAAGACCAGCGCTAACGCCAAGAAGGCCACTCACACCGCCGCTAAAGTGACGACGACCAACATCGTCAAGCGGACTTCCGGGGCCAACCGGATCGTGACGAAGAAGGTCTACCGAGAATTCAAGAACGGTTCTAGCCGCTTCTGGTTCGGTCTGACCGGTAATGGTCACAAGTACGTGAAGGAAACGAACACGATCTACCTGAACAAGTCCTGGACGGTCCTCAGTGCCACTCAGGCTAAGCAACTTCAGAAGATGACTAGTTCCAAGAGTTTCCAAGCCAAGCAAAAGACCGCAGCAACCAACTATGTGAAGACTAAGGTGATGGCCGCTATGACCAAGAACCCAACGATGTCCACAGCAGAACAGAAGAAGGTTACCCAAGCCGCCGCAGCTGAATACCAAGCACAAGCAATGAAGCAGCTGATCAAGCAAGTTAAGGCTAACTAGGTTAACCGCAAAGAGTCGCCATTCCAGAGAGGATGGCGATTTTTTTATGGCCTAAATTGGCGTTCAAAACAAGATCCCCCAACAGAATAATTATGTACAAGGCATGCACGACCACTGCCCTCCCCCAGAAGCACTCATGCCGGAACACCTTAGCTAACCCGGAGAACTCAAAATGCTGAAATCCTGCCAATAACTCGTCATTAGCAATTACTGACTGCCACCGGTGTTGCCATGTCACCACCTAGCCGGAGGAGGCCAGAGATGGAGCCAGCCGTGGAGGTGGTGTTGGACCGAGCGAGTTTCTCGGCCCTACACCACGGGCGACTTTGAAGACCCGCGCCTCTGGCGGGGCTTCAAAGCGAGCGAGAAGCCCGGGCCTCAGGCTGAAGCGTCCCCACAGCAGGCGGAATCTCTGGCAGCCGCAGGCGGCCTTCTGACCTACGACACCACCGTTTCCAACCCACAAAAAAATTGCAGTCCACGAGGGCTGCAATTTCAGGGGTACTCCTATGCCGAATACCAAGCTTAAATTTAGTTCACTTGCGTTAACCGCGTCTGTGCCTTGCGACACCGTGGCATTAATCCGGATAGGTCTTCTAAAGACGTCCCGTTATCCTGAAAACATTGAATCATGTCGATCCAATACATGTCCGAATCATCGAATGCCGTTGCGGAATGGTCAGCGCCTAAGAGGCCCATGGCAACGTATTCTTGAATTCGACTGGCGTCCACATTCGTGGTCTGAGCCAGTTCAGTTAAGTTCATCTCCATCATCTTTCCCCCGCTTTCCTCGTGGTTGATGAGAGTATCATACAACCGCCAATCCTAAAAAGCAACCTTTTGTTTCCGCCACTGATCATTTGCCCGGGATTAGTGGTTTACGGGCCCGCGTCACAGCGCTAAAATAGAGAAATCAACTTATTTTTAATGACGAAAGGAAAGTGTTTGGATGGATTCTTCGTTAACTTTTAGGACTGGAATCAAGGACGTCCTCCCGACTGTCTTTGGGTATATCGGTGTGGGTCTCGCCTTCGGGATCGTGGCCCACACCAGCCACCTGGGACTCTGGATGGTCGCCGGACTTTCCTTTATCGTGTATGCCGGGTCCGCCCAGTTCATTATTACAAGTATGCTGTTGGCCCAGGATCCTATTACCTCAATCATCCTCTCCACCTTCCTGGTCAACTCCCGGATGATTCTCATGAGTACCAGCCTGGCACAGTATTTTCGACACGAGTCACTGACCCGCAATATTCTCTTAGGGTCACTGGTGACCGACGAAACCTTTGCCCTGGCTATGAACAAGCAGAACCACACCGCGGGCAAACTCAGCTTTGCCTGGCAGTCCGCCGCCAACCTCATCGCTTACTTGGTCTGGGGTGTCGCAACTCTCGTAGGGGCCTACCTAGGTGGCTTGATTAAGAACCCTGACCAGTTCGGGTTCGACTTTGCCCTCACGGCCATGTTCATTGGGTTGGTCTATCTCCAACTGATCAGTGATCGTAAGCTTGGGGTTCGCCTGCAACTCTTGGTAATGGCCTTCGTCGCCCTCATTTACTACTTCGCGATTGGTCTGATCAGTGAAAATATGGCCCTACTCGTCGCCACCGCGGCCGGTTGCCTCTTTGGAATGGAGATGAAGAAATGTCGTTAACGGAACTCTGGATCATTCTTGGTTGTGCCGCGGTGACGCTCTTGTCCCGGGTCCTGCCGTTCGTCTTCGTTAAACAGCTCCAGATGCCCGATTGGCTACTGAGTTTTCTCACCTTCGTCCCGATTACCATCATGACCGCCCTCACCTGTCAGGGCCTCTTCATTGCCCATCCTGGGCACCTGGCGACGGTTAACTGGGAAAATCTCTGGGCTGCCATCCCCGCCACGATTGCCGGCATCCTCACCAAGAGTCTCTTGGCCGTGGTGATTGTCGGCATTGCCGCAATGGCCTGCCTGCGTTACTTTGGCATTTAACGCTTAAAAAACGAAAGGATTCGGAAATTACTCTGAATCCTTTTTTCGTCTAAACGTCCTTAGGTAATACCAGATTGAGCACAATTCCTAAGACTGCAGCCACGGCCAGGCCAGAGAATTCATACTGACCGACCTTCAGGTAGGCATTGCCAATCCCAATCACCAGAATGGCCGAAGCAATCATCAGATTACGCTTTTTATTAAAATCGACATGTTTTTCAATCAAAATCCGTAGACCACTCGAGGCAATCACCCCAAACAGGAGAAAACTGATGCCCCCAATGACCGGGTTCGGAATACTTTCAATCAGCGCACTCAACTTGCCGACAAAACTGAAAATGATGGCAAACGTCGCTGCACCAATCAGCACGTAGACACTGTGTACCCGGGTGATGGCGAGCACGCCCACGTTTTCCCCGTAAGATGTCACCGGCGGTCCACCGACCAGACTGGCCACAATCGAGGCTAAACCGTCCCCAGCCAGCGTGTGATGCAACCCGGGATCTTTGAAGAAGTCGCGGTGCGTCAGTTCATTTAAGACCGTGATGTGTCCAATGTGTTCTGTCATGGTCACGAAGGCAATCGGTGCCAAACTCAGGACGGCTCCCCAATAGAAGTGTAGTGGGTAACTGACACCCGGAATCTCAAACTTCGGTAACTGGAACCACGCCGCATCCAAGACTGGTTGAAAGTTAACCAAACCGGCCATCACCGCGATGAGGTACCCCACCACGATGCCCAGTAGAATCGGGACTAACGCTAGAACCCCCCTCAAGTAAAGGTTGAACCCGACCGTCAGGAGTAACGTTGCCATGGCCACCGCGAAGAACTGCCAGTGATACGTTCCCTGGCTGTCGACCGTCGCCTTTTGGGCGGCACTGCCGGCCAGAGAAAGACCGATGACCATCACCATCGGTCCCACCACGATCGGTGGCAGTGCCCGATTAATCCAGTCCGACCCGATGAGTGCCACGAGTAGCGCCACAATCAGATAAACCAGTCCCACCGCCATGGTCCCCTGAGCGATACCGGGATAACCGGTGGTCTTCATTAGGGCAATCATGGGCACGATAAACGAAAAACTCGATCCCATATATGCTGGAATCTTTCCCCGCGTAATCAGAATGTACATTAGAGTCCCGACCCCGGAGCTAAAGAGCGCAATCCCCGGATTCAACCCCACTAGAATGGGGACAAGAACGGTAGATCCAAACATCGAAAATAAGTGCTGTAACGATAAGCCGAACCACTGACCCCAGCTGGGGCGCTCCCAAATATCAATCAGGGCGTCCGGGTTGCGATAACGCTGTGTTGACATGTTCCTGACCCTCCAGTCTCATTATAAAAAAATAGCGAACACATTCCGTAAGGAAGCGCGTTCGCCAATTAGCCAGGCAACTATCGCCAGGAATCGAACCCTTCACCGCCTCACGGGACGTTGTTAAAGGAACTAAATTTTTATTAGTATACCGGCCGAAATGCCGGTGTGTCAAGCGTTATCGTTTTGCCCGTTAATCCTCTAAGCCAACAAGTCGGTTAGTCAGTAACCATCCGCCAGTTACCTTCACTGGCCTTAGAAATGTCGTTCAAAAACTTAAGGACGCGTTTGGCCCGATCCGGCTTTTGCTGGTGCAGCAGATTCAAGCCCTCTCCCGTAATCAGTGGGTCACTTAACCGGAAGTCGCCATGACTGGCATCCCCGGTAGCGAAGGCTACCACCGTTTCTCCAGACTCGATCTGCGTCGTTAGGAAAAACATGGTGAAGTCGTCATCATCCGTCATGTAGGCTGGCATAGCCCAGATATCTGGGGCAATCTCCTGCATTTCACCGTCGAGAAACTTGAATTCCTTGTGATTGGCCTGCGTGACCGGTTCCTTAAGAACCAGCATCATTTGACCAAATTCGGCATCGCCGAGTTGAATATTATCCTTCATCCGTTACAACTCCTTACATAATCTATGAGGATCGTTAACAAAAAGTGACAATCAGTCATAAAGGTCCCCCATCCCCGGATGAATAACCGGTGGAACGGCGGACCTTTATTTTAGACTTAATAAAGCCGCATTAGTGGGCCAATTTAACGGCCACGCGTTGACCAAAGAACAAGCCAACAACAAATAATGCACTAGCTGTGATCCACGTCTTCATGGGGCGACTCCCTTCGTGTGGTGGTCGAACCCACATGTTCTTGGGTTCGAAGCTCACCTAATTCTTGGCGAATTTCACCGAGAATTTCTAATTGGAACCGGGCAATCTCCATGGTGTGAGGCACTTGGTTTTGCGCCAAGTGATCCACCTTTGCATGGAGTAACCGGAGTTCGTGTTCTGACTTCAAATTTACGTGATAGTCGTTTTCAGCCATCATGCGGTCCCGATCAGCCGACCGGTTTTGACTCATCATGATGATGGGGGCTTGAATGGCCGCCACACAACTAAGCACTAAATTTAACAGAATGAAGGGGTAGTTGTCAAAGTTGATGCCAAATAAGTGGAGCCCATTGACAAACATCCAGGCCAATAACACAATCATAAAGGCCAAGATGAACCCCCAAGACCCCCCAAAGTGCGCCACGTCATCGGAAACCTTTTGCCCAAAGGTTAAGCTCTCCGTCAAGGTTTCGTTAACATCGACAATATCGTAGTCGTCGCTCTGTAAAGCCTTGGTTAACTTGTTATTAATCTTTTTCGTTTGCTTGAGATCGGCGTTAATCATGGCGTCGACATGTTCCAACCGATACTTTAACAGGTGATGGCCACAAATATAGTCCCCTGGCTGAGACTGAGGAAACTCCCGCTTGATCCGATTTCTCAGACCGGCATCGAGTTCTGCCAATTGCAGGCTCGTTTCGAGCGAGACCGGTTCCCCATCCACCAGACAGGTTAGTTGATTTTCAGTTGTCATTTGGACTCACTCCTTAGTGCCGTCACTAAAGCTTCCCAATCTGCTGGAAAGGGACTGATAAATTTGCGAGGTTCTCCGCTAAAGGGATCCGTAAAGGCCAGCAGGCGTGCATGCAAAGCCTGTCGATCGATGCCCGGATTGGCTGGACCCGCGTACAGGTCATCCCCAATCAAGGGGTGACCAATCGAGGCAAAATGTGCCCGAATCTGATGCGTCCGGCCCGTATGTAATTGCACCTCAACCAGTGTTGCGGCAGCAAAACGCTCACGCACCCAATACTCCGTTAAGGCCGGCTTTCCTTCTGGTGATACCATCTGGTTAAAGCCACCGGGATCACTGGCTAGCGGGGCGTCAATCGTCCCATGGTCATCCTTAACCTGGCCACTCACAATGGCAAAGTATCGCTTCTGAAGCCGCTTGTCCGCCTGCATTTGACTGGCAAGACTGTTGGCTAACCGGTGCCGAGCCACCCAGACCACGCCACTCGTGAAGCGGTCCAGCCGGGTCAAAATGTGGGGCACTTGATTCTCAGCGTTGGTAGCCTGCCAATGCCCCTTGATGCGGTTCACCAAGGTATCTGTTCGATTAGCGGGACCGGGAACGACGTTGAGGCCGGCAGGCTTGTCGACCAAGAGCCAATCACGATTCTCGAAGAGCACGTCAATCGGCACGTCACTGGTGGCCACACTATCGTCAGCAACCTCGGGGGGTAAGTCCACCTGAACCGTGTCCCCAACTAGGAGATCGACGGCTGGACTGGCCTGCTTCCCATTAACGCGAATGATTCCCTGTGCCTTTAAATCACTATAAACCCGGTGACTGAGGCCTTGCTGATTCAAAAATTTTTTCATACTGGATACGGGTGCCTGCACCCGCCAAGAAAGTTCCATCGTTTGTTTGCCCCCTACCTAGTCATCGACGACGTCAAACAGCCAATCGAGCTCATCATTGCGGTGATCCAACCATTCCGGATGGTCCACCAATCCGGTATTAATCCGAACAATTCGCCCGGCAAAAGGTGTTCGGAGTACAAGTCCATCTTTGGCACCCTTGACCGTCATGAATGGTGTCCCAAGTTCTAAGTTCCCCGACTTAACCAACCACGCAATTTGCGTGACCGGACCCAAGAGCTCCCGACCGTCGTCGGCAAAACCAATCCGAATAACGCCCGCTTCTTGCGGCGCTAACCACAAGGCACTGGCGCTTAATTCTGCTTTGTCAATCATTCCTGTCACCCCTCACCTTTCGTCTGACTTCTCATTAAGTTTCATTTTAACATAGGCCCATAATCCGCGGGAATTATTTACCACCTCTTAACCTAAAATGGGTATAATAGGAGCAATAAGGGGGTGTGGACACCATGATGATGTCACACAATAGTCTCACGGGGACGCTGATTTTAATTACCGGCGTATTACTTTTGATTTTTATCGCGGTCAAGCTCTATCCGGCCATGAAGAAAGACCACGATGCGACGGTGCTACTCGCCATTTTCTCAGTGATTGGCGTGGCACTAGTTGGCATGGGCGGTTGGCTCTGCATCTAGACTTTGGTCTAAGAAAGGTTTCATCACAATGACTTTCTGTCGTTGCGATGAGACCTTTTTCATGTCGTCATTTATTTCAAATACTGTCCGGTGACGGAGCGTTCAACGGCCGTAACGCCCGCTACTGGCCCGCTGTATAAGATTTCGCCACCCTTAGACCCGCCGTCTGGACCGATATCAATCAGCCAGTCCGCACTACGCATCACATCCAGGTTGTGTTCGATTACAATGACCGTGTTGCCACGGTCTACCAGTCGATTAATAATCCCGATAATCACTTTAATGTCGGCCGCATGGAGTCCCGTCGTGGGCTCGTCTAAGATATAGAGATTACCCTTCTTGTTGAGTTCCTTGGCAATTTTCAGCCGTTGCCCTTCCCCACCAGACAAAGTGCTGAGGGGTTGGCCTAAAGCGAGATAATCTAATCCGACCTCTTGTAAATGGGCAAGTTTCTTTGCCACCTTGGTATCGGCAAAGAAGGTGCTGGCTTCTTCCACCGTCATTGCCATAATTTCTTGAATGTTTTGACCGCGAAGTTGATATTGCAGTACCTGAGGATCGAAACGACCACCATGGCAAACGGGACATTCGATCGTTGCGTTTTCCATAAAGGAAAGATTTAATTCAAGCGTTCCCTTCCCCTGACATTTAGGACAAGCCCCCGCAGAGTTGGCACTGAACAGGCTGTCACTGACGTTATTGGCCGTTGCCAACTGTTCCCGGATATCGTTGAGCACCCCCATATAAGTGGCTGGATTCGACCGACTATTGGCATGGAGTGGCCGCTGCGTAATCTGAATGGCCTCAGGATGTTCCTGCGCAAAGACTTGTTCGACCAAGGTACTCTTGCCGGAACCTGCCACCCCGGTGATGACGGTAAACAGGCCCTTCGGAATCGCCAGGGCAACGTTCTTCAAGTTATGCCGTGAACTTGGCTGACTCGTTAAAAAGTCCTGGGCCTGTCGAGGTGTGGGATTGATCGGCAAATGGCGATTGAGATACCGGGCCGTCAAGGTATCTGAGTCACGTAAGGCGTCGTAGGTCCCCGTAAACATCACCTGACCCCCATGAATCCCGGCACCCGGCCCCATGTCAACGACATAGTCCGCCACCTGTATCACATCGGGATCGTGTTCAACCACCAGCACGGTATTTCCTTTGTCCCGCAATCGACAGAGGAGATCATTGAGGCGATGAACATCACGCGGATGAAGTCCCGTACTGGGTTCATCCAAGATGTAGAGCATCCCCGTCAGACTATTGGCCAAATACTTCACGGTCTTCACCCGCTGCGACTCACCGCCGGACAAGGTCGTGGTCTCTCTGGTCAGGCTCAAATAATCCAAGCCCACATCGACTAGACCTTGGACGCGCTCGCGGATGCCCGCGATCAGTCCCGCCATTGGGGCCTCATCAAAGGTGGTCAGTACTTCTAACAGCTCATCGAGTTGCAGTGCCGTGAAGTCGTAGATGTTATAGCCCTTAATCTTAGCCGCCAACACTGACGGGTTGAAACGTTTGCCCTCACAGGTTGGGCAAGGTTGCATGGTCGCAAACTTTTCAATTTTCTTGCGGGCACCCTCGGTGTTACCCTTGCCGTTCTTCAAGTTCTGCCGCGTGAATTGCCGAATCAGGCCTTCGAAGTTCACGTTGAAGATGGTCTCCTTAAACGCCACTGTTACTGGACATTCGCCATTTAAGAGGCGTTCTCTCGTCTCCGCCGAATAGTCCGCTATTGGAAGATCTAGATCAAACCAGCCGGTAGCCTTTAATGCCTGGTATTGAAACCCTTTCGGTCCATAGCCAGGTAACTGGATAGCCCCTTCGGCAATCGATAAGTGATCGTCTAAGATGGCCGATTCATCAATCCGATAAGTCTTGCCAATTCCCTCACAGTCGGGACACATCCCCGCTGGATCGTTAAAAGAAAAGGCATTGCTTCCCGAGCCATACTGGGGACGGCCAAAGCGTGAGAACAGAATACGAAATAGGGCACTGATATCACTGACCGTTCCCAAAGTTGAACGCGCATTGCCACCAAGGGGCTTCTGATCAATCACAATGGCCGGTGATAGATTGTGAACCGCATCTACATCCGGTCGCTGATAATGAGGCAGGTACAACCGTGTAAAGCTGTCATATGTACTGTTAAGCTGACGTCCCGCCTCCTGGGCAATCGTCTCGAAGATAATCGAGGACTTCCCTGAACCCGACACGCCGGTAAAGACCGTCAGTTGGTTCTTGGGAATCTTCAAACTCACATTCTGTAAGTTGTTTTCCCGGTCATTAATAATCTCGATAAAATCTGAATTAGCCATCCTGGACCTCCTCGCAAAACCTGAGCAACACAGCTAAAATAGCGTATCACAATCTAGTTCATCATCAAAGTAAGTTGGCTTATGAATCATCACTAAGTGGTCATATCGCCGATAGTAGCCAAAAGGCGGCCGAAACTTGGTTCCAGCCGCCTATGAGAATCATTCTTGGCAACGACAATTAGTCATCCTTGACCGCCAAGAATCCCCGAATTTCATTCATAAATTGTTCCCCATACTTAGCTAACTTGCTTTGGCCCACACCCTTGACTGCGAGGAAGGCCTCGTCCGTTTGGGGTTGGTCCGCGCACATTGCACGTAACGCCTTATCCGAAAAGATCACAAACGGTGGCACGTGTTGTTGTTCGGCTAACGTATGTCGTAAGCCACGTAACCGTTGGAAGAGTTCGTCATCCACCGGAGCCAGCCGTTTAGCCTGACGGGCCATCTTGCGGTAAACCTGGGTCCCTCCCCGCAAGACCTCACCACCTTGTTCGGTCACTTGAAGAATTGGGTATTGTCCACCCACAGCATTCAGGTAGCCCGTTGCCGTTAGAAAATCAATCAGCTCACTAACTGTTTTCTGGCGTTCGGAAGCCATGATGCCATAGGTCTTCACGTCTTCCAGGTGATTCTCGCGAATCCGTTGGTTGTTGGACCCCGTCAGGACCTGAGCCGCGATACTCCTGCCATAACGTGAGCGCAGTCGCATCACGCAGGACAACACCTTCTGAGCGTCCAGTGTGATATCCTGTTGTTCCCGATCGTCACGACAATTACTACAACGGCCACACGGCTCGGATTTTTCGCCAAAATAAGCCAGAATAAACTGTTGCAGGCAATCTTCAGTATTGGCATACTGACTCATCACCTGCAGCTTCTGATACTCCCGTTGCTTGTGATCATCGTCTCGTTCGGACTGGTCAATGAAGAAGTGTTGAATCTGGAGGTCTTGGGCCCGGAAGAGCAAGATGGCTTCACTGGGTAGACCATCTCGTCCGGCTCGCCCAGCCTCTTGATAGTAAGCTTCAAGGGTACCAGGCACCTGGGCATGAATCACGAAGCGTACATTGCTCTTGTCGATCCCCATCCCGAAGGCATTGGTGGCCACCATTACTTGAATCCGATCGTAGAGAAAGTCCTCTTGGTTTTGACGACGAACGTCATCATCAAGACCCGCGTGATAGGCAGCCGCCTTGACGTGGTGCCGGCCTAACATCGCCGTTAATCGGGTAACTTCTTTACGGGTGCTGGCGTAAATAATGCCAGTTTCCCCTTCATTTACTTTTAAATAATCTAAAATATAGCGATCTGTATCTTGGTCCTTGACCACGGTTAAATCCAGGTTGTCCCGAGCAAAGCCGGTATTGACCTCATTTTGGGGATCAATCTTGAGTTGCTGACAGATATCTGCCGCTACCTGAGTCGTCGCCGTCGCCGTGAGGGCGAGCACCTGCGGCCGTGTTGGCAGTTGCTCAATGGCCGTGCTCAATGCTAAATAACTAGGCCGGAAGTCATGGCCCCACTGTGAAATACAGTGCGCTTCATCCACGGCCAACAGATCGACGGGTAATTGCCCCAATGCTGCCAAAAAGGCGGCAGAATCGAGTCGTTCAGGCGCCACGTAGAGTAACTTGTAATCTCCTCGATGGAGCGCGGCCAGTCGATCCTGAATCTCCGGCCATTCCAGCGAGCTGTTAATAAAGGTTGCTGGCACGCCGCTATCATTTAAAGCATCAACTTGATCCTTCATCAGAGAGATTAGCGGCGACACAACAACGGTAATGCCATTGAAGAGCAAAGCCGGGATCTGATAACAGAGCGACTTTCCCCCACCCGTGGGCATGATTGCCAGACTACTCTCGCCTGAAAGGACATGCTCAATCACGGCCCGTTGTCCCGGCCGGAAGGTGTCATACCCGAAGGTCGTTTTTAAAATTTTTTGTGCAGCCGTTAAGTCCATTAATGCTTACTCCTTTTAGTCACTGGTCCCATTTTACTGGCAATTAGTCGCCCTGACAACTAATGAATTTATTCGGTAAACGGCAAAAATGGTTGACAGCTAAGATCAATTCGCCTATAGTGAACTAAATTGTGTGCAATTAAACGGCGAAATATTAGGAGGAATCAGGTATGAACGTGTCGGATCAGTCGTTGGCCAACCAGCTTTGCTTTGCGCTTTATCGCGCCAGTCGTCTCTATATCAAACTTTATCAGCAAGCCCTCCAGCCATTTGCACTGACCTATCCACAATACCTGGTTCTTCGCATGTTGTGGGAGGCTGACCATCAACCGCTCCATACTTTGGGCACCCAACTCGACTTCGGCAGTAATACCTTAACGCCCCTCCTACGCCGCATGGAGCAACGTGGCTGGATTCAGCGTCGTCCGGTAGCTACCGATCGCCGACAACTGATCATTCACCTCACCGATCAGGGACGTCAGGCGCAAGTGCCGGTCGGCCAGGCCATTCAACAACTGACCGCACAACAACAACTTTCACCCACCGAGGGTCAACTGGCGTTACTGGAAAATCAAGCTATTATCGCTGATCTCCAACGCCTGCTGGCTCACCAATCAATCATTAAAGAAAAATGAGGAACCACTTCAATTCCCCTAGTTATCAATGCTATAATATTGATCAAAAGGAGTGCTGCATTCATGGAAAAAAGAATAAAAGGCTCATGTACAACGATTTTAGTCGGTAAAAAAGCGTCACTAGATGGTTCCACAATTATCTCACGGAACGATGACGGTCACGAGGCGCTTGATCCAGAACGCTTTGTTGTCGTTAATCCTAGCGACCAACCTACCAATTACAAGGCGGTTATCAGTGGTGTTGAAGTTAAATTACCCGATAACCCAATGCGTTACACCTCTATTCCTAACTCAATTCTGACTAATGGTATCTGGCCAGCCGCCGGTATCAACAGTGAGAATGTGGCCATGTCCGCAACCGAAACCATTACCACGAACTCCCGCATCTTAGGTATTGACCCTTACGTTGCCGGTGGTATTGGTGAAGAAGACCTCGTTACCTTGGTTCTGCCTTACATTCACAGCGCCCGTGAAGGTGTTGAACGTTTAGGTAGCCTACTTAAAGAATACGGGACCTACGAACCAAACGGTATTGCCTTCTCTGACCATGACGAAATTTGGTGGTTAGAAACCATCGGTGGTCATCACTGGGCTGCTAAGCGCATCCCCGATGACGCCTACGTGGTTGCCCCTAACCGGATGAACATCGACGACTTTGACTTTGCTGCCGATGACACGCTGGCTTCTGACGATTTGGAAGACCTGATCGCCAAATACCAATTGAACCCTGACTTCAAGGGTGTTAACCTGCGTCACATTTTCGGGAGTGCTTCCACCAAGGATACGGTTTACAACAACCCCCGTGCCTGGTTCGGTCAAAAGTACTTCAACCCAGAAATCGAACAAGATCCACAAGGCCAAGACTTACCATTTATCTGCCATGCTAACCGTAAGATTTCGATTGAAGACGTGAAATTCGTGCTGAGTTCTCACTACGAAAACACGAAGTATGACGTTTATGGTCACGGCTCTGAAGACGACAAGAAGCTCTTCCGTCCAATCGGGATCAACCGGAACCACGACGTTCACATCTTGCAAATCCGGAACAACGTGCCAGAAAGTATCGGCGGAATTCACTGGTTAGCCTTCGGTGCCAACACGTTCAACACGGTTGTCCCATTCTACGCTAACGTTGATGATACACCAGCCGTTTACAAGGATGCCGATGGCACCTTCAACATGAACCACATGTACTGGCTCAGTTGTACCGTTGCTCTGCTGGGAGACACCGACTACGACCTGTACGTCGACTTCCGGAACACGTATGCTCTGCAAGCAATGTCAGCTTATCGTGAAATACAACATGCCACTGATGCCGCCATCCAAGATGGTGCCGACGTTAAGTCCACGTTGCTGGATGCCAACGAAAAGTTGTCCCAAGAATCCTTCACTCGGACCACGAAGTTATTGGGCGACATGGTCACCTTTGGTTCCGAACACATGAAGCTTCGTTACAACTTGAACGACTAATTTAAACTGTCTCACGGCTCGTTTCCCATCTTCGGAAACGGGCTTTTTTAGTTTTCGCGACACCAATTATTATCTCGTAAACGGGTGCGGAAGGCCTCCATGGCCCAGGTCACCCGTGCTTCATTGGTTAAAGCGAGCGGTGGTGTCGGCAGATCCTGGTTCCTTGAGATGGGTGAGACAGGCGGTTGAGTCGTCGTCATGGAATGCCTCCTAATGGCTAATTTAATCTTTCTTGTCAGTATAACTACCTTAACCTATGGCCGTATAGACCGAAACGTAAACTCCTTACAAGTCTCCCAATGGAACCGACACCAATGCTAGTTTACCGGATCAAAAAGGCCCGGAAAAGTTCCGAGCCACCAGCCAACCTAGAAGGTCAGCTCATATTCAAATTTTAATTTCTTGTAATAGTCCTGTTCAATAAAATCGGTCGGACGCACATCGCCACCGGGTTTATCGAAGTAAGCGACCCCAGCTTGCTTCAACATCTTATAGACAAACTGAGAACAAAACATAATGTTAGGCTTGGCCGAATGCTTGGAGACGAGGCCTACCATGTTGTAGGCGCTCCCCTCGCGGTTAATCTCGGCAATCTTATCAATCACGAATTGCTTCTGCGCCACGGTCACCGGCAGACTATACACCAGAATAGACGCGCCAGCCTTCTGATGGAAGAATTCCAGCGTTTCAGCATTCATCCCCGGTGGATAGACGTTGTCACCCCCGTTGTAACTGATGATGGTCGCCAGATCCCGGTCAAATGCCAGGGACACGTGATTGAACTGCTTGCGCGTTACCACAGAGATCATTTCGCTGGCCGCACTCCCCGTGTTGGAAACCGCTAAATACAGCCGTTGGTCATCTAAAGTGGCCGTCGCGGCCTCGAAATAATCCTCGGTCAAGGTGCCATGATTGATATAACGGGTGGCACTGTGCCGTGGTAAATCCGCCAGAATCGTCTTGAGATGAGCCACAGAAACCTTGTCCTTGGCATCGGTGGTTGCGGCCAAGACCGACCGTAATTTATCGGTATCGTGCCGCATTTCATCAAAACTAACCGTAGCGAACTCCTCCACGGTCGGCAGATAAAATGCCGTCTGGTTATTTGTCGTCACAAATCGCTCTACCCATAGGGGAAAGAGGAGCATCACCACACCCAGTGCCTTGGCTGGAAAGTACATCACCGTCTGGCCCCGTAGCGGGAAGACGCCGACAGAAACAAAGACAATCTGCAAGGCCAGTAGTAGGCCATAAATCCCGATAAGCCCCAGCTTGGCACCTTTAGGAAAATGGGCCAAGATTGTCCGCATGATCATCACTGCCGCTAGATAGGTATAGACGATAATCAGGATGGGGAGATTGCCCAAGAGGAACAGGCTCACCAGGAGAATCCACCCCATCCCCTTAATTTGAATCGATTGAAAGTAGTTTAGCAGTTCAGTCATGCTGGTCTCCTCACCTTATCAAATACGAAAGGACCCCCGCGGTGTTCCGCCGGAGGTCCTGACTTGCTTCAAAGTTAGCCGCTCACATTGGTAGTCTCAGTATACCATAGACTTTAATCTTCGAAACCGACTTTCCAGTCGACTCAAAAACGGGAACCCCTCATGGGCTCCCGTTTCGTTTTAAACTTTAATTATTTAACAGCCTCTGCAACAGCTGCAGTGACCGCCGACTTTTCGGCTTCAATCAAGTCTACGCGACTCTCGATGACCTTGATGTCCATCTGAATTTCACGGGTCAAACCTGGGGTGTTGATCTTAGGTTCGAAGAAGGCCTTGAATTCTGCCAATCGTTCTGGTGTCCCGAAGATACGAGAGATGAAGGTGATGAAGGTACTGAATTCCATATCCCCACCAACCGTGTCTTCCAGCCATTGCCAGTCAGTCCGAATCCAATCCCAGGCCGCTTGTTCGCCACGGTCGTTACGCAGAACGCCGTAGAACCATGACCGCAAGTCTTGGGGCTTAACGGTGTCGGTATCTTCAAAAATACCAACCAAGCGCGTGATTTGTTCGGGGTCAGTCGTGGCCGTTACCGCGTAGGTCAGGTCAGACTTGTAGCTGGCATTGCTGGTTGCCCGGTAGGCTGCCAGTAAGTCGCTAATCAAGGCAGCACTGCCGAAATGCTTAACTTCATTACGAATAATCAGGAAACGCGTCGAGGCTGGTAAGCTCTCCAAGTGATCCCTGTTAGCCGTGAACAAGTCATGGGCGGCCGCAACCGCTGCCGGGTTCTCAGCATATAAGGCGGCACTCAGCACTGTTGGCCGGATTAACTGGTCATCGAGACTGTCAGAGTCGCGATCATCCCAACCCAAACGGGCAACTTGACCGGCACTCAGTTGATCAAAGTAAGCCTTCACTTGGGTCTCTTCAGCTGAACCTGGCGTGACGAATTTCTTCAACTCGCCAGCGATGGCGTACAGTGACGTGGCAACCAATGTCGATTGGTTATCGGCAAAACGCGTCAACAGTGGAACTAAGGTCCCGTAAGAAATCTGACGGCCTTCGGCTAAGAGCTGAAGGTCTTGCAGAATTTGATGCTGGGTAATGCTGTCGAAGTCATCCACGTGATCCAGAATGTCTTGCAGCAACGTGTCGTCGTAAGCCACGATAAAGTGGGAGTTGTTCCCAACATTTAAGCGGAACGGCTTGCCACTGGCTTGACGTAGCTGGGCGTAATCCCCAACGACAACCTCGTGATCCTTTAAGAGGACGGGAGCGGCATCGTAGTTGCTGTTCAATGGCACTTGCCATTGACGGCCAACCTCTTGGCCTTCACCAATGAAGAATTGCTTCTGGGACAACGTCAATTGCCCGTCGACAACCTTAGCGGAAACGACTGGATAACCCGGTTGTTCCAACCAAGAGTTCATGACGGCCCCAACGTCCATCCCGGAGGCGTCACCCAAGGCCGCCCAGAGGTCATCCCCCGTGGCATTGCCGTAGTGGTGAGCGGCAAAGTAGGCCTTCAAGCCCTTGCGTAAGGCATCGTCCCCAATCAGCGTCCGGACCATGACTAACATCCGAGCACCCTTGGCGTAAACGATGGCACTGTCGAAGATGGCGTCAATTTCGGCGGGGTCTTCAACCTGAACGTGGACGGGTTGAACCCCATCCGTTGCGTCCCGTTGCAGAGCCATCGGAACGTCAGAAGTCTGGAACATCTCCCAGACATGCCAGTCGGGTTCGATGGCGTCGATCGCCACGTATTCCATCATGTTGGCAAAACTCTCGTTAAGCCAGAGGTTGTCCCACCATTTCATGGTGACGAGGTCCCCGAACCATTGGTGCGCCAGTTCGTGAGAGATCACCGTGGCAACTAACATCTTCATGTCAGGCGTCGTGTTGTCAGGGTCTAAGACCAGGTAAGCTTCCCGGTAAGTGACCAGCCCCCAGTTCTCCATGGCCCCGGCTGAGAAGTCAGGTAAGGCCAATTGCCATGAATGTGGTAGTGGGTATGGTGTCTGGTAGAAATCTTCGTAGAATTCGATTGAGCGCTTAGCAATGTCTAAGGCGAAGTCGAGTTCGTTGGCTTGGTGCGCCTTCGTAGCGAAGACCCCAACCTGAACCCCACTCTTGGTAGTAGTCAATTTGCTTTGGAGATCCCCAAAGGCAAACGCAATCAGGTAGGTCGACATCCGAACTGTGGTGTCAAAGGTGTGGACGCCATTTTCAGTCTTCACTTCCGGCATGTTGCTGATAATCGTTTCGCCTTCATGTTCGTCAAAACTGATGGCCAGGTCAAAAGTGGCCTTGGCTTCGGGTTCGTCGACACATGGGAAGGCTTGACGAGCAGCCGTCGTTTCAAACTGCGTCCCGATGATCTGCTTTTTCTCCCCGTTTAATTCGTAGTAGGATGGGTAAATCCCCATCATGCTGTCGGTCAGGGGTGCCGTAAAGGCAATGGCCACGGTCGTTTCCCCGGTCTTGCCCAGGTCGATGTGGATGCCTTCGCTCTGGTCATCAAAGGTAAAGGGAACGGCTTGACCGTCGGCAGTTACCGACTGAATGGTCATAAACTTCTGGTGAACAGAAATTTTATTTTCCAAGGCGTCACCGGTGATGGTGGACGTCCCGGAGATTTCTTTGGTTTCGCGGTTAATATTTAATGCGATATCGTAATGGTTGGGTTGGAACATCTGATAAAAGTGTGTGGATTTTGTCATGATTTCCTCCTTGAATTATTAGAATAATCTCATTATACACTTTTGACCCCCTAGTGCCACGTGAGACGGTGGATCTTTTTTGGATGTGAAAAGCTGTTGGCAACAACCACTTCTGCTTGGTTGATGACAACAGCTTTTAGAGTCGACTGCTGAATTGACTTATCTCATAATTCCTTTAATTTGGTCGAAGTACTTAATTTTAGTCATATTGGCTAAATCTTCTTGATAGAATGCTAAGTTAGTCAACCCGAGGTCCTCACAGAGTCTCTTCGTCAGCCACTTTCCCCGCTCTTCAATCATCAGGTTGGCATTCGTGTAAAACTGTTTGAAGTCTTGACTGGTCTTGGGATAGACGCCATGTTTGAAGTGGTCTTGCCAAAGTTCCCCAACCTGACCACTTCCCTGATAAACATACGGCTGGAGAAAATACTGTTTAATAAACTTAGACCATTCCTCGGAACGCCGCTTGCCTTTAAGTTGACTCAGTGTAATGTCGAAGTAATCTCGAATACCAGCGTTGGTTCCTCTAAATTGATTGGTCTCAGCGTCCAGCGTCCAAAAATTGCCAATGGCTTGGGTCAGCTGAGCAAACCGTTCAATTTGGTCAAAGTTTTCCGCAATAATGGGAAACTCGCCAAAATTTTTGTCGCTTAGGAGTCTGCCATATTGCCGGTCAAGTTTTTCATCGGCGTCAATGCCGATTTTCTGGTAAATTTCATTTCTATCAGCTTCCGACATCGCCCTAATCGTCTGGGTAAAGGTCGTTTTAAAGGAGTTCATCGTATCTCCTTTAACGTTCTCATCGTTGGGCCACCCCAACTCGTCATAGATTGGACCGGCGACCTTATCCGGATCATGGTCGACTACTGCCAAAGGTGTCGTAAAGACGTTCGGTCGCGGTTCTTCCAACACTTCTCTTTTATAATCCAACCAAAGATCCAAGTGAGAGGTTTCCGGCGTCATCAACGCTAGTAGATAGAACTGTTTAAAATCAAACTCCCACGGTTTAACCGCGTGTTTCTCGCAAAGCCGCAACCAAGTTGTGACCCATTCCTCACTACTCATTTAAATTCCTCCCTTTGCGTGTTCTAGTTGTGCCGCCGCTTAATGGTGATTTCACATTCTTCGATTTGCTGCTTTTCCTGAATCAAGTGATCCGCCACCATGTGGTAAATAATTGCGGCGTCCTGCTCAAGGCCGAACACATCATAGATATCGCAAAGTGCGGGTAACCCGTTGGCCTTGGCATAGGCATTACACTCCTGAAGTAAGGCCACTGTTTTGTCCTCGACTTTCTCGTCCACAGCATGGTCATCATTTAAAAGATAATCCACGGTGTACTCTCCCAAAGTGTCATAGAGTTTCATCGCATACGTTGTTTTCTGCATCTCACCAAGGGTAATGATATTAACTGCCATTATTTAACCTCCGATTCGTTGACCACAACAACCATCAAAGAAAAGAAACACCCACTCACCTCGTCTTTCACTCTCTAATATACGCCGATTTTCAATTTTGTCAACTTAAAGGAGAATATTAATTGACAAAGATGCGAATAAAAAAAGGAACCCAGAGATGAAGTGCAATAGAAAAGTTAGACAAATAGTAATTTAATTTATGCTACTGAGGCTTGATTCCTATAATTTATAGGGCTCAAGCCTTTTGTCTTCATCGAAATTCGATCTTTATTGAACCAAT